>NZ_DIUM01000059.1 GCF_002423035.1 Thiocapsa sp. UBA6158
TGGACCAATCGATGATCAAGGCCGTATACACCAACGATGTCGGTCGAAAATGGTGCGAATGGTTATTATGCGTTCGCGAATCAACGACTCTGGTACCAGCGTCCGAATGTCGACAGTTCCGGTCTGGTCGGATATCTGCAGTACGGACACACGGGATCTCACGCGGCTCCGGTCAATACCTACTATGGCGCCGGACTCACTGCGGCTGGCTTGGTCCCTGGGCGATCGCAGGACACGGTGAGCTTCGGTGTCGCGCAATCTGAGCTGAATACCTCGATGGGTTTCGCCCCCAGCGAGTTGATGTTTCAAACAGCCTACACGGCGAATTTCACCATTGGCCCGCCGGCGAACTATTGGACGTTCACGGCGATCGCGGCTTTCACCTACATCCCTGAGCCTGGATTGAGCCCGGACCTTCCTGGGGCCAGCGTGGTTTCATTGCGGTTGGTCACCTTGTTTTAGGCTCGCTCCGGTCGCGGCGGCCTTTCAGATGGCGCTTGCTCGGCGCCAACAGGGGCAGCGCAGTGAGCTGGGTGCCGAACACCCCAGATCCGGTGCGATCAACCCCGGATCAAGGGGACGATGAGGTCGTGGAGCCCAACGGCGAGGATGCGGATGGCGAGCGGGACCTGGAGGACCCTGAAGATGGCGCCTGTCATCAGGAGCAGACGCCAAGTGCGGGTCCGGTGAAGACATGGACGAAGAGCATGGTGACCAGATTCATCGCCATGACGGCGAGCACCGCGACGACCGCCTCGATCAGCCTCGGGATGTCCTGGTGGAAGAGCGACACCAGGGCCACGACCCCCCGCGATTCCATCGGGTGTGACGAGGACGGGAAACAGGTGGCAAAGGGGGACGGCGCGCCACGGGGCGACGGTTCGTCAGTGCTCGGGGGGCCGTATTGCGCGAGTACGGCGCGCAGGGCGACGAGAAAGAAGATGAGGTCCGCCGTGACCGTGAGGATGGGCGTGGAGAGGCCCCAGTTGGCTGCGATCAGACTCCCGATGACGCCACCGAGGGTACGGCGACGGTCCCGATGAGCACGCTCTGGAGCGCCAGGCGGCGCCGATCGGCGAGGGACAGAGTCTGATTCGCGGCGGCGAAGGGGCCGATCAGCTTGAGCGGGCCGAGGGTGACGACCATCAGGATGAGGATCTGGAGGAACCCCGGGCGATAACCGCCCTCGTCGGCTGCCCAGGCGAGCTCGGGGCTGAGCATGGCGCCGATGAGCCCGAAGGTCATTGGAGTCAAGGTCGAAACCCTCCCAACGCGATGTCGTTCCGGCTGGCCTCGGGGCGCGCCTCGATCAGGCCCCGAGGCCATCCCGGGCCCGGTCGGTCCCCTGACGTCTCGCTCAAGCGTAACGTGCGAACTTGCCCCACGGCACCATGCGATCGATCGACCCATCGTGGAGCAGGTATTGATGCCAGAGCGCGGCCAGGACATGGAGTGAGATCAGGACCACGAAGAAGACCTACAACCGCCCCGCCCACCCGATCGTGGGTGTGAGAGCCGACCTCACTTCTCTTTCGGGAATGGCCAGGCGACAACACCGCCTTCCATGACCTTCACGTTGTGCCATCCGTGGGCATCGAGGATGGCCGCGGCTTCGTAGCCGCGCAGCGAGATCCGGCAGTAGAGGATGATCTCCTTGGACTTGTCCTGCGGTAGCTCGCCCAGTCGATCGCGAATTGCACCGAGCGGGATCAGGGTCTCGCCGATGCCCAGGCGCGTCTCCTCGAACTCCTGGGGGCTGCGGGTATCCAGGATGAAGCAGTCGGCGCCGGTGTCGATTCGATGCTTGACCTCGCTCGCCGAGAGCCCGTGCATGCGGCCCTGGAGCTTGTTGTCCATGACCTGGGCGGAGCTGATCACATGATCGATGGCGAGCGAGTAGGGCGGCGCATAGGGCAGATCGGCATTGACCATGTCATCCACGGTCAGCTTGCCGCGGATCGCCATGGCGACGACCGCCACGCGCTTGCTCACATCGCCGGGGCCGATGCATTGGAAGCCGAGGATACGGCCGGTCTTGCGATCGGCGACGAGCTTGCTGATCAGCAGCTTGCCGCTCATGTAGCCGGGGATGTCGAGCCCTGAGATGATCGCCGTCTCGATGTCGTCGAAACCCGCCTCGCGGGCATCCTTGGCCGAGAGTCCGGTAAAGCCGACCGCGTAATCGAAGATCTTGCAGATGCCGGTCTGGATGATACCGGGGAAGCGGGCGCTGCCCTCGTTCACAAGATTCTGGCCGGCGACGCGTCCCTGTAGGTTGGCGAGGTCGCCGTAGGGCGCGCGCACGGCCTTGCCGCTGACCAGCGAGGTGCACTCCACACAGTCGCCGACGGCATAGATATCCGGGTCGGAGGTCTGCATTTGTTCGTTGACGCGGATGCCTCCGACCGAGCCGATCTCGATTCCGGCGGCTTGGGCGAGCTTGACATTGGGTCTGACCCCGACGGCGATCACGGCGACCTCGCAGGGCAGCTCGGTGCCGTTGTCGAGCTTGACGCCGACGAGCTTGCCGTTCTCCCCGAGCAGTTCGGCAACACCGTTGCCGACGATGATGTCCGGGCCGTGCGCGCGGACGTGGTTTTCGACCAGCTTCGACAGGTCGGGATCCAGAAACGGCAGGATCTGTCGGGTCTTCTCGATCACGGTCGTGTGAATCCCGGCGAGCCGCAGGGCCTCGCAGACCTCGAACCCGATCAGGCCACCGCCGACGACCACGGCCTTGGTGGCCTTATTGTCGTCGCGGACCGCTCGCAAGGCATCGGCATCGGCCATCGAATGCAGCGTCGTGACACCCTCGAGCTCGATGCCCGGCACGCAGGGGCGCAGCGGTGTCGCGCCCGTGGCGATGACCAGGCGGTCGTAAGGGATGGTGGACTGCTCACCGGTCGGCAGATCCCGATAGGTGACGGTTTTGGCGACCCGGTCGATCTCGGTCGCCTCGGTACGCACCAAGGCTTGGATGCGCTTGGCCTTGCCGTAAAAAGCCGGGTCGCGGATGATGCCCGCCGGTGTGCAGACGAGCATGTTGCGGTCGTCGAAGGTGCCGCCGACGTAGTAGGGAAAGCCGCAGGAGGCCATGGACAGATCCGGCTCGCGCTGGATCAGGGTGATCTCGGCATGCTCGTCCATCCGACGGGCCTTGGCGGCGGCCTTGGGGCCGGCAGCGGAGCCGCCGATGACGACGATATGCAGGGGTTGTGACGACATAAATCAGATCTCTCGGTTGAGCGGAAACGAGTGATAGGAGGCGCGGCCGGCCGGATGGACGACCGGGTGAGGTGTCGGAGTGGATTGATCGAGCGGTTTCGGCCGAGCGGTTCAACACGGGAAGTGTGATCCATTCGGCTGCCGTCGGAATTGCGGATCCGCAACAAACGGCGAGTCGAGACTGATCCGGGTCAAGCCCGCGCAAGACGGCGGCTTACGAGGATTAGTCGTCGGTGCGGATCCGGGCGTTCCGATGGCGCCCTCGGGCCCAGCGGTTCACCCGTGTCGATCGTGCACACTTCGCCGCCTACGGTGATTTTTCGCTGGACTTCGAGGTGGTCTACGATGTGATCGGCGCTGATTTCACGCTCTACATGGACATCCAACAGGCCATCAACCTCGCGATCTATCGCAAGTTCCAGGAGGAAGGCATCCAGTTTACCTATCCGACTCAGGAGCTGATCGTGCGCCGGCCCCCGGGCGAGCTTCGTGGGGTGACGGCTTGAGGTCGGGGGACTTCTACGTACTTGCCGCAGTCGGCGTGCTCTGCGCCGCTGCGGCTGTCTATGCCCGGGCCGACTGGTCAGTAACCGACCAGCCAGGAGCCGACCAATCGGGATTCGAGATCTCGAGCCCCGACCCGAAAACGGCAGACCTCATCGGAGTCGACAGCATGATCGAACGCGCGTCCATCGACGATATCGAGATCGCCTACCGCGTCTTCGGGCCGTCCCGAGACGGCGTCCCCGTGCTCATGATCATGGGCTACGGTGGGTTGATGGAGATGTGGCCTCCGACGATCGTCGAGGCGCTGGCCCGGACACGCCCGGTCATCGTCTTCGATAATCGCGGCATGGGTTACAGCACCTCCTCGGACCAGGACTATTCGATCGCCCGATTCGCCTCCGATGCCCATGCCTTGCTGCAGGCGCTGGATATCGACCGCGCGCACGTCCTGGGCTGGTCCATGGGATCCTTTATCGCGCAGGAGCTTGCGCTGGCGCACCCGGAGACGGTCGAGCGGCTCGTTCTCTTGTCCGCATCCTGCGGCGGCGCGGAGGCGGTTTGGCCGCACGAGGCAGTCTGGCGACGGCTGGTGGATATGTCCGGGACGCTCGAGGAGCGCATTCGGCGGATGCTCGAGAATCTCTTCCCGCCCGACTGGCTGCGGGAGACCCCGGACCCGATGCAGGTCTTTCCGCCGATCACGGCACCGATCGACGATGCGAATCTGCTGCGCCAGGCCGACACACTCCGCGCCTGGCCCGGCGTCTGCCCAAGACTGTCCGAGATCGCCGCCCCGACACTCGTGATGACCGGTACCGAGGATGTCGTCATCCCGCCGCGCAATGCCTGGATCATCGGCACGCGCATCGCCGCTGCCTCCGTGATCCAAATCAAGGGCGGCGGACACGGGTTCTTTTATCAGTCACCCGAGCAGACGGCCCGCTATCTTGCGACCTTCCTCGACGGGGAACGGTTACACCCGGAGCCCGGCGGGTTCTGAGGCGATTTTCGGGCGTGGAAATCCGGGCCGCCGGGGTAGCGCAACGGGCGCTAAAGTCGCCCCATCGCCCCTGCGAGGCCTCGGGTGGTCGCCCCTTTCGGGAATCACCCGAACCCCGAACCTCCGCCCTCAGCCTGCGATGTTCGCCTCCCACCAAGCCCGATAGGCCGCGTCCGGCGCCACCACCTTGGCGGTTGCCTCGCTGACGCGGTTGCCCTCGGGATCGGCGATACCGATCCGCATCTCCACGATTCCGCCACGGATCAGGCGTGCGACCTCCAGCGTTACGACCAGCTCGTCGCCGGGATACAGGGGGCGGCGCAGGCGCTCGGGCGAGAAGGTCAAGCCGAGCGTCCCGTCGCCCGGAAACTCGGTCCCGAAGAGGGCGGAGATACGGGTTTGCACGAGTCCGCCCGGGACGATGATGTCCCGAGCATCCGGGAACCGTGCCCGTGCCGCGTCGAGGTCGCGATGGATCGCGTTGTGATCCCCGACCAGAGCGCAGTAACGATCGACCTCCTCGCGGCTGAAGCTCAGGCGCGCCTCGTGGCGCATGCCGACTTCGAGCATCGCGGCGGTCAAGCAGCGGGTTGGCGTCATGGATGGGATCTCCCTGCTGTTCTGCAGTGCGCGCAACGGGCTTCCGCGGCCTTCGCGGCGATCGCCGCGCCGCTCAAATGATCTCCAGCGCGCGGATCAGCGCCATGACGTCCGGCTCTTCGGCCAGCTCGCCTTCCCAGACGCGGTAGACACGCGTATCGGGCGGGGAGCCGACGATCAGTTCGGCGATGAACCCGGTCGCGCCTGCAGGTGCCGGGTGATCTCGGGGCTCGCCCAAGGCATCGATCAGGGCGGCGATCTCGCGGGTCTGAGGCCCGTCGAGCGCGCCTTGGCGTGGCTTGTGGCTGGTATGGTCGCCGCAGTCGACCCGATAGGCACCCGTGGGCTCCAGAATGATCTCCAACGTATAGTCATCTTGTCCGACGACCCGGTAGTGGACGCGCGGTAGGGACATGAGGTGTTTGCCTCCCTCGTGGTGATATGCCGGATTCGGGCGATTCCGAGTCCTGCCGATGCCGGATAGTCTATACCGACCGGCTTGCTTTTCCCCGAGTCCGTTGGCACGCTCCGAGCCTGCCGGGCGGCGACAGGACGCTTGGCGGACGACGAAAAACATAACATTTAGGAGGAATTCGATGAAGTCTCGTTCTTTGGTGCCGCTCCTCGTTTTACTCGGAGCCGCCGCCGGCGCCTCCGCCCAGCCTTACGGCTACGCTCCCCCGCCCATTCCTCAAGGTTATGGCCCGATGCCGATGCCCTACGGCGGCGCTTATCCGGCCATGCCGGCTATGCCGGAGATGCCCGCCGCCCCGGCTCGCCCCATGCGCCCGGCCGCGCCGCCCGCGCGTGCGGAATCTGCGGCACCGGCCCGGGGTGCAGCGGCGCCTGCCGGGATGGCCGAGGGTCCTGCGGCCGAGGCCAGCGCAACGCTCAAAGAGGGCATGGATAAGCTCCTCGGCTTCCTCGCCCGGGAAGAGGTGCCCAATCGTCTCCAGGTTGCCGCCTTCCTCGACGGCGAGATCGCACCCTATTTCGACTTCGAGCAGATGGCCAAGTGGGTTGCCGGTCCGGCGTCCGAGCGCATGAGTGCCGAGGATAAGAAGGCGATGGCCGCACATCTGGAGGCCGATTTCCTCGGCACCCTGGCGACCCGGCTGATGGACTATCAGGGGCAGCAGATCCGCATCTTGCCGCCGCGCGTGGGCCCGCGCGGCGACGTCAGCGTCAACGTGGCGCTGCTGCGCGCGCAGGGCTATCCCTCCAAGCTCGAGTTTCGGATGTACAAGTCGCAGACTGGCTGGCGCGTCTACGATGTCGTGGCGAACGGACAAAGCGCGGCTGCCTATTATCGGGTGCAGTTTCAGCGCATGGCCGGACAGGGGGCAGTGCCGACGCGTTGATCCTCGACCGAACCGCTCCTCGCCCGGAGCGGTTCGGCGTCGGTGCGAACTGTGCCGGCCCGGCTCCGAGCGAACCACTTGAAGGAGACCTAGCCAAAGGCCATAGACTGGACCTTGCGCGAGGTCACGACCGGCGATCGTTTCGCCCGACTTGGGGTCGACCATGGGAAGCCGACGATGGATGGACCGATGAACAGCGCGCCCCCGGGCGCCGACGACATGCCTTCGAAGGTCGGGCGGGTGATGCTGTTCGCGGCATGGATCGTCGGATTGGCGTTGTTGGCGATGTTCTTCGACGGCGTCATCACAGGTCGCGACAATCCCAACCCGGATCCGGTCGCGCTGCACGGCGGCAGCGGTGTCCCCGAGGTGCGCCTGGAACGCAACCGCGCCGGGCATTATGTCGCCGGCGGTCGGATCAACGGCGAATCGGTGCGCTTTTTGATCGACACGGGCGCGACCGACGTCGCCTTGCCGCTGTCCTTGGCCGAGCGCCTGTCGCTGCCGCTCAGACCCGGCGGTATGAGCAAGACCGCAAACGGCATGGTGCGGACCTGGACGACACGGCTCGACACCGTTGATCTCGGCGGATTGGTTGCGCACAACGTCCGCGCCACCGTCTTGCCGAATATGCCCGGAGACGATGTCCTGCTCGGCATGAGTTATCTGAGCCATCTGGAGCTGATCCAGCGCGCCGGTGTGCTGACGCTGCGTCCTCACCTCGGATCATCTTGATCCGCGTCTTGGTGCCGGCCTCTCGCGCCGGCTCCGACTCCGAATCTCACTTCCGCTCCGGGCCACACAACCTCGTCATCCGTATGGTTTCGGTTTAAGCTCGACCGGTCCCGTGCATCGGCGCGACACTTCGAGCGCAATGCCGGGCGGGTAGCCTGCGGCGATCCGGCCCCGCGATCGGGCTCGGAGCCAACGCCGACGGCGCTTCACTTGGTCTCGACGCACCCCGACGAACGATGATCAGACTGCACCGGATTCCAGAGAGCTCAGTCGCTTGGCTCAGACGCAAGATGCCGATCCCCGTGTTTCTGCTCGCGAGTCTGCTGGTGATCCTGCTCGCACGCGATCTGGCGGCGCGCCGGGAGAATCCGAATCCGAACCCGGTCGCCTATCTCGGCGCGGGCGACGTGCCCGAGGTCGTCCTCAAAGAGAATCAGGTGAGTCAATACGTGACCACCGGACGGATCAACGGAACACCCATCGAGTTCTTGGTCGATACCGGGGCCGTAGATGTTGCCATGCCCTACATGGTGGCCCAGACGCTCGGCTTGACGCTCCAGCCCGGCGGGGTCAGCAAGACCGGCAACGGCGATGTCCGCACCTGGGTCGCGCGGCTGGAGAGTGTGGATGTCGGCGGGCTGGTTGCCTATGACCTCAACGCGACCATCCTCCCCAACATGCAGGGTGATCAGGTCTTGCTGGGCATGGCCTACCTCAGACGCATGGAGCTGGTGCTGCGCGGCGGGGAGATGATCCTGCGGCCGTATTCGAGCGACTAAACCGCGCCGGCTCCAACACGCGTCGAGTCTGCCGGGGCCGTTCCCATCCCAAAACAGCACATACCGCGCCGGGCGCGGTTTAACCGACCTGGAGCCCAACCCCGCCGCGCCTTGGATCCCCCGCGCCATGCGTGCTGCCGTCCGGGGCGACCGCCACGCTGTGGGCACCGCCGAATCGGCGCGGGGTCTGCACGAAGAAGTCGAAAAGCTCCGGCGCCGCACCGGCGGGTCGGGCGAGCAGAAAGCCGCCGCCGAGCGAGGCTAGAACCGGCTCGGCGATGCAGGCCGCGCTCGTCGTTGATGTTGCCCGGTGCGCCCGGACCTTCAACTCAAGGTGCAACCGACCGCCGATCATGCGAACCTTACGCCTCGGACACGTGCTCGCGCGCAGCATGATCCGACGATGTCGCACGACGCTCAAGTCGGCTCAACCCATCCGATGCCCTTCTGAATGGTCGACGAAACGCACCCACAGCCCCCGCAAGGCGACCGCGCCGAGACCGCGTCGTTGCGTCAGGCCTTGTGGGAGGTGCGTCGTGAGGCCCAGCAGGAGGTTGCGCGCATCAATCGCCAGTTGAGCGAGCGCTCTGCGGGCGAGGCCGGAGCAGCCTCGGCCGCCGAGCGACTCGCCCTTCGTCAGGAGCTCGAGAGCCTTCAGCGGACACTCGGTGCCAAAGAGCAGGCAATCGACGCGATCACCAAGGAGTGTCGCCGTCTCGAGGACGTGCTGGAGGATCGGCATCTGGTCTTCGACGGTCTGCACAAAGAGCTGGAGCGGCGCGATCTCTCTTTGACGGCTGCGCTGGAGGAGGTTGGTCGTTTGAGACAGGCCCTGCTCGCTCTGCAGGCGCAGGCGAGCGAGCCCGCGCTGCTCGAGCCGGTGCCGCCGCGCGGGCCGTTCGCCGAGCCACCTCGGAGCCGGCTTCGCGCGGTCAGTGTCGGCCTCTGGCCGCTGCTTCTAATCCCGGCGCTCGCCGTGCTCGTCCTTTTCGTGTGGCTGCGTGCCGATCGCCCGACTGCCCCTGCGACCCCGGAAACCGTCTCCTCTGAGTCCCCCGCAACCCAGTCCGCGACCGGTGCGAGCGCACTGCCGCCCGGGCCAGAGTCGACGGCCGAGCCTGTTGCGCCGTCGATCGTCGCAGTCCCGACACAGCGTGATCGGTTGCGCAACGGCGGCTTGGGTCCGACGCTCGCAAGGCTCCCCGGCGGGCGTTTCCGGATGGGTCGGAATCTCACGGTCGCGAGCGACTTCGGGCCGGAGCGCGAGGTCGAGATCGCGCCCTTCTGGATGGGCGTCTACGAAGTCACCTTCGAGGACTACGATCGTTTCGCCCGCGTCACCGGTCGCGGCCTTGCGAGGGACTTCGGATGGGGCCGAGGCAACCGCCCGGTGGTCGGGGTGAGCTGGGAGGATGCCCGCGCCTACGCGACCTGGCTCTCACGCGAGACCGGACGCAGCTACCGCCTGCCGAGCGAGGCCGAATGGGAGTACGCGGCGCGCGCCGGCGGGCGCGGATCCTACTGGTGGGGGTTCGGGCTGGAGCCGAATCGTGCGGTTTGCTTGGATTGCGGCAGCGCCTGGGACAACCGCTCGACGGCCCCTGTGGGGAGCTTCGAGGCGAGCCCGTTCGGTCTCCACGAGACGGCAGGCAATGTGATGGAGTGGGTCGCGGACTGTTATGAGTCGGGCTACGACGGCGCACCGAGCGACGGGAGTGCCCGTACGGGCGGTCCATGCGCCTATCGTGTTGCCCGCGGCGGTGCCTTCAACAGGCCGTCCGCCTCGATGCGGACCTATGTTCGCTCACGCTTTGTTCCGGGCACGCGTCTGGACATGCTGGGGTTTCGCGTTGCACGAGACATCTGAGCCCGCAGGGTCCGTGCTGGGTGTCGGCATCGCCGTGCTCGACCTCGTCAACGAGGTCGCAGTCTATCCCGCCGAGGACAACGAGGTCCGTGCCCTGGCCATGCGTCGGGTGCGCGGCGGCAACGTCACCAACAGCCTCGCCGTCTTGTCGCGACTCGGACACCCCTGCCGTTGGGTCGGCACCCTAGGCGACGACGCGGCGGCCGACCTGATCCTTGCCGACCTTGCCGATCGCGGCATCGAGACACGGGATGCCGTGCGGGTTCCCGGCGGGACCACTCCGACCTCGTCGATCCTGCTCAGCCGGGCCAACGGCAGCCGGACCATTGTCCATTTTCGGGACCTGCCCGAGCTGACTGCGGACGATTTCGGTCGGGCCTCGTTGGATGGGCTCGCCTGGGTTCATCTCGAAGGGCGCAACCCGCAGGAGACCGCGCGCATGATTCGGCGTGTCCGAGAGGAGGTGCCGGATGTACCGATCTCGGTGGAGCTCGAGAAACACCGCCCCGGGATCGAGGCGTTGCTGCATGGCCCGCAGCTCATACTGGCGAGTCGCGCCTTTGCGCGGGCCGGCGGATTCGAGGATCCGGGTGATTTCCTCGAGGATCTCCTCCTGCGCAGCGACGCACGGCTTGGCGTTGTTGCTTGGGGTGCGGAAGGTGCCGCCTTCCTTGCGCGCGGCAGTCATGTCCAGCGGGTGCCGGCCTATGTCCCGACGCGTGTCGTCGATACCTTGGGTGCGGGCGATGTCTTCAACGCCGGGGTGATCCATGGCCTGCTGCAGGGCCTGCCCGACGGCGAAGCCGTCGTGCAGGCGGTCAAACTCGCGGGCCTCAAATGCGGGCATCCGGGTCTTGTGATGGAGCGCGATTCACCGCCGATATCCGACTGAATGGCTGTTGATCGGATAAAGAAGACTCCATACGACAATTTGCCGGGCGAGTCGCGTGCAGGCTTGTTCCGACGTGCATGCATCGGTGCGTCAGCGGCCGATCGGATCCGCGATTGCGCCTTCCAGGCAGTCCATCGCGGCGGGCATTCCGAACCCCTGCTCCCGTTGCGTCCAGGCCCAAGCCGCCTGGATGGCACACAACAAGGCGTCGAGCCGGTCGCCGCTCGGATCCTCGGCGAGGCTCGGATCCGCCTCGACCTTCAGGCCATAGATGGACTGCGTCGGCTCACCGTCGAGGATCAGGTCGAGGAGCCTTTTCCGGGCCGCGTCCCGCTGCGCTGTCTGCTTGGACCTTGCGTCTTGTTTGTAGCTTTCCTTGCCGATGAGTCGACGGGCGAGGGCGCCGGGATAGGCTTCGACGACAATCCGCTCGGGGTCGCCGTCCTGGAGCCCGGGAATCCTCACTCCGGCCTTGCGCAGCCTTGGTGCGCCTTCGAAGAACATGAGTCCGACCGGCGTGCCGTAGAGCTTTTGCGGGCTGATCGCGCCGGTTGCGCGATCCGTCGCACGGCGGTGCTCCTTGTCGCCCGGAGCGCGAGTCGCCCTGTAACCATCCAGCGCGGCGCTGAAGCCGTCGCGACCGAGTCCGGCGGCATGATCCACATAGCCCGCCCAGGTGTCGGGCCAGCCGATGTTCTCGATGAAGGCGCGCGATTGGCCAAAAGGGAAATCGATCCCGGCGATCCAAGGGCCTGGTCGCCGCAGCGCGGTCTCGAAACCCGCGAAATCGCGCCATTCGGTCAGCTCGACAGCCTCCAGTCGCAGGCCGTCGAAACGGCACTCCAGGCAGGTGATTGGCTTGCGGCGACTCGGTCGGCTGGTGAAGTCGATGCCGTAGATCGTCATTCGCGCGGGATCCGGTGTAGGTGCGACTTGATTCGCAGGTCGCACGGTCACGATGCGAATCAATTCGCACCGACCCGGTTCAGGGTGCCGGATTCGGCTGCCGCGTATGGATGGTCTCGATCTGCGCGATCATCTCATCGGAGAGCCTGAGATCCGCGCTGGCAAGGTTGGCCTCCAGCTGCTCGGGCGTTGTCGCACCGATGATGTTGGACGTGACGAAGGGGCGGCTCGTCACCCAGGCGAGCGCCATCTGCGCCGGGTCGAGTCCGTGGCTGCGCGCGAGTGCGACATACTCGGCCGTGGCCCGCTCGGCCTGCGGATTGGAATAACGGCTGAAGCGCTCGAAGAGCGTGACGCGCGCACCCGCCGGGCGTGCGCCGTCCAGATACTTCCCCGAGAGCACGCCGAAGCCGAGCGGCGAATAGGCCAGGAGGCCGCAGTCCTCCCGAACGGCGACCTCGGCGAGACCGATCTCGAAGGTTCGGTTCAGGAGACTGTACGGATTCTGGATGCTGACCATGCGCGGCAGGCCGTGCTCCTGCGCGAGCGCGAGGAGGCGCATCAGCCCCCAGGGGGTTTCGTTGGAGACACCGATCTGCCGAATCTTGCCGGCCCGGACCTGATCGGCGAGCACCTCGAGTGTTTCCAGCAAGGGCACGCTGTGGGCGTCCTCCACCGGTGAATAGCCGAGCTTGCCGAAGTAATTGGTCTCGCGATCCGGCCAATGGAGCTGGTAGAGGTCGATCCAGTCCGTCTGCAGACGCTTCAAGCTGCCGTCCAAGGCCGTCACGATGTTGGCGCGGTCCAGTCGCGACTTGCCGCCGCGAAGATGCGGCAGCCATGCGGCCGGGCCGGCAACCTTGGAGGCCAGAACCACCCGGTCACGACAACCGCGCGACGCAAACCAGGTGCCGATATAGGCTTCGGTCCGGCCGATGGTCTCCGCGCGTGGCGGGACCGGATACATCTCGGCCGTGTCGATGAAGTTGATCCCCGCGGCGAGCGCACGGTCGAGCTGGGCATGTGCCTCGGCCTCGCTGTTCTGCTCACCGAAGGTCATGGTGCCGAGGCAAAGTGCGCTGACGCGGATGTCCGAGCGCCCGAGCGGTCTGAACTCCATTGTGTTCTCCTCAATCGTGTCGGTGATCCAGGAGGCTAGATCGCGTCGCCCAAGCACATGATCAAGCGAAGAATCGCCCTGATTCTATCGAAGAAGCAACCGCTGCGGATATGGCGTATCGAAGAGGGCGCGTGTGCGGCATGCGCATGTCCATGCACGGGTCCCGCTCGGCGCGAGCCCCGGCCGGAGCGAACTGGATCCGCGATCGGCCGGGGCTCGCGGCATCAGAACGCCGGCCCGCCGCGCGTCTTTCCCGAAGCACAGGGGGCGCCCGGACCTCCGCGTTTGGATCCGGGTCCGCGGGCCTCGAACCGCTCGAGCTGATCCTCGGTCAGGACGGCTTTGATCTGCTCTCGGACCGCGTCTCGGGCCATGCCCGAGCCGTCGTTCTTGGTCTGCATGACGGTGCGCACTTGGGTGATCTGATCCTCGCTCAGATCGAGTCGGTCGGCGAGCCGATCGAGATGCCTTTCCATCCGAGAGTTCCGCTGCTCCTCGATGCGTGCCTGTTGCTCGGACGTCAGAAGGGCGCCGATGCGAGCCCGCGTGTCCTCGCGCTGTTGAAGCGCCTGCGCACGCTGCTCCTCCAGGATGGTCCGGATCTCGCCTTGCTGCTCGGTCGTCAGGTCCAGGTTCCTCGTCATACGTTCGATGCGTTGGTCCGCGAACGCGCTCGGGTCCTGCTCAAAGCCGCGTGGTCCGGCCAAGACCGAGGTGGCCATGACTGCCGTGACGGCGAACGCCAAGGTTGCGGTGCGAAAGCTCTTGCCTGTGTTCATGATGTGTCACCTTTGCTGTCTTTGTTGCGTCTCGGGAGGGTCCCGATGGGATGTCGAGTCCAGTCCCGACGCAGTGCAGGTTAGGTAACCAGGGTGCAGGAGCTGTGCAGAGATCGTGCAGATTTCGTGGAAGCAGACGAGTCCGAGCCGAACGGTCGAGACTGGCCTTGTCGAGGAGACCGGCCGCTCGGGTGGACGAGCGAGAGCGAAGTCCACCAAACCCCGTGCCGACACGGGTGGACTGCGCTGTGCTCGTCCATCCTGGCGCTCCCATCGGCGAACAAGTCGAGCTCGCACGCCGTCCCTTTGCGGTTCACCGGGGTCGGTGCGAGAGGCCCTCGTTGGCCTCGGGCTCCTCGTAGCGATAGCCGACACCATAGACCGAGTGGATCAGCTCGACATCCGGTACCAGCTCGCCGAGTCGGCGCCGGAGCTTCTTGATGTGGCTGTCGATGGTGCGATCGGAAACAACCCGGTTGTCGGGGTAGATCCGGTCCATGAGACGGTCGCGCGAGAGGATTCGGCCCGCGGCCTGATGGAGCGCGGCGAGCAAGGCAAACTCCACGGCGGTCAGCGTGATGGCCTTGCTGTCGTGCGCGACCTGCAATCGGTCCGGCTCGAGTGTCAAGAAACCGCCGCGGCGGTGCTCGTGCGCCCGGCTGGTTCGTCTCAGGACGGCCTTGACGCGGGCCACCAGCTCCCGCGGGCTGTAAGGTTTACAGACATAGTCGTCGGCACCCAGCTCGAGCCCCAGCAGGCGATCGATCTCCTCGACCCGTGCCGTGGTCATGATGATGGGCACCTGGGCGCGGCTGCGCACCTCGCGACAGATGCTCAACCCGTCCTGACCCGGCAGCATGAGGTCGAGTAGGATCAGATCCGGTCTTTCGCGCTCGATCCAGGCGACTGCACCCGTACCGCAGCCCAGGTGATGGACCCGGAAGCCGGCCGCACGCAGATAGTCGCCGACCACCTCGGCCAGGCGCTCCTCGTCCTCGACGATGAGAATCAACGGCAGTGTGGATTGGTTCATCTACATCCTCGCCCCTCGCTCCGCCGGCAGCTCGATGCGGATCGCACAGCCGCCCGCCGCCGCTGCCTGTGCCTCGATGGTCCCGCCATGGGCCAGCACCACGTTCTTCGCGATCGCAAGGCCCAGTCCGGCGCCGCCCGTGTGGCGGCTGCGCGAGGCATCGACCCGATACAGTCGGTCGAAGAGCCGGGGCAGGTCCTCGCTCGGGACGCCGGGCGCCGTATCCTCGAAGTTGACCCGATAGGCGCCGGGCGGAGCTGCGTCCAAGGTCACCGTCAGCCCCCCGCCCGGATCCGTGTAGCTCAGGCTGTTGTGAAGGAGGTTGCCGAAGAGTTGGGAGATCCGGCCGGCGTCCGCGTACAGCGGAGCACACCCGGCCTGAGCCGCGTCGCGCCGACCGGCGAGACGATTGTCGAAGACCAAGTCGAGCCCCGCGGCCTCGAAGCGCGTCCGAAAGGCATCGATATCCTCGCCGAGGAGCTCGGCAAGGTCGATCTCCTGCATCCGGTAGGCGGGTGCACCCAGATCCGTCGTCGCAAGATCGTTCAGGTCTTCGACCAGGCGCGAGAGCCGCAGTACGTCCCCGTGCAGCCGATCGACCTCCGCGCGTTCCAGCGGTCTCACGCCATCCTGCATCGCCTCCAGATGCGCCCGCAACAGCGCGATCGGCGTGCGCAGCTCGTGCGAGATGTCCGCGACCCACCGGCGGCGCGCCCGATCGTTGCGCTCCAGCGCATCCGCAAGGGCGTTGATGTCACGGCCCAGGCGAGCGATCTCGTCGCCGCCGCGGATCCCCACGCGGGCGTCATAGTCCCCGGCCGCCAGTCGGCGCGCGGTGTGCTGAAACTCCTTCACGGGACGGATCAGACGACTGGACAGCGGATAGGCCAAGGCGGCCGCGAGTGCCAGCATCGCCGCCACGATCAGCCAGAGTCGTCCGCCTTGGCGCTCGACGAAATGCAGATCGGCGAGTTCCGCGACCGGGGGGCCCGCGATGACCGCAAGCGCGCCGATCGGCGTGCCGTCGAGATTCAACGGAAAACGGCGGGTGTCGGGCAACAGCTCCGGCCGGCCGTAGATCAGGGCGCCCTCGGCGTCGAGCAGCATCAGGCGCAGCTCGATCGGTGCACCCCGATCCCGTCGCTCGTCCCGCAAGGTCGGCGGCGGCCAGACAAAGCCGTCGCCGCCTTCCGCCTGATGATGGGGTCCGATGAGGCGTCGCGCCCATGGCGGAGCATGCGAACCGTCCCCGGGTCGGCCCCGACGCCCCTCCGCGGGCCAATCGCGCCCCAGCAGCGCGCCGAGCCACAGCCGCGGCGACGCCCGCAGCGACGTCCAGCTCTCCTCACGGGCATAGATCTCGACGAGGCGCTCGCCGATGGCCTCGACACGCGCCTGCTCGCGCGCCTCGGCCAGCTCGACCAATCCGCGTTGAAGCGACCAATGCACGAACGCCTGAGTGCCCGACAAGACCAGAACGCAGGCGAGCAGAAGCGTGAGAAAGACCTTGGAGTGAATGGAGAACGACATCTTCACGGCAGCCCCGGACGCCTCGCTACGAGCGGACCATGAACGGGGTTTCGCAGCGGGCGTTTACTCTGTCGAACGAAGCGGACCGGGTCGACGCACGCTCGAAGTACTCGGCGCCGTTGCGCGGCATCCGCTCTCGGTCGATAGGACGACGATAACAGGCGAGGGTGCACCAAAAAAGGAACGGATCGAACCCGACGCCTTCTTCTACATTTCGCAATGCGCGATGAACATCCGTGCGTTTCAATGGCGCTCCAACGATTTGGCTTCCGACCCATGGGAGCTCAGGCATGCCGAGTGCCCGATGCGCGCGCCGAATTGGGTGCGATCCCGGGGCGTTTTCCTGCAAGCCCAGCGGGCGGTCAGGCCGGGGGAAGAAGACGACTTCAAGTCGTCGATCCCGGGATGTTGTCGCGTCGCGACGATCGCCGTGGTTGATTCCGCCCTGTGGCATGAGCGGAGTCGCCGTTTTGCCGACCTGACGCGACCTGCCGAGGAGCGCGAGGTCACGTCGTTCATCGATCTCAAACGGAGAGCATGATGAGGATAAAACGCATTGTCGATCAGGGATTGCGTCCCGGCATGATGGCCCTATACCTCGCGGCGGCAGTCTCGGCCCATGCGCAATCCTTCAGCCTGGACAACGGCGTGATCAGCGGCGTGACGGGTATCGAGATCCAAGGCAGTCGGTACGACGTCGCCTTTGCGGATGGCACCTTCAATGGCGTTTACCCCGCCCAGCTCAGTGGATACGGGCAGCTCGCACAGGAGGTCGCCCGGGCACTCCTCGTCGCGAGCGAGAGCGGCGCACTCACGCCCAACCCCGGCGAGCAACGGAGTTTACAGCTCATTGGATGCAGCTCCCGCGAATCCTGCACGGTCTTGATCCCGGAACACTCGACAGGCGCGGCGCCTTCGGCGCAAACGACCTACGCGGTCGAGGTGATCTATTCCCGGGAGGGGTTTCGTTCAGTCACCTCCAAACTGTGGCCGTTCGACGCATCCACGGACACCCTGCACATGCCGGACGTGCTGTACGCGATCATCACTCCTGCTCGCTAGCGGCGGTCGGTTCCGGGTCAAGAGCACGATGTTCGGCCTCGTGCATACGACCGGCCGGAAGCGATGCCACGCCAGCGCGCGTCGCACATCGCCAACATCCCGGGAACCGTGCTGAACACCCGTGCGCGGAACCTCACTCAAAAGCACTTGCCGAGCGCTGCCGTAGCCTGACTCACGTCAAGGCGACGGCCTCCATAGCGCCGCAGAATCAACGCATCTTAAGCATCGGCACCGGAAAATAACGGAATGATCACGGCCATCACCGACACCTTCACCGAGGATCACCACCGCTGCGACCGTCTCCTCGCCGCCGCCGAGGCCAGTGCCGGCGGCTCGGATTGGTCCGCCATCGGTGCTGCCGCCGAAGCACTCGTCACCGCAATGGACCGTCACTTTGCGCTGGAGGAAGAGGTCGTCTTCCCCGCACTCGCGCAGGTCTTTTTCGTCGCGGAGAATCCCATCGAGATCATGTGCAACGAGCATGCGCAGATGCGACAGCTCCTCGCCGAGATCGGCGAGGCGGTCGATGCGCACGATCAGAACGCGTTGCTCGGCATCCTCGAGACGCTGCATTTTCTGGTGCAGCAGCACAACTACAAAGAAGAGGGGATCATCTATCCGATGGCCGACGGAGCTCTGCCGGAGCGGGCTGCGGACATGGCTGCCATGATCGCGGACGTTTGAGTTTCCGCCATTTCTCGTTACGCCGCCGTTCCTTGCGGCTCAACTCCGGGCGTTTCTTCCCCCTTGCCCACGCCGAACCGTGCTTCGGATACCGCAAGCACGACCCTCCGCGAAGCCCTCCATCGCACGCACGGAGTTGATCCTCCCGACAACCTACCTAATTCTCTGCAGATAAGGTCACCCCGACCAAGCCACCTCCGACAGGCGCAACATGACGCTCGACGCTACACTCTTCTCGCCGGCCCTGCTTTGGGTCATGAATCTGCTCTTCGCATCGGTCTTGCTGCTCGCCTTGCGATTGACGCCTTGGCGGAAGTTTCGCGACCTAGGAGCCTGTCCGACTTGTCGG
>NZ_DIUM01000055.1 GCF_002423035.1 Thiocapsa sp. UBA6158
GCAGCCGACAGAGAAGCGCGATGTCTTCACCCTCGGCCGGTTCGCTCAACCGCCACCAGACATGCAGCTTGTCGAGACCGTCGGGCGTGCGGCCGCCGCTCTCGACGATCAGCGTCGGTTCGCCGAGATGCCGGATGAGGTGGTCGATCTTGGCGGCGATGTCGCCCGCGTCGAGATCGACGAGAACCGTCTGCATCTGCAGGACGTCGGCGGCCTTGGCCCTGCCGGTCTCGGCGACCGTTCCCGGCACCACATAGAAGGCAGCGCCCTCTCTCGCTGCCCAGCCAGCGAAGGCGACGGATTTTTCCAGCAGGCTGTCGTCGATCTCGATCCAGGCGTTATGGGGGCGGCCCCCGCCGTGCTCCGCACGGCCATCTTCAGATTTCTTTGGGCCCTGGCCCTTGTCGACGAATCCGCGCAGCGGGACCCAGCCCTCGCAATAGCCGAAGACGACATCGAGAAAGACCGCGATCTGCGCAGGGTCCGGCTCGATCCCGAACGGATCGGCCTGGGGTGCGGCGTCGTTGAAATCTCGCCACGCGTCGAGGGAGACGATGTTGTTCTCGCTCATGCCGGCAGCCCCCAGCAGCGTTCCGCCCACGGGCACATGCGGCACTCGTGGAAATCGCGGCTGGCGGCGATGCGGGGCAGAAGCTCGCCCGCGTCGGTTGCCTGCAGGATCCGTACACCGCGGTCGGACATGCGCTGCGCGAGATCGGCGTCGAAGGGCACCAGTTCGTGGTGCAGTTCGGCCGTGTCCTTGTTGATCGCGGTGAACAGCGCCGGGTTCTCGCAAATGCCCGGGACCTGCGCTTCCATGTAGGCCTGGTAGAGTGCGGTCTGCGCGGCGTAGACGGGTTTGGCTACGACCACGCCCTTGGCAACGGTCTCGCGCCAGTTCTTCGCGTTCATCGTCTTGCATTCCCAGAGCGCCGGGGTGCGGAGACCGAGGGCGGCCGGGGCTGCGGCCACGATCCCGTCGACATGGCCACGGATGCGGCCGCCCGCGACGGAGAAGCCGAACTGATCCCCATCGGGCCGTCGAACGCATGCGTTCGACCCCTTGCGGGTGTAGAGGTCGAGCCCCGCCGCCCGCAGCCAGCGGATCGCCAGATCCTCGAGCTGGTGTCCGATCGCGAAGATCCGCAGCGTCTGCCCGCCAAAGTCCGCGCCCTCATCCTTGGGCGCGCCAGCAAACTCGAACTGCAGCGCGCGTTCGCAGGCATGCCCGAGACGGGACGCGCCGAGATAGGTCCGGGGCGGCGTGGCCTCCCGCTCGGCGATCAGCGCGGCGTCGACCAGCGCGTTGATCCGCTCGGCCATGGAGGGGCGCGGGTTGAAATCCAGCATCAGAACGGCACCTCCGCCTCGGTGCTTTCCGCCGTGGCATGCATGGCGTCCTGGAAGCCGCCGACGGCGACCTCGATGAGCGTGAGCACCTGCGCCTCCGAGAGATCGGAGAAGCGCGCCTGCCAGCCGATCTCCTCCATGATCTCGGCGACCGGCTTCATTGCGGCACGGATCGCCGCCTTCTCCTGTTCGGTGAGATCAACCATGGCCCAGCCCCCACCGCTGCCCGAGCGCGTCCAGAAGGATTGGCAGGGCATCGAGCAGAACCAGACCGATAGCCGGGGCCGTTTCGAGCGGTGCGGATCGAACCAGCCAAAACCACGGGTGGGTTGCCGACAGACAGCACAGAGCGTTCCACGCGGATGCCAGAGTCGTCGCCGGTCCTCGGCCGTGATGGGATTGAGAGTGGTCATGGCTCATGCCGCCCTCCCGATCGCTGCTTCGGGTGCGGCATCGGCCGCCCCGAAGACGAGGGAGCGGATGGCGTCGCGGTTGAAGCGAAAGGCGAGCAGCGCCGATGCCTGGTAGCGGGTGAGCCCGAAATCCTGCCGGTATTCGGGCGGCAGGAAGGCAAGCTGCCGGTCGGTGGGCGGCTGGTTCAGCCAGCGGCGCGTCTTGTGGGCGCTCTCGTCGCTCTCATGCTCGTTGAGCCAATCGTCGGCCGCCGCGAGGCAAACGGTGCGTTCGCCCACGGCCAACAGATGAGGGCGCTGCTTCTGGAGGCCTCCGATGCCGTACCAGCGGCCGTTCAGGAAGAAGACACCGCCCCAGGCATTGAAGCCGTTGGCGATGAGCGCGGCATCGTCGCCGAAGAGATCGCACCAGCGGAAACTCGACCGCTTGAGGAGGTCGATTTCGGACATTACGAAGTCGCCGAGCGGCGTGACCTCGCCCGCGTCCTCTCGCTCCCAGAGGTGACCGCACAGCGGGCATTCGGTGGTGGCGAGCGGCACGACGGCGCCGCAGTCCGGGCAATCCTTGGTCGGCGCCTCGCCGGAGGACTCGCGTCCGTTCAGATCGACGTCCTGCTCCAGCGATCCGTGCAGCAGGGTCGAGGTGCCGAAGTCGAGCACGATGCAGTCGGTCTTGACGATGCCCGGATGTTCCTCGGGCGAGATCGTGCGCAGGCCCCGGCCGACCATCTGGATCATGGTCGATTTGTAGGAACTCGGCCGCAGCAGCACGACGCAG
>NZ_DIUM01000032.1 GCF_002423035.1 Thiocapsa sp. UBA6158
CAAGAACAACGGCGTCGATCCGCAGATCCTGACCGAGCGCTACGGCGCCGATACGGTGCGGCTCTACACCATGTTCACCTCCCCGCCCGAGCAGTCGCTCGAATGGAACGACGAGGGCGTCGAGGGTGCCTTCCGTTTCCTCAAGCGGCTCTGGTGGCTGGCCACGTCCGAGGCGGACAGCATCCGGGGCGCCGCCGATCCGGCGGCGAGCGATCTCGACGAGGCGGCCGGCGAGGCCCGACGCGAGATCCATAACGTGCTCAAAAAGGCGCGATTCGACTACGAGCGCCAGCAGTTCAATACGGTCGTTTCGGGCTGCATGACCTTGGTCAATGTCCTCTACAAGCTCGACCCGGACTCGCCCGCCCGCGGTGCCGTTTTGCGCGAGGGTTTGGCGATCGTGCTGCGGCTCCTCGCACCGATCGCGCCCCATATCACCCATCATCTGTGGCGCGAGCTGGGGTTCGGCGAAGACATCCTCGCCTCGACCTGGCCCGAGGTCGACGCCGCGGCACTCGTGCAGTCGACGATCGACTATGTGGTACAGGTCAACGGCAAGCTGCGCGATACCGTGAAGGTTCCCGCCGACGCGGATCGCGCGACCATCGAGGCCGCCGCGCTGGCGAGCGAGAACGCGCGCCGTTTCATCGGCGAGGCCACGGTGCGCAAGGTCATCGTGGTTCCGAACAAGCTCGTCAACATCGTCGCCAACTGATGCCGATGCCCACCGGCCGATCCGAGATATGCGTTCAAGCCCCGGCCGCCGGACGGCTCGGTGATGCGTCGCGCGCTCGCTCCGTGGCGTGGGGCCGCCCCGCCATGCTCCTGGTCCTGGGTCTGGTCTGTCTTGCTCAGCTCGGCTGCGGTTTTCGCTTGCGGGGTGTCGTGGAGATCCCGGCCGAGCTGAATCCGGTCTACATCCAGGCCGCCGGCAACTCGCCGGTACGCGCAGCCCTCGTCGATCAGCTCGCGGGCGGCGATGTCGTCCTGGCGGCCACGGCGGGCGAGGCCAACCTGATTCTGCGCATCCTCTCGGAGAGTCGGTATTCGCAAGTGGTGGCCGTCGACTCGGGCGGTCGCGTCCTGGCCTACGAGCTTCACTATCTGGTGAGCTACGACGCCGTCACGCCCGACGGGGTCCAGAAGGTGCCGGGCCAGTCGCTCGATCTGATACGCAACTTCGACAATCCCGATGTGGAGGTCCTCGGCAAACAGCTCGAAGAGGCACTGATCTATCAGGATTTCGCGCGCGACGCCGCGGACCGGATCCTGATGCGTCTGCGTGTGACGCTGTTCTGATCCGATCGGCCCGAATCCCGAGCCATGCGCCTGCGCTTCAACCAGCTCCAAGATGCCTTGTCCCGCGGTCTGGCCCCGGTCTACCTGGTCTGCGGCGACGAGCCCTACCAGCTTGGCGAGGCGGCGCGTCTGGTCCGGGAGGCGGCCCGCCGTCAGGGTTTCGCCGAGCGCGAGGTCCTGGATCAGGACGCCGCATTCGACTGGCACGCCCTGGCCGCCTCGGCCGATGCCATGTCCCTCTTCTCCTCGCGCAAGCTCATCGAGCTGCGCATCGGTACGGCGAAGCTCGGCAAGGACGGGGGGGCTGCGGTGCGCGCCTATTGCGATCGACCCTGTCCGGACAACCTGCTTCTGATCATCGCGCCCGAGCTGGACCGCAAGGAGCTGCTGAGTCAATGGGCCAAACGGGTCGAGTCGGTCGGTGCGCTGGTGCAGGTCTGGCCCCTGAAGGGGCGCGAGCTGGTGCAGTGGCTCGGGCAGCGTCTGCAGTCGATCGGGCTGCAGCCGGGGCCGGGTGTGGCCGAGCTGCTGGCCGAGCGTGCCGAGGGCAATCTGCTGGCAGCCGTGCAGGAGATCGAGAAGCAGCGTCTGCTGCGTGATCCGGGGCCGCTCGCACTCGACGATCTGCTCGGGAACCTCGCCGACAGTGCGCGCTTCGACCTCTTTTCGCTCACCGACGCGGCCTTGTCCGGAGACCGCGCTCGAACCCAGCGCGTACTCGCGGTTCTGCGTGCCGAAGGGACCGCGGATGTCCTGGTCCTCTGGGTCTTGGCGCGGGAGTTTCGGACCCTGGCCGAAGCGGCTGGAGCGCGCGCGGGCGGCGCGCGTGCACCGGGTGGCGGGGATGCGCGCATGCCTCCGCAACGTCTTGCGGCAATGGAGCGCGCCCTGTCGCGTCTCTCGCCGAGCCTGCTGCGCGCGTTGCTCCATCAGTGCTCGCTGATCGATCAGTCGATCAAAGGACTTGCCGTCGGCGACCCTTGGCATCGCCTGGCCGTAGTCGCCGATGCCTTGGCCGCCGGCGGTTTTCGGGCGGGTCGGCCGATCCCGCAGCGCTGAGGCGGGTTCGGCCGGGTCGTCTCGGTGTCCACGCAGCGACCGCTCCCGTCTGTTCTATAGCCTCTTTTCGGGCCCCTTTTCGGCTATACAGACCCGGGGCGCCGTCTTAAACTGATCCCGGATAGCTAGACTTAAACCGCGCCGGCTCCAACGCTCGTCAAGTCTGTCGGGGCCGCTCCCATCCAAAAACATCGCATACCGCGCTGAGCGCGCTTTAGGTTCGAGATGAGCGAACGACAGATCACCGATATCGACGCCTACATGGCTGACCTTGGACGCCGCGCCCGTGTCGCGTCGCGCGTTTTGGCGCGGGCGACGACCCGCCAGAAGAACGATGCCCTGTCGGCGATCGCCGACGCGATCGATCGCCGCCGCGACGCGATCGCCGCCGCAAACCGGATCGATCTCGAGCAGGGTGCGGCCAAGGGTCTGGATGCCGCGCTGCTGGATCGGCTCGAGCTCACCGAGGGCCGTGTCGACACCATGATCGAGGGCCTGCGTCAAATCGCCACGCTGCCGGATCCGATCGGCGCCATCACGGATCTGGATTACCGCCCGTCCGGTCTTCAGGTCGGGCGCATGCGCGTGCCGCTGGGTGTCGTCGGCATCATCTACGAGTCGCGGCCGAACGTGACCGCGGATGCCGCCGGGCTCTGTCTCAAATCAGGCAACGCAACCCTGTTGCGCGGTGGCTCCGAGGCCTTCGAGTCGAACCAGGCGATCGCGGCCTGCATCGAGCAGGGTCTGGTCGAGGCCGGTCTACCCGCCGACGGCGTGCAGGTGGTCGCCACGACCGATCGCGCGGCGGTCGGGGCGATGATCGCCATGCCCGAGTTCGTCGACGTCATCATCCCGCGCGGCGGCAAGGGTCTGATCGAGCGGATCAGCCGCGATGCGCGGGTCCCGGTCATCAAGCATCTCGACGGGATCTGTCATGTCTTCATCGACGCCCATGCGGATCTCGACAAGGCGTTCGACATCGCCATGAACGCCAAGACGCAGCGCTACGGCACCTGCAACACCATGGAGACCCTCTTGGTGGACGAGTCCGTCGCGGCGACCATCCTGCCGCGCCTGGCTGCCGGCTATCGCGAGAAAGGTGTCGAGCTGCGGGGCTGTGCGCGCACCCGCGAGATCCTGCCCGAGACGATCGTCGCGACCGAGGCCGACTGGGACACCGAGTATCTGGCCCCGATCCTCGCCATCCGGGTCGTCTCCGGGCTCGATGCGGCGATGGATCACATCGCCGCGCACGGCTCGGCCCATACGGATGCGATCGTCACGGAGGACTACAGCCGAGCCCGACGTTTCCTGCGCGAGGTCGATTCCAGTTCCGTCATGGTCAACGCCTCCACGCGCTTTGCCGACGGGTTCGAGTACGGACTGGGTGCTGAGATCGGGATCAGCACCGACAAGTTTCATGCACGCGGCCCGGTCGGACTCGAGGGTCTGAGCTCGGTGAAGTTCGTGGTGCTGGGCAACGGCGAGGTCCGCACCTGATGGTCGAGGGATTTCGCGGTGGTGTGTATTCGTCTGTCGGTCGCACCTCGACGCCTCGATGATCGGCATCCTCGGCGGCACGTTCGACCCCGTCCATTTTGGACATCTGCGCCCGGCGCTCGATTGTCTCCAGGCGCTCGGCCTGGACGAGATCCGGCTTGTTCCGCTCAATGTCGCGGTGCACCGTGCGCCGCCCGTCGCCTCCTCGGCGCAGCGCCTGGCCATGTTGGAGGCCGCGATCGCCGGACAGCCGGGATTCGTCGCGGACGCTCGCGAGATCGAGCGACCGGGCGGCTCCTACACCTACGACACCCTGATCTCGCTGCGCGCCGAGCTGGGCCGGGAACGTCCCTTGTGTCTGTTGATCGGCGCCGACGCCTTTGCGGGCTTCCTGGACTGGCATCGCCCGGCCGACATCCTGGACTTGGCCCATCTCGTGGTGATGCGGCGCCCGGGCGCGTCCGACGCGCTCGATTCTGCCCTGCAGGCGTTCTGCAGGGGACATATCCGTGACCGGGACGAGGACTTGGCCGAGACGCCGGCCGGCCGCATCCTCTTTCAGGAGGTGACCCAGATCGCTGTCTCGGCAACCCGTGTGCGCGAGCTGATCCGCCAGGGGCACAGTCCGCGCTGGCTCCTGCCCGATACGGTGATCTCGATCATCGGGGCGGAAGGTTTGTATCGGTGAGCCGGAGGCCCGCCGACCCGAAGGGCTACGTTTGCACCGTCGCCCCTCGGATCCGGCCAAGGGGGTATGGTCGTCGCCGCGGCTCGCGGTGCGACGCAAATCCCCTTGCGACCGCTCGTGTCGCGCCCCTAAACCGCGTCCAGAGCGACTTTAAGATCCTAAACCGTGCCAGCTCCGGCGCTCGTCAAGTCTTTCGGGGCCGATCCCGTCGAAAAATATCGCACAGCGCGCTGGGCACGGTTTAATTCATAAGCAGAGGAGATCGCATGCAGCTTGAGACACTTCGGGAACTGGTCGTCGAGACCCTGAACGACATGAAGGCCCGCGACATCGAGGTGATGGACGTGCGGGGCAAGACCGCCATCACGGACTATATGATCGTCGCCTCCGGCACCTCGGATCGGCATGTGAAGGCCATCGCGGAGACCGTGGCCTATAAGTCGAAGGAGGCGGGCGAGACCCCGCTGGGGATGGAGGGCGTCACCGAGGGCGAGTGGGCGCTGGTGGACCTGAACGGGGTCGTGGTGCATGTCATGCTCCCCAAGGTGCGCGACTTCTACAACCTCGAAAAGCTCTGGGCCGCACCGACTGCGGTTGCGAAGGTCGCCGCCGTTCCCGTTTAGAGGCCGATCCGGTGGACCGCTTCGACCGGATCTTCGAGCTCAACCGCATCCTTCAGGCGGCTCGACATCCGGTCTCGCGGCAGCGATTGCAGGAGGCACTCGAGTGCTCGCGCGCGACCATCACGCGTCTCATCGAGGACATGCGTCTGCACTTGAACGCCCCGATCGTCTACGACCGGGATCACAATGGCTACAAATACGATCCGGCCGACGGCGCCATGTACGAGCTGCCCGGTCTTTGGTTCAACGCCTCCGAGCTGCATGCCCTGCTGACGGTGCAGCAGCTCTTGACCAGCGTCGAGCCTGGTCTGCTCGATCCGCATCTCAAGCCGCTGCAGAAACGCATCGGCGATCTGCTCGAGCTGCAACGTCCCGGTTTCGACGGGCTCTCGGCACGGGTGCGCATCATGCAGGTGGGCGCGCGTCGCGGCGGTCGCCACTTTCAGACGGTCGCCGGCGCCTTGGCTCAACCTCAACGGCTCTGGATCCGCTATTTCAATCGCGGCGACGCTCGGCACAGCGAGCGCGAGGTCTCGCCCCAGCGTCTCACCTATTATCGCGACAACTGGTATCTCGACGCCTGGTGTCATCTGCGCGAGGGTCTGCGGACCTTCGCCTTGGATGCGATCGAGGCCGCGCTTCCTCTGTCCGCGACGGCCTTGCCGGTGGCGGACGAGGAGCTCGATCGACACTTCGCCGTCTCCTACGGGATCTTCGCCGGCACACCGCAGCAGACGGCGGTGCTGCGATTCAGCCCGGAGCTCGCCCGCTGGGTCGCGAAGGAGCACTGGCATCGGGATCAGGCGGGGCGATTCCTGGAGGACGGGCGCTACGAGCTGCGCATCCCCTACAGCAACGCGCTTGAGCTGACGATGGATGTGCTCAGGTATGGGCCGGATGTCGAGGTCGTCGAGCCGGCGATCCTGCGCGATCTGGTTCGGGATCGTCTCGCTGCCGCGCTCGCACGCTACGGATGATGCGTTCGGAGCTACCGCGGCTCGTCGCCCGGAACATCCTCGTTCAGGATCTGCTCGATGGTGAAGGGGCAGGCCGGCGGAAAGGTCTCCTCGGCGATGTGCTCGATGTCGGCCTGGTCGATCCGTCCGCTGCGCAGGAGCGCGGCTTGGGTGTTGGCCCAGGCGTAGAAGTCCGCGTCGTAGGTGCTCTCCATCGGTGTCCTCGGGGAATGGCTGCGGCGGTGCAGGTATGATTAGAATCGCCAAGGCGCCAAGGCGCAAAGAACGCGAAGTCAGACAAGGTGATCCGCCATGACATCGACCTCACGCCCAGCCCCGCTACTCTGTCTGGTCGCCGCGATCGCGGAGGACGGCGTGATCGGTCGAGAGAATCGACTCCCTTGGCATCTACCGGCCGACCTGGGCCACTTCAAGCAGCTGACGCTCGACAAGACGATCGTCATGGGGCGACGGACCTGGGAGTCCTTGCCCGGGCTCTTGCCGCGTCGACGCCACATCGTTCTGTCGCGTGATCCGGCCTTTCGTCCGGACGGCTGTCTCGTCGTAGATTCTCTGGATGCCGCGATCGAGGCGGCCGGGCCGGTGCCCGAGCTGTTGATCGTCGGCGGGGCGGCGCTCTATGCGGAGACACTCCCGCGGTCGGACGGTCTCTATTTGACCCTGGTGCATGCCGCTATCGAGGGCGATGCTTGGTTTCCGCGCTGGGATCCGGCGGCTTGGGCCGAGGTGAGCCGGGTCGAGCGTCCGGCCGACGAGCGCAACGCCTACGCCATGACCTTTCTGGAGCTGCGTCGCCGGCTTGTTCACTTCGATCCGGGCCGCAGATAGCCCACGCAGTCGAGCTGGATGGGTGTGATCGGCCTCTTTTCGTCTCCGTCGTTGGGGCTGTCGATCCGGATCGCCGTCAGCGCGCCGCCCCAGAGACAGCCGCTGTCCAGCCCCCAGACGTTGTGCTCGGCGAGATAGCCGATGGTGGACCAGTGGCCGAAGATGATCCGGTCATCGCGGGTGCGCCGATCCGGCATCCGAAACCAGGGCAGACGCCCGGCCGCTTGGCTGCCGATCTCGCCCTTCTCGCCCAGGGCAAGGGCGCCGTCCAACGCGCAGAACCGCAGTCGGGTGAGACAGTTGGTGATGAACCGCAGACGCTCGATGCCGGTCAGGTCGGGCGACCAGCGTTTCGGCTTGTTGCCGTACATCGCCATCAGATAAGTGCGGTAATCCGGGCCGCGCAGGGCCGACTCAAGCTCGTGCGCGCGGGCCTCTGCGTCCGCAAGGCTCCATTGCGGCGGCAGACCGGCGTGGATCATGGTGAAGCCCAGCTCCGGATCCCGATGCAGGAGTGGGCGATGGCGCAGCCAGTGCAGGAGCGCGTCGCGGTCCGGCGCCCGCAGCACCGCCTCGAGCGTGCTCTTGCCGGCGTGCCGGGTATTGCCCTCGGCCAACGCGAGGAGATGCAGATCGTGGTTGCCGAGGACGGTGACGGCGCGATCGTCCAGATCGTGCACGAACCGCAGCACGGCGAGCGATTCAGGCCCGCGATTGACCAGGTCACCGACGAGCCAGAGTCGGTCGACGCCGGGATCGAACCGGAGCCTGTCGAGCAATTGCCTCAGCTCCCGATAGCACCCCTGGATGTCGCCGACGGCATAGATGGACATGGTCGCCTCGGTCCCGGCAGTCCGGCTCAGTGAATGGTCATTGCGGACGCCAACGAGAAGGCCGGGATATCGGCATCGAAGCGGGTCCCGTCATCGCCGATCATGCCGTAGCTGCCATGCATGCTGCCGATCGGGGTGGCGATGATGGTGCCGCTGGTGTACTCGAAACGCTCACCCGGTTTCAGGTGTGGTTGCTCCCCGACGACACCCTCTCCCCTGACCTCTTGGGCCTTGCCGTCCGCGTCGGTAATGATCCAGTGCCGATCGAGCAGGCGTGCCGATTGGTCGCCGTGATTCTCGATCACGATCGTATAGGCGAACACATAACGCCCTTCTCCCGGGGAAGACCGTTCCGGTTGGTACTGACTATTGGCCGAAATCTTGATCGAAAACTCTTTCACCTGAACCTCCACGTCGCAGACAAGCGCATCTGATCGCGTGATAATACACATGGGCCAGTCGCGCGATCCAGGCGCATCGCAGCCCCACTCCATTTCGGTGTCCCGCAAGGACAGCGAGCCACGCAGCCAGAGTCGCAACATCAGGTCGGTTTATCGATGCGTCCCAAGTCATCTCCTCCCAAGCCCGATCTCGTGGTGTTGGTGATCGCCTTTGCGATCATCGGGATGGCAGCCACTCTGGCGTATCAGATCGGGCTCTACTCGGATGTCGAACGCACTCCGATCGCCAAGCAGGCAGTTGCGCCGAACGATTTCGGCGGCTGAAGACGACGCCGTCCGGGAGGATCGACAGCGATATCAACCGATTCTCTGCAGGGAGCGCCGTAGGCTGCACGCCGACGGCCTGTCCCGGAGAATCTCCGAGGCTCAACAACGCATCCGGTAGCAGCCTATGTCCGATAAACTCCGCGTCGCCGTCATCGGTGTCGGTTATCTGGGGCGCTTCCATGCCCTCATCTATTCGCGCATGCCGGATGTCGAGCTGGCGGGCGTGGTCGACGTCGACCCGGCCCGCGCCGCTGCGGTCGCTGCCGAGGCCGGATGTGCCGCCTATGCGCGGATCGAGGATGTCCTCGAGCGGGTCGACGCGGTCAGCATCGTGGTGCCGACGACCGCGCATCTGGAGGCGGCAACGCCTTTCCTCTCGCGCGGCATTCCGGTCCTGCTCGAAAAGCCGATCGCGGCGAGTCTGGCCGACGGGATCGAGATCGTCCGACTGGCGCGCGAGCATCATGCCATCCTGCAGATCGGTCATGTCGAGCGATTCAACGCCGGGGTCATGGCGCTCGCGCAGCGCATCCACGCGCCTGTCTATATCGAGGCCCAACGGATGGGCGGATTCACCGAGCGTGCGACCGATGTCGACGTGGTCTCCGACCTCATGATCCACGACATCGACATCATCCTCGCGTTGGTCGGCGGCCGAATCGCGAACATCTCCGCCGTAGGTGCCTCGGTGCTGACGGATCACGTGGATATCGCGAGTGCCCGATTGGAGTTCGACCAAGGGACCGTCGCCAACGTCGTGGCCAGCCGCGTCTCGGAGAAGACCACGCGCCGGATCCGGGTCTTCCAGCCGGGCAGCTACCTCTCGCTGGACTTCATCGAGCAGACCATCGATATCGCCGCGCCCCGCACCACTGCAGGTTCCGCACGCCCGGAAATCTCCCGCGAGCGCATCCGTGTCGAGCCGGTGAAGCCGCTGGATCTGGAGCTCGCCGAGTTCGTGCGCTGTATCCGCGAGGGATGCCCTCCGCTGGTGGACGGGCAGACGGGGCTGAATGCGCTCGAAGTCGCGCTGGAAGTGCGTGCCCGCACCGGGCATTAAACCGCGCCCGGCGCGATATGCGGTGTTGTTGGATGGGAGCGGCCTCGGCGGACTTGACGAGTGTTGGAGTCGGTTCAGTTTAAGATATTAAAAAATATATTATTTTAAGCCGAGTCCGGGCGCGGCATCCGTCGGCATCCGTTCGGCTCCCTGCATCTCGCCGGATCAATCGCCCGCACAGTGACCCTTGCTGCTGCCGGGCGAGCATGACGATGTCCTTGCGCCGGAACCTTCTGCCGCAGCGAGTGCCTGCACGCGTCGCCCCGGCCTTGCACGACTCCGGATCGCTGCGGGTGACATGTCCCCTCTCAGCCCGGGAATCGGTCGTAAATGGATTCCGACTCTCCGTAACAGGCGCAGGCTGCGGCTTGCAGGCCGCCCCGGTCGAGAACCCGGATGTCGCCGCGGCTATAGTGAATCAGATGGTGCTGCTGCAGCGCCGTCGCGGCCTTGGTCACGCCGTCCCGGCGCACCCCGAGTAAGAGGGCCGGGAACTCGTGGTCGGAATTCTTCTCGGGTTGCACTTGCGGTCTCCTCGTAGGCCGGTTGGAACGGAAACGCTCGGCAAGCGGGCGCGTTGCCGTGGGACACCGGGGCGAAGCTTTGCCGTCCAGCGCCGAGCCGTGATTCCGATGGGTCGCTGAACCGCGTCTCGGCCTGGGGGCTCCGTCCGCTTTCTAATGGTCCGCTGTAGAAATCCCGAGACCGTTTGAGCGCCTAGGCCGCCAAGGGCTTGCCCTGATAGGTCCATCGGAAGGGCCTGGCCATGGTCTTGTTGAAGACGTCGATGAAGCTGGAGATTGTCGCATTCAGATCCTCCACCGAGGTGGAATTGCCGCGACCGATGACTTTGCGCGCGAGGATCGAGAACCGCATCTCGATCTGGTTGAGCCAAGACGCATGCTTGGGGGTGAAGTGGACGACCATGCGGTAGCTGGGGTCGCGGAGGAACGTCTCACGCGTCGCCATCGCTTCGAGAATGCCGCACTTGCCTTTGAGGCCGAGGTCACCGTTGACGCCGATGGCCTCGGCAACCACACGCAGGATCGCTTGGGAGCAATGAACGTTGGGGTTGTCCATCACGAGATGCTAGGGGTTCGGGCGAGCGCGTGGCACGCATCACCACGCTCTGCGCCGCATGGTGTTGTCGCACGATGGCTTCAAGACGGTGGCGATGTTTCGTAGACAGATCGACGGGGACAGCAGCGCAGCGGGCCATGGTGAACAGGTGAAAGCAGAGGAAAGTTAAACTGTTCCAAATCATGTCGCATTAACCTGACAAACGGCATTAGGATTTCCGCTCTGGACCACTCGTGTGATTGGCCGGCGCCGTGGCTGGAGGCTCGCCGCTCGCGGCTGACTCCGGTCACCGGCGCGCAGGAGCGGTCGATCGCGCGGGTGCGGGCCCGGGACATGAACCGGGGTATCCTGATTGGATCGATTTCCCGACGGCAGGAGACCCCGAGATGCGTTTCTTCAACACAGAAGGGCCGATTCGCCCTGCGGATCATTACAGTCTGCCGCCGCTGAGTCGCTGGGATCTCGACGAGATCCTCCGCCTGATCGAGCAGAAGAAATACTTCCTGCTCCATGCCCCGCGCCAGACCGGCAAGACCACCTGTCTGCTGGCGCTGGCCGAGCATCTGAATCGCGAGGGTCGCTATCGGGCGGTTTATGTCAATCTGGAGATTGCGCAGACCGCGCGCGAGGATGTGGCGCGCGGCATGCGGGCCATCTGCGGGGCCATCGGCGCTGCCGCGCGGCGTGATCTGGGCGAGGAACGGCTCTACGCATGGACCGAGGAGGTCTGGCCGGCGCACGGGGCCGAGGGTGTGTTGAACGCCTTGCTGGAACGCTGGTGCCTCCAGAGTCCACAGCCGGTTGTACTGCTGCTCGACGAGGTCGATGCCCTGATCGGCGATACCCTGATCTCGCTGCTGCGCCAGGTGCGCGCCGGCTACACCCAGCGCCCGGAGGGCTTCCCGCAGACCGTGATCCTGTGCGGGGTGCGCGATCTGCGCGACTACCGCATCCATGCCAGCTCCGAGCGCGAGGCCATCACCGGCGGCAGCGCTTTCAACATCAAAGCCAAGTCGCTGCGATTGGGCGATTTCAGCGCCGACGAGGTGCGGACCTTGCTGCTGGAGCATACCGCCGAGACGGGGCAGGTATTCACGCCCGAGGCGCTGGAGCGGGTCTGGGCGCTCACGCAGGGCCAGCCCTGGCTGGTCAATGCCTTGGCCTATCGCGCCTGCTTCGAGCTGCCTGCGGGACGCGACCGGACTCAGCACATCACCCCGGCACTGATCGATCAGGCCAAGGAGGCGATGATCTTGGAGCGCGTGACCCATCTCGATCAGCTCGCTCATAAGTTGCGGGAGCCCCGAGTACGCCGCGTCATCGAACCGATGCTCGCCGGCACCGCTCTGGGCGACGTCCCGGACGACGACATCCAGTATCTGCTCGACCTGGGCTTGCTGCGCCAGGGCAGCGGCGGGCTGACGGTTGCCAATCCGATCTACCGCGAGGTCCTGCCGCGCACCCTGGCCTTTACCCCGCAAGCCTCCCTGCCGCAGATCAGTCCGACCTGGCTCAACACTGACGGTAGCCTTAATCCCGCGGGACTGCTGGAGTCATTCCTCGCCTTCTGGCGCCGCCACGGCGAGCCCTTGCTGCGCAGCGCGCCCTATCACGAGATCGCCCCGCACTTGGTGCTCATGGCCTTTCTGCATCGAGTGATCAACGGCTGCGGCACCCTGGAGCGCGAATACGCCATCGGCATGGGGCGGATGGATCTGTGCCTGCGCTACGGCACGCTGACCCTGGCGATGGAGCTCAAGGTCTGGCGCGACGGCGCCCCGGACCCGCTGGCCGAGGGGCTGATCCAACTGGACGCCTATCTGGCCGGCCTGGGGTTGGAAACCGGCTGGCTGGTGATCTTCGACCGGCGCGCCGATCAGCCGTCGATTGCCGAGCGCACAGCGAGCAGCACGACGGTGAGTCCGCAAGGGCGATGCATCCAGGTGGTGCGCGCCTGAGTGGCGATTCAGAAACACGCTGAACACTGTGACTAAGGCCTAAGATGAGGAGAGCGTCAGCGAAACCCATCCTCCAAACCGCCGTATAGCCGGATTTCGATCCGATGCCCTGTATCGCACAGAACGGCGTTGCAAGAATAACCGCGCCCAAAATAGTTAGAGGCTTTCACTATGTAACTGTTCAAGCGCCGTGGTGACCTTGCGCTGAAATCTTGGGGCTCATCGGCATATTTGACCCGGCCGCGAGTTCGGTCACCCGCTGCTACCCTAGCCAAATGGCCTTCAAGTCGGGTTCGCCATCGCTCTTCCGCCCCAGGGGAACTGCCGATCCGCCGTAAGCCAATATGCACGTTTGAACGGCTGCGTCCGCCATTCCACTCGATTCGCGGTCTCGAGGATCGCGTACAGGCTGACTTGCCTCAGATCGACCCGATCGATGAGCGAGCGCAGATCGTTTTTCGAGCGCGCCTGAACCCCGTCGCGCTGGCACACCAGCCAGGCAACGGCCTCAGCCTCCGTCTCGTGGAGTTCGACCTGCAGACGTGAGCGATCGGGCCAGCGGCCCTTACTGTCATGGCCGACACACCCGCAGTCGATATGCCCAAGCTCGTAGGCGAGGGTCGCGAAGCGCGACGGCAGATCGTGCGCCAGAGCCCCTCAAAACTCCCCCTCGCGCACCGCTCCCGCTGGCCCGAGCGACTTGACCTTCGGCGTTCCGATCGGCCCGTTGTCCGCAATGATCCCGGCTCCCTTCTTGATCGACTTCGCAGCAACACTGTCCAGACCAGCCAGCTTCGCCGCGCCTTCGAGGGCCTTGCGCTCGGCATCGAAGTACTCGAACCACGGCAAGCCGGCACGCGTGTAATCCGCGGCCGTCGGCGGCGGCTGAGGCGGTCGATGGCCGGTGACCGAGAGATACCCCAGGCTGTTCAGCAGATGCACGAAGCAGCGTGAGCCGGCGGTCTGGTCCCACGCCTCCACGCCGTAGTCGTCGTCGTAGATCTCCTGGCGCATCAGTCCGCCGGGGGCGAGGCCCATCGATGGGCAGGGCTGCGCATCGCAGCACATCAGGGCATCCCCAGCGCCCCGTCTTGCTTCCGCCGCACGCAGCTTCTCATACACAGCCGCCTTCATCGGATAGACGACGATCTGAACGCCGCCATGCTCGGCGGTCCCCGTGAGCTGCTCCTCGGCGGTATAGCCCGCCCCGAGCGGCATCGCGACGAACTGACGGATCATCCCACGGCTCACCGCGAAGCCGTCCAGCCAGGGCTGCTCCGGCACCACCACATAATCCTGGCGCTTGCGTGCGAGCGGATTGCGCCAAGTCTTGCCGGTGACCGCGTTGATCTTCCCGGCCGCAATCTTGACCGCGCAGGGATAGCTCCCGCCGAAGTTGATCCACAAGGCTTCCGCCTGATACATCGGCAGAAAGACCCCGCCGTGGCGGATCCAGTCCGCGGGAACCGCGTCTTTGAAGTCATCCACGTGCTGCAACGGAAACGACCCCAATCCCGGCGGAAGAGGGTAGTCGCGGTTGTCGTCGGGGATCCGCAGGGTGCGCTGGAAATCGATCCGGCAAGCCGCCTCGGGATGGACATTCGGAAAGCTGAAGTCGAGTCGGTCGTTCTTGAGCTCGATCATTGACGTACTCCCTTGAGTGATCTACCAGTCGCCATCTCTGACTTCCCGCACCACCCGCAAGATCGCATCGTCCGGACACTCGCGCAGCTGGCGTAGAACCTCGGCGAACAGCCGCGGACGGGTCCGGATGATCGCCTGCAGATCTGACGAGACCTTGCCGGCCATCGCCAGCAGGACATCCACATCCTCATCGAGCTCGGCGGCGAGCTTGCGGATGGTCGCCTCCGACGGTGGCGCCACCTCCTCGCGCTCGACCTTGCTCAGATAGGCCGGCTCGACGCCGATGCGCTGGGCGACCTGGCGCAGCGAGAACGCCTTGTCGGCGGAGCGCCGGGCCTCGCGTTGGTCACGGATGTAGGCACCGAATGTCATGTGTTGTATATAGTACATGGCTTACGATCCGGCAAGCTGGGTGGTGGCGTCGCGCGAGCGGTCTCCAACTGCCTTGACTGAGGGCGGGGGGCGGAAGATCGTGAAGTCAATGACCGACCAGATGAGCCCCCGCACCCGACTCATCCCACCGGCTGCGTAAACCGACACCGCGGAAACGCCGAGCCCCCAGAACCGCTCCCCGCTTCTCGGCCCAGTCTTCAAGGTGCGCAGCACCAGCGGACTCGCGCACCTCGGGCAGAGACGCTCAGCCGCTGGATCGGCGCGGGTCTCGAGATGACGGACATGGGCGCGATGATGAGCTTGGGGTAGCTCACCCCGCGCCATCACCCTTGGCCTGCCTGAGAGGCCAGCAGGTCCAGCGTGCGAGCATCCGGCTTGCCGTCGAAATAGACCTGGATCAGCCGGTGAAACACCGACCCCTCGGGTGACACCTGGGCGAACAGGGTCGCGCAGGAGCGCAGCTTGAGATCATCCGGCGAGCCGAGGATCTCGTGTGCCGTGCGGCCCTGAACGGCGAGCATGGCCTCGGCGCATGCCCTGAGCCGCAGCCCGAGTACCGGATGGCCGAGATACGCCCGCGCCTCGTCGAGACCGCGAATCGCATACCGCCGCGCCGTCTCGCTGAACCCGAGCCCGTCGAGTTGCGGAAAGATGTACCACATCCAGTGCGTGCGCTTGCGGCCCGAGCGGATCTCGGCGAGGGCGCGGGTGTAGTCGTGCTCCTGGGCACGGAGGAAGCGGTTCAGGTCGCGGGGATCGTGGTTGGGGGACAGGGTGGGGTTCACGCCGAGGTCGCGCCGGTGATGGGACAGGGGCGCGATTACGAGGGCGCGGTCTCGCCATCCTGACCCTGGAGCAGCCGCACGAATTCGTCGGGGCGCTCCGGCGTGATCAGCCAGGGCCGCTCCGCTCCCAGCTCGATCCAGACCAGATCACGGCTGCGCGACACGTACAACTGGACGGGACCCCGGCGTTGCGTCCAGAGCCAGCCGAACGCGCCCCAGAGTCCCCCGGCCCCGAGCCGGAATCTCCAGCCCAGATCACGGCGCACGGCATGGCGGTCGATCAGACGCGCCTCCCGAATCAGGTCACGGCGGATGCGGCGGCGTTTCAGGGGCCAGACGACCTCCAAGCCGTCCTCGTCGAGGATGAAGGCGCGCGGGCGAAAGCGCAGCCAGACCCAGGCATAGATGACACAGATCACCAGCAGCGGCACGAGCAGCGCCAGCGAAAGCAGCAGCATCGCCAGCAGGAGGGTCACGGGGACCAGCAGCAGCACGAGGGTCAGCACCAGCACGTCGAGCGTCATCGGCGCCAGTCGGAAGTGATGGGTCATCGGGCGTGCCCTCCAAGGGAGCGATGCATTGAGCCGCATAGACGGTTGAGCGCGTGCGCCAGCCGCTGGGCCTGTCGATCCGCTACGGCAAGCTCAACCGCCCCACCACAAGCTCTGCGAGCTGCGTTGCCAGGCTCAGACGATCACCCGCGAACCGTCCCAGGCTGGTCAGGATGACCTGGTACGGCCCCACGAACAGCGTGAGCTGGCCGGTGTCCCCATCCCAACCAGCCGGTCCAGGCAGACCCTCGACCGAGACGGGAACAGCCACCTCGCCCAGCGCCCGGCGCAGCTCGTCCACATAGCCCGCGTAGGCGTGCGCCGGGTCAGCCGCGCCATGCGGCTTCACCAAGAGCCCCACACTGAGCATCGGCGCATCGGTATGGGCGTTGTCGAAGTTGCACATTGACACCCAGACGGGTGCGCGGCCAGTCGACTTGGGGTTGGGCGCGCCGACAACCGAGCCATAGACCGCCTCGACATCCGCCTGGGTCAGCAGCGCGCAGGCATCGACGGGAGGAGGCGTGGAGACCTCCGCGTGAACCGTGCCGTGGGGTCCGCACAGCATCGCGACAAGCAGGCAGGGGATCAGCAGCCGGAACCCGGCCCACCGGGAGCCGGCCGCGTGTTGGCTGAGTGGCATGGGTGACCTCGTCGTGGCTCGAATGTGGCCCTGCGGTGACATGATGGGTCGAGCGTACACCGAAACGCCAGGGTGGACCTCACCCATGGCGCCATTACCCCACACGCCCCTCGAGGACCCGAGCCTGCGCAACCGCCACGGTACAGGGATGGCGACCCGACAGGCCGTGAGCGGGCACGCTGGGGCGCGCTGCGTTCGCGGCAAACCAGCGCACCACGGGATTGTCGCCGAAGCTCCGCGCGAGCGCCGGCAGACGCTCCTGATGCAGATTCCCCAGCCAGCCCGCGCCCGCCGCCATCATGCAGGAGCGCACCCCGCCATCGGGGCCAACATGCAGGACGTGCGGACGGTAGAAACCGCGCAATCGACAGTCGGTCTGCCGAAGCCGCTCGGCCGCGACCTGGGGGGTGACCACCGCATCGCACCGCGCCGCGCCGCCGAGGTCCACCAGATCCGTCTGCATGATGGTGAGGTGCGCGCAGGGGCGTCCGATCCGGGCCTCGAGCCAGGCCGGCAGGATCTCGGCCTCGCTGTCAGCGACCCCCGTGAGGATCAGCTCGGTGGGCAGAGCGCGCCGCTCGCCGTGCTCGATGACCGCGACCACCGAGCGCCAGAGCCCGGGATACTGCGCGAGGCGACGATCATAGCTCAAGGCGAGCACCGCCACCCCGGCGTCCTGGAGCCAAGCGATCACGGCATCGGCATCGGCGAACACCCGCTCGCCGATGCGGATGTGGCGGGCGCACCCCCACCAGCCATTGGTGTTCACCCGCACCGGGATGCCCAGGGCGGCCGTGGTCTCCAACAGACGCGGCAGCGGGCTGCCCGCGCGCAGGATCTCGCCACCGCTATGGTGGGGCGGCACCTCATGGCTGCCGACATAGGCCCCTTCGAGTTCGTGCAGATCGGTCGCTCGATTGTAGACCTTCAGCGCACAGGGGCGCGGGAAGGCAATGTAGACCATGGTGTAGGGCGCACGAAAAAAACGCACCGGCAACCCCTCGGTCAGATCCGTTGCGCCCAAGAGCCTTTGGAGAGCGGGCGCCACGGCGAGGATCGGATCCCCATGCACCCGCAGCCGCGCACGCGCCAACAGCAACAGGAACGTGCCCAGGTTGTAGCTCGCCGGCGCATTCATCTGCAGCCCGGCCAACCGCGCCAGCGCGGGCACGTTGCGCAACAGCCAGGAGCTGGTCACCGACGGGTCCAGGAACAGCGGTCGCAATCGTTCGCACAATGCATCTGCGCCGAGCAAGGATGCTTCGATCGGCGCGCCGAGGGCCGCATCCACACGCACCGGATGCGGCAAGGCAAGGACGGCGGGGTCATGCCAGCGGTCCATCAGGCGATCGACACCGGTGTGAACCCCGCAGGCGGTTGAATGATCGAGCCAGTATAAACCCGCTAGACAGCAGGCCGCGCGCGGTTCCGGCAAGGGTAGCGATCCGCAGCGCCGATCAGGCTCCGGTACCCGACTCTTCCAGCACCACGTCGAACAGCTCCAGCACCGGATGGCCCGCATAAGTCCCTTGAGGCGCTTTGGCCTGCGCATGGGCCTTATGGAACGCCTCGGACTCGCGCCAAGCATCGAAGTGACCGCGCGAGGCCCAAGTCGTGTGAGAGGCATACAGCGTGGTCTCTTCGTCTTCCGGTCCCTTGAGGAGCCGAAAGGTCACGAAGCCCGGCACCTGCGCGAGCCGGGATTGGCGCTCCCGCCAGAGGCGCTCGAAATCGGCCTCGAAACCCCGGTTGATGCGAAAGCGATTCATGGCGATGAACATCGATCGAATACCTCGTGCGGTGGCAGTGAATGAGCAAGCGATCCGGCCTGGCCGGCCGCGTGGCAGACCAGCCATGGTAACTGCCCAAGACGGAGATGGTCCGTGCCGCTCCTCCATCAAGACCGAAGCGGGCACAATCAGCGATACGCGTCAGGCCGCGTCAACCGGGATCGCGGTGCAGATCGATGGCGGAGAATAACAGCGTGCGGAACATCGCGGTGTCGGGGATGGCTCTCGTCAAGCGCCGGATGCATTCCCTTTCGATCAAAAGCCGAACGCGGCCAAGCCGCCGGCGACGCCTCGCTGCGATCCTCACGTGCGCAGTCGTGTGACTCCAGACAGCGCAGGCCGAGGATCTGCTGCTGCAAACCGGGGAGGCCCTGATCTCCACCCGTATCGAAGGAACGCACGGCCGCCCCGTGGTCTTTCTCTCCGGGCTCGGCGGGGAGATGGACAACTGGGACCGGGTTGCCCCCTCCATCGCCCGCTGCGCACGCGTCGTGCGCTACGACCGCCCCGGCATCGGAGCGAGTCGCCCCGCGCCCGATGCTCCGGTCCTCGCGAAGGATGTCGCGCTTCGGTGACGCGCGGTCCTCGCCGACCTGGACATCGCCGCACCGATTGTCCTGGTCGCCCATTCGCTCAGCGGACTCTATGCCCAGGCGTTCGCGCGACTGTTCCCGGAGCAGACCGCGGGCGTCGTCCTAGTCGATTCGTCGAGCCCACTCGAACCGGAGGGCGTCTTTGTCTCGACGCAGCCACCCACGCCGGGGACGACATCCGCATGGGAAGCGGCCGGCATCGCCGAGAGCGTCGCGGCACTGAAAAGTGGTCCGGACTTCCCTGATGTGCCGCTGATCGTTCTGGTTGCGACCGATCATGAGGATACCGCCGAACGGGAAGCCCTCTGGCTCGACGTCCAGTGCCGGACGGCCGCGCTTTCACCGCGGTGCGGGTTGCACATCGCGCAAGACAGCGGACATTTCATCCAGGAGGATCGCCCCGAGACGGTCGTCGCCGCGATCGAAGCGGTCCTGGCCGCAACGGGTTCCGACCTTGAGGATTGCTCGGGGCCGAGCACCGCGGGCGGAGAGCCATCGGGCAGGTCACCATGATCGGTGCCGCGTCGCGGCGTCCGCCCCTGGAGTTCTAACCCATGATCCACATCCTGATCGACTACGAGAGCATCCAGCCGCGGCACCTGGAGACCTGGGCCGACGAGGACACCCATGTGACGGTGTTCGTCGGGGCGCACCAGCACCGCCTCCCGTTCGACTTGGTCGCGGCCATGCAGGCGCTCGGCGCGCGGGGTCGCTACATCAAGCTGCGTCATACGGGCAAGAACCTGCTCGACTTCCACCTGGCCTTCCATCTCGGTGAGCTGGTCGCACGCAACCCCGAGGCGAGATACCGGATCGTCTCCAAGGACAGCGGTTTCGATGCGCTGATCGCGGACTTGCAGGCACGCGGCCTGGCGGTCGAGCGCCTGCGCGTGGAGCCGACACCGAGCGGAAGCGTACACGACACAGAGGAGATGTCCGCGCCGGACGGAACCACTGCCGCCTGAATGGGAGACGTGGCACCTGCAATGGCGCGTGCCGACCCCGCGTCACTTCCGATCCGAGAACGGCATGTGTCCATTGCGCGAAACTTTTTCGCGCTACAATCCGGCCTCGCGAAACCTCGACCGTCCGCCACCTCGGGAGACCCACGCATGGCCGATCTGCTCGATACCCTCCTCCCGGCGATCCCCGAGACCTTCTTCCGCCGACTCGAAGAGCGGATGAACGACGGTGCCGCCGTCGCCCACGCCCAGGCGTTGCGCACCCCGGCGCACCTCCCGGCGCACCGCATGCGGCTCGGCACCACGCGCTATTTCGAGCGCGGCGAGGCACTGCGCCTGAGTGCCGAGGATGTCGGCCTGAGCCACCGCTACGTGATGGTCAACACCCATGCCGAGATCCTTGTGACCGGCGGGCCGGTGCTGATCACGCACGCCAAGGCCGATCACTGGGGCGATCCGATCGAGGACAAGGACTACAAGCTGGAGCTGGCGTGCCACAACCCCGGCGATGGCGAGCAGCTCACCCTGTGGGGAGAGGCCGACCCCGCGTCCGGCATCCTCGCCGTCGTCGTGGTGCAGTACGCGCACCCCGGCACGGAGCAGGACGAAACCGTGCCCATGCGGCTCGGCTTCGGCGTGCCGACACGCGATCTGAAGGGGTGGCATCTGCTCAAGCCGCTCGACCAGCTCTACGCCGCCTATGCCGACCGCACGGGGCGCGTGCTCGACCAGGCCAGGCCCGTGCTCAAGCGCAGCCGGGAGCGGCGCGGAACCATGGGGCAGGGCTGAGGCAAGCGACGGAACGACACTCATGGCCGCACGTACCCCGGGCTTTCAACCCATCCAACTGACCCGCGCGCGTCTCGCCCGCGGTCTGACGCGCATCGCCCTGGGCGAGGCGGTGCAGCGCTCGGCACCGAGCGTCAGCAAGTGGGAGAGCGGGCAGCAGACACCCGACCCCGGCGCACTCGCGGCCCTGGCCGAGGCGCTGCGCGTGCCCCGCGACTATTTTCTCGACACCCCCTTCGAGCCCGGCACGCGCCCGCGCTTCTTCCGCTCCATGGCCAACGCCACCAAGCGGGCGCGCGAACGGATTGAGCAGCACCTGCTGTGGCTGCAGCACATCAGCCACGCCCTACAGGAGTGGGTGGACCTGCCGGCACCGGACGTGCCGGACCTCGGCGCGGGCGATTTTCGCCTGCTGCGCGAGTGCGACCTCGAGGAGGCGGCCTTTCGGGTGCGCGCGCACTGGGGCCTGGGCCGAGCGCCGATCCCGGACATGCTGCTGGTGCTGGAGAATGCCGGGATCGTCTGCGGCCGCTGCTCCTTCGGGGCGCCGTCCATCGACGGGGTCTCGCACTGGTCGCACGCCGACGAGCGACCCTATGTGCTGATCTCCTCGGACAAGCGCACCGCCGTGCGCTCGCGCTTCGACGCCGCCCATGAGCTCGGCCACTTGGTCCTGCACCGCCACGTCGACCGGACCGCGCTTGCGCACCGTGATGAATTCAAGGAGCTGGAGAACCAGGCGCATCGCTTCGCCGGTGCCTTCCTGATGCCCGCCGACGGGTTCGCCGACGAGCTGCCCGAGGTTTCGCTGGAGGCCTTCCGCGTCCTCAAGCCGCGCTGGAAGACCTCCATCGGCGCGATGATCTATCGCTGCAAGGATCTGGGGCTGATCTCCGAGGTGCACGCCGGGCGCCTATTCAAATCCAGCAGCGCGCGCGGCTGGGCCCGCGGCGAGCCCGAAGACGAGATCCTGCCGATCGAGCAACCCCGGCTGATGGAGCGCTCCATCCGCCTGCTGCTGACGCAGGGCGGTTTCGGCGTGGAGCGCCTGCTCGCGCAGCTGCGGCTCGCGCCCGCCGACATCGAGGCCCTGGCCGGACTGCCCACGGGGATGCTCTCCAATCGCGGCGCACACATTGCCCTGCTGCCCACGCCTAGGCTCAAGACCGCCACGCTGCGGGACACGCCCGCCGAGGTCGTCCCGTTCGCGTAACGTCGCCATGACCACCGCAACGCCCAAGGACGATCCGACCCTCGCCTACTACGAAGACCAGGCCGAGACCTTCTTCGCCGAAACCGTCGACGTCGACATGGCCCCGCTGTATGCCCGGTTCCTCGCGCGCGTTCCGCCCGGCGGGCATCTCCTCGATGCCGGCTGTGGGTCGGGGCGCGATGCGCTGGCCTTCCGGTCACTGGGTTATGTGGTGACCGCCTTCGAGGCGTCGCCGACCTTGGCGCGGCTGGCTTCCGAGCACTGCGGCTTGCCGGTCGAGGTTCGACGCTTCCTGGAGATCGAGTGGGAGGATTGTTTCGACGGGATCTGGGCCTGCGCGAGTTTGCTGCATGTGCCGATGGCGGAGCTGCCCGAGGTGCTCGGGCGTCTGGGGCGTGCGCTCAAGCCAGACGGGGTGCTGTATGCCTCGTTCAAGTACGGGGCAGGGGAGCGGGAGCATGGCGGGCGGCGGTTTACGGATCTGGACGAGGAGGGGCTCGCGGCGCTGGTCGGGGTAGTGCCGGGGCTCAAGGTGATCGAAACCTGGGTTACCGGGGATCGGCGGGAGGGGAGGGAAGGGGAGCTGTGGCTGAATGCTGTTGTCGCGAGGGGGTTGTCGACACACGCGGTTCATCGGATGTCCGGTCAATCTCATGAGTCATCAGGGCCGGCCGAGCGCACGACCTGAAGGTTTGGATTGCCGCCAGTCGAGCCGCCCCGCCCGATACCGGGTCTGCCCATGACCGATCACTCAGAGCTGGCGCTGATCAGGAGGAACTCGGTTGAATCCAGTCGCTCAGTCGAGTCGACACTATGTCAGGTAGACGCGCTTATGGAAAGCTTTGCATAAACGCGCTTTGCGGACGCTGGCGCGCATGCTCCGGATAAGCCGGTCAAGATCCGATCCGGTCAGCTGCGCTTACCCCGCGAGCGACCGCCGCAGCGTCGTGAGCAGACGGACATGTTCGGTTCGTCTTGCCTTACGGGCACAATCTGGCAGATCAGGGGAATCCCGGCTGCGGGAGTAACGGAGCATCAAGCATGAGCTTGGTGTTCCGGTTCGACCGACAGCCGCATACCCATTGTTTTCAGCACGGCAAGCAACGTTTTCAGTGTCGGGTTGCCCTTGGGTGACAGGGAGCGGTACAACGACTCCCGGCTGATGCCGGCCTCGGCCGCCACCGCCCCCAAGCCGCCATGGGCTTCCGCCACGGTGCGGAGCGCCAAGAGACCGGCGGCTCGCTCGTCGGGATCGTCGAGTGACTCCATCGCTGCTTTCAGGTACGCGACCGCCAGTTCCCGGTCGGCGCGCAGTTCGGCGATCTCGCGCTCATGGTGTGAGACCAGGCCTTTCAATTGACTCATGTTTGTCTCCGTTTCCACTCTGACCACAGCGTCTTGGCGCGCTTGATGTCCGATACCTGGGAACTTTTGTCTCCGCCGCACAAGAGCAGGACAACCGATGCTCCGTAGCGGCCACAGTACACGCGGTATCCGGCACCTACGTGCACACGCAACTCGATGACACCTTCACCGACCGGCTCGCTGTCGCCGAAGTTACCGCGACTGCACTTGCCGCAAACGAACGCGAATCCGTGCTTGTGCCACCCTATCGCGCACGCCGTCCAACCATTCCGTGAATGGTTCGCGGCCGTCCTCGCGCTGATACCGAAAGAGCTCTATCATGGGCACCAGTGTAACTTAAAAGCTACTTCTGCGCAGTGCAAAAAGACCTTGGAGCGCAAGACGGGGCCGGCATGCGCCCGGGCTGCGGCGATCCGCGCGGCCCAGGCTGTTGGATGGGGTACCTTTCGGCTTCATCTCGCTACGCATTGGCCCAAGGCAGCCTCCCGATGCTCAGCGGTCCGTCGTGATGGCGCTCGGCGAGGAAGGTGGCGAAATCGGTGAGCAGCCCGGGGAGCGGGCGTAGCTCGAAGCCGAGCTGACGGCGTTCGGACAGATAGTCGTCGACGCGCTGCTGAAGAGGGATGGCCGTGCTCATGACACACTCCCCGGCCAGGGCAGCGCAACGCCGATCAGATGCGGCGTGTCGAGCTTGGCGTAGATCTGCGTGGTTCGCAGCGAGCGGTGGCGCAGCAGATCGGCGATCTCCTTGAGAGAGCTGCCTCGCTCCAGGAGATCCGCCGCAAAGGTGTGGCGCAGCACATGCGCGCCGGAGTACGGCAGCCCGCTGCGACGCAAGGCGCGGGTGATCACCTTCTGGACGGCAGTCGAGGTCACTGGGCGATCGTACGGCTTGAGCGCACCGACAAAGACCGCCGCGCCGGCACTCCCGGGGCGCTCATGCATCAGATAGTCGGCCAGTGCCTCTCCGGTTTCGACCGGCAAAGGCAATACATCCTGTCGTCGCGACTTGGTGGCCCGCAGCGTGACCGTCCCGGCCTGCCAATCGATATCGCTGATCATCAAATGGGCGATCTCTCCCGCCCGCAGTCCCAGGTCCAGCGCGCAGCGTGCCATGGCATACCCACGTTTCGGCCAGCGTTGGACCGCTTGGCAGGCGTCGAGCAGGCGTGCGGCCTCCTCGCGCGAGAGCGCCTTCGGCAAGGGCGCCAGTGTCCAGTGCGCCGGGGAGGCGATGACGGCGGTCAAGGGCTCAACCGCATCTCCTTGCGTGCTGCGATAGCGCAGATAGCGGCGCAGCCCGCCGGTCACGCTGTGAGCATGAGAGGGGGTGTGACGCGCGATCAATTCGTGGGTGAGAAACCGACGGATGTCGGACGGCTGGAGCGTAGCGATATCGACGTGATCGCCATCAAAATGTTGATGCAGCAACCGGCCCGCAATCCGTAAGTAGCCCTTTCGGGTGCCGGGTGCCAGGCCATGCACGTCACGCAGATGCGCGTCGTAACGTTGCAGTTCTGCGCCGATGGGATCGGAAGCGGAAGAGAGGGCCTGACGATCTGCCTTCGAGAGCGGAAGCTGTGTATCGTTGCTCATGCGAACCTCCTGACAAGTGGGCTGACCACTTCAGGACGTCGCAGCGATTATGTCGAGGATTCAATGCCCATCTTGCCCGCCAAGCCGCACCTTGCCTCACTCGGCACGCGCTTCACGATCGAAACTCTGCATAATCGCGAGCTTTGCATAAACGCGCGTTGCGGTCACCCACGACGCTGAGCCTGGGCGCGTGCTTACGCCGTTGAGCGACCGCCTGAGTTGGATAGCGTCTCCAGCAGGCGCGTCTTGCCTTTCCCGGACAGCCCCGTGAGCCGCACCATCCCGCCGGGCTCCCGGAGCCGGGCACGCAGACGCGCAATGCCGTCGCCGATCGCGAGTGGGCCGTCTTCGGGCTTGCTCAGATCCCGAAGCCGGGCGGTGTCGTCGCTCAGGTAGGGACTATCGGCGGCGGGGGCGCGGGACCAGTTTCCCCATGGCCGCCAACCGGCTAGCGGTTGGCCGATCCGGTCCAAGACCCAGAGCACGACGCCGGGATAAGAGCGCACCCAAGTGGCCATGCGGGTCCGGTCATAGAAGTCGAGGTGCAGGGCGTCGCTGCCCGGGAGGTCGGCGACGGCGGCGCGCATGGCATCGCGTCTCTCCGTCCAAGCGGTCGCGATATCCTTGGTCACCAGGGCATCCTCCCCGGCGGCAATGGCCAGGGCGAGGAAGACCTGATCGTTGGGGTCCCGACACCCGGGGCCAGCCACCGCGACATCGGGGTTGGGGGCCGTCTCGGCAGAGGGGACGAAATCGGCCAGGAACTCTTCGATCTCCTCGCGCCCCAGGTGGAACTTGGGGGACGCCAGGACCCGCACCAGCGCGATGAGCGTCGCCCCGCAGGCCAGGGGCGTCAGGTGCCCGACCTGCCAGACCCGCCTGAGCCAACCCAGCCCACCCTCGCGAAAGAGCAGCGCCGATACCAGGGTGTTGGTGTCGAGGACAATGCGCGGCGTCAACCGCGGCGGGCCCATTGGATGGCCGCGCCGACATCGTCCTCCGCGATCCCGAGGTCTTCGAGCTTGGCGCGGACCTCGTCGGCCCGGCTCGGACGCAGGGGCACCAGGACGATGCGCCCACCCTCCTCGCGCACATTGAAATAGTCGACGCCCCGGGACTGCTCGACGACGGCCTTGGGCAGGGTCAACTGTTTCTTGGAGGTCTTCTTGGCGAGCATGGCCAGGGGCGTCCAGTAAGAAACGAAGGAGTCATGATCGACCGCTTGGGCGCTTCAGGGAGCCAATGTCCGGCCCGCGCCTGCCTGGTCGTGCAGCTCCAGCTTCGCAGCTCCGACGGATAGCGGATAGGAAACTCAACCACCTCCGCGAGCCCAAGCTGGTGTCGGGACGAGAGGCCGGCGAGGGCCGGACGGGTGGTCGAGGCGCACCCGAGACCGGCGCGCGTATCTCGCAGGTGTCGGAACGCGCTTCGGCGGGGTTTGGGAGGAGATTTCAGGCCCAGCAAGCCCACCCGGCAACTCATCAACTTCGGGCGACTCAGGGCGTCATGCCACCCGAGTGCCGCGCACACTCGCCGCGCCACCTCGGCGCGCAACGGCGGGTCGGCTTCCACGATCGCCCGCCGGATCACCTCCAGGGCGGCCTCAGTCAGCCCTCGTCCGCACAGCTTGCCAACGCATGCCTCGCCCATCTGCTCTTGCCCCATCGGTCGTGATGGGGGTCGATTTCAACAGTTTTACCGCCCTGTGTTCAGCTCTCGCGGTCCCAACGGGCGGGCTGAGATGTGGTTAATAGTCAGACTCAAAACCGCTCGCTGCCTCGGATTTGAGGTGGACGGCCCTGGCGGTTTGCTTGATCGCCTCGAACAGGTCGTTGTCGAAATCGAGTCCCGTCATTTGCCAATGGTCACGCGGCTTGTAGAACTGGAATAGAAAGCGAATCGGCTCCTTTTCATGTTTGGCCAAGATGACGAGCGTGCGCAGGCTGGTGCCAAGACGATAGTCTGCCAGTGGGTCGCTCTTGATAAAGGCGCCTGCATGGGTGTTGATCTTGCTGAACTCGGCCTTCAGGCTGTCAAGATCAGCATCGCTTGGCGGGGCCTTGATCATCGGTTGGTCCA
>NZ_DIUM01000098.1 GCF_002423035.1 Thiocapsa sp. UBA6158
CGTCAACCGGACAGTAGTGATTTTCGACCTGGCTTCACGTGGCCGAATGCTACAACCTTGGGTATTTCAGTTCGAGTCCTCCCAAGAGGATGTATTTTTGGACATATGGGACCATCGGGTTTCCGGGATGGTGACGACCCCGAGGCATTATTCTCAATCATTGCGCTGACAAATAGCCGACCTTTTAGCATCCTGCTGGAGATGCAGTTAGCACTCGCAGCAGAAGGACGAAAGCATTACGAGGTTGGTCTTGTGAGGCAAACTCCGTTGCCACAAGTCAACGATGAAGTATCGCGAACCCTCGCCTCACTTGCTCGGCAGGCCTGGGCGCGAAAGAAATTCTTGATTTCAACGGTAGAGACGTCTCACGCCTTTGAGTTGCCGACTGCGCTACGTGGTCGTCTGGGAGGCTACGACCCGCTAGCAACACAGGCCGAGCTAGCTGATATCCAGGCAGAAATCGACAAGATCGCCTTTGACCTCTACGGCTTCAGTGATGCGGAGCGCACCGCAGCACTCGGGTCGTCTTGTTCGACAGACAAAGACTCAAGCGACGGTACTGAGGACGCAGACGATAGTGAAGACGACGATGGTGCTGAGGCGATCGACCAGACTGACGGTCTGCTCAGCTGGGCTGCTGGCGTCGCTTTCGGCCGTTTCGACTGGCGCTTGGCCACCGGTGAACGCGCAGCCCCTCCCGAGCCAGAATCCTTTGACCCGCTGCCCGCCAAAAGCCCCGGCATGCTATCCGATGGTACAGAGCCGTTCCATGCGCATTCCGAAATCCTGGCGGACGACCAGGGGCATCCGAATGACCTCGCCGGCTTGATCGAGGAAGTGCTCGCATGTGTCGAAGCCCCGGTGCCCGCCGACGTGCGCCGTTGGTTGCAACGCGACTTCTTCCCCCTGCACCTCAAGCAATACAGCAAGAGCCGCCGCAAGGCCCCGATCTACTGGCCGATCTCGACCAGTTCGGGCAGCTATACGCTCTGGCTCTACTATCCCAGCCTGACCGACCAGACCCTCTTTACTGCGGTCAACGACTTCATCGAGCCGAAGCTGAAGCAAGCCGGCCAGGGCGTCGCCGCCCTGCGCACCAAAGGCAGCGCCCGGTCCCGCGACGACGACAAAAACTTCGAGGCGCTCCAGGCCCTCGAGCTCGAACTGATCGAGCTGCGCGACACCCTGTTGGCAGTCGCCCAGACCTATCGCCCGAACCACGACGACGGCGTCCAGATCACCGCCGCTCCGCTCTGGCAGCTGTTCCGCCACAAGCCCTGGCAGAAAATCCTGAAGGACACCTGGGCCAAGCTGGAAAAGGGCGACTACGATTGGGCGCATCTTGCCATGGCCTACTGGCCAGACCGCGTGCGCGAGAAGTGCGATACCGACAAGTCGCTCGCCATCGCTCACGACTTGGAACACCTCTTCGTCGAGCCAGAACCCACAGAGGCCCGCAGTCGCAAGAAGGAGGCCGCTGCATGACCATCGCGGCCTTCATCCGGGAAGACATCTTCCGTGAGCGCCTGAAGAAAGCCTCGGCCCTGGTCGTCTACGATCCGGATCGCCGCTACCGGGACATCTGCGCGGCCATGGAGGATGACGCGACCGCGGTCGTCGATGCCAGCGAAAGCAGCATCGAGGCCCGAGAGGCCGCGATGCTCGCCTTCGCCTCCCTGGGCCGGCCGAACCATCCCCAGTTTCTGCTGGTCTATGTCCCCACGACGCCGCCTTTGACCGATGAGGCACGGCAGACCGACCCCTTCGCCGTCTATGTCGCCTGTGGCGCCCAGTTCCCCAGCGGCGATGGCGACGGGTTCGAAAGCCTGTGCCGGAAAGCCAAGCCCGACCACGCCACGGAACTCCTCCGTTTGTTCGCCGAGAACCCGTCCCCGTCCTTCGCGCTGATCGACAATATCGGCGGCGGCTTGTCGTGGCCGACATTGCGGACCTGCCTGAACGTCGAATCGGCGCGGGAAATCATCCTCGCGCTGCTGGCCCCCACGCCCCGGCAAGCAGAGCAGTTGAAGACGCAGGAAGGATGGGTGCCCGAGGCGAAGGCGCTCCTGGATCGTTCGCTCGGCCTGAAACTGATGACCCGGGGCAAGACGCTGACCCCGATCGCGGATGAGTTGTGGCGGTTCCTGCTGTTCAGTGAATTCGCGTTCAGCCTGCCCACTGGCCTGCCCGCCGCCCTGTCCAACGTGCCCCGCGCGCCGGATGTGGCGCGACCGACGATCGAGATGCTGTGCGACAAGCTGCGCGGCGATCCGGTGGCGCGAAGCGAATACATCACGCGCGCCGAGTTGGTCGAAGGCGAGCTGCGTCTGGCCGAAAGTTGCGCTGCGCTGGTCGACCTCGGGAATCGCGGCACGTTCCCGTTTGAGGAGCGGACGTCCCTGGCGGCCGCCGTGAAGGCGTTGCTGACCGAGGATATCGACGGCGCGCGGGTCGTCGTCGCGCGCCACGGCGGATCGGTGTGGGTCGGCAAGGGAGAGAGCCAGGCGCAATGGGGCCTGGTCGAGGCCGGGTTGCATCTGGTGGAGGCGAGCGAGGATGCCGATCGCCAGATCGTGGAGAACAGCCGCGGGCTGGACGCTCTGATCGGGTTCTATGCGTCGTCGCTGCGGGAAGTGGATCGGCTACAGCGGGAGTTCGAGCAGGCGGTCGGGGATTACGTCCCGGTTGATACGTCGCTGTCCGATGCGGTCGATTATTGCCGCCGGCGATATGCGCGGCTGGTGGAGAAGGTGCAGTCCTTGTTCACCCGGCATTTTGAGGCCACGGGATGGCCTCCGCCGGGTCGTCTGCCGAATGCTGATGTGTTCGACACGATCGTCGCTCCGATGTTGCAGGAGAGCGGGCGGAGGGTGGCGTTCATCATGGTGGACGCGCTGCGCTATGAGCTGGGCGTGACGTTGCACCGGCAGCTTGCGGAAACCGAGCAGGCCGAGATCCGGGTTGCCTGTGCTCAGCTTCCGAGCGTGACGCCAGTTGGCATGGCCTCCCTGCTGCCGAGCGCGGGGGGCGGGTTGCGAGTGATGCGGGACGGGGATGGGTTTTGCGTGACGCTGGACGGGGTGCGGATGGCGGGCGTTCCCAGCCGTATGCAGGTGCTGCGGGCGCGGTTCGGGGATCGGTTCGCGGAGACGCAGCTTGATACGTTCATCCGGGCCAAGGAGAAGGTGTCGGATGCGGTGGAACTGCTGGTGCTCCGGACGCTCGATATTGATGGGCATCTGGAGAATAACCCTTCGGGGACGCTGACCACGCTGAATTTGATCCACCAATCGTTGAAGGCGATCCGGCGGGCGGTTCACAAATTGAAGCAGGCGGGGTTCGCGGATGTGGTGATCGCGACCGATCACGGGTTCGTGCTGAATGCTCATGCTGAGGCGGGCGATGTCTGTGGCAAGCCCGCTGGCGGGTGGGCGGTCGTGCATGACCGCGCGCTGTTGGGGGAAGGGGAGGGCGATTCGGGCAACTTCGTGTTGGCGGCTGAGAAAGCAGGCGTGCGGGGCGATTTCCCGAAGCTGGGTGGTCCCCGGAGCATGGCGCCGTATCGCCGTGGGCTTCTGTATTTCCACGGCGGTGCGTCGTTGCAGGAGGTGGTTGTGCCCGTGATTACCGTGCGATTGAAGCAGGTTCGGCAGCCCGAGCTTGCGGCGGCGACGGTGGCTCTTTCCTACAAGAACGGAGCCAAGCGGGTGACGACGCGATTGCCCGTGGTGGACCTGGCGGTTGAAGGGGAGAACATGTTCTCCTTGGGCGAGACCTTTGAGATTTTGCTGGAGGCGCACAACAAGAAGGGGGAGACGGTGGGGGAGGCCAAGCGTGGGGGCGCGGTGGATGTCGCCACGGGGACTGTCACGCTGAAGCCGGGTGGGAAGGTGCAGGTGACGGTCAAGATGTCGATGGAGTTCGAGGGGCGGTTCACCCTCAAGGCCCTGAACCCGGTGACGATGGCGCAATACGCATCGCTGGACCTGGAGACAGACTATGCCGTCTGAGTACGTGATGGATGCTCTGGATACCAAGCTGAACGAGGTGTTCGATGGGAAGGTTGTCCGAAAAGACCTTCTGCATCGGATCAAGAAGGGGACGAACGTTCCGACGTTCGTCTTGGAGTTCCTGCTCGCCCGCTATTGCGCGAGCAACGACCCGGCGGAGATTCAGGAGGGCATGGAGGCGGTCCTGTCGACCCTTCATGAGAATTATGTGCGGCCGGATGAGGCGAATATCGCGCAGTCTCGCGTGGCGATGAAGGGCAAGCACAAGTTCATCGATAAGGTGCATGTGCGGTATGTCGAAAAGGAAAAGCGGCATTGGGCGTCGCTGGAGAATTTCGCGTCCCAGCGGATTGCGATTAGTGAGAAGTTCTACCGGGACAATGACCGTCTGCTTGAAGGGGGAATATGGGCCGAGGTCGTGATCGCCCCACGGCTGTTCAACGCTGACG
>NZ_DIUM01000085.1 GCF_002423035.1 Thiocapsa sp. UBA6158
TGTGCGAGTGGCGCTGCTACGTCGCCGGCGGGCGCCTGCTGTGGCGGGAGCGTTACGACCACGACGGCGCGGACGATGCCCCGGATCCCGATTCAACGACGATCGACGGCATGATCGCCGCCCACGAGGCGGATGAGGCGCCGCCTGCCGGCTACGCGCTCGATGTCGGCGTGCTGTCTGACGGGGAAACGGCGCTGGTCGAGGTCAACGACGGTTACGCGCTGGGCTACTATGGCCGCGTCACGCCGGCGCGTGCGTGCGCCTACCTGGGGCTGCTCGCTGCACGGTACGTGCAGATGCTTTTGTGATGCCCTGCGTCCGGGCCTCGATGTCCGCGCGCCGCTCTTGCAGTCTGCGCAGCCGGGCCAGCAGCTCGCGGGCGCGCCCGATCTGGACGGGCGATAGGGCAGGGCGGCGGCCGAACGCCGCGCCGCCTGGTCGATCATCCCGACCTTCATTGGGCATCCCCGGAGACAGCCTATGGCACCCTTGCTTCATCGCACGCAGATCGCGCGCGCGATCTGCGGCCTCGCCATACTGATGATGCAGCACGCCCCCGGCGCGGCCGAAGGAATCGCCGGCCAGCTCGCCGATCTTGCCCTCGATCGTGGCGGCCTGCTGCTGGGGGAGCGCCACCGCCGGCCGGCGTCGGTACGTCTGTTCCTTGAGGTGGTGCAGCGTCTTTCCGCCCGGGGCGCGTGTCCGGTCATAGGCCTTGAGATCAGCGAAGCCGAGCAGCCCGCGCTTGATCGCCTGGCCGCCGGGGATGCCGCCGCCGATGCGATCCGGGTCCCGAGCGTCATTGACCACGCCGCCTATCGGGAGCTGCTGACCGGGTTGGCCGAGCTCTCACGGACCGGGTGCGGACGGCTCCTGGCGATCGATGGTGGCCCCGCCTCGAACGCGCCTCGGCCAGCCGTGATGTTTCGCCGCGTGTCGCCATACGCCGGAGTGCAGCCTGTGGTGGTGCTGGTCGGCAAAAAACACGTCCTCAAGCGGATCGAGTGGCTGCCATCCGTTCCAGCCAGGGTCCGGGCACCCGAACTGGGGGAGCAACTGGCGGCTGCCGGGATCCCGTGGGTTTCGGTGCTCCAGCATTGGCCCGGGGAGTGCGCCGGGCCGCGCCGGGGCCGGCTGGCTCCGATCGAGAGCGAGGCGGGACGTGCCGCGGTTGGGATGACCTTCGCACCGATGGCGGCCTATGCACCGCACGATCCGCGCGCGGCAGCCGATGTCGTCGTGTCGTGGGACTGTCGGTAGCGTCCTCGCGCCCCTCCCCGGCAACGGTGTTCCGCTGCCGGTACAGCCTCCGGGGCCTCGATGCAGTGTGCTGTTCTAGTCGCTTTTATCCCAGCCGCCGAGCCGCGAGCGCGACCGCCTGTCAGACGAGGACCCGTAGCCATTCGAATAGGGGTCCTTGTAACCCGGCTGGCCGGTGTACGGGTTCACGTTGCCGCGAGTTGACCAGTTGTTGAGGCGCGAGCCGTCTGGGTCACTGCGCATGTGACCCTGCACGTAGGTGCCATCCGAGCGGACGTACGGGTTGACGTAGGTGTCCGCGGAAGCGATGCCAGAAGCCACTAGCGAGGCGCAGAATGACAGGGTCGTGATGATGCCTTTCATAGGACCACTCCCGATAGTCACTAAACCACCCAAAGGCTAGTCAAGCCTAGCATGCTCGGTGGTACACCCCTCGTAAGCCTGCACCGCCGGGGGCGGCAAGTTCACACTCTACTCGTCGGGGGACGGGCAAGCCGTAGGCGGCCTCACGCTGCGGCGCCGCGAAGGACAGCGGCGCGCTGCCGGCAAGGAAGGCTCGAATCTGCTCCAGTGTCTGGAGCCCCTGGGTCTTGAGCGTCACGATCATCCTCCGATGATCCCGGCGCCCCGCCGGCCTTTCAGGCTCACTTCACGTTGGAATCACGTGCCTCCTTCAGGCTCATGTGTCATTGGAAGAGGCTGGTTTCGCACACCGACGGGCCAAGCGGCGAAAACCGACTGTTCAATGGATCTACAGGACGCGGAAGACCTGATGACCGTCGCCTCGATGGCGCACCGACGGCTCGACGGCGCCCATGTGGAAACGCTGGCGGCTAACTGAGCAGCTTGCGGGCGCGCTCTATTATCTCGGCGTCCCCGGAAAGCTCGACCGACAGGTTGTCGAGCGAGCGCCCTGTCATGGTGACCTTTAGGGGCGTTCCGTTGGCGGAGCGAGGGAGAGTGGCCAACTTGCGGCGGATGGTTGTCTCGATTCCCTTGAGGAGTTCCTTTTCCAGGGCGTCGGCGAGCTGATTCGGCCGCACGGGGTGGCCGTTCAGGCGGAATTGGATATCGATCATCGGATTGCTCCTGGGTGGTCTATGCGGCGGCAGGCGCTCGGCCGTTTATCCAGCTCCAAGCGTCGCCGGGGAGCCATCCCGAGTAGTCCCTCCTGACGCCAATGATGAGCAGCCGGTCGCTCGCATCGATGCGGGACCGCAGCCGCTCGAAGATCTGGCTGGTGGTCAGGTTGGTGTCGACTAGCCAAGTGGAGTCGAGGTAGTGCCACCACGCACCCAACTCTTTGATGCCGTCGTACAGACGCGCATAGCCCTGGCCAGGGTGATAGAGGTCATACGAGATGAGATAAATCATGAACGAGTCCTTACCCCTTGGGCGGGTAGGGGTCATTTCCGAATGTATCGCGCTCGCGGATCTGCCCCTGCCGGTTGTGGATGAAGAGCTCGCCACGTCTGGCGCGCGCCTGCTCGCGGGCGACGTCGATGGCTTCCTGCTGGGTCTTGTGAACCGAGCCGGCGCGGGACGCACCCTCGGATTTCACGGCCCAGCCCTTCTCGTGGGGAACCACATGCTTGTTTTTGCTGCTCATTTCCTGACTCCTGATGGGTTGTGGCCTTGCAAATTGCTGCACAATTGTTTACATTATATATACAAATTGTAGTGTGTAAACCATGGTGGGGAGACGACGGACATGATGGGTGCGCGACTGAAGCTGGCGAGGAAGAAGGCGGGTCTGAGCCTGCGCGATCTCGCGCAGGCGATCGGCGGCCTTGTGTCCGCCCAGGCGCTGGGCAAATACGAGCGGGACGAAATGGTGCCGAGCGCGAAGGTGCTGCACGCCCTCAGCAAGGCGCTCGGCGTGTCCATGTCGTTCTTGATGGATGCGCAGCGGCTCGACCTGGCCGAGGTGGATTTCCGCACCAAGGCGAACACCACCAAGGCCGATCGCGCGAAGGTGGAAACCGAGGTTCTCGAGTGGGTGAGCCGTTACCTGGAAGTCGAGCGGATCCTTGACCGCGACAGCAGGCACTGGGAGGCGATGGACGGCGGGCGCTGCGCCATCCGGACTCTGGATGAGGCGGAGGAGCTCGCCAACACCCTGCGCGAGCACTGGGAGCTTGGGGAAGATCCTATCCCCAACATGACCGAGCTGCTCGAGGAGAAGGGGCTGAAGGTGCTGATTGACGAGCTGCCCGACCGGGTGTCCGGTTTCACCTGCCTGGTGACCGGGGAGGGGGCGGATGACCCCGTGCCGGCCATTGTCGTCAACAAGAGCAAGTCGCTGGAGCGCCGTCGTCTAACCTTGGCGCACGAGCTTGCCCATCGGTTGATCGACCCGCAGCACCTGAATGCGAAAGAAGAGGAAAAGGCGGCAAACCGGTTTGCCGGGGCTTTCCTCGTGCCGCGCGACCACTTGGAGCGCGAAATCGGCAAGCACCGAAATGCGCTGGGCTACCGCGAGCTTCTGGATATAAAACGCCTGTACCGCGTGAGCGGCGCTGCGATGCTCGTGCGGCTGCGGGATGTCGGCATCATCGATGACGGGGTGTTAAGCACCGCGTTTCAGACTGTCGCGCGCACCTGGCGCAGCGAGGAACCGGAGCCCATCGAAGATGAGGCACGACGAGGAGACATGGAGAAGCCACGCCGCTTCGAGCGTTTGTGCTATTGGGCGCTGGCGGAGAAGCTGATTTCCGTGGCGAAGGCCGCGGAGCTGCTGCGCAAGCCGGTGAATGAGGTCGAAGAACAACTCAAAGGGCCTTGGCGTGCGGGTCATCGTCAGTGATACCTCCTGCCTGATCGATCTGCGTAAGGCGGAGCTGCTCGAGGCATTCGTGAGAACACCTTACGAGCGGCTGATTCCGTACACCCTCTTCGAGGATGAACTCGTTCACTTCACGGAGGATGAGCGCCGGCTTCTCGCCGGCGGGATGGTGATCGTGGATTCACCGGCGGAACAGGTGCAAAGAGCCATTGAGCTGCGTGCGGAGAATACCGCGCTCACCGAGAACGACTGTTTTGCCTATGCCCTTGCCGAAGCGACGGAGGACAGCATTTTGCTGACTGGCGACAACCGCCTGCGTACCCTGGCCGAGCGCAACGGGCTGGAAGTGCATGGTGTGCTCTGGGCGCTAGATATCATTCACGCGGCAGCGGCTGCCACGGCCGGCCGCCTGGTCGCAGCCCTTGAGCTGTTCCGGGATGACGAGACGGTGCATGTGCCTCCAACACTTATCACGCGTGCCCTCGTGCGTTATCGGCGTCTTGCGCGGTAAAGCCACCGCAATTGCCTTGGGACTCCGTTTCAAATAGCCCCGAGAATTCAGGTCCAGAAAGGGGGGCGTAGTTGGTTATCTTTAGCCTGGATCAGGTGGTTATTGCGACATGCTTGTTGCTCAACGAGGTGTTTATCCGATGTCTGGATCGCTCGCTGTGGGTCTGCCGGATGAATTCATCGACCAGCGCCGAGATGCCCCGACTGGACCAAACGCGGCCATCGCGTGTCGGCCGCTATCTCGAATGACAGAAGTTACTGGCACGGGATGCGGACAATAGCTGTTTAGCAGGCGACGAACTTGCATCGGCGCTGACGCGTAGCTCCGAACACAAAGCGCGACACGCCTTGACGCCGTTTCCTCTATGGAAACGCTGATCAATCCCCCGAAACCGGC
>NZ_DIUM01000080.1 GCF_002423035.1 Thiocapsa sp. UBA6158
CCGCGATGCCTTCGCGGATTTCCGTGAAGCCGTCGCCGCGCAAACCGATCTTCACCTCGCGTGGTTCGAACCTGCCCTCGCCACGATCGAGAATCACAACCTGCCGCGTGCCACTGTCGATCACCGCGTTGTCGGGTATGGCAACGACGAGTGCGGCATTGCCTGAGCTGATCTCCACTTCGGCGTACATGTTGGGAAGCAGGACGCCGTCGGGGTTTGCGATCTCGATCCGTACCCTTGTGGCCCGTGTGGTTTCACTGACCTGCGGATAGATCAGCGACACGCGTCCGGTAAGGCTGCTTGCCGGGAGGCTCCGTATCCGGATCGTCACCGGCGCTCCGATGCGAACCGCGCCGAGGTCGAACTCGGGCACGTCCGCTACCACCCAGATGGTCGCTATGTCGGCAAGGCGGAACAGCACATCGCCCGGCGACGCCTTCATGCCTTCGACGACATTGCGTTCCAGTACAACACCGTCGCGAGGAGCACGCCACATCATCGACAGGGGCACCTTGCGAGTCCGCTCGATCTCGGCGATCGCCTCGGGCGGCAGTCCGAGATTTTCCAGTCGCTGGCGGGCACCGCCGGTTGCGCTGTCGCGACCGCCGCTGTTGAGATCAGTGAGGAACAGCGCCCCGGCGGCCGCGATGTCGGGTGAGTAGAGACGAAGCAGCATCTGGCCCTTGGTCACCCGGTCACCCGTCGTCACATTCGCGACCTCATTGACGAAGGCGTTGCTCCGGGTTGCAACCACGGAGATGCGTCGCTCGTCGAGTTGGACCATTCCCGGCACTCGCACCAGCCCGCCGACGGTTCGGCGCACGACCAACTCAGATCGCACCCCGGTCCGCTGGAGCTTGCCAAGGGACACCCGCACGATCGTGCCGCCATCATCCTCGTCCAGGTGGACGGGGATGTAGTCCATCCCCATCGAGTCGTTCTTCGGCACGGGTGACGTGTCCGGCAAACCCATTGGATTGCGGTAGTAGAGGACGCGCCGTGGGCCTGGCTGCGCGGTCGCCTCGGCCGTTGCCGGCGGTTTGTCCTCGAAGCTCACGTCCTCACTGGCGCGAACAGTACGAAACGAGCGGCCGTCCGCTGTTTGGCGAGGGGTCGCTGAATAAATCAACCTGCCGTCGGGGTCCTGATAATAGATCATCGCTCCCGTGCCGGTGGGCTGAGCCACAAGAGTCCGCTCAGCCCCGAACCAGTCGCGAAGGCCAGCGACCGGGATACCCCGGACGCCGGCCAAATAGCCTCCGCCCCCCGCTGCCAGAACGGCGGCGAGGGTGAGGCCCGTCCGGGCGAGCCGTTTCACGGCATGGCCTTCAGGACCAGCCTGTTCTCGATCGTGCCTGCCTCGCCCTGGATCTTGGCGCCGAGTGAAAGCCGCCAGCGACCCGCCATCACCAGGTTGGTCCTGAAGCGATAGACACCCGGCTCGATCGTTGGCAGCGGCTCGATCGGGGCTGCCATCGTCTCCATGCCATCGGGCGCCATGTCGATTCGGGTCGCGAAGATGACCGCGTCGGGAACCGCCTTGCCGGATCGCTTGTCGACGAGCCGGACGGCGACGATGGCGCCATTGCCCTGTTTTACATCCGTTTGAACGAGCCGGAATTCGTAGTCAGCGATGTCGGCACGCGCCGAGGAGTGGGTCGTCAGGAAAAGCACGGTCGCGAACGCTGCCGCGGCGGCGCGCTTCATGGAAGAGATTGTCATGGTTCGAAAACCCAGATTCATCGAGTACCGAGCACATGTCTCGGTGTTTGCGTGGCCTAAGGCCACGCGCCCTCAGCCGCTTAGGGCTTGCCTCGGCGGCACGAGCCGGCACCGAAGTGCCGGCGATGTTTCTAGGTTCTTGGAGGCCGAGATGGGGGTTCTACCGAGCGCGCGTCGCCCGTGGCGTCGCTACGCGGGTGAATGGTATCGTTCTGAACCCAAAAAATGATGACCATGTTCGTAAGCGTCGGCGCGATCGAGAAACATTTGGCCATGCAGGTCGCCATCAGCGGGCAAGTCTTCTGACAGTCTGGATTGGCCGGTTTCTCCTGCGGGCAGCAAGGCATGTCGGTCATCATCTCCGACGTAGGAATGCCTGAGGCGGCCGCCATCGCGACGCCGTTCATCGGTGCGATGAACGGTCCTGCCATGAGCCCCACGATCGCCAGGATCGGGAGCACCCTGCGGAGCCAAATGCCAACCTTCATGCTCTCAAGCTGCCACAGGCCTAGCATTCTGGAAAGGTGGTCGAGCCAGGTGGTCGAGCCAGGGAGGATGAGGCGTATCCTGTGGCGAGAAGTGCCACCGGTGGGCGAAATTTTCATCAACCCATTGATATAGCTAATTTCCTGTGCCCATCCCGGTAGGGACGCCCGTTACCGGGCGCGCCCCGGACAGATCCGAGCGTGCGCTGCTAACGCACTCGGCTCCCACCTCGGGTGTTTGACGAGGAAGCGTTTCTGCGGCCAGGCGTGAGTGATCCTGGCGGACGGCAGCCAGCGCGCGGCAATTCGCGCCATCCGCTCCCATGTCACCCGCCCTTTCTGGCTGCGGTGCCCAGGCGCCCGCTTCCAGTTCCGGGTAACGTAATGCACGGATGACGTGATCGCCCGCGTGCTGGTCGGCACGGCGTGATACGCGAGATACGCGCGCACGATCTGACCGAGCCGGCGTCCTTGCTTGGACACCGGCTGATGGGCCATCCGGTACGCAGCCTTCTCCAGGACAGGTGCGCGCCGAGGTCGTTGGTGGCGACACGATCGTCTCGGGCAACGTGAATGTGGCCTTGGGTGCAGATTTCGCGATCACGCTGACCGGGTCGCATGCCTTGACCGGGGCGAATTTCATCTTGTGACCGGGACTACGGAGAGGACGGTCAACACTGTCCTCTCCCGGCACTACGGGGGCGGCTGAAATAGTCCATCCCATTGATATCGTGAGAGAAGATCAATTTTCACCGGCCAGAGACCATTTGTTCCCGGTATCTCTCCCTCCGCCAGTTCACCCCGATAGAGGCGTCTCTGCGACTGTGCCCTGCACGGAAAGACCCAATGATTCCATGGGTTTGCGCCGCGGGCTGTTGACCCACAGTGGCGGAACGAATCAGGAAAACGGGTCTCCATACGCCGGTTGTCTCTGGACCTGTTGACTTGGCCGATTTGGTCAACAGCTTTAGTCGCTTGAAATCAGACTATGTTTTCGGACCCGCTCGGCCGGCAATTCGACAATGCAGCCGCCTTGCGTGTGCCTCTTGCAATCTTCTCCACGGTCAACAACCGTCACCCGTGAACCCCGTGACCCGACGGCGAACGCATCACACCGACCACTGTGCTCCAACACCGAGGCCA
>NZ_DIUM01000101.1 GCF_002423035.1 Thiocapsa sp. UBA6158
GCCGATCCCATCCAAAAACAGCGCACACCGCACTGGGCGCGGTTTAGGTCCAAGAATTCCGCAGTTTACCCACTCCGTCGGCAGGACTAACATAGCTGGTTTTTCAGCGTCCGGGCGCAGTCGCGCGGGAGAACACTTGGCAGAGCATTCGGATACCCGCTACCTGGTCGCGCCGGGCGGCACCTTGCGGGGCCGCCTGCGCGTTCCCGGCGACAAATCGATCTCGCATCGGTCCATCATGCTGGCCGCGATCGCGGAGGGCGAGACCCGCATCAGCGGATTCCTCGAGGGTGCGGACGCCATGGCGACCTTGAACGCCTTCCGGCGCATGGGCGTGCGGATCGACGGACCCGACGGCGGTGAGGTGCGCGTGCAGGGTGTCGGGATGCGGGGTCTTCAGGCCCCCGACGGTCCGCTCGAGATGGGCAATTCGGGGACCTCCATGCGGTTGCTCTCGGGTCTCTTGGCCGGTCAGTCGTTCCCGGTGACCTTGACGGGCGATGCCTCTCTGTCCAAACGCCCGATGCGGCGCGTGACCGAGCCGTTGGCGCAGATGGGTGCGCGGATCGGCACGACCGAGGGCGGCACGGCGCCGCTGGATCTCGTGCCGGTCGCGCGTCTGACGTGTCTGGACTACCGGATGCCGGTGGCCAGCGCACAGGTGAAGTCGAGCCTCTTGCTGGCGGGCCTCTATGCCGAGGGCGAGACCTGCGTGACCGAGCCTGCACCGACGCGCGACCACACCGAGCGGATGCTCACGGCCTTCGGCTATTCGGTTCGGCGTCATGCGGCGAAGGTCTGTCTGACCGGAGGCGGACGGCTGACGGGCTGTCGCTTGACGGTACCCGCCGATATCTCGTCTGCGGCGTTTTTCCTGGTCGGCGCCAGTATCGCGCCCGGCTCCGATCTGATCCTTGAAGAGGTCGGGATCAATCCGACGCGGGTCGGCGTCATCAACATCCTGCGCGCCATGGGCGGAGACATCGAGCTGATGGATCGGCGCACGGCCGGCGGCGAGCCGGTGGCGGATATTCGGGTGCGTCATGCACGTCTGCGCGGGATCCGCATCCCGGTCGACCAAGTGCCGCTGGCGATCGACGAGCTGCCGGTCCTCTTTATCGCCGCAGCCTGTGCCGAGGGCGAGACCATCCTCACCGGGGCGGAGGAGCTGCGGGTAAAGGAGAGCGACCGCATCCAGGTGATGGCAGACGGTCTGGCCAAGCTCGGGGTGTGCGTCGAGCCGCTGCCGGACGGGATGCGCATCTTCGGCGGGGCGCTGGGCTCGACGGGCGATGCGGACGCGATCGATGCGCCCTGGATAGATGCCCACGGCGACCATCGCATCGCCATGTCCTTCGCCATCGCGGCCTTGCGGGCGAGCGGTCCGGTCGCGATCCGGGACTGCGCCAACGTCGAGACTTCCTTCCCCGGATTCGTCGAGCTGGCCGCAACGGCCGGTTTGAGCATCCAGGCGACGCGGGGCTGATGCGATGCCGGTCCCGGTCATCACCATCGACGGTCCGTCCGGAACGGGCAAGGGGACGATTGCCGAGCTGCTGTCGGACCGACTCGGCTGGCGGTGTCTGGACAGCGGCGCACTTTATCGCGTGCTCGGTCTCGCGGCGGAGCGCCGCGGGGTTGCGCTCGACGACGCCGGCGCCGTTGCCGAGGTCGCGGCCGATCTGCCGGTCGCCTTCGTCGCGGGCCGGGTGCTCCTGGACGACGAGGACCTCAGCGAGACGATCCGCACCGAGCAGGCGGGCATGGCGGCCTCGCGTGTCGCCGTGCATCCGCCGGTGCGCGATGCCTTGCTGCAGCGCCAACGTGCCATGGCCTGTCCGCCCGGCCTGGTGGCCGACGGGCGTGACATGGGCACGGTCGTGTTCCCGCTGGCCCCGCTGAAGATCTTTCTCGACGCCAGCGCCGAGGTGCGTGCGGATCGTCGGTATAAACAGTTGAAAGGAAAGGGGTTGGATGCTAACCTCCTGGATCTTGTAGACGACATCCGGTCGCGGGACGCGCGTGATCGCGGTCGCAGCGTCGCACCCTTGTGTGCGGCGGATGACGCGGTCATCGTGGATTCCACCGCGATGTCCATCGAAGAAGTGCTCGATCGGGTCCTGAAAGAGGTGAGGCGCGTCTTTCCGGAGCTGGTCCTCTAAGACATCGGCAGTCCGTCCAGCGGGACCCCTGTCGATCCGGTCGGGTCGGTGCCGAATGCGCCGACCTTTTCATCTCATTCATACCCCTCGTCCCGGATGGGATGGGTCAGCGCGCCGTTCTCAGGATAATTTCATCTTATGACCGAAAGCTTTGCCGAACTATTTGAACAGAGTCTGAGCACCACTCAGCTCCAGCCGGGCACCATCGTTATCGGAACCGTGATCGAGATCACCTCCGACAACGTCGTGATCAATGCCGGGCTCAAGTCCGAGGGCGTGATCCCCAGAATTCAATTCGTCGGCCCGGATGGCCAGCTCGAAGTCGCGATCGGCGACGAGGTCGAGGTCGCCCTGGACGCGGTCGAGGACGGCTTCGGCGTGACCCGTCTGTCGCGCGAGAAGGCAAAGCGGTTCGCCGCGTGGGATCATCTGGAGAAGGCGTTCGAGGCGGCCGACACCGTCAAGGGCATGATCAACGGCAAGGTCAAGGGCGGTTTCACCGTCGACTTGGGCACCGTTCGCGCCTTCCTGCCGGGTTCCCTGGTGGATGTGCGCCCCGTGCGCGACACCACCTACCTCGAAGGCAAGGAGCAGGAATTCAAGGTCATCAAGCTCGAC
>NZ_DIUM01000030.1 GCF_002423035.1 Thiocapsa sp. UBA6158
TGCGCTCGAATTTTGCTTTGGACATGAACGGCTCCCCGCATGGTTCAAATCGACAAGTCGCGCTGGACGCTACTGATACGACGATCCAAGATCGACGACTGAATCTGGAAAAACGAAAGTGGAGCCCATGACCGGAGTCGAACCGGTGACCTCACCCTTACCAAGGGTGTGCTCTACCAACTGAGCTACATGGGCGATCGCAAAGCACACTTCTCAATGGAGCGGGTGATGGGAATCGAACCCACACCATCAGCTTGGAAGGCTGAGGTTCTACCATTGAACTACACCCGCAGCGCTTTCACGCCGAACGACGGGCTTGGAGGACAACCAACGACCTGCCGGCAGGCCTCGTCGTTGTCGCGCCTCGAGGCCTTACGCTCGATTCGCACGCCCAGCCCGCAAAGGCCATCCGCAACGACATCGCTGCGGTCTAAGATTTGGTGGAGGGGGGAGGATTCGAACCTCCGAAGGCTGAGCCGTCAGATTTACAGTCTGATCCCTTTGACCGCTCGGGAACCCCTCCTTAAAGAGCGACGCAGTATAAAAGGCAGAACCGCCAGCGTCAAGCCGGCGTGAATGATTGCGCGCAAGACAACCGGGCCGCGCTCGATACCCGAGGCAAGCGAGTCGATACACCCCGGCCCGGCGGATATACAATCGACGAGCCGAGCCGGGAGCCGCGCGCCGGACTCAACGGCGCAACGGCGCTGCGTGCGACCGGACGGCCACCCCGATCCCTGTTGATCCGACTGAAAAAGCCCGGAGACGATAAAGAATGGACGTTACGATTTTTGGCAGCGGTTACGTTGGACTGGTGACTGGCGTCTGCTTGGCGGAGGTCGGCAATCGCGTCCTCTGCATCGATGTGGATCCCGCCAAGATTGCCCTCCTCAACAGCGGCGGCGTGCCCATCTACGAGCCCGGACTCGACGAGCTGATCAAGCAGAACCGCGATGCCGGACGGCTGACCTTCTCGACCGATGCCGAGGAAGGGGTGCGTCATGGGCTGTTTCAGTTCATCGCGGTGGGCACGCCGCCGGACGAGGACGGATCGGCCGATCTTCAATACGTCCTCGCGGTCGCACGCAGCATCGGCGAGCACATGGACGCGTACCGAATCCTGGTGAACAAGTCGACCGTACCCGTCGGGACCGCCGATAAGGTGGCTGCCGCCGTTCGCGATGCTCAAGCCGCTCGCGGCACGACGGTGGATTTCGACGTGGTCTCCAATCCCGAGTTCCTGAAGGAGGGCGCAGCGATCGACGACTTCATGCGCCCGGACCGTATCATCGTCGGAACGGACAACCCGCGCACCGGCGAACTGCTGCGCGCGCTCTACGCCCCCTTCAATCGCAACCACGACCGCGTCATGCTGATGGACGTGCGCTCGGCCGAGCTGACCAAATATGCGGCCAATGCCATGCTGGCGACCAAGATCAGCTTCATGAACGAGCTGTCGAATATCGCCGAAGCTGTCGGAGCCGACATCGAAAAGGTCCGTGTCGGCATCGGCTCGGATCCGCGCATCGGCTACCAATTCATCTACCCCGGCTGCGGCTACGGCGGCTCCTGTTTCCCGAAGGACGTGCGCGCGCTCGAGCGCACCGCGCGCAGCTTGGGCTACGACCCGCAGCTGCTGCATGCCGTCGAGGCCGTGAACTTCCGACAGAAGGATCTATTGTTCAAAAAGATTCACGCGCACTTCAACGGCGACCTGCAGGGCCGCACGATCGCCCTCTGGGGTCTGTCGTTCAAACCCAATACCGACGACATGCGCGAGGCATCGAGTCGCGTCTTGATGGAATCGCTTTGGGAGGCAGGAGCGAGGGTTCAGGCATTCGACCCGGTTTCGATGCCCGAAACTCGGCGAATCTATGGCGAACGGGCCGATCTGGCACTGGTCGACGACGCCCTTTCGGCATTGGAGGGTGCGGACGCACTCGCCGTCCTGACCGAGTGGGCGCAGTTTCGCAGCCCGGATTTCCGGATGATCAAGGACAAGCTCAGGGCCGGCGTGATCTTCGACGGTCGCAACATCCTCGACGGGCATCTCGCGACCGCAACCGGACTGACCTATATCTCGATCGGTCGCTTACCGATGACGGCGCAATAACGCCTCACCGGGATCGCCCACACCCTCGACCCGCCCACGCAGCGGCGCGAGCCTGCCCAGACAACATTGCGACGACGCTTGCCCGGCACACCGGACGAGCGTCGTCGACGGTCCCTTAAACCGTGCCGGCTCCGGCGGTCGTCAAATCTTCCGGGCCGACCCCATCCAGAGACATCGCATACCGCGCCGGGCGCTGTTTAAAAACGGTGATTCCAACCGATTTGGATATCCATCTGCTCCATATAGATGGACCCCGATTGGGTCTGGGTGATGCTGGGGCTCGTACCGCTCAGCTCTTCCTCCGGCATGTAGGAAAAGGCGAGTGCGAACTCATCCTTCTCGGTAAAGCGGTAGGACGCACCCAAGGTCAGGTGCCAACGAATGGTCGCGGGCGCCAGAATGTTGAAAAGGGCCTGCCGACCGGAGGCGAATTCGGTGTTGTAGCTCACACCGCCCATCAGACTCAGCTTCTCGTCGTGGTCGTAACGCACGCCCAACTTGAAGATGTCCATGCTGTCCCATCCGAACCCGAGCCCGTCATCCCCGCCCAGACAGAACGCGGGTTTGGGGTTCGAGGTGAAACAGGGCGAGATGTCGTTGTCGTTCGAATTGGAAATCGACGAGACCTCGCCGTAGAAGATGCGCTGGTAGTCGAACGCGAAGGTCAGATCCGGCCGCGCCTTGAAGGCGACGCCGAAGTTCAACATCGCCGGGATATCGAACTCGCCATGATTTGCAAACAACCCCTTGTAGTCGTCGAATTCCGACATCCACATCTTGCTGCGATACGACATCCCGAACGCCAGTTGCTCGGTCACCTCGCCGTACCACCCCAGATGCAGGCCGGCGCCATAGGACCAGTCGGTTCCGTTGTTCGAGACCTTATCCGGGTAAAGGGAGGCCGCGCGGAACGGCTGAAGCCCTTTGATCTCGATACTCTGCATCGCAAAAACCGGCGCGATACCGACCGCTTGCTTGCCGTCGGCAAACTTGAAGGTATAGGGGATCTCGATGAACAACTGCTCGAGGTTGACGCCGGTCGAGCCGGTCGCGCTCAGAAAGCCGCCGGGGTTGGCGTTGTTGCCGTTCGGCGGCGGGGGCATGTCTGGATCCGTGACCGGCATCGGCGGATTCGTCTGCGTAAACAGAAGACCGCCAGGGCTCGCGATGGTGCCGGGGGGCGGCTTCATCCCGGGTCCGATCGCCAGCTGATTGGGTGCCGCGGCAAAGTTCTCCCAGACCGGACGGTCCCGATAGTCGCTGTTCATCCCGCCGTTGCCGAATACGGAAAAGCCGATCGTGCTTTTTTCATCGAGTTCGTAGTTGAAGCCGAAGCTCGGAATCAAAAACCAATCCCCTTCGCTGTCGTATCGGCCCGGAGTAACGAAAGGCCCGGTCGGAAAGCCTGACGGACGGCCTACCGAGAAGTCATCGCTGGCGTCGTAGCCGCGCGGAGACGGACTGAAGAAGGCCAAACCCACATCAAGCGTAGTCCCGACGAATGCCATTCCGGCAGGGTTCGTGGCCGTAACGAGCGTGTCCTGCGGCAATGCCGCGGCGACACCCGCCATCGCCTTGGATTTGGTGCCCCAGCCGTGCGAGAAATATCCGTTGGTGGCCACTGCCAGTGTCGGCAAGGATGCGCACGCAATTACTACAGCCCTCAACGGCCACTTCAATGTTCCGGTCATGTGCGAAAACTCCTCCAGTCATCGTGCCGCTTGAACGGCTAATTTTGTCGTTGGCATAGTCGAGCCCCGTTCGACGGGCGATCCAAAACCAGCATCGACGGGTGGACGAATGCGGAGTTGAGCCATCATTGAAGACCGCGGAGACGACCTCGCCCACCGACTGGTCGGAAGACTTCGGATTCAGTGCGAGCGATTGCTCGATCCCGAATACGGCATCCTTCGACGGAATGTTTTCGGAAGACGCGGTGGGGCACTTTTACGGAAAGGGCCGAGACACGCGGCGATCACGGAGATCAGACGGAATATTCGGCTCGGGATTGCGATTTGTCAAACGCCGCTACACCGCGTTCGGAGTCAACGATCGACGCTGGACGCCGATTCAAACTCGGCCGACATCATCGACACTGTCGCTGACGCGATTTAGGAGAACAAAAATCAGGATCTTAAAGGATTTCAGGCGTGGCTCCCACCGATTTGGCCCCTGCGGGGTCGAGTGCGCGCGCGAACCACGCATGAGAACCCGAACGCCGTTTAAGCGGACCGTTGCGAATGGAGACGATTCATGGCGATCTGGAAGCGACCGGCGACGAGATCCGCGAGGATCCTCTCGGCGTCGGCAAGGGCTGCATCGATCTGCTCGGCGTCGGCCTTGGACGGACGTCCGAGGACATAACCTGTCACCAGGGTACGCTCGCCCGGGTGGGCGATCCCGATCCGCAGACGCCAGAAGTCACGACTGCCCCCGAGTGCGGCGATGGTGTCGCGCAGCCCATTGTGCCCGGCATGACCGCCGCCCTGCTTGAGGCGAACCTGGCCAACAGGATGGTCGAGCTCATCGTGAGCGACGAGGATCTGCTCGGGAGGGATGGAATAGAAGCGGGCGACCGCGGCGATCGATTGACCGCTGCGGTTCATGTAGGTCGAGGGCTTGAGCAGACGCACATCCGCGCCGCCGACCCGGATTCGGACGAGTTGGCCGAAGAATTTCGGCTCGGCGCGAAAGGTCTCGCGAAAATCCTCGGCGATCCGATCGACGAGCCAAAAGCCGACGTTGTGACGCGTCGCCTCGTACTGCTCACCGGGATTGCCGAGCCCGACGATCAGACGGATACCGGCGGGCTCGCTCACCGGACACCGCCGACCGAGGCACAACACGGGCGGCGCAGGCCGGAAAAGCGACCCTCGAGCACCCGGTCGTCGCCGAAAAAGCGTCTTTCAGGGAGGCAAATCGGCACTGTCGTCGGCCGTCTCGAGCGCCCGATGATGTCAGGCGCCTTCCTCTTCCTCCTCCGCCTCGTCACCGCCGCCGCGCGGGCCATAAATCATGGCGACGGCCTCGTCCGACTCGGGAGCATGCGCAAGGGTCACACCCTCGGGCAACTGGATCTCGGACAGATGGATGATCTGGCCGATATCCGTATCGCCCATATCGACGACGATAAACTCCGGGAGATCCTTCGGCAGACAGACGATCTCGAGCTCGGTGATGTTGTGGGACACCTGCCCACCCATCTTGATGCCCTTGGAGCGGTCCTCGTTGATGAAATGCAAGGGTACGTTCATGCGCAGCTTCTCGTCCTGCGTGATCCGCAGAAAATCCGCATGCTGCACGAAAGGCTTGGCTGGATGGCGCTGCAGGTCCTTCAAGACGACCTTCACCGAGCGCTCACCGATCTTCAGATCGAGGACGTGCGAGTAAAATGCCTCGCTCTCCAGGTGCTTGAGCAGCTCGTTATGACCGACCGAGATCATCTCGGGCTCCTGATGGCCACCGTAGACGATGGCGGGCACCTGACCCGTGCGACGCAGGCGGCGGCTCGCACCCGTTCCTGCCGTTGCGCGGGGCTGCGCGTTGATCTCGAAACTGACGCTCATCGGCGTTCTCCGGTTGATGATGACTACAAAAACGCGCCGGATCCCGCGACCAGGATCACGACGCCTGAATGGTTAAATCAGTCGACGAACAGCGAGCTGACCGACTCTTCGTTCGAAACCCGGCGCATCGTCTCGGCAAGCAGCTCGCCGATACTCAACTGCCTAATCTTGGGACAAGCCTTCGCCGCCGGACGCAACGGAATGGTGTTGGTGACCACCAGCTCGTCGAGCCGGGATGCCGAGATGTTGTCGACGGCCGGCCCCGAGAGCACCGCGTGGGTGCAGTAGGCCACGACCCGACAGGCACCGGCATCCTTCAGCGCTGCAGCGGCACTGCAGAGTGTCCCCGCCGTGTCGACAAGGTCGTCGACGATGACACAGGAGCGATCCCGAACATCGCCGATGATGTTCATGACCTTCGCCTCGTTCGCCCGCGGACGGCGCTTGTCGATGATCGCGAGATCCGCATCGTCGAGCCGTTTGGCGAGCGCGCGCGCGCGGACCACGCCGCCGACATCCGGCGAGACGACCATGAGAGCGTCGTAGCGTTTTCGCCAAACATCGCCCAACAGAATCGGCGAGGCGTAGACGTTGTCGACCGGGATATCGAAGAAGCCTTGGATTTGATCCGCGTGCAGATCGACCGTCAGAACGCGATCGGCACCGGACTGACCGATCATCTTGGCGACGAGTCGCGCCGTGATCGGAACACGCGCGGAGCGGGGCCGGCGATCCTGCCGAGCATAGCCGAAGTAGGGGATGACCGCGGTAATGCGCTTGGCCGACGCCCAGCGCAGGGCGTCGATCATCACCAGCAGCTCCATCAGATTATCGTTCGTCGGAGCCCCGGTCGGCTGCACGACGAAGACATCGCGCCCGCGCACGTTCTCCTGGATCTCGGCCATGACCTCGCCGTCGCTGAACTGACCGACGACGGCCTTACCGAGCGGAACGCTCAAATAACCGGCGATCTCGACCGAGAGCTCCGGATTGGCATTCCCGGAAAAAACCATCAAATGGCTGGCAGGCACTGGCGATTTCCTGACGTCTCACTGGGGGATGACAACACCGGGACCGGGGCTCGAATGAAACGCCATATCGCGTCGGCTGACCGACGCGGCGTATCCTGGCTCGACAGGGTATGGCTGGGGCGCCAGGATTCGAACCTGGGGATGCCGGGATCAAAACCCGGTGCCTTACCGCTTGGCTACGCCCCAAAAAACTGATCTAGACCTCGAAAACAAGCACTCTGCACGACGCACGATTAGGGCAGCCTGTCCATGTACGCGAGCAGCGGCGATCGATTCAACCCGCGGGCGACGAACGCGCGCATCGCGGGCGGACATTGCTCCAGCGCGCACCGTGCTTGAGAAGGATCTTCGAAGACCGCAAAAACACAGGCGCCGGTTCCGGTCAAACGTCCACCGCCCCAGCCCGAAAGCCAGTCGAGAGCCTCTGCAACCGGGTCATATCCGCGTCGCACGACGCTCAGGCAATCGTTCGAAACGTCGCCGGCAACGAAGTCCGCTAGTGTGGCGGGCACCGAATCTCGTGTCAACTCAGGATGCATAAACACATCCCTCGTGGAGACCGAGCAGGGCGGAGACAGCACCAGATACCAGGGCTCGGGCAGCGTGACCGGCGTCAGGCGCTCCCCGACACCCTCCCCCCAAGCCGCAAATCCGCGCACGAAGACAGGCACGTCGGCGCCCAGAGGCAAGGCCAGTTCCGCGAGTGAGTCCTCGTCGAGACCGGTGGCCCAAAGCCGATTCAGTGCAACCAGCGTGGTCGCCGCATCGGAGCTGCCGCCCCCGAGCCCCCCGCCCATCGGAAGCAGCTTCTCGCAGCGGATATCCGCCCCGAGACGACAACCGGTCGCGTCCCGCAGCGTCTGAGCCGCGCGGACGGTCAGATCGTCCTCCGGCGCGACACCCGGCACGTCGAGGAGACGATGGATCAACCCGTCCTCGCGCACCTCGAACCGAAGCCGATCGCAACGGTCGATGAACTGGAACACCGTCTGCAGCTCGTGATAACCATCCGGCCGACGTCCGACGATGCGCAGCATAAGATTGAGTTTGGCGGGCGCGGGCCAAAACGACTCGGGGGACGACTCGAACCTGAACGGCTCGCTCATCGGGCTCTGGCTCATCGGGCTCCGACTGATCGGGTTCTGGCTCATTGCGACGGCTCGCCGCCGGACGCGCGGTGCCGGCTCATGACCTCTTTGAGGTACTCGTGGTCCGGATGCTCCTTGGCCGCCGCATCCCAAACCTCGAGGGCCTCTTCGCGACGATTCATGGCCCAGAGTACCTCGCCGAGGTGCGCGGCGATCTCCCCGTCACTCAAGTTCTCGAGCGCGCGCTTGAGATAATCGAGGGCGGTCTCGTAATCGCCGAGGCGGTAATACACCCAGCCCATACTGTCGAGGATTGCCGGCTCGTCCGGCTTGAGCGCATAGGCCTTTTCGATATATCCCTTGGCCTCGGCGTAGCGGTCGGTTCGATCCGCCAGCGTGTAGCCGAGCGCATTCAGGGCGTCGGCATGCCCGGGATCGATCTCGATGATCCGCCTCAGGTCCTGCTCGGCGAGGACGATCCGATCGAGCTTGACCGCCGAGAGCGCCCGCGCGTAAAGCAGATTTTCATCGTCCGGGAATGCCTGCAAGGCGCTGTCGAAGATCGTCATCGCCTCGTCGGGTCGGCCCACCGACTCGAGGATCTCGGTCTCGACCAAGTAGAGAAGAACGGCGTTTTCGGGCCCGCGGTCACGCAACTGCTGGAGGATCTCGCGCGCACGCCGTACATCGCCGCCCTTCGCACTCAGCAATGCCGTGCGGATCTGCGCATCGACCGCATTTGCGCCCTTGACCTTGCCGTACCACGCAAGCGCGGCCTCGGGATTTTCGGCACGCTCCTCGACCTGCCCCAGATAGAAGGCCGCCTCGTCTCGACGCTCGCCGGTCTCGTACAGACGCGTGAAATAGATGCGCGCTCCTTCCGTATCCTCGAGCTGCAACGACAGGACGCCGACGGCGAACAGCACATCCGGCTCCTTCGGACGATTGTCGAGTAGGCGCTGAAAGACATCGCGTGCGCTGGAAAATTCTTCTTCCTCGACGAGGAGCTGTCCGTACAGCATCCGCAAGACCTGATCGTCGGGACTCAGCGCGAGATACTCCTCCAGCAACGACCGCGCTTCGCCGCGCTTGTCCGAGGAGATCAACAGCTTCACCAAAAACAGTCTCGGCTTGTTCCATTCCGGGCTCAGCTCGAGCGCTCGGCGTGCGGCGGCATCGGCAATCTCGAGCTGCGACGCGCTGGCCGCCACCATCGCAAGCGACTGCTGCGCATGCGCGCTCTGCGGAAACTGGTCGGCCAGCGCCTGCATCAGTCCGACACGGGCCGCAGGCATCGGCGCCCGCGAAATGATGGCGGCGGCCTGTCCGAAGGCCGCGTCCGGGTCATCGGGCGAGAGCTGCACGAGGCGCATCAGATGCAGGAGCGCCCCCTCGTGGTCGTTCGCCTTGATGCGGGAGAAGGCGCCCAGCTGATGCGCGCCGGTCGATGTGGGATCGAGGTCCAGCCAGCGCTGCAAGCCCTGCTCGGTCGCCGCATCGTTGCCCGCAGCGATGGCCGAACGCACGGCCAGCTCGGTCAGGCGAGGATCCTTCGTCAGGTCGGCGGCCTCCAGATAGTAGGTGAATGCGGTATCCATATCGCCGCGCCGTGCGGCGATCTCGGCAACCAGGACCGCATAGATCTGATCGGCGTCCAGACCCCCGGAGAGACCCGCCGCATCGGCCTCGGGGCGATCGATCGGCGTGTCGGCGGATCGCTCGGGCTGCGGCGTGCTGGTCGGCGCCGGGCTCGATACAGGATCCGGGATCTGCGCGAACGCGCCCGCGGACAGAAACGCCAAAACGGCAAAGAACCCGCCGACAGTGGAAAGCAGAGACGAGCGTGGCATGTGTATGATCCGGCAAGAGCCAATCCAACAACGATTGTGATCGTGAGAGCCCAGTATAGCGAAGCAGTTCCTTCCTCCTACACCCGAAAAACCACAAGATCGACGTCGGTGGGTTTTCATCGACCCCCGAAAGTCGGACAATCGCGAGGATCACCACCTGACATCCTCGGAACTATGAAGCTGCTCGTTCTCGGACTCAATCACAAGACGGCGCCGGTCGATGTCCGCGAGCGGCTCGCCTTCGGCCCCGACATCATCGTCGGCGCCTTGCGCGACCTCACCAATTGCGACGGTATCGCCGAGGGCGTCGTACTCTCCACCTGCAACCGCACCGAGATCTACTGTGCGGTACAGGATTGCTCCGAAGAGGCCGCCCGGCACTGGCTGAGCCGATTCCACGGGGTCGACCAAGAGCGTGTGGGGCCTTTTCTGTATGCCCACATCGGACGCGATGCGGTCACCCACCTGCTGCGTGTGTGCAGCGGGCTCGACTCGATGGTCCTGGGCGAGCCGCAGATCCTGGGGCAGGTGAAGAACGCCTACCAGACCGCGACCGACTGTACCGCCACCGGGAAGCTGCTCGGACGACTCTTCCAGCACGCCTTCTCGGTCGCCAAGACCGTCCGCACCGAGACGGCGATCGGCAGCAGCCCGGTCTCGGTCGCCTTTGCCGCGGTGAACCTCGCACGCCAGATCTTCAGTGATCTCTCCCAACAGACCGCACTCTTGATCGGTGCCGGGGAGACCATCGAGCTGGCCGCTCGCCATCTGCACCGCGCCGGTATCGGACGCATCATCGTCGCAAACCGCACCGTCGAGCGCGCCCATGAGCTCGCCTCGCAGTTCGACGGCTTCGCGATCGCCCTGACCGAGCTCGGCAACCACCTGGCCGAGGGCGACATCATCATCGCCTCCACCGCCAGCCCCTTGCCCGTGCTCGGCAAAGGCACGGTCGAGCGTGCGTTGAAGAAACGCAAGCATCGTCCGATGTTCATGGTCGACATCGCGGTGCCGCGCGACATCGAGCCCGAGGTCCGGGAGCTCAGCGACGTCTATCTCTACACCATCGACGATCTGCAGGGTGTCATCGACGAAGGGCTGCGCTCGCGTCAGGCCGCCGCCGCTCAGGCCGAGGACATCATCGGCTTCCATGCCGACGAGTTCATGGCCTGGCTGCGTTCGCTCGATGCCGCCGGGCTCATCCAGGATTATCGCCAACGCGCCGAAGAGCTGCGCGACGATGTCCTTGCGCGCGCCCAGCGCCAGCTCGACGCCGGCAAGCCGCCGACCGAGGTGCTCAACTATCTCGCCCACACCCTGACCAACAAACTGTTGCATGCGCCCAGCTCGCGCCTGCGCCAAGCCGCCCGCGAAGGCGAAGCGGAGATCCTGGTGGCGGCCAACGAGCTCTTCCAGCTCGACCCGAACCGCGCCATCTCCACTCAATGAACCCATCCATCCGAAGCAAGCTGGAGCGCATCTCGGAGCGCTTCGGCGAGGTCGTCGCGTTGCTGGCGGAGTCCGAGACCCAGTCCGATCAGAATCGTTTCCGCGACTTGAGCCGCGAGTATGCCCAGCTCGAACCCCTCATCGAAGCCTACAACCGGTATCGCGCGGCGGAGCTCGACGTGGCCGCCGCCGAGGAGATGCTCGCCGACCCCGAGATGGCCGCACTCGCGCGCGAGGAGATGGCCGAGGCGAACGACCGGCGCGAGCAGCTCGAGCCCGAGGTCTATCGCCTCCTCGTCCCGCCGGATCCCGACGATCAGCGCAACGTCTTTCTCGAGGTCCGTGCCGGTACCGGCGGCGCCGAGGCGGCACTCTTTGCCGGCGATCTGCTGCGGATGTATCTGCGCTATGCCGAGCTGATGCGCTGGCAGGTCGAGCCGATTGCCGAGAGCCCCGGCGAGCTCGGCGGTTACAAAGAGGTGATCGTGCGCATCATCGGCAACGGCGTCTTCTCGCGCCTCAAGTTCGAGCCCGGCGCGCACCGGGTACAGCGCGTCCCCGAGACCGAATCCCAAGGCCGCGTCCACACCTCCGCCTGTACCGTCGCCGTCATGCCCGAGGCGGACGCCATCGATTCCATCGCAATCAATCCGAGCGAGCTGCGCATCGACACCTACCGCTCTTCGGGCGCAGGCGGCCAGCATGTCAACAAGACCGACTCGGCGATCCGCATCACTCACCTGCCCTCCGGGATCGTCGTCGAGTGCCAGGAGGAACGCTCCCAGCACAAGAACCGGGCCAAGGCCATGTCGCTGCTCCAGGCCAAGCTGCTGTCGGGCGCTCGCGCGACTCAGGCGTCCGAGCAGGCGCAATCGCGTAAGCTCCAGGTCGGCAGCGGCGACCGCTCCGAGCGGATCCGCACCTACAACTTCCCCCAGAACCGACTGACCGACCACCGCATCAACCTGACCCTCTACAAGCTCGACGAGATCATGACGGGCCAGCTCGATCAGGTCATCGATCCGCTGCTTCAGGAGTATCAGGCCGAGGAGCTGACCGCGATGATGCATGGCTGAGACCGGACCGGACGGGGCTGGCTCGGAGTCCACAGCAGAACCCTGCGGAACGGCACGCGCGGTCGAGTTGCGCGTCGAGGCCATCCTACAGCAGGCGACAGCGGCGCTCGCAATCCTCCCGGAAGGCACGCCTCGTTTGGAGGCCGAGCTGCTCCTGACCCAAGCGACAGGCTGGTCGCGGACCCGTCTCTTCGCCTGGCCAGACCACCCCGTCGCACCCGATGCCCATGCGCGCTTCGACGCACTGCTCGCCCGCCGTCTGGCCGGCGAGCCCATCGCCTACATCAGAGGTCGACAGGACTTCTGGAGCCTGGAACTCCTCGTCACACCCGCCACACTGATCCCGCGCCCGGAGACCGAGCTGCTGGTCGAGACGGCGCTCGAGTTGCTCCGCGCCGACGCACCCCTGCGGGTCGCCGACCTCGGCACCGGCAGCGGCGCCATCGCCGCGGCCTTGGCCACAGAGCGGCCCGCATGGCAGCTTGTCGCGACGGATCGCTCTCCCAACGCGCTCGAGGTTGCTCGCGAGAACCTCGTCCGGCTCGGTCTGCGAAATGTGACCCTGCTCAGGGCGCACTGGTCGGACGCCTTCGCGCCGGGAAGCCTGGATGCCCTGGCGAGCAACCCGCCCTACGTCGCCGACGGCGACCCCCATCTTACCCGCGGCGACCTTCGATACGAGCCGCCCGAGGCCCTGACCCCCGGCGGCGACGGCCTGGACGCCTATCGCGCGATCGCAGCCGATGCACGCCGCTGCCTGCGCCCCGGCGGATGGCTCTTCCTCGAGCACGGTTACGACCAAGGCAGCGATATTCGCCGAATCCTCGCCGACGCAGGCATCAAGGCGCCGAGCACCCGAAGCGACCTCGCCGGCCACGATCGTCTGACGCTCGGGCGCGTGTGATTCGGGGGCTTCCTGCCTCCTGCCTCCTGCCTCCTGCTTCCTGCTTCCGGCCTTATGCTTCATCCCGCCAGCTATCAGCTTTCATAGATTCGCTGGTGGCTGGCGGCTGGCGGCTGGCGGCAGACCGCTGCCGGCCCATTTCCCGACGCCTTGACTCAGACTCAGAATGTCAGTATATTAGCAATAACTTATTTTATAGCAGAGCAAAGACTCATGAAGTCAACCTCGATCCTCTTGATCTCGACTTTGATCGGCTCGTCCGCCGCGATTGCCGACACCCGCCCGCTCGCAATCGCCCTCGACGGCAGCTTCGAGCACGACCGCACGTTCGCGACACAGGCCGGTCACGACTGGTACCAACAGCAGCGCAGGATCGCCGCAGAGCTCATGGCCGAGCACATGCTGGCAAAGCTGCACGAGTCGTCCGACGCGGTCGTGCCGGATACCTGTGTTCGGGGTGATGCCTCGCCGAGCGGTCGTTTCGCGAGCGCCGAGTTGGAGCAGATCGCCCACGTCTTGGCGGATCCGCGTGTGATCGAGCTCTTGGAGACCAGCGCCTACTACGCTGCGGTCGTCGAGGGGCGCGAGCCCGTGACGAACTGACCACATCGCGTCTTCGACAAAAAAGACCGGGCCGCTTTTCAACGGCCCGGTCTTTTTCGTGGATGCGACGACCGCACGCCCCTCACAGGCGTTCTAGCGTCGCGCGAATCCAATCCTCGGCCCTCTCGTTCACCGCTTTCGCGGTCTCGCCCGCGCAATCGATCGGCTCTCCGATCACGACCCGGATGGTGCCCGGGACGCGCCACAGCGAACGGGCCGGCCAGCAGTCGCCGGCATTGTGGGCGATCGGGACGACCCGTCGTCCCGCACGACAGGCCAACATGGCGCCTCCTGCGTTGAATTGCCCCATATGCCCCGGCGGCTGACGCGTCCCTTCCGGGTAGATCACCACGCTGACACCCTGCGCGAGCCGTTCCTGACCGACCCGCAAGAGCGTCTTCAAGGCCTGACCCGGCTGGCCTCGGTCGATCGCAATCGGTCGCAGCAGGTGGAGTGCCCAACCGAAGAACGGCACCCAGAGGAGCTCGCGCTTGAGCACGGTCGCCTGAGGCGTGAAGAGCAACTGAAGGTAGAAGGTTTCCCACTGACTTTGGTGATTGGCCAAGACCACCACCGGCTCGTCCGACGGGATATTCTCGAGCCCGGTGACCTCGATCTCGACACCGTTGAGCCGACGCAGCAACCACATGGTCGCTTGCGTCCAGAGGTTGACGAAGCGATAACGTTCCTCGAAAGTCTGAAATGGGGCTGCAGCGACACTGACGAGACTGTGAACAATCCCCATCAGATTGTAGAGCACGAAGAAGAGGATGCTTCGAAGCCTGATACCGACGCCGATCGGGCGCCCGACGGAAGCATCCCGGCCGGATGCTTCTGTTCGCTCGGCACTCGGCGCCTGCCGTACTGCAAGATCGGCGTCGGGACGATGTCTTTCGGTCATACGCTGTTCCGTGACTGGTTACGGATGGCCTCGGCACGGAACATGGGAGCGAGCGCAGCCTCGGCCAAGCGGCCGCGGGTGGCGAAAACAGCTCGACTCCGAAAAGCCTCGCGTCGAGCGCCGACCGGAGCAACATCCCGGCTCGATCGAGCAGCAATCGAGCCGGCAGGATTCCGCTTTGAGAATTCGCGTACCGCGATTAGCATAAGGATACCATGGACATCTCAGACGCCGACCGCATCAAGTCCCGCGAGATCCCCTTCCAGGAGATCCATCCGGATCCGCATCAGGCCGCGACCGCCGCACGGTTCCTGAGGGATGTGGACGGCATCCTCGACACCGACCCCGTCGCACCGATCCTGCTGCGGGTCACCTACGACGTGCTCGTTACCCGCCTCCAAGAGATCGAAGAGGCACTGACCGAGCTGGGTCTCCACATCGACAACCGCTTGATTTACCGTCTCAGGCGTGCGCTCTACTACTACACGGAAGACACCTTCCGCGCCAACTGCGGGTGTCCGAACGGCGAGAGCAACTGCACCAAGAAGGTCTTCGCCAAGCGCTACGAGCTGATCGAGCACGGATGTCGGGACGATCGGCCGGAGCACTGGCGGAGGTATTTGTAGCCTCCAGCCTCCAGCCTCCAGCCTCCAGCATGTGGACCGCGGCCGGCACCCTGATATCCGCCCTCGAGCGCGTTGCACCTGATGCGAACGACCTGATCGCTCGACAGCATGCCGAGCGAGCGCGCCTCGTCGACCGCAAGCAGCTCCAAGCCAACCCTGGCCGGCGGCTCGGAGCCGGGGTCTCCGCGTGACCGACGCCGAGCTTCTGCGCTACAGCCGCCAGATCCTGCTGCCCGATTTCGGGATCGAGGGTCAAGAGCGGCTTCGTGCATCCAGCGTCCTGGTGGTCGGACTCGGCGGATTGGGCTCGCCGGTGGCCATGTATCTCGCCGCGGCCGGTGTCGGGCGGCTGGTGCTGGCTGATTTCGACGCGGTGGATCTGTCCAACCTCCAGCGCCAGATCGTCCACACGACCGCTCATATCGGACGGCCCAAGGCGGAGTCGGCCCGCATCGCGCTCGCCGCGCTCAATCCGGACGTGGATCTGGTGACCGTCAAGCGCAGCCTCGTCGAAGAAACGCTGCCGGGCATCCTCGCCGACGTGGACCTGGTGCTCGACTGCTGCGACAACTTCCAGACGCGGTTTGCCGTGAACGCGGCCTGTGTGGCTGCCGGTATCCCGCTGGTCAGCGGCGCGGCGATCCGTCTCGAGGGACAGGTCACGGCCTTCTCCGGACAACCCGGCGGACCCTGCTACCAGTGCCTCTATCCGCGTGACGGAGGCATCGAGGAGACCTGCTCGACCAACGGCGTACTAGCCCCGGTGGTCGGCATCGTCGGCAGCATACAAGCAACCGAGGCGATCAAGATCCTGACCGGACTGGGAGAGCCGCTGTTCGGGCGCCTCCTCCTGCTGGATGCAGCACTCATGCAGTGGCGTAGCCTGCGCTTGCCTTCCGATCCGCAATGCCCGATCTGTTCGGTCACGCGCGTCTGAAAAGAGGCCGATGATTCGCCATCCACGGCACGCATCAGCACGCAAAGCGAAAACAGGGTGTCCGCCGCGATCCATTTGCAGCCGCTCAAGCGACTGAACACCGGCGGCACATCCATCTGCATCGGGGCGCATCATCGCGAACAGGCGCACCCGACCCTTTCAAAACGAGCAGTCGAACAGGTCACCCCTCTCATGCGCTTTGAAATCAGCCCGGATCAAATCAAAAAGGCCAACATCCCACACGAGTTGTTTCTGACCAACCTGATCGCCAACCACATCCTGCTTGCGGTCGCGATGGGCGGCTTGGCCGGAAGCTTTCCCTGGGTCATGGCGATCATCCCGGCGATCTCCTTCAGCATCCTCGGCTTCACGCTCTGGCGCGCAAAGCGCGGCATCGGGCGCGACTCCTGGTATGTCATGTGTCACTGGCAGGTCTGCGCGAAACGCAGCCGGATCTTCCTGGTGATGCTCGGTCTGCTCCTGAGCGCCGTCGTGCTCGGCTGGGTCGGCTACACCTACGGCGGGATGATGAAGGAGGCGGTCTGGGCGCTGGTGATCGGCGTCGGGATCCTGCCCGTGATGGCCACGGTCCTCGTCCTGATCATCGTCGAGTCCGATGCCCTCTATCACGCCAATCAGGCCAAGCTCCCGGATTGGGTCGTCGCCCGCTTCCCGAACGCGGAGGCTCGGGTCATCGAGGACGAGCACCAGACATCCCATCCTGCACACTGAGTCCCGAGGTCGGGATCCCGGCCGAACGATCCGGCCGGGATCAAGCCGCAACGGCGAAGGCGTAGTCGAAGACCAGCCCGACGAAGATCGCCATCCCGAAGTAGTTGTTGTTCAGGAACGCCTTGAAGCAAGGCACCGGCGCACGCTCCCGAATCAGCAGCTGTTGATAGAGCGCGAGCCCCGAAGCAACCGCCAAACCGCCGAAGAAGAAGAGCCCGCGCTCGGCCAGCAGCCCGATCCAGACCAATAGGCCCAGCATCAGCAGCTGCAGGAGCCCGATCACCAGACGGTCGTGCTCGCCGAAGAGGATCGCGGTCGACTTGATGCCGATCTTCAGATCATCCTCGCGATCGACCATGGCGTACTGGGTGTCGTAGATCAGCGCCCAGATCAGGGTCGCGACGAACAAGAGCCAAGCGTACCCCGGAATGCTGCCGGTCACGGCCGTGAAGGCCATCGGAATCGCCCATCCAAAGGCCGCGCCGAGAAACAGCTGAGGCACATGGGTGAAGCGCTTCATGAAGGGATAGATCAGCGTCAGCAGGGCCGCGACCACCGACAGGGCCACCGTCTGCCAGTTCATGAAGAGCACCAAAGCAAACGCGACGAGAGACAGGATCACGAAGATCGCCACCGCCTCTTGCGGAGAGACCGTGCCGCTCGCCAACGGCCGCTCACGCGTGCGCGCGACATGCCCGTCGAAGTTGCGATCCGCAAAATCGTTGATCGCGCATCCGGCCGAGCGCATCAACACCACCCCGAGCACGAAGACCGTGACCACTTGCCAGGGCGGCTGACCGTCCCCCGCCAGCCATAAGGCCCACAGCGCCGGCCACATCAGAAGAAAGATGCCGATCGGCCGATGCAGGCGCACCAGCAACACATAGGCATGCAGACGCTCGCGCCAGGACGGCGGACGCCGGCTGCCGGTCTTGACCTCGGGAAAGCTCATGTCGCCAATCGTCATCCGGGCTGATGTGAAGATTCGAAAATCGGCGCGGATTATCGCACAGGCACAGACGCAGGAAGAATCGCCTGCGCCACGCCGACAGGGGTGGACGCCGTGGGGCATCGCGTTCCTCACCGGCAACCAGGGTCAACCCCGCGGGACGCTGTCGAGCAGGTCGCAGCCCCGGCATGATTCGGCGTCGACGGGTCACTCGTCCGCAACGCGTCGCTGTACAATCCCGACCTTCGTGTCTTGCACCATGCGGCCGTTCGAGGCCGCCCCCGGGAGCACCATGACCGACCGCATCCCTGTCGAATTGTCGACACCCCGAGAGGTTCGGACCGGCATCGCTCGGAGTCCGGTATGGCCGCCACGCCCCGTCGCCGGCTTCACCCCCTGCCCGATTCCCCGCTGCCCCGCATCCCGGACGAGGGTGTCGGCGCAAATCACCCTACCCCAAGGAGAGGCATGGCCCATGACGACGCATTCAAGAACACCCGGCCGGCTCGCCGGCTCGCGGCTCGACTCGGCGCTGCCGACGCTGAGCGCCGCGTTGCTGATCCTGACGGTCGGCTCGACGGTGCTCGCAGCGGATCAGCCGGCCACGGGTGCGGACAAGACCCCGCCCCCACCGGCCGTCGTGGTCGCCGCCGTGGAGACCCGACTCGTGGATCACCACGGCCGCTTCATCGGGACTATCCAGGCAATCCAACAGGTCAGCGTCCAGGCACGGGTCGAGGGGTTCCTGGATGAGGTCGCGTTCGACCAGGGTTCGCTGATCAAGACCGGACAGCTCCTCTACCGGATCGATCAGGCCCCGTTCCAGGCCCAGCTCGACGCGGCCAACGCCGAGCTGGCCTCGGCCGTCGCCGACGTCGCCAAGGCCGAGGCGGACCTGCTGGACGCGCAGGCCCAGTTCGAACGCTTCTCGGCGCTGGTGAAGAAGGGCGACACATCTCAGTCCGAGTTCGATCGATCGCGGGCTCAGCGCGACATGGCCGAGGCGAACCTGGACAAGGCCAAAGCCGCCGTGCTGCAGGCCCAAGCCGACATCAAGACCGCCCAAATCAACCTCGGCTACACGACCATCGCCAGTCCGATCGACGGGCGCATCGGTGCGACCAACTACACCGTCGGCAACCTCGTCGGGCCGAGCAGCAAGGTCCTCTCCACCGTGGTGCAGCTCGATCCGATCCGCGCAGTCTTCTCGATCCCGAGCGCGGACTTCGTGCGCGTCACGGAGGCGGCCGGCACACCGGGCGAGAATTTTCAAGACTACGTACCCGAGCTGATCCTCCCGACCGGCGCGACCTATACCCAAAAAGGGACGATCGCCTTCGTCGACAACCAGGTCAACGCCAGTACCGGCTCGATCGCCATCTATGCGGACTTCCCCAACCCGGAAGGCGTGCTGCTGCCGGGCCAGTTCATCACGGCACTCATCCACACCGCAGAGCAGAAGCGTCAACCCGTGATTCCGGCCGGGGCGCTCATCCAGACCAAGGACGGCAAACAGGTCTATGTCGTGAGTCCGGACAATCGGGTGGCCTTGCGGACCATCAAGACGGGCAGTCAGATGGGGACCGACTTCGTCGTCGATTCCGGACTCAAGGAAGGCGAGATCGTCGTCGTCTCGGGCATTCAGAAGATCAAGGCGGGAATGGTAGTGACGCCGACACGAGCGACTGCGCCCGAAGAGGGGGAGGACACCAAGACCGACGCCACAAGCGAAACCCCCTCCGAGAAGACACCGCCTGCGCCCGCGAGCGAGACCGGCGCCGCCATGCCTGCGACGACAGGGCCTGAGACCAGAGAGAACGACGCCGCGGATCAGACCACACCCCAACCCGCGCCCAAGACGGGGAGCTGAGCATGATCGCCAAGATCTTCGTCGATCGGCCACGCCTCGCGGCAGTCGTCTCGACCGTCATCGTGGTGGCCGGACTCCTGTCGATCTTCAACATCCCGGTCTCTCAGTATCCGAATATCGTCCCCCCGGTGGTGCAGGTCACGGCCAGCTACCCGGGCGCCGACGCCCAGACCATCGCCGACACGGTCGGCAGCCCGATCGAGCAGCAGGTCAACGGTGTGGAGGGCATGATCTACATGTCCTCGACCGCCTCCGCCGCGGGCACCTATAACCTGACGGTCACCTTCGAGGTCGGCACCGACCCGAACATCGCCCAGGTCAACACCCAAAACCGGGTCTCCCAGGCCCTCGCCCAGTTGCCCCAAGAGGTCCAGGCGCTGGGCATCACGGTCCAGGCCGAGTCCACCAACCTGCTGCTCTTCATCAACGTCTACTCACCGGACGGCAGCAAGGACCCGATCTTCCTGTCCAACTTCACGACCATCAACATCCAGAACGAGATCGCGCGTATCCCGGGCGTCGGCGAGGCCAACCTCTTCGGACCGCTCAATTACTCCATGCGCATCTGGCTCGAGCCCGAGCTGATGTCCGCGCTCGGGATCGCCCCGAGCGACGTCATCGGCGCCATCCAGGCCCAGAACCTGCAGGCCGCGCTCGGCCAGATCGGCGGCCCGCCGATCGGCAACGATCAGGTGCTCCAATACCCGATCGTGACCGAAGGCCAGCTGGTTCAGCCGAGCGAGTTCGAGCAGATCGTGGTGCGTACGGGAGAGGACGGAGCCATCGTGCGCGTGAAGGACGTCGCCCGGGTCGAGCTGGGTGCCGCATCCTACGGTCAGATGTCCTATCTCAACGGCAAGCCGGCCGCAGCCATCGGCATCTATCAGTCCCCGCAGGCCAATGCGCTGGATGTCGCCGAGGCGGTCCGCGCCGAGCTCGAAACGCTCAAGACGCGCTTCCCGGCCGGTGTGGAGGCCGAGGTCATCTACGACTCGACCCTCTTCGTGAAGGCGTCGATCCAGGAGATCCTGTTCACGCTGGCGATCACCTCGGTGATCGTGCTCCTGGTGGTCTTCATCTTTCTGCAGGACCTGCGCGCGACCATCGTCCCGGCACTGACCATCCCGGTGTCCCTGATCGGTGTCTTCGTCGTCCTGCTCGCAGCGGGGTTCTCGGCCAACACCATCAGTCTCTTCGCGGTGGTTCTGGCGATCGGCCTGGTCGTCGACGACGCCATCGTCGTGGTGGAAAACGTCCAGCGCCTCATGCTCGAAGAGGGGCTCGACCGACGCGCCGCCAGCCTCAAGGCCATGGAGCAAGTCACCGGGCCCATCATCTCCACCACACTGGTGCTGTTTGCGATCTTCGCGCCCGTTGCCTTCCTGCCCGGTATCTCGGGCGAGATGTTCCGCCAGTTCGCGCTGACCATCTCGGCGGCGGTGGCCATCTCCGCGCTGAATGCGCTGACGCTCTCCCCGGTCCTCTGTTCGCTCTTTCTGCATAAGCCGAAGGCGGCGAAACGCGGACCCTTCGCCTGGTTCAACGCCGGATTCGACAAGACCCGCAACGGCTATGTGGGCATCGTCCGCATCTTCGCCCGACGCTCCGCGGTGGCGGGCCTGCTGATCGTCCTCATCGGGATCGCGGCCGTACTGCTCCTGGACCGCCTGCCGACCGGCTTCATCCCCAACGAGGACCAAGGCGTCCTCTTCGTCGACGTCAGCCTGCCCAGCGGCTCCGCCTTGCCGCGCACCACGGATGTGCTCAAGCAGGTCCAGGAGATCGCCTCGCGCACGCCCGGTGTCGCCAACGTCATGACGGTCTCGGGCTACAGCATGCTCACCAGCGCCCCCTCGTCCAACAGCGGCATGGGCGTCATCGTCCTCGACCCCTGGGACGAGCGCGACACGCCGGAGCTGCGGATCAAGGGTCTTCTCCAAAGCCTCCAAGGGCAGATGAGCACCATCCCCGAGGCCACGGTGTTCCTCTTCCCGCCGCCGCCCATCCCGGGGCTCGGCCAAGCCAGCGGCTTCACCATGCAGCTCGAGGCCCTCGGCGGGCAGTCCCCGATGGAGCTGACCCAGACGCTGCAGGGTCTAATCGCCACGGCCCAGCAGGACCCGCGCATCGGGCGGGCCTACTCATCCTTCAGCGCCGATGTCCCGCAGCTCTACCTGGAGCTTGACCGAACCAAGGCACAGTACATGGATGTCCCGGTCGCCGATGTCTTCAACACCCTACAGGCCACCTTCGGCAGCACTTACGTCAACAACTTCACTTATCAAGGGCAGACCTATCAGGTCAACGTCCAGGCCGACCAGAATGCACGCATGACGGTCGACGATCTCGCGGGCGCCTATGTCCGCTCGACCAGCAGCGCCATGGTCCCCATCGGCACCTTGGCGACCATCCGCGAGCAGCTGGGAACAGACCTGGTCTTCCGCTACAACGAGTTCCTCACGGCAATGATCAGCGGCAGCCCGGCCCCCGGACACTCGGCAGGCGACGCCATGGCCGCCATGCAGGAAGCCGCCAAAAAGGCACTGCCCGAGGGCTATGGCTTCGAATGGACCGCCCTGTCGCTGCAGGAGGCACAACAGAGCGCAGGCGGAGAGATCGCCATCTTCGCCTTGGCGCTCCTCTTCGGATACCTCTTCCTGGTCGCGCTCTACGAGAGCTGGTCCATCCCCTTCGCCGTCTTGACCTCGGTGACCGTCGCCATCCTGGGTGCCGCGGTGACCCTTTGGCTCGCCGGACTCGACAACGACCTCTACACCCAGATCGGGTTGGTCCTGCTGATCGGTCTCGCCGGCAAGAACGCCATCCTCATCGTGGAGTTTGCCAAAGAGCAGCGCGAGGGCGGCAAGAGCCTGCTGGATGCGGCCCTCGTCGCCGCGCACATGCGATTCCGCGCCGTGCTCATGACCGCGCTCGCCTTCATCATCGGTCTCATGCCCTTGGTGCTCGCGACCGGTGCCGGCGCCAACGCCCGCATCCACCTGGGATCCACCGTGCTCGGCGGCATGCTCTTCGCCGTGATCTTCGGCATCCTGCTCATCCCCGCCCTCTACATCATGTTCCAGTGGCTCGGCGAAAAGGGGGGGGCCTGGATGACGTCGAAGCCGGAGGATACGGCCGAAGACGCCGACGCGCAGCCGACGGCCGAGGCCAAGGCCACCGAGGTGCGCGGATAGGCGGTCGCCCCGTCGTCGGCGGATCCATCCTCGGCGACGGGCTCGAGGCGGGCCTGCCGCGATCGTCGGGAGGATTCCGAATCGAAGGAGGTGAGCTCCCGGATCTAAACCGCGTCCAGAGCGAAATGCGTCATTCTCATTCTCTGTCTGGCTTCGGAGATTTCTTCGGCCTCGCTGGAGACGCGGTTTAGAATTTTTTATTATTCAAGATCTTAAACCTCACAGACTCCGACTCTCGCCGAATTTGCCAACACTGATCCAATCCAAAAACATCGCATACCGCGTCAGGCGCGGTTTAGTGCAGCAGGGAAGATGTGTCGAGACCGTTCGTTGTCGTCATCGACCATCGATAACCACAACGAAAATGATCTCGGACGGGCTCGGAATCGCTGCACCGCTCCACCTGGAGACCCTGCATCTTCTCTCGACACCCGCCAATGCCGAGTCCCTGGCCCGCGCGATTCGACAGGATCAGGCGGGCGAGGCCCGGCCGCGAGCCTTGCTCGACGCGGACGGCGGTTGATCGTGCGCGGGAACCGCTTCGTCCCCGACGCTTGGGATGCTGACCTCTGCTGGCGGAAACAAGACCGAAGGACGCTGCAACGGATTAGTGCCCTGATCACGGACACCGCTCGCGAGCCGTTCGCCGGGATCGGCAAGCCCGAGCCCCTGCGCGGCAATCTGTCGGGCTACGGGTCGCGCGGACAGGACCTCGATGAGGCCACGCTGCCTGACTGGCATGCGTGACACCGCAGAGCGGGTGTCAAAAGTCCACTTCGACATCAGGTCCACATGGAGCCTGGCGGTGATTCCATCCCCAGCGCTCCGGTCACCGCCTGAGCGTGGCGTTGGCGGGCGTCGCGGGGCGCGTCTGTCAAGACGTCGCCGGATCGGTCCGCTGCCACCATGCGGGTAGATCCGCGATCGAGTCGATCACGCCGTCCGCGCGGATCTCCGTTTCGAGATCCGCGGGCCGGAACTTGCCGGTGCGCACCAACAGTGTCTTGAGTCCGGCGGCCTGCGCGCCGGCGATGTCGCTGCGGATATCGTCGCCGATCATGAGGGTGTCGGCGGCGGGGCTCCGCAAGGCGGTCAGCGCCGCCTCGAAGAAAGGTCGTGCAGGTTTGCCCAGCACGATCGGCTCGATGCCCGTGGCATGTTTGAGGGCCGCGACAAAGGGCGCGGTGTCGAGACGCAGACCGTCCGGAGCACGCCAGTAGCGTGTCATACCGAGCGCGATCAGGAGCGGGCCGGGCTCGGCCATCAGGAGGCGGAAGGCGCGATTGAGCGTCGCATAGTCCCACCCCTCGCCCAAGTCGCCGAGGATCACCGCCTCGGCACCCTCCTCGGCGTCCGGCGGAAGCGGGATCACGCCGGTGAAGTCGGCCCGAGTGGACGGATTCACGAACAGCGCCACCCGCGAGATACCGCGCTCGGCGAGCCATGCACTCGCCGCCAAAGGCGGCGTGAGGATCTCGTCCGTCTCCACGGCGATGCCGAGCCGCGCGAGCTTGTCGACGATGGCCGCACGGGGTCGAGAGGTGGTGTTGGTCACGTACAGGTGCGGAATCGCCCGGCGCCGGACCCAGTCGATGGCCTGATCGGCCTTCTGAATCGGCTCATCGCCCTGATACAAGACACCGTCGAGATCGATCAGAATCGCATTCATCGGGATGGCCTCCTCGAACGAGCTTATCCGTAAACCTGTGGCTTCGGAGGACGCGTTTTTCACCCCGGACGCCGTCGATCATCCTAAGATCCGGTCGGTTCGACGTTTGGGCAACGGCGCAGAAAAGGCCCTTTGGCCGGTTCTCATCGATGCGAACAAATTTGGTCATTCACGGGTCGAAACCGATCACGAACCTTGTTCCGAGGCTGCCACCGGATCATGTCGTCTCGTGCCACCCCGAAAACCGGCCTGCGCGCCACATAGAAGAGCAACAACGCAAAACCCATCCCGAGGTAGAGCCAGCCGAGCAGAGTCTCGCTGCTCGGCGCCGCAGAGCCGATCTGCAGAAAGGTCCAGCCGATGGCGAGCGGCACCAGGCTACCGACGACGCGCGGCCACCAGCACCGCCCGAAGGCCGCGTACTTGGGGTCCAACGGATAGGCGGGATACTCGATACCCAGCGTGAGCCGCGATGTGTACCAGAGCGACAGAGAGCCGATCAGCGTGCCGATCAGGAACAAGAGGTTCCAAAGAAAGCCGAGATCGGCGAGCGCGAAACCGCGCTCGGCCGAGATACGCAGCAGATCCCGACCCTGGGAGGTCAATGCGAACAGGATCACCAAAACCGCGGTCCCTGCGATGGTGTAGGCGATCAACCAAGGCACCCGCAGCAGCGAGTCCCAGATGAATTTGCGTACCGGCGAGTCCCAGTAGAACCTGATCCGCCGTACCAGCCTGTCGTCGTTCGCTCCCGGTTTGCTCATGGCTGTCCTCCCGCGCATCGGGGTCAGTAGACACTCCGAGTATCGTGTTCGCGGGAGGAGGAGCCAGACCCTCGGGGCCTACTGAAATCGATCATCCGATCGGTGGTTGGAGAGCGCCGAGGCGACGTTCTCGAACCAGCCGGTGCGCACGTCTCTCGGCGTATCGAACGCCGGGATATAGGGCTTGATGTCCAGCAGCGGGGTTCCGTCGAGAATATCCACGTTCGTGATGGACAGCAGACCGCCCTCGATCTTGTCCAATCGCACGACGGACAAGCCGATCGAATTCGGACGCTTCGGTGCTCGGGTCGCAAACAGCCCGCGCGGTTCACGATCCAGAAAAGGCACGGGTTGAAGATCGAATCCGCGGCTGTGGTGAAAGTGGTAGAGCAGGATCAGGTGCGAGAAGCCATCGAGATCATTCAGGCCCTCTCGGAAAGCCTCGAGCACCTCGATCGTGCCCTGGACGCCGAGCGCACCGGTCGGTTGAATCGGCATGTCCGTGGGCTGCGCAAACGGGGAGTGGATGGTGCCGATCGGGCTGTATTCGATGTTCATAGGTCCTCGGTGACGATGACCTCGCCGCTGCTCAGCTCACCGCCGGGGTCTGGTGGATGAAGGCCGGGTCGGTCAACTGCCGCAACACGAAATCAGCCACATCGGCGCGGCTGATACGCCCTCCCTTGATCGAACGATCGCGCCCGAAGCGGTAGGCGCCGGTGCGGGGACCATCGGTCAATCCGCCCGGACGCACGATGGTCCAGTCGAGCCCGCTCGCCTTGATGAGCCGTTCCTGCTCTTCTTTGGCCATCATGATGGGTTTCAACGTCAGATCCATGATGACGCGGAACGCCCAGCTGATCTGCTCGCGACTGTCTCCGACACCCAGCGAGGTCACCGCAACGAGCCGACGCACGCCGGTTTCGCGCATCGCATCCAAGATCACGCCCGTGCCGAGCGCCTCGATCGGCTCCCGGCTCCCGTGCGAGCCGAGGACGCAGATCACGGCGTCGGCACCTTGGATGCAGCGGGTTGTCGCAGCCTGATCCAGGACATCCCCGACGACCAAGGTCAATCCTGTTTGCTCCGCAAGCTTCGAGGGATCCCGCACCAGCGCCGAGACGGCGTCTCCCTGCGCGAGGGCCTGATCCAAAACCTGGCGTCCGGTTCCCCCGGTCGCGCCGAAAAGGGCGATGTGCATTGGGTGCTCCTCGTGAAGACCGGCAGTCGATCGGCTGTCAGGTTACACCCCACAGCCAGGCCGCACCACGCACGCCGGATGAATCGCCATGCCGCGCCGGCAGCAGCCGGGTCGCAACCTGATCGGAAAAGATATGCGCCGTCCAGAGATCCGGGACGTGGCGATAGAGCCGATCGAGCTTCGAGAGTCCGCCGCCGAGCACGATCACATCCGGGTCGAGAAGATTGACGACGACCGCGAGCGCGCGGGCCAGACGCGCCTCGTAGCGTCGGAGGCTGGCCTCGCAGGCCGGGTCACCTGCGAGGGCACGTGCGGCGATCATCGCAGCGTCCAACATCCCGGCGTGACGTCGCGCATGATCGGCCGCGAGCCCCGGACCCGAGAGATAGGTTTCGACGCAACCGGCGCGACCGCAGTAACAGGGCGGCAGCGGTCGGTCGTCCGCATCCGGCAGGGGCAGCGGCGAATGACCCCACTCTCCCGCGATCGCATTGGCGCCGATCAGCAATCGGCCGTGCACCACGACACCACCGCCGACCCCGGTGCCGAGGATCACACCGAAAACGCTCTCCGCGCCGGCCCCCGAGCCGTCGACCGCCTCCGACATGGCGAAACAATTGGCGTCGTTGGCCAGACGCACCGGCCGGTCGAGCGCGGCCTCGAGGTCGCGCTGCAAGGGCTTGTCGTTCAGACAGGTGGAGTTGGCATTGCGCAGACATCCGGTGAGCCGAGACACCGAGCCCGGGGTACCGACACCCACGCTGGCACGCACGCCGAGCGCCCGCTCGGCGTCCTCTACCAGGGCTGCGACCGTGCCGACCGTCGCGACATAGTCACCCTGCGGCGTCGCCACCCGCCGTCGCAGCAGCTCGCGCCCGTCGGCACCCAGCGCGACGATCTCGATCTTGGTCCCGCCGAGGTCGATGCCGATCCGAGTCATAACGTCTGGAAGACCTGGAAGACGCGCGCAAGGCGATGGATCAACCCACCATTCCATGGGAATCGGTCAAGGCCGAACCGGGCTTGTAATGTCCTACGGATCAAGATCAAACGCAGCGCGCGCATGGCCCTGCCGGCGCTGAGCAAGGCTTCCCGAACGCGCATCGGCGCGGCGATCGAGCCCTGGCCAGCGACCCACGCATGCCGGAAACCCGCAAGCCGCAAGGTGGCGACCGCCTCTATCGGCTGCGCATTGGCGACGATCGCGTATGGCCCAATCACGAACGGCCTAGGCGCAAAACGCCTAAGCCGTTGTTTTTATGGTGCGCCCTGCGCGACTCGAACGCGCGACCACCTGATTAAAAGTCAGATGCTCTACCAACTGAGCTAAGGGCGCGAAAGCCGATTAGTATAAAGCGGCGCGCTGTCTTTTTGAAGGGTTACGACGCGCGCTCGTGAAAACGAGCGTCGTCGCGGCCGTGCGCCCCCCGATATGGCTCGATGTCGCTCAGCGCAACTCTTGTCCGATCCGCTCCAGACGGCTCTTGGCGAGACGCGCCTCCGTGCTGTTGGGGTAGCGTTTGACGACGTCCTCGAGCACGGCGCGCGCTTGGTCGAGCTGCTTCTGCTCGTACTGGATGTAGCCGATCTTGAGCATGGCGCCGGGGACCTTCGGGCTGTCGGGGCTCAGTTGGACCAAGCGATCGAGCTCGGCCAAGGCGGCCGGGTAGTTGCGCTGGACATAGTAGGTCTCGCCGAGCCAGTAGCGGGCGTTGTCGGTGAACTGGCCCTGCGGATAACGCCGGAGCAGGTCGTTGAAGCCGGCTTGAGCCTCGTTGTATTTGCGCTCTTTGAGCAGCTCGAAGGCGGCGGCATAGGCATCGCGCTCGCTGCCGCCGGTCGTCTCGGGGGAAGGCAAGGAGGGGATGCCGGCGGCTCCGCTCGACGAGGGAACGGGCGCGCCGATGGCGGGCGGCGGCTCGGGCGTCCCGACGGGGGCGTCGAGATCGCTTCCGCTGATGTCGATGGATCCGGTTTCGAGGCCGCCGTTGCGGTCGCCCGGCTCGGCCGGACCCAAGGGATCGCCGCGATCGGCGCCGAGCCGAGAGTCGATATCGAGAAATTGATCGCGTTGCTGCCGCTGCAGTTTTTGGATCTCGAACTGCTGCATCTCGACCAACCCGCGCAGTTCCTGCATCTCCATCTGCAGCTGCTGCATCTGAAGCAGGAGATCGGAGCCGGCCTGATTCTCGAGGATGCGCTCCATGCGGGCGAGCCGCGCCTCGAGGGCAGGGTTTGCAAAGGTCGCTGCCGGGACGGCCGCAGCGATCAGAGCCGCAGACAGAATCAGGACAATCGGTCGGATACCCATCGAGTACACTCCTAAAGCCTGCTCCGGTGAGAACCGAAACCTGCGCGCTCGACAGTCAACCAACGACCCAGAGCGCCAAGAAAAGCAGATTGAATGAAATTCTCAAAAGACTTCAAGCGCGTCGACGCCGACACCCGCAGACACACGCCGAAATCCGATCCCGACGGAAAACCCGCAGGTCGCACCGGACGCGATTCAATACTGGATCACGACACGCCGATTCAACCGCCATGCCTGCTCGCTATGCCCCGGATTGGCAGGACGTTCTTCGCCGTAGCTCAACGTGGACAACCGGTTCGGCGGCACACCGTCGGCGATCATCAAACGCCGCACCGATTCGGCTCGCTGATCGCCCAGCGCGAGGTTGTATTCGCGTGTTCCGCGCTCGTCGGTGTGGCCTTCGAGTGTCGCTTTGACCCCTGCGTTGGTACCCAGATAACGCGCATGGGTCTTCAGCACCGGGAGATATTCGGGTTTGATCTCGGCGGTGTCGTAGTCGAAATAGATGGTCCGCTGATACAGGGGGTTGCCGGGATCCTCCCAAGGCCCGGCATAGACCGGGCGCGTGGTTTCGAGCGGGGCAGTCGTGGTCGGCGCCGTCGGCACCGGCCGAGACGTCACCGGCTCGGTCGATTGTTTCGGCGCGCTGGTGCAGCCGGCGGCCAAGGCGACGACGAGCACGATGGCAGGGAGCATGAGCGCCGGCGCCCGGATGCCGTTGGGGTTCGTTGTCATCACAGACTCCTTCGCCCCAGCTTCGGGGATTGGACGTTCGATTGCTTAAGGCGCGCCGGGATCATTTGATGAATGGAGACCAAGCGGGCTCGCGGACCTCGCCGGAATCCTGCGACAGGCGCTGGTTGCCGCCGCCGTCGATCGAGGCCGCGGCCAGCACGCCGCGGCCGCCGTGGATGGTCGCGTAAATTACCATGCTGCCGTTCGGCGCGAAACTCGGTGACTCGTCGAGGCTACCGTTGCTCAAGACCCGCGTGAAGCCGCGATCCAGATCGAGCACACCGATGCGAAACCGCCCGCTGACCCGCGTCACCAAGACAATGGAGCGCCCGTCCGGGGAATAGGATGCGCGCGCGTTGTAGTCGCCCTCGGAGCTGATCCGCTGGGCAGGTCCGCCACCCGAGCCTATCCGGTAGATCTGAGGACTGCCGCCGCGATCGGAGGTAAAGATGATCTGTTGACCGTCGGGCGACCAGGAGGGCTCGGTGTCGATGGCGAAATGGTCGGTGAGACGCACCAGTTCGCGACTCGTCAGATCCAGCACATAGATGTCGGGATTGCCGTCCTTGGAGAGGGTCATCGCGAGCTTGCGCCCGTCGGGCGAGAAGGCCGGCGAGCCGTTGATGCCGGGATGGCTCGCGACCAGCTCGCGGCGCCCGCTCGCAAGCTCCTGGACATAGATGGCGGCGCGCTTGTTCTCGAACGACACGTAGGCGACACGCCGCCCGTCGGGTGACCAGGCCGGCGACATGATGGGTTCGCCGGAGGAGACGATGGTCTGGGGATTGTAGCCGTCGGCGTCTGCGACGCGCAGGGTCACCGTCTGGCCCTCGCCCTGACCGGTGGCGGTCACGTAAGCGATACGGGTCGCCGCAACGCCGCGCTGGCCGGTGAGCTTCTGATAGATGATGTCGGAGATGCGGTGCGCCGTGTTGCGCATGCCGGCCTTGGTGGAGATGAGTGTGCTGTTGGCGAGCTGGTCGCCGCGGAAGGCGTCGTAGAGGATGAAGCTGACCCGGTAACCGCTGCCGTCGGGCTCGACGCGGCCGATGACCAGGTTGTTCATCCCGAGCAGGGTCCAGTCGCGCAGATCCACGTCCTCGTGACGAGCCGGCATGTCGAGCATGTCGCGTGTCGGCATCGCACGAAACCGCCCGGTGCGCGCGAGATCCGCACTGATGACCGCGGCAATGTCCACCGGCGGGATCAGCCCGTCGCTCACCCCGAAGGGGACGACGGCGATTGGCTGCGCGGCCTCGACGCCGCCGGTGACCTCGATGTTCAGACGCGCCTGTACCGGCCCGGCCCCGAATCCGAGCCCGAATCCGAACAGGACAACGGCAAAGGCCATGAGGATCGAGGTGCGGCGCTGGTGTCGGGGCATAGGGGTCTGTCCTGGCTAAGGCCTGAAGGTAAAATTAAACTCGCGAAAGCGCTCGAACAGGGGTCCGGACGGCACGGGCAAGGGCGATGCCTGATTGATCGCGGCGACCACGGACTGATCGAAGGCGGTATTGCCGCTGCTCTTAACCACCCGAACGCTGTTCGGCACGACGTCGCCGCCCGGGATAAGCCGCACCGAGACCACCGTGGCGAGATCGCGACCGGTCGCCGGCGGCCGGACCCAAACCTGACGGACCCGATCTCGGATCACCGGGACGTAGCGATCGGCCTCGCGCGCGAGCTGCTCGGTCGCCAGTGATGAGTTTGGGTCGCCCTCACGCGCGCGCTGCGCCTCTTCCGCGGCGAGCCCGCGCTGCGCATCCTCCTCGGCCATCCGCCTCGCCTCCTGCTCGATACTCTCCTGCGCAAGCTCCTCGACGAGGCGACGCTCCTCCATCTCGGCCATCCGGCGGGCCTCCTCTTCAAGCTGACGCTGGCGCTCGATGGCGGCCTCGGCATCGGCCTGGCGCTGCGCCTCCGCGCGACGCTCGATCTCGGCACGACGCTCGGCCTCGGCCCTCGCTCGGCGTTCGTCCTCGGCGCGGACCGCCTCGGACCGGCGTTGCGCCTCGGCGCGGGCCGCGGCCTCCGCGGCAAGACGCTTCTCTTCGGCCAGACGCTCCGCCTCGGCCTTGGCGGCTGCGGCCTCGGCGGCCAAACGCTCGGCCTCGGCACGTCGTTCGGCTTCGGCGCGTTCTTCGGCCTCGGCCCTCGCAGCGGCCTCCTCGGCCTCTCGTTCGGCCTGCGCTCGGCGCTGGGCCTCGGCCATGCGGTCGATCTCCAGCTGACGGCGCGCTTCCGCCTCGGCCGCAGCCGCTTCGGCCTCCGCTGCCAGGCGCTCGGCTTCGGCAGCGGCGCGAGCGGCTTCGGCAAGACGCTGCGCCTCCTCGCGTTCGGCGTCGGCCCGACGCTCCGCCTCGGCCACCTCGGCCTCGAGCCGCTCGGTTTCGAGCCGGGCGGCCTCGGCGGCGCTCAGGTCTTCAAGCGTCACCGCGTCCGGCGGCTCCTGCGCTTGCGGGCTGATCGCCGTGCCCACCTCGGGACTGATCTGCGGACCGGCCGGTCGCCGAGCCTGCTCGGCCTGAAACTCCGCGACCATCGCCTCGAGCGCAGCATCGCTCACGATGCTCGCCTGCACCACGCGCGGCTTGCTCCCGGCCTCCGTGATGGGCCGCTCGAGCTTGACGCCCACGAAGAAGAGCAGGGCGAAAAAGACATGCAGAGCCAACGACCAATAAAAGGCCCTCGGGTTCTGCCTCAGGATCTGCCACATGTCGGGGTTCGTGCCGCCGCGTCAGCGCTCGCGGCGCTCCGGCGGCACCGTCACCAGACCGACCTCCGGAGCGCCAGCCGCCTGAGCGACGACCATGGCACGCACGACGCGCCCGTAATCGACACGATGGTCCGCACGCACCAGGATCGGCGTTTCGGGCGTGTATTCGAGCACGACACGAATGCGGTCGAACAGGATCTGCTCGCTGGCCGGGGCGTTCTTCTCGTCCCCGATATCGATGTAATAGTCACCGAACTCATCGACCGTAATGATCAGCGACTCGGTCGTCGGGCTCGGGATACCGCCGGCCTTCTCCTGCGGCAACGCTACCTTCACACCCTGCGTAATCAAGGGCGCCGTCACCATGAAGATGACGAGCAGCACCAGCATCACGTCGATGTAGGGCACGACATTGATCTCGGCCATCGGCCGGCGACGTTGTCTGGAACGGGTGCGTTTAAGCATCTGCGGGCGTCCTCGAACGCTCAGTTGCGGCCTTGGCGTTGCAGCAGGGTCGAGAACTCTTCCATGAACTCCTCGTAGCGGCTATTGAGACGCTCGACCTGATAGGAATAGCGGTTGTAGGCGATGACGGCGGGGATGGCCGCGAAGAGACCGATGGCGGTCGCAACCAGGGCCTCCGAGATGCCGGGCGCAACCAGTGCGAGGGTGGCCTGCTCGACGTTTCCGAGCGCATGGAAGGCATGCATGATGCCCCAGACGGTGCCGAAGAGCCCGATATAGGGGCTGGTCGAGCCGACCGTCGCCAGAAAAGTGAGGCTGGTCTCCAGACGGTCCATCTCGCGACTGAGGGCAACGCGCATGGAGCGCTCGCTACCCTGCAGCACGGCCATGAGGTCATTGCCCTCGATCTTGCGCAGCCGCACGTATTCCTTGAAGCCCGCGCGAAAGATGGACGGCAGGCCGTGCTCGCCCTTACGGTTCTCGCTCAGATCCTTGTAAAGTGCGCTGAGATCGCCGCCGGACCAGAAGCGCTCCTCGAAGGCGTTGGCGCTCTTGCGGGCCTTGGAGAGCACGCGGGCGCGGTCCAGAATCATGGTCCAAGAGGTCACGGAGGCGATCACCAGCACTAGCAGGACCAACTGGACCACCAGGCTGGCCTGAAGGATCAGGTTGAACAAGGACAGATCGGACGTCATGACAAGGGCTCCGCTGGACCGCTCGCGAACGGCAACAACTCGGACAAGAGATCGCCGGGCAGACGCGCCGGGCGCAGGGTGGCGATATCGATGCAGGCGATCTTCACGGCGGCTCGGCAACAACAGGTGCCGTCCCCGTCGCGCATGACCTGTTGGTCGAACTCCAGACTCGCACCGCCCGCACGCACCAGGCGGGAGGTTACGCTCAGGCAATCATCGAGACGGGCGGGTGCCAGGTAGTCGATGGTCACGCGTCGCACGGCGAAGAGGATCCCGCGACGCGCGCGCAAGACACCCTGCTCGTAGCCGACGGCGCGCAGCCATTCGGCACGCGCACGCTCCAGGAACTTGAGATAATTGGCGTAGAAGACCACACCGCCCGCGTCGGTATCTTCGTAATAGACCCGCACCGGCCAGGTGAAGGTCAACAACCGGGGATCGCTCGCTGTCGGCACGGCATGGACCGCATGTTTGGGCTTGACTCAAGCCGCGGGAGTGTACCGGAAAGCACCTGTTCAGGCACCTTACCTCGAAGACGGGCGTCGAACGGCGCTGTGCAGCCAACCGGGCATTCCGCATCGAGGCAGGGTTGGTTGTGCCCACCGGTGTTCGGCACAACCTCCGCGGATGTCGGACAATGCCTGTCTTCGCGACCCGACAGACCGTCGCCGGCGCTCAACCTCCGACAAGGATATCGACATGACCCGTTTCTCGTTCCTGAAGGGCCACCGCGGCGAATATCTCGTCGTACTGCAATTCGTGCTCTTCTTCGCCTTTCTCTTCACCCCTGCATGGAATCCGCTCGCGACCCCGGCATTGCTGGATGCACTCGCCCCCGTGCGCTGGCCGGCGTTGATCGCCTTTTGGGCGGTCGCCCTTGTCCTCGGCGGTTTCGGCTCGGTCCATATCCGCGAGTATCTGACCCCCCTGCCCTATCCCGTGGATCACAGCCAGCTGGTCAAGCACGGCGTCTACGCCCGGGTTCGCCATCCGCTCTACAGCAGCCAGCTCTTCGCTGCGGCGGGCTGGGTGCTCTTCACGCTGAGCATCCCGCACCTTGCCATACTGGTCGTCGGCTTCTTCTTTTTCGACTACAAGGCGAGCAAAGAAGAGGGTTGGTTGACCGAACGTCATCCCGAGTATGCGGAGTATGCGAAGGGGGTGAAGAAGCTCATTCCCTTTCTTTACTAAACCGCGTCCAGAGCGAGATGCTCAATTTTCGAGTGAGCTCGACGTTTGGTGCATCCTCAGCCCTTAGCTGAGACGCGGTTTAGGAGGGTAAACGCGTTTTTGTTTTTCAGTCCTCCAAAACTCGCCAGGTATAAGTCGCCTGGTCGTCGCGAGCGTGGTCTCCGAGAAAAGCGCGTAGGTCACGAAAGGCGAGGTTTATAGGCGACGGCGAGCACATAGTCCAAACCGCCGTAAACGCTCTCGGCGCTCATGCCGAGTGCGAGTCGGGCCGGGAGTCGGGTCGCCGGATGGAGTCGATCGAGCGTTTCCGGGTGTCTCGACAGGTAGTCGTGCAGGGGGGTATAGACGCGATCGCGGATGGAGGCAACCTCGACATCTCCGAAACCGCAGGCTTCGAGCCTCTCCGCGTAGATGTCGCGTCTGTAGACGTTTTCGGCGGGGATCGCGAACTTGCTCGCGACCAGACCCCAGGACCAGCGCTGTTTGAGGCGGGTAAGCCAGTCGTCGGACAAGGGCATGGGGATGATGTCGGCCGTGACCAATCGGCCGCCCGGACGCAGGACGCGAAAGGCTTCCTCGAAGAAGCGCTCTCGGGTCTTGAAGTGGAATGCGCACTCGAGGGCGACGACCGTGTCGACTGAATCCGACGGCAGCGGCATGTCCGTGGCCGATCCTTCACGCAGATCGATGCGCTCTTCGAGACCGAGGTCTCTGACCCGCCCGCGTGCGACGGCCACCTGGGAGGCGGTGATGTTCAGGCCCTGGATATGATCGGGCGCGTAGGTCCGAAGCCAGTAGATGTCTTGGTCGGCGAAACCGAAGCCGACGTCGAGCACCCGATCGCCCGGGCCCATCGATGCGCGCTCCGCCACCAAGGCGGCGAGCGCTTGGCAGGCTTCGTCCAGCGTCTGCTCCGCGCTCCAGTAGCCCAGATTGAGATAGAGCCCGTTCTCGGTGGCGACGTCGGTCGACAAGAGATCGTAGACGCGGGTGACGTCCCACGACCCGAAGGGGTTGTAGAGCCAATCGAGATAGGCGAGATGCCGTCGAAACGGCCGGGCTGTCGACATGGAGGATGACCTGCTGGTGGCTGAGGTTTGCCGGACGGCGGTGCTTGTACCGAGCGCGCGCAAGGCGCGAGGTTCGGCACTCGGCACGTCTGCCGGCGTTGTACTTCCTACCGTCGGCGCAATCTACGGGGTTGGATTCAAGACGTCGCCGAGTGATTCGGTCGGCGTCTCGCACTCTGTGCCTCGGCAGCGGTAGATGCGCGGGCGATCGCCGGGCACCATGGCGGCGAGCGTGCCGGGGAGATGGCTCTCCTCGACGGGGATACCCAGCACAAAACGACGCGGTCGGTAGCCGCGTTGGGCCTCTCGGCGCCAGGCGTCGAGACGCTCGTCGCCGGCGCGGATCACCAGGGTCTCGGGCGGATCGAGCCACTCGTCGAGCGCAAAGAGGAGTGTGGCGTGGGCATAGGGCATGCGGCCGATCGACTCGGCCGCCAGCTTCAAGGCCCGTTCGGCCGCGGCGAGATAGCGCGGCTCGCCGACGAGATGGCCGAGGCGCTGGAGTGCCGTGGCGGCGATCCCGTTGCCGGACGGGAGTGCCTCGTCGCCGAGCGGTTTGGTGCGGTGGATCAGTGTCTCGTGATCGCGGCCGGTGAACCAGAAGCCGCCCTCGATCGGGTCCTCGAACTGCTCCAGGAGCACTTCGGCCAGCGAGAGTGCAAAGTCGAGATCAGCTCGTGACCAGCGTGTCTGCAAGAGTTCCAGAAGCGCATCAAGCAGGTTGGCATAGTCGTCGAGATAGGCGTTCAGATGGGCAGTGCCGTCCTTGTAGGTCGCGAACAGCCGACCCTCGCGCCAGAGTGTGGCGCGGATGAAGGCGAGGGCCTGCTCGGCGGACTCCAGATAATCGGGCCGATCGAAGGTGCGCGCGGCACGCGCCATGCCTTTGATCATGAGCGCGTTCCAAGCGGTGAGAACCTTCTCGTCCCGGCCGGGGCGTACGCGGCGCTCGCGCGCCACATAGAGTGTCGCGCGTGCAGCGGCGAGCAGTGCCTGCACCCGCGCCGGCTCCAATCCGAGATCACCGGCGACAGCCTCGGGCCTGCGATAACCGTGCAGATGCCAGCGGCCGTCGAAGTTGGCCGGGCGATCCAGACCGTAGACGGCGGCGAACGGAGCATATTCGGCGGGTGCGAGCAGGGCCTGGATCGCGTCGCGATCCCAGACATAAAATTTTCCTTCCTCGCCCTCGCTGTCGGCGTCCAGGCTGGACCAGTAGCCGCCCTCCGGGGACTGCATCTCGCGCAGCACCCAGTCCGCCGTCATGACGGCCGCATCCCGAAACAGCGGATCCTCCGTCACGGCGAAGGCATCGCAGCAAAGTGCGAGGAGCGGGCCGTTGTCGTAGAGCATCTTCTCGAAGTGCGGGATCATCCAACGCGTATCGACCGAATAGCGATAGAAACCACCGCCGAGCTGATCGGTCAGTCCGCCGCGAATCATCCGCTCAAGCGTCCAAAGGGCCTTCCGGAGCGCCGAGCGATCAGGCGCGACGGCCTCCGAATCGCCCGCCGAGTGCCGGAGCAGAAGCTCCAGATTGGTCGGATGCGGAAACTTGGGTGCATCGCCGAATCCGCCGTGCTCGGTGTCGAAGCTCTCGTCGAGCTGCTGCAGTGCCGCATCGATCACCGAGCGCTCGGGCAGCGCGTCCGAGGCACTCGGCTCCAGCTCTGCAAGGGCCGCCATCAAGCTTTCGTTTTGCGACTCGATCGCCGTCTTCTGCTCGCGATAGGCCCGCTCGATACCCTGCATCAGCTGCTTGAACGCCGGAAGGCCGTGACGCGGCTCGCGCGGGAAATAGGTCCCGGCGAAGAAAGGTTTCTGATCGTTCGGCATCAGAAACACCGTCAGCGGCCAACCGCCGGGGCGTCGCGCAAGCAGCTGGTGTGCGGTCTGATAGATCTTGTCGAGATCCGGGCGCTCCTCCCGATCGACCTTGATGTTGACGAAGAGACGGTTCATCAGCTCCGCCGTGCCCACGTCCTCGAAGGACTCATGGGCCATGACATGACACCAGTGACACGCCGAATAGCCGATCGAGAGCAGGATGGGCCGATCCGTCGCGCGCGCCAGGGCAAGCGCCTCCTCGCACCAAGGCCACCAATCCACGGGGTTGTGCGCGTGCTGTCGGAGATAAGGACTGGTGGTTCCAGCAAGACGGTTGGCATGGCCGGTCGGTGACGGATGGGCGTTCGACATGGCTGATCCTCCGGGCATGGGTCGCAACTGATAGGCGGGCTCCGTGCGCTGTCAGCTGTCTCGACATCAGCGCCTTAGGTTGTCCCGAGCGGTGCGGGGCACAAACGCAACCAAACCTCGGCGCAAGTGGTGTCGCCTATCGTCAGCACAACCTACGAGCTGATAGCTTACGGCTGGCGGCTGGCGGCTGCCGGCTGCCGGCTCATATCGGAACGTGGGTCCCCCCGACTCCCCTTTCCATGCCCCGACCGACCTCGGCCGGTTCTGATAGTCTGTCACCGCGCGAGACGACGAGCGCCCAGACACCACAGGACACGCGATCATGAAGACCCAACCCCTCATCCTGAGCAAAGACCAGGAACGCCGCCTCATCGCCGGACACTGCTGGATCTACAGCAACGAGGTCGATACCAAGGCCACGCCGCTGAAGGATCTCCAGCCGGGCCAGCCGGTCGCGATCCGCAGCGACCATGATCGCTGGATCGGCCACGGCTACGCGAATCCGCACTCCTTGATCTGCGCCCGCGTGGTCAGCCGCGATCCGACACAGCCACTGAGCCCGACACTGTGGCTGAAGCGTATCCACGATGCGCTCGCCCTGCGCGAGCGGCTTTACACGCGCCCCTTCTATCGACTGATCTTCGGGGAAAGCGACGGCATGCCGGGCCTGGTCGTCGACCGCTACGGGGATCTGCTCGCCGTGCAGATCACCACCGCCGGGATGGAACGGGTGCAGGGCGAGATCCTGGCCGCACTCGAGCAGGTGCTGCGCCCCAAGGCGATCGTACTGCGCAACGACACCTCGGTGCGCGAGATGGAGGGCCTGACCCAGGGCGTCGAGGTCATCCTGGGTTCGCCCGAGGACACCCTGCCCCTGATCGAGAACGACCTGGAGTTCCTCGTCTCGCCCCTGACCGGCCAGAAGACCGGCTGGTTCTTCGACCAAGCCGAGAACCGTACCCGACTGGCACGCTACGGTGTGGGCCGGCGCGTCCTGGATGTCTGCAGCTATATCGGTGCTTGGGGTCTGCGTGCCGCGGCGCTGGGCGCCGAGCAGGTCGTCTGTGTCGACAGCTCGTTGCCGGCACTCGAGCGGGTCGCCGACAATGCCGCACGCAATCGGCTGGCGGAGCGCGTCCAGGGCCGACACGGCGATGCCTTCGAGGTCCTGCGCGCACTGCGCGAGGAGGACGCCCGTTTCGACACAGTGCTCCTCGACCCGCCCGCCTTCATCAAGCGACGCAAGGACGAAAAGGACGGGGTTCAGGCGTATCTGAGGCTCAATCGACTCGGGATGGAGCTCCTGGAGCCGGGCGGCCTGCTGGTGACCTCCTCGTGCTCCTTCCACATGGGTCGCGACGTCTTCGTGCGGACCGTTCAGCAGGCGGCACGCCGCGCCGGACGCACCCTGCAGCTCTTGGAGACCGGACAGCAGGGACCGGACCATCCGGTGCATCCGGCGATCCCGGAGACCGCCTATCTCAAGACGCTCTTTTTCCGCGTCCTTCCCGAGTTCTGATCGGCGATCCCGGGGCTCGGCTCGGGATTTTCAGATCGAAAAATCGACAAACAAGATGGCGTTTTCTCATGCGGTTACCTACACTTTCGCGTGTTGCTGTTGAGCACGGCCGACGCCGTGGCGCCCTTCCAGACACCGGATCAGACCCATGCACACCGACGCGAAAGACCCCATGACCGCCATCGCCCGGCACCCTACCCGCCGACCCGCGCAGGGTGCGCATCCGGCCCGATACCTGCTGGCAGCGCTCGCCGTTGCTGGGGCGTTGGGATTCGCCGGATGCAGCAGCGCACCGAAGATGGCGACGGTCGAGCCGAGCCATGCGGACAAAGTCGTCGTCAAGAAATCGCAGCGCAAGCTCGAGCTGCACAACAACGGACGGGTGATCCGCGAATACCGGATCGCGCTCGGCGGCTCACCGGACGGTCACAAGTTTCGCGAGGGAGACCAGCGCACTCCGATCGGCGACTATTTGCTCAACTGGCGCAACCCGAACAGCAACTTCTACAAGTCGATCCACATCTCCTACCCGAACGAACGCGACAAGCTCGTCAGTCGCTCGCTCGGTTATTCCAATCCGGGTGGGATGATCATGATTCACGGGCTGCCCAATTACATCCAGTCCGAGGCGCTGCGTCAGCAATACGCGAACCGAGACTGGACACAGGGCTGCATCGCGGTGCAGAACCACGAGATCGACGAGATCTGGTCGATGGTGCGCGACGGCACGCCGATCAAGATCCTGCCGTAGCCGCCAGCCGCCAGCCGCCAGCCGCCAGGTCAGTGTAGTCCGGAAGATTGCACGGAAAACCCGTGCATGCCGGTCGATCTCGGTCGAACGCCGATCATACGTCGGGATCATCGACCCAAAAAGCCGGAGGCTGGAGGCCGGAGGCTGCGGGCCTCGCCCGCCCGCCCTCAGATCCGTCCCTCGGCCGTATCCGGCAGGACGATATTGAGCTCGAGGACCTCATGACTGTCCTCCTGCTCGTATTTCACGGAGACGGCGTTCATATCCACCTCCACATACTTGCGGATGACCTCGAGGATCTCCTGCTGCAGCTTGGGGAGATAAGAGGGACGGCCACGCTGCGTGCGATCGTGGGCCACCAGGATCTGCAGCCGCTCCTTGGCTACATTTGCGGAACCCTTCGGTCGCGAGGAGCGGAAGTAGTCGAGTAAGCCCATAGGTCAGCCTCTGAAAAAGCGCTTCAGGAAGCCCTTCTTCTCCACTTGGAGAAAACGGTGCGGCACCTCGTCGCCCAGATAGCGAGCAACCGTATCGGCATACGCCTTGCCGGCATCGCTCTCCCGATCGAGGACCACGGGGACTCCGGAGTTGGATGCGGTCAGGACGGATTTCGACTCAGGGATGACGCCGATCAAGGTCAGCGACAGGATCTCCTGCACGTCGTCCACACTCAACATCTCGCCCTTCTCGACGCGCGCCGGATCGTAGCGGGTGAGCAGCAGAAATTCGCGGATCGGCTCCTCGTTGGACTCGGCCCGGCGCGACTTGCTCGAGAGGATACCCAGCATGCGGTCGGAGTCCCGCACCGAGGAGACCTCGGGATTGGTCACCACGATGGCATCGTCGGCATAGTACATGGCCATGGTCGCGCCGTGCTCGATGCCGGCCGGCGAGTCGCAGACAATGAAGTCGTAACCGTGGGCGAGCTCCTCGAGCACCCGACCCACACCCTCCTTGGTCAGCGCATCCTTGTCGCGGGTCTGAGAGGCCGGCAGCACATAGAGGTTGTCGCAACGCTTGTCGCGGATCAGGGCCTGGTTGAGGTTGGCCTCCTGATTGATGACATTGACGAAATCGTAGACGACACGGCGCTCGCAACCCATGATGAGATCAAGGTTGCGCAGGCCCACATCGAAGTCGATGACAACCGTGCGATGACCGCGTTGCGCCAGTCCCATGGCCAACGCGGCGGACGTGGTCGTTTTGCCGACCCCGCCCTTGCCCGAGGTGATCACAATAATTCTCGCCAAAGTAGCCGCCTCCAAAATGGGATGGTCCGTCGCCCAACCCTGCATCGGGTCAAAGTTTTTCGATTCTCAGAATCTTCTGGTCCAGATAGATCTGGACCGGCACGCCGCGCAGCTCCATCGGGATGTTCTCGCTCACCCGGTAATGCCCCGCGACCGACACCAGCTCCGCCTGAAGGTCTTGGCAAAAGATCCGCGCGTCCGTGTTGCCCTTCATGCCGGCCAGCGCACGACCGCGCAACGGACCGTAGACATGGATGTTGCCGTCGGCCATCAGCTCAGCGCCCGAGCTCACCGCGGCGATGATGGACAGATCTCCGCCGGCGGCGTAGACGCGTTGCCCCGAGCGCACCGGGCGGGTCACCAAGGTGAAGGCCGCACCGGCTCCTGCACGCGGGATTGGCGCGGGCTCGCCTTGCTGCACCGACGGCGCGGCCGCCGCTGGGGCGCTCGGCGCGGGCTCCTCGGGCACGATGGCGCGCTCGGTACGCGTCGCGCGGGTCTCGTGCTCGCCGAGGATCGCCAGCTCCATCGCCTCGGCAGCCTCGTTCTGGGCCTTGTTGCCGCCGCGCACGCCGAATGGAATCATGCCGTAGCCGCGCAGCAAACCGACCAAGAGCGGAAACTCGACCTTGGCACCGCCTTCGGGGAAGGCGCTCAGATCGATCACGACGGGCGTATTGCGAAAAAACTCCGGCGCCTGCTCGACCCGGGCACCCAGCTCGGCGGCGACCGCCTCGATATCGGCCTCGAGCAGACGAATGATCGGCAGGGTGAAACCGGCCGCCTTGAGCTCGAAGACGGCGGGGCGATCCCCGACAGACGTGCGTTGATACCCTGCCATGTTGCTGCTTTCGGGGCAAACGCCCGTCGATCTCCGCTGGAATGAATCACAAGGTCGCCGTTCGGCGACGACGTCAAGACCCTACACGTACCGCGCGCTACCCCGCAACAAGGATCAGCCGGGTGGCCACTGCATGGGGCGCCCGCCCAGGATATGCAGGTGCAGGTGATACACCGTCTGCCCGGCCGCCGCGTTGCAGTTGATCAAGGTCCGGTAGCCGCTGCGCGCGATCCCCTCCTGCTCGGCGATCTTGGCCGCGGCCAGGAACAGCTTGCCGATCAGCACGGCATCCTCGGGCTGCACCTCGTTGAGGGTCGGAATCGGCTTGCGCGGGATCACCAGGATATGGGTCGGCGCTTGCGGGTGGAGGTCTCGGAAAGCGACCAGGTCGTCGTCCTCATAGACGATGTCGGCCGAGACTTCGCCTGCGGCGATCTTGCCGAAAATGGTATCAGACATCGTTGCAATCCGCTCCGTTCAGAAACCAGTGGTGTCAGAGTCGGCGCCGACCATTGAAGGCCAACGCCAGCGTGCCGCCGTCCAAATATTCGAGCTCTCCGCCCAGCGGGACACCGTGGGCGATGCGCGTCGCGCTCACACCGTGCCGATCGGCGGACTCGGCAATGAAGTGTGCCGTCGCACTCCCCTCCACGGTCGGGCTGATGGCGAGGATGACCTCGCGGACCTCCCCGCCCTGTAGACGCGCGTCGAGCGAGTCCAGGCCAAGCTCCTCCGGGCCGATCCCGTCGAGCGGCGAGAGCCGCCCGCCGAGCACGAAATAAAGTCCGCGAAAGTCCGTCGCCTGCTCGATCGCCAGAATCTCGGACGGCTGCTCGACCACGCACAGGAGTGCAGCGTCGCGATGCGGGTTGGTGCAGAGCGCACACAGATCCTGCTCGGTCAGGGTCCGGCAGCGGCGACAGCGCCGAATCCGGATCATGGCATCGGCCATGATCCGCGCCAGACGCGCCCCGCCCTCACGATCGCGCTCGAGCAGGTGGAAGGCGATACGCTGCGCCGACTTGGGTCCGACCCCGGGCAGGCACCGCAAGGCATCGATCAATTGACCGAGAAGCGGGCGCTCGGACATGGCAATGGGCCGCGCCTAAAAGGGCAGCTTCATCCCGGGCGGCAAGGGCAGCCCGGCGGTCAGCTCGGCCATGTTCTCCTTCGCCTTCTCGGCGACGCGCTGGCTTGCACCGTTGACGGCGGCGGTGATGAGATCCTCGAGCATCTCCTTATCGTCGCCCATCACACCGGGGTCGATCTCCACCCGACTGACCTGATAGCGGCCGTTCATGGTCACCTTCACCATGCCGCCGCCGGACTCGCCGACGACCTCTTCCAAGGCGAGCCGCTCCTGGGCCAGCTTCATGTCTTCCTGCATCTTCTGCGCTTGCTTGAGCAGGTTGCCGATTCCACCTTTCATCATGCATCGTCGCGGGAAACCCCGGCCGCGGGGCCGAGGCGGGATAGCGCACGGCGCCGAACGCCGTCCATCTCCCGCATCCTCTCTTCTCGGTTGGCTATCTCTTTGGAAGAATCAGTCGCAGTGCGACCCCAGTCCATCCGAATCTCCGAGCGGAGATTCAGCGCAACAGAAACACCCGGGGAGACGGTTCTCTACCGCCCGCCGGTCTTCAATCGGCCGGCTCGATACTCCCGGCGATCCAGCTCGCGTCGAGCTCGTCCTGCATCGCGCGCGCGATCGGGTCCTCCTCCATCGCGGAGACCGCCGCCTGGCGACGCTCGCCGGTCTCGCGCTCGCGTCGCCGAGCCAGGGTCTCGCGCTGCGGCCGGGCGACCTGGATGTCGAGCTTCACCGCCGTCCCCATGGCCTTCTCCAGAGCGGCGTGCAGGCGCGCTTCCGCACCCGGCGAGCGCAGATGCTCGGCGGCCGGATCCAAGCCGAGCGAGAGTTGTCCGTCGGCCCAGCCTTTCAGATCGCAATGATGGGCGATCTGGCTCGCGATCCCGCCCAGCTCCAAACGATCGACGAGTTGGAGCCATTCCGCGTGCGAGGTGAGTACGACTGCGCGCGCGGCGCCTGCAATCTCGGTCGGCGCATGAGTCGCGGCAGCGGCCCGATGCGCCGGCGCCGGCTCGGCAAGACGCGGCTCGGCAACCGGCCGGAGCATCGATACCGGCGAGGATACGGGCGAGGATACCGGCGAGCCCGCCGCACCGCCGGCGGACTCGGCCGGACGCATCGCACCGCCGGTCGCGGTCTCGCGCAGGGTCGCGGGGCGTGGCGGCGCGCGGGTCGGCTCGTCCCGATTCGTGCCCGGCCGAAACGCCAGGGCGCGCAAAAGGACCATCTCGAAGCCGGCACGCGGATCCGGGGCGAGCGGCAGGTCGCCTTGCCCGATCAGCGCCACCTGATAGTAAAGCTGAAGATCCTCGGCCGGGAGCCGATCCGCCAACGCCTTCAGGCGCGCGGCGTCCGGATCGTCCGGGGCCAGCGTCTCGGGTACCTGCTGAAGCAGTGCCAAGCGGTGCAGCAGCGCGATCAGCTCGCGCAGCAGCGCTTCGAAATCCGGTGTCAGCGAGGCCACGCGCTCGACCTCTGCCAAGACACGCGCCCCGTCTCCCGCGGCCAGCGCATCGAGCAGGTCCAGGGTCAGATCGCCAGGCAGGGTCCCGAGCATGGTGCGCACGCCCGACTCCTCGACCCGCCCGCCGCCGAAGGCGATCGCCTGATCGAGCAGACTCAGGCCGTCGCGCATGCTCCCGTCGGCCCCGCGGGCCAGCAAGGGCAGCGCGGAGGCCTGAAACACGAGACCTTCGGCCTCCAGGACATGCTGAAGCCGGGCACGGATCTCCTCGGGCAAGAGGCGTCGCAGATTCAACTGCAGACAGCGCGAGAGCACCGTGACCGGGACCTTCTGCGGGTCGGTGGTCGCGAGCAGGAACTTCACATGCGGCGGCGGCTCCTCCAAGGTCTTCAACAAGGCGTTGAAGCTGTGGTTGGAGAACATGTGCACCTCGTCGATCAGATAGACCTTGTAGCGTGCACGGGCCGGGGCATAGGGGACGTTGTCCAGAAGCTCGCGGGTCTGATCGACCTTGGTGCGCGAGGCGGCATCCACCTCGATGAGATCCACGAATCGACCGCCGTCGATCTCTCGACAGGACGAGCAGACACCGCAGGGACGCGCGCTCACGCCCTCCTCGCAGTTCAGCGCCTTGGCGAGGATACGGGCAAGCGTGGTCTTGCCGACACCGCGGGTGCCGGTAAAGAGGTAGGCATGATGGAGCTGGTCGCGATCGAGCGCGTTGGAGAGTGCGCGGACCACATGCGATTGTCCGACCAGATCATCGAAGCTCTTGGGGCGCCATTTGCGGGCGAGCACCTGGTAGGACATGCGTGATTCGAGTCGGACGAATTCCGTGTGGAGGCGACTGATAGGAACGGTAACGGGCATCCGGTGCCGGGTCTTGCCGGTGACCACACTGCCGTCCATCCGGCGATGAGTGCGCGGACTCGAGGGTCATGTCGGCCGAGCCGATCTTCACGGCCTGCGCGACGACGTCCACTTGCCCGTCCGGATCGGGCGGGGGCGGCGGCCGACGCCAGCCACACCCCGGCACACGCTTCAACCGCTGCGGCTGCTCCCTTCCGGGCCTGACCGGGTTCACGGTTTCGCGTTGCGAGGGGACCGGCGCAAGCCACCATGACATCGACATCCGGACCATGGCCCGAGTCGACGTGCAAGGTTAACAAAGCGCACGACCGAAGACAAACGCCCGACGATCCGCGCCGGACCGAGGCGCCCTTCTGCACTTGCCCGACACCCGCATCGACCCGACCGCTCGGGCGTGGCAGACTTGTCGCGTCCGACCCTTGGCCGGGTCCGAGCGTCGGTCATGGCCGAGTCCGCCGGCTCGGGACCCGCACCAACAGACCCGCCGAGGCATCCTGATTCCCAATGCGCGCCATCTCACCGCCCATCCTTCTCCTCGGGACGCTCCTCATCGGCGGCGGCGCCGGCGCGCTCGCCGCCGAGACCGACCTTTCAGCGGCCGAGCCATCCCGAACCCAGCCGGATGTCTGGAACCGAACCCTCGAGACCGCCACCGAATGGTGGCAACGCTCGCGCGATTTCGCCGACCGGGCGGTCGCCGACGCCAAAGGACTCTTCGCCGAGGATCGGGATTTCGCCCGGGTCTGGGAGAACGTTGTCCCCAAGCTGGATTCGGCGTTGGTGCTGGAAGAGCGCCACGGCGAGTTGCCCGAGCGGGCCTGGTTCGAGACCGACCAGCGCTCCAATCGAGAGGAGATCAACGCACTGCTCGACGCCGCGGTGGAGATCCTCTCGACCTCGCCGATCCAAAACTACCGCGAGCGAATCCGGATCCTTCAAGCCGAGATCGAGAGGGCCCGTGTCGGGATCGCCGATGCCCGTCAGAAACGGATCTCCGCACCTGCAGAGTCGACCCTCAAGAAGACGGTCGCGGATTACGATCGCTCGATCGCGTCGCTGGAGGACGACATCGATCGTCTGAACGGCGAGCTGGCCGCGGTCAAACGGGAGTTCGCGGGCGAGCTGCGCCAAATGGGCATCGACCTGGGCGACGATCAGATCGAGCTGCTGCTCTCGACCGTGGTCGGCGACAACATGGTCGACCTCGGCATTCTGTTCGACAACGTCAAGGCCATCACCGCCCAGCTCGAGGTGCTGGTCGCCCAGAGCGGCGAGGATCTGCAGAGCGCGCGACGCTATTACGGCCTCTATGTCGTCCTGCTGCAGGCGCTCAACCGCATGCACCTGCAGATCGAGGAGGCGATCGGGGAGCAGTATGTGCCGCAGATCGACGCCATCATCGCGCGTGCGCAGACACTTTCCGGCGAGACCCGACGCTTGCAGCGCGAGTCGCCGGGGCGACAGGAGGTGCTCGCGGCCAACCTGGAGGCACAAGAGCTGACCGTGCAGGCCGCCGAGATCTATCGCCGATATCTCAGGGACCAGGCGACACAGGTGAAGCAAGCTCGACGCGAGCTTGAAAAGGATATCGCCGCCGCCTGGAATACCTACGAGACGGTGCGGGTGTCCGGCGAGCTGGTCAGCCTGGTCCGATCGAGCCAGCAGCTTCTCGAAGGACTCATGAATCGCCAGGTCCCGGCCCTGCGCCCCTTTGAAAACTTGGAGATGCAACGCGAATTCCAAAAACTCACCGAGCAGCTGCGTGCCCGCAGCCCCGGCTGAATCCCCTATCCATACGCTATCGACGAGAACCCGAACATGAAGATCGCCCGCTTTCTGGACATCCACGGCACCATCCATTACGGAACCCCGATCGACGCCGGGCATGCCATCCGACTTGGCGGGCACCTCTACGAGGGCCTGACCGAGACCACCGACGAGATCGCGGTGGCACGCTGGCTGGCGCCGATCGCACCCGTCAACGTCTACGGCATCGGCCTGAACTATCGCGCCCATGCCGAAGAGACCGGGGCCGCCATCCCGTCCAACCCGGTCGTTTTCATGAAGCCCACGACGGCGATCACGGACCCGGGCGAACCCATCATTCTGCCGAACGCCTGCGAGCACGGCCCCGAGGTCGACTACGAGGCCGAGCTGGCCGTCGTCATCGGTCGTACGGCGCGCGATGTCTCGGTCGCATCCGCGCTCGATTACGTGCTGGGGTACACCTGCGCCAACGACATCTCCGCACGGCGCTGGCAGAAGGAAGGCGGTGCGGGCCAATGGATTCGCGGCAAGAGCTTCGACGGCTTCTGTCCGCTCGGACCGGTCTTGGTCACCGCGGACGAGATCCCCGACCCGCAGGCACTGAGCGTCATCTGCACACTCAACGGCGAGCGCGTCCAGACCGGCCACACCAGCGACATGATCTTCACCATCGCCGAGCTGATCGCCTTCTTGAGCCGCGACACCACACTCCTGCCCGGCACCCTGATCATCACGGGCACCCCGCCCGGTGTGGGCTTCGCGCGCACCCCGCCGCTGTTCCTGAGCGCGGGCGACCGGGTCACGGTCGAGATCGAGCGGATCGGGGCACTGGAGAGCCCCGTGGTGCAGGCGGTGTAGGGGCGGTGTAGGGCGGTGTAGGGGCGACTTTAGTCGCCCAGCCAACGCTTACATGGGACCAGGAGGCGACTAAAGTCGCCCCTACACCACCTACACCATCTACAGCGCGTCGTTCCGCCTCCGATCCAGACCGCCGAGGGGCAGATGACCGAAGACGATATCGCCCTCGGCCCCGTCGTCGAGTGCGATCTTGCCGATGCCGTTGCGGCCGTCGCCCGCGCGGATGACGTCGGCCCAGCCGCTGCGCCCGTCGTCGCAATAAACATCGAAAACGGCGTCGGCCGATCCGGTGATGGCGTTGTAGGCGCCGCGGCAGCCGTTCCGGCCGTTGGAGACACGAAAATCGGCTTTGAAGGGATTGGAACGGTAATCGCCGACGTAAACCTCCCCGCCCATGACGACGGCGAAGGGGCCGGAGGTGGAATAGCCCGCAGGCAGCGGATCCGGTTGGCCGAGGTCGATCTCGTCGAGCACCTGGCTCACGCAGGAGGAGTAGGACTCCGGATCCAGGTGCGCGCAGAGCCGCCGGGCATAATCCATCGGCGAAACGCTCGCACCGATCCCGCCGAGATGATTCGGCGGCACGAGTCCGCAGGCCCCGAGCACGATCGGCAACAGGGCGACGAGATGGCGTCGGGTCATAAGCGTTCTCCGCGCAAGACGACCGTTGAACGTCGCGGGCCGGCCGGTCGGGTCAGGACGGCTGTGGGTGCCGGTCGAGGCCGCGTCGATTCGGATCCTTGCCCGATAAGCACGCGATCAGTTTAGGCCCAATCGGCCCCGCCGGGGAGCCATTTCAACCCCTCTCCCGAATCCCGGGTCCCGCGGTCCATTGCTCGGCCGATGTAGGGATCGGCGCGTGAAGCCCGTGCATCCCGCCCTGCACAGCGGGGCGCTTTCGGACTAGAGTTGCCGCAACGGCGAGCCCCGGATGCGGCTGCCCCCGATCTCGAAATCAACCCGACACGGAGCGACTCAGGGATGCAAACCAGGCCATTCATACACGGAATCAAGCTCAGAGAGGGGCTCGGCGAGGGGCTACCCGAGACGACTCGGCTCGGCGCGCGGCCGAGCCCGCGTCTACTCCTCCTCGGCCTCTCGAGCCTGCTCCTCGCGGTCCTGTCGGGCGGCTGCGCCCAATCGCCGGGTTTGCCCGGACAACTCGCGGAACTCAGCTGTATCGGCGCATGCAAAAGTGCCCGCGACAGGTGCAACGCCGATGCGCGCTACGACTATCGCCAGTGCCAAGCCGGCTACAGCGAGGCATTCGTCGACTACCGCCGGTGTCTAGCTTCGGCATTCGAGCGCTCCGATTGCGGTTATCCCTGGTGGTCCTGTGCGGAGAATCTCTACGGCTACTGCGCCAATCGCGCCGTCGAGTGCGAGCAAGCCTGCCGGGCACGCAACGCCCCCTGACCCCCCCAAAAATTCGTAGTATGGTTAAGCGCAGCGAAACCCGTCGTCCCCGCTCGAACGCCTGAACCCAGCCCCGCCAACGCACCTCCGGCGGAAGCGATCGTCGCGCGGATCACTCGGTTCGGATGCATTCATAGTCGTTGCGGATCCAAGATCAAGCCCCGCGACGCCACGCCGTCCCGCTCGGCCCATCCTCGAGACCGATGCCCGCCTCGCTCAGCAGCTTGCGCAGACGATCGGCCTCGGCCCAATCCTTGGCGGCGCGGGCGGCGATACGCGCCTGAACCAGACTCTCGATCTGCGCGTCCGACATCCCGCCGTCGTCGGCCCGGCCGCGCAGATAGAGCTCCGGATCCTCCTGCAGGATGCCGAGAATGCCGCCGAGTCGTCGCAGCACCGCCGCCGGGCCGGCGGCGGCCCCGGGATCATCCGCTCGAATACGGTTGACCTCGCGCACCAGATCGAACAGGACCGCAAGCGCCTCGGGCGTGTTGAAGTCGTCGTCCATCGCGGCGTGAAAACGCTCGACGAAGGGCGTGGCAACGGACGCATCCACGGCCTCGGGCGCAAGGTCCGGCACGCCGCGCAAGGCCGTGTAGAGTCGTGTGAGTGCCGCACGGGCCTGCTCGAGGTGCTCGTCGTCGTAGTTGAGCGGGCTGCGGTACTGGCTGGTCAGGATGAAATAGCGCACCTCCTCGGGCCGGAAGCGCTGCAGGATCTCGCGCACGGTGAAGAAGTTGCCCAGCGACTTGGACATCTTCTCTTCGTTCACGCGCACGAACCCGTTGTGCATCCAGACGTTCACGAAGGGCTCGCCGGTCGCGCCCTCGGACTGGGCGATCTCGTTCTCGTGATGCGGGAACTGCAGATCCGCCCCGCCGCCGTGGATGTCGAAATGGCTGCCCAATGCGCAGGTGCTCATGGCCGAGCACTCGATATGCCAGCCCGGCCGGCCCGAGCCCCAGGGCGACTCCCAGGCCGGCTCGCCGGGCTTGGCGGACTTCCAGAGCGCGAAGTCCAGCGGATCGCGCTTGGCCTCGTCGACCTCCACCCGGGCGCCCGCGCGCAGGTCCTGCGGATCCTTGCCCGAGAGCTTGCCGTAGCCGGGAAAGCGCGCAACCGCGTAATAGACATCGCCGTTCTCGGCGACATAGGCGAGCCCCTTCTCGATCAGGGTGCCGATCATGGCGAGGATCTCGTCCATGTGCGCGGTCGCGCGCGGCTCGTCGGTCGGCCGCAGGATACCGAGCGCATCGGAGTCCTCGTGCATCGCCCGGATGAAACGCTCGGTCAGCGCCTGCATCGGCTCGCCGGCCTCGGCGGCACGGCGGATGATCTTGTCGTCGATGTCCGTGATGTTGCGGATATAGGTCACCTCGTAGCCGAGCGCACGCAGATAGCGATAGACGACATCGAAGACCACCATCACGCGCGCATGGCCGAGATGGCAGTAGTCGTAGACGGTCATCCCGCAGACGTACATGCGCACCTTGCCGGGCTCGATCGGCTGAAAGGGGTCTTTGCGGCGTGTGAGGCTATTGTGGATCTGCAACATGGAATGCACTCGCGAGTGGGTTGGTCCGGGCCGCAACAGGTCCGGAGCCGGGTTCCGGCAAGCCAGGCATGGTAACAAAGCCGAGGATGCAGGCGTGAACCCGCCTTTCCCCGACTGCGCAAAGCCCGTACCATTGAACCTAAACCGCGTCCAGAGCGAGATGCGCACTTTCGAGTGAACTCGACGTTTGGCGCGTCCACCTCCCTTAGCGGGGACGCGGTTTAAAACTTGATCTTTTTGAATACTTTAAACCGCGCAGGCTCCGAACATGTCTCGGAGCCGGCGCGGCCATGCCAATTCAACAAACGACGCATACCACGCCGGGCGCGGTTTAAACCCGAGTGCGCCGCCGGCGCGCCAGTACAGCCTGCGGAGATCTCTGATGATCAAGCTCACCACCAACCACGGCGACATCCTCCTCGAGCTGGATGCCGAGAAGGCGCCCAAGACCTGCGCGAACTTCGAGCAGTATGTCCGCGACGGTCACTACGACGGGACGCTGTTTCACCGCGTCATCGACGGTTTCATGATCCAGGGCGGCGGCATGAGGCCGGACTTCACGCCCAAGCCGACACGCGCTCCGGTCGAGAACGAAGCAAAGAACGGACTGAAGAACCTCGAGGGCACGCTCGCCATGGCACGCACCATGGATCCGCACTCGGCGACGTCGCAGTTCTTCATCAATGTCGCGGACAACGGCTTCCTGGATTATCCGGGGCAGGACGGCTGGGGCTACTGCGTCTTCGGACACGTCGTCGAGGGCATGGATGTCGTCAACGCCATCCGCGGCGTGCAGACCGGAACGCGTCACGGGCACCAGGATGTCCCGGTCGAGGATGTCGTCCTCGAGCAGGCGGGTGTGGTCGAGTAACGCCCCGCGCCGGGACCGGAGCGACGACCGCCGCGTGATCATTCAAGGCGTCAGCGTCTTCGTCTCCGACCTGCATCTGTCGCCGGATCGACCGGCGACGGTGGATCTCTTCCTCGCCTTCCTGGCCGGGCGCGCCCGCGAGGCCGATCAGCTCTTTCTACTCGGCGACATCTTCGACGCCTGGATCGGCGACGACGACGAGGGCACGCCCAACACCGAGGTCAAGGCCGCGCTCGCCGCGGTTACCGCATCCGGGGTCCGCTGTCATCTGATGCACGGCAACCGCGACTTCCTGATCGGGCGTGCCTTCTGCCGCGAGACCGGGTGCCGACTCCTGCGCGACCCGACCCTCGCCCGGTTCGCCGACGAGCCCACGCTCCTCATGCACGGCGACCTGCTCTGCACCGACGACGTCGCCTATCAGCGATTTCGGCGCCGCATCCGCAACCCGCTCCTCCAGCGCCTCTTCCTCTGGCGGTCACTCGCGGCACGCCGCAAGATCGCCGCCGACTACCGCCGCAAGAGCGGAGCCGCGACCGCGGAGAAGACCCCGGACATCATGGACGTCAACCAGGAGACGGTCGCCCGCTATCTACACCGCTACGGCGCCGTGCGCCTGATCCACGGACACACCCACCGTCCGGGCGATCATCGCGTGCGGATCGACGGCCGAGAGGCCGTGCGCTCGGTTCTGGCCGAATGGCACCCGGACCACGGCGAGGCACTGATCCACGGTCACTCCGGCTGGCACCGAGAGACCGTGCTGCCGTCAATCGCCCCTACCCCCTCCCGACCAGACGCGTGGTGCTGACGACAGGAGCACAACCTGCGCTTGCCGACACCGAGAGGCCGTGCTGCCTAAAGGTACGCTCAGAGGAGATCGGTCGCGGGATCAAGCCCGATCGCGTCCGTCACGGGCTTGTCTGCGGAGGCGAAGGAATAGCCGCATTCCTGCGGCGTCAGCTGCTCGGAGGCCACCCGCGGATACTTCCGGCAGCTCGGAGGGCGCATCGCATAGACCGCGCAACTGCTCAAACCCGCGTCGTCGAAACGCAGGAACGGGCAGGGGTAGGGCAGCTTGCAGCAAGCACCGCAACGGTTGCACGCGCCCGTTCGATCCGGGTCGACCGGCAAGAGCGAAGTGAACAAGCGCTTGGTTTTATTGAGCATTCGAAAGGTTTTCCGAAACAGCCATCAGTCTGCCGGGCGCATCTGATCCGGTCTGAGGCGCGGTGTGAAATAGCGGTCCGCATCGTCCAGGTCGACCGACTCACCTGCCGCGTCGACCAGCGGCTGCTCGTAGTCCTTCCAGCCCCGCAAGCCCGTCTGCAGCGAGGAAACGTCTCCGTAGCCGAGCAGGTTCATCGCATGGGCGGCCATGACGCTGCGGTATCCGGAGCGGCAGACCACCACGACCTCCCGGTCGCGCGCACGCACCAGCTCCGGGACCGTCTCCTCGTAGTCCCATTCACAGGCTGACTCGAGGATACCGCGCGGGACATTCAGAGACCCCTCGATATGCATGGCCGCGAATTCATCGGGCTCGCGGACATCCACCAGCAGCAGATCCGGGTTTGCCGCAAGCCGCTCCTCGAGATCCCAGGGCATGACCTCCTTCACATCGCTCACACAGTCTTTGATCAGCTCGAGAAATTTCTTCATCGCTTATCTCGCATGACAAACCTCGGTTTTCTCCAGGCCCGGTCTTGGCCTCATCCGATATCCCGGCCCGCTCTGCGCTCGCACAGACCGCGCTCCACCGCAATCACGGCCGCCTCCACGCGCGAGTGGACATCGAGCTTGCGCAGGATCGCCTTGACGTGAAGCTTGACCGTCCCATCCGAAATATTCAGACGGCGCGCGATCGCTTTGTTGCTCTGACCCTCGGCGAGATGGCAGAGGATCTCGTGCTCGCGCGGCGTCAGGTCGGCGATCCGGCCCTCGGCGGCCATGCCCGCGGCCTCGCCTTGGACGGCCTTGGCCAGGACGATCGCCAGCTCGGGTGCCACCACCGTGCGGCCTTGGACGATCTCGCTCAGCGCCGCAATCAGGGCATCCGGTTCCATATCCTTGAGCAGATAGCCCTGCGCACCGCCCTGCAGCGACTCGATCACGTCGCGCTCCTCGGCGCTCGTCGTGAGCATCGCGATCGGCATCCCCGGATGAGCCGCACGCAACCGGCGGAGCATCTCCAGGCCGTCGAGCTGCGGCATGCGCATGTCCAGCAAGACCACGTCGGGCAGGGTCTCGGCGACGCGCTTCAGACCCATCGCGGTATCGCCCACCGCCGCGACCACCTGGATGCCTCGGCGTTCCAACAACTCCTGAAGCCCGAAACGGAACAGGGCATGATCGTCGATCAGCAGGACGCGCATCAGGCCGCCACCCTTCCCTGGCGCGGGGTGCGCCGATTGCCGTCGAAGATCACCTCCACACGCGTGCCCTCCCCGGCCTCGCTCTCGATGCGCAGCTCGGCACCGATGCGCCGCGCGCGCTCCTCCATGATGGTCAGGCCGATGTGCTCGCCCGGATTGGATCCCTCCGCCGGGGTGCTGAAGCCGACCCCGTCGTCCTCGATCAGCAACACATGTTGGCCGTTGGACTCCCGAGCCAGCATCACCCTCACGGTGTGCGCTTTGGAATGCTTGCGGATATTGGCCAGCGATTCCTGGACAATCCGCAAGATCTGAAGCTCTTCGGTGGCCGAGAGATCGAATGGACGACAGTCATTCTGAAAAAGCACGTGCGCGCCTGTTTCCTGGCCGAAGCGGTGGGTCAGCTTCTCGAGCGCCGGCACCAGACCGCGTCGGTCCAAGGGGGCACGGAAGCTCGCCAGCAGCTCGCGCAGCTCGGTATGGGCCTCGTCGAGCCCGCTGCGGATCCGGCTCAGATCGTTGCGCGCCTCGAGCGAGATCGCACTGCCGCGCAGCGAGTCGGTCAGCATGCGACACTGAAAACGCAGGCTCGCCAGGGTCTGAGCGAGCGAGTCGTGCAGCTCGTGCGCCAAGGAGTTACGCTCCTCGACGATCGAAAGCCGCCGGGCCTCCATGTCCGAGCGCTGCTTGGCAATGGCGACACCCAAGTGATGCCCGACGGTGGCGAGCAGATCCAGAATGTCCTCGCGGGCCTTCAAGCCAGGCCGCTCGATGAAGACGGTGTAGACGCCGAGCAGCTCGTCGCGGTGCTCCAAGGGCACGGTGACGACCTCCATCTCGCTGCCGGCGAACATCCGCCGCCCGTAGACCTTGGAGCAATAGCGCGCGTCGTTCCCGCAGAGGATCTCCCCCGGTGTGAGGACACTCCCGCACAGACACAGATCCACCGGACCGATGTCCTGCTCGCGCACCAGGTCGTCGTCCAGACCGATCGCGCCGACCAGACGTCGCGATCCGTCGGGCATGACCAGACGCACGGTAGCCGCCCGGCCGTTGACCATCTCCTTCAAAACACGCAGGAAGCGCAGCAAGAGCTCATCGACGCTCTCCGCCTGCTGGATCCCGGCGGCCACGTCGTAGAGGATCTTCAGCGAGGCGGTCTTCTGCGCCAGCCGCATGGTCTGGCGCGCGACGCGGTTGTCCATCTCCTCGTACAGGTCGGTGAGCTCCTCGTTCAGGCTACGGATATCGCGCGCCACCTGAGCCAGGACCCCGGCATCGTCCAGGGCATCGCTCGCGCCCGGCTCCCCTTGGCAGACCCGCAAGAGCGAATGCTCCAGGCGCACCAGAGGCAGCAGCAGTTGGCTGCGCAACCGGCTCCAAAAGAGCATGGCGCCGAGCGCGGCGACGACGAGCGCCGCCGTGGCGAGCGGCGACGGCCAGTCCAGATGCGGCCGCGCGCCCTGCAGGGTCAACAAAGCGATTGCCGCGGCGAGCGTCGCCCCGACCACGACCCCGGGCACGGTGAGACCGGCCGCACGCAGGACCTGACCGACTCGCGACACCTCGACCTCCTCGCCGCGCTCGGCGACGATCCGCGCTTGACTCACGCTCACGGCAACACCTCCGGGGCCGCAGGCGTTCCGGCGACCGGCACCGGGTTCGGTACGGGCACCGGCGCATCCGGACCCTCGCGCTGTTGCAGCTCCCACATGGCGGCATAGTGCCCGCCCGCCTCCAAGAGCGCGCGATGCGTGCCCTGCTCGCGGATGCGGCCCTGCTCCAATACAAGGATGTGGTCGGCGTCCACGACGGTCGACAGACGATGGGCGATGACCAGGGTCGTATGGTTCTCAGCAACCTCGGCAAGCGTCTGCTGGATCGCCTGCTCGGTATGGCTGTCGAGCGAGGAGGTCGCCTCGTCGAAGACCAGGATCCGCGGCTGCTTTAAGATCGCCCGCGCGATCGCCACGCGCTGTTTCTCCCCGCCCGAGAGTTTCAGTCCGCGCTCCCCGACCATGGTCTCCCAACCATCGGGCAGGCTTTCGATGAAGGTCCGGATATGGGCCATCTCGGCGCAGCGCTCGACCTCCGCCCGGGTCGCCTCGGGCCGTCCGTAGGCCAGGTTGTAATAGATGGTGTCGTTGAACAGAACGGTGTCCTGGGGGACGATGCCGATCGCCGCACGCAGGCTCTCCTGGGTGACCTCGCGCAGGTCCTGCCCGTCGATCAGGATCCGCCCGCCCGTCACGTCGTAGAAGCGAAACAGCAGGCGGGCCAGGGTCGACTTGCCGGCGCCGCTGTGACCGACGACGGCGAGGGTCTGGCCGGGCGCGATCCGAAAATCGACGTCCCGCAGGATCGCCCGTTCGTGCTGGTAGTGAAAGTCGACGTGCTCGAAGCGGATCTCGCCGTCGCGCAGACGCAATGGCTTGGTATCCGGGGCGTCCTGGATCTCGGGGCGACGCTCGAGCAGCTTGAAGACCAGATCCATGTCCGCGAGCGCATACTTGATCTGGCGGTAGACGATCCCGAGAAAGCCCAACGGGATGAACAACTGGAGCATGAGCGCGTTGACCAGGACCAGGTCGCCCACACTCATCTCGCCCTGCACGACACCCTTGGCCGCGAAGGCCATGATCAGGGTGACGCCGATCGCGATGATCGCGCCCTGACCGAAATTCAGCAGCGACATGGAGGTCTGACTCTTGACCGCCATCTCCTCCCACTCGGCGAGGGTGCCGTCGTAGCGCTCGAGCTCCATGCGCTCGTTGCCGAAATATTTGACCGTCTCGTAGTTGATGAGGCTGTCGAAGGCCTGATTATTGGCCTCCGAGTCCAAGCGGTTCATCCGATGTCGATAGTCCATGCGCCATTCGGTAATGGCGAAGGTGAAGGTGAAATAGACCGCGACGGTGCCGAAGACGACCAGGGCGAAGGCCGGGCTGTACTGCTTCAAGAGGATGACCGCGACCAGCGTGAACTCCACCAGTACGGGCAGGACGCTGAAGGCGACATAGTTCAGAATGGTCGAAACCGATCGGGTGCCACGCTCGAGATCACGGCTGATGGCACCGCTCTGACGCCCCAGGTGATAGCGCAGCGAGAGCCGATGCAGGTGATCGAGCACCTTCGTGGAGAGCCGGCGCATGGCGCGATAGCGCACCCGGGCGAAGACCACGTCGCGCAGCTCGTTGAAGAGCGAGGAGCTGAGCTTGAGCGCCCCGTAGGCGACCAGGAGCGAGATCGGCAGCACCAGCACCTGATTCGGCGTGGCCTCGAAGGCATCCACGATGTCGCGCAGCACCAAGGGGACGCCGACATTGGCCACCTTCGCCGCGATCAGACAGACCAGCGCCAGCAAGGCACGCCCGCGGAACTCCCACAGATAGGGCAACATTCCACGGAGATTGTGCCAATCTCGTCGGTCGGAGTGGATGCGCTCGGTGGCGGCGATTCGGTTCATGCAAGCCTTTTAAACCGCGCCCGGCGCGGCATGTGATGTTTTTGGATGGGATCGGCCCCGGCAGACTCGACGATTGTTGGAGCAGGCGCGCTGTAAGTTTTAAAAAAGAGAAAAGTTTAAACCGCATTTCCACCAAGGGTGATGAAATCACCAAGGCCGAAGACACGTCGTTATCCGGTCGGCTCGCCGCGGCGAGCCGACCGACCAAACCTGTACAAATGAGGACGCATCATGGCAGATCCCACCATGGACAGCACGGGTTGCAGCATGCACGAGCCCTACGCCTTGCAGGTGCTCGGCGACCAGATGGAGCCCGAGTTCCCCGATCGCTGTATCGTGATCGTCGAGCCGACGGACAACCGCAAGAACAACAGCTTCGTGTTCGCCGAGGTCGAAGGCGTGCGCTGGTTTCGCAAGTATGTCCGGGAGGACAACGGCACCGAGCGACTCCTCGCCCTCAACCGCATCTATCCCGACATCACGCTCAACGGCCTGGACTGGCACGTCCTGGGCGTCATCATCCAACGCAACATCCGGCGCAAGATCAAACACTACGACTACTCGCACGAACCCGAGACTTCGCCGACGGTGGCCATCACGGATCTGACCGGCCGGTGATGACCGGCAACGCGGCATCCAAGCCGCGCCGCGCACTCGGCGCACGCGGCACAACCGAGCCTGCCCGCCCGCCGCGAGCGCGACCGCGGATTCCGCTCCTGCTCGCCGTCACCCCGATCGTCATCCTGGCGGCGACCCTGATCGCCTGCTCCCCCGGGGGCGACTCGCCGTCCAGCGCCGGTCGCGAGCGCGCCGCCGCCGATCACCTGGTGGCCTCGGTCGCCGTGGAGCGCGCCGCCACGACAAGCAGCCACGAGCGCCCCGGCTCGCTGCGTCATCGCCGCGCGGTGCGGCTCTTCAGTCAGGAGGAAGGCCGGATCACCGAGCTGGATGTCTTCGAGGGCGACCTGGTCCGAGAGGGCGAGATCCTGGTCGCCCTCGAAGACGACCTCCTGCAGGCCGAGCTCGACAAGACGCGCGCAACCCTGGCCCAGGCCGAGCTCGACGTGGGGCGACTCGACGATCTCGTGCGCAAGCGCGCCGCCTCCGACGCCGAGCTCTCGCAGGCGCGCACCGCCGTCGCCGTCGCCCGAGGCGATGTTCGGCTCCTGGAAACCCGGCTGGCCTTCACCCGGATTCCGGCCCCGTTCGACGGCGTCGTGATCGAGCGTTTGGTCGAACCGGGTGATTTCGTCTCGAAGAATACCCACCTTCTTACGGTTGCCGATCCCGCATCTTTGGTCGCGGAGGTCTATGCCTCCGAGCTGATCCTGCCGCGAATGAAGGTCGGCGACCCGGCGCAGCTGCGCATCGATGCCCTCGGCGCGGCGCTGTTCCCGGCCCGGATCCTGCGGATTCATCCAAGCCTCGAGCAGACCAGCCGACAGGGGATCGTGGAGTTGACGTTCGAGGACCCGCCGCCCGGCGTGAAGGCCGGACAATTCGTGCGGGTCATGCTCGAAACCGCCGCGGTGGAGCGTCTGCTGGTCCCTTTCCGTGCGCTGCGGCGCGACCGCGACGGCGAATTCGTCTGGCTGATCACGGATCAGGACCAAGCCTCCCGCCGCAAGGTCAGAAGCGGCTTGCAAATGGCCGATCGCATCGAGATCCTCGAGGGTCTCGCGCCGGGCGATCGGATCGTCACGCGCGGGTTCCTCGGACTGAGCGAGGGCAAAACAGTCAAGGTGGTGCCCGAATGAATCTCGAACACCTCTACACGGCCGTCGAGCGGGTGCGCAACGGCTGCTATCGCGACAACCCGCGCGAGGCAACCCGTCTGCGCACCTACCCGGTCATGCTCGCGAGCGCCGCCGCGCCGGCAGCCAGTCCGACGGAGGCCTATCTGCGCACGGCCTGTCTGGCCTACGCCTGGATGCCCGAGCGGGTGCGCATCGACCAGAGCCACCTCGCCGCCGCCGTCGAGGCATTCGAGGCCGCGCGCAGCGCCTCCCGTCGCGGCCCCGACGCCGGCCCCGATGCCGAGCACGCCGCCATCCGAGAGCGAGGCGTCGACGCCATCGCCGCCAGCCTCGGCTCGGTGGTCGGGGCCTCGATGGTGCTTCATCTCGCCGCACCCGGCATTTTCCCGATCTGGGACGAGCGCATCGAGCGCTTTCGCCTCGACGAGGAGCCGTCGCCGTACCACATGGGCCAGGCCCGTCACTATCTGGCCTTTATGGACGAGATTCGCGGCCTCACCGCTCACCCGCTCTTTCTCACCTTCCACAACGAATTCTGCACCGCCTACCAGGCACGCCTGCAACGCCTGCGGATCTCGCCCTATCCGCTGACCGAGACCAAGGTCGTGGAAGCCGCGATCACGGAGCTCACGGGCGAGTAACCACGCCTGTATCTCTCATGTCAGCCAACATCTCCACCTGGTCGGTCCGCCACCCCGTCGGGGTCGTCGCGCTGACCCTCGCGGTGATGGTGCTCGGCGGTGTCTCGCTCACCCGACTCAACATCGATCTGCTGCCGAGCATCATCTACCCGGATATCCAGGTCCGCGTACTCGACCCCGGCGTCCCCGCAGAGGTCATGGAGAACGAAGTGACCCGCGAGCTCGAGGAGCAGCTCGCGATCACCGAGGGCGTCATCGCCATCCAGTCGCGCACCACCGAGGGGCGCAGCGCCATCGACCTGTCATTTCGCTACGGCGAGGACATCGATCAAGCCTTGCGTGACGCCAGCTCCCGCCTGGACCGCGCCAAACGCTTTCTCCCGGACACCGACGATCCGCCCATCATCTTCAAGCGCGACCCCTTCCAGCTCCCCGTCGCCGAGTATGTCGTCAGCTCGACCCTGCGCGACCCGGTGGAGCTGCGCACCTGGACCGACTACACCCTGGGCCGCTCGCTGGTCACGCTCCCGGGCGTGGCCTCCGTCGAGATCGGCGGCGGACTGGAGCGCGAGGTGCAGGTGGTGGCCAGCCAGTTCCGCTTGGCCGGACTGGGGATCGACATCCTGGACCTGGAGACGCGCCTGCGCACCGCCAATCAGGATGTCGCGGCCGGGCGGCTGCGCATGCCGGACGGCGAGATCGGGGGTCGCACCGAAGGACGCTTCAGGAACGTGCAGGAGATCATCGACCTGCCGCTCAAGCCCGAGGCCGGCGACAACCCGATGGCGCAGATGCGCATCGGCGAGATCGCGCAGGTCATCGACGGTTCAAGCGAAGAGCGTCTGCGCATCCGCCTCGACGACCAGCCCGGGATCAAGCTCGCGATCCAAAAACAGCCGCTCACCAACACCGTGGCGGTCGTGGACACGGTCGATCGGGAACTCGCACGACTCAAAGCGCAGGGCCAGCTCCCCGAGGACATTCAGATCCAGCTGGTCGACGACCAGGCGCGCTATATCCGCCACTCGCTCGAGAATGCGGTCAACGCCGCGCTCGGCGGCGCCCTGCTGGCGATGGCCGTGGTCTACATCTTCCTGGGGAGTCTGCGCCGAACCCTGATCATCGGCGCGGCCATCCCGATCGCCGTCCTGGTCACCTTCATCCTCATGGCCGCCAACGGTCTGACCTTCAACATCATGACGCTCGGCGGCCTGGCGCTCGGCATCGGCATGCTGGTGGACAGCACCATCGTGATGCTCGAAAACATCTATCGCCACCAGCGCATGGGGCAAACCACGCTCGTCGCAGCGGATGCCGCGAGCCGCGAGGTCACGGGCGCCATCATCGCCTCGACCTCGACCAACCTCGCCGCCGTCCTGCCTTTCCTCTTTATCGGCGGACTCGTCGGGCTGCTCTTTCAGGAGCTGATCTTCACCATCTCGGCGGCGATCCTCGCCTCGATGGTGGTCGCCTTGACCCTGGTCCCCGCACTCGCGGGCCGGGTGCCGGCGAGCCGAGAGGGGATGTTGCGCATCCAGGTCAATCGGGTCATGGAGGCGCTGCAGAACGGCTATGCGCGGCTGCTCGATTGGCTGCTGCGCATCCGCTGGCTGGTCATCCTCGCCTTCATCGGCGCTTTAGCCTGGGCGGTGCCTTGGCTCATCGAGGCGAAGCAGGAATTTCTGCCTGCCCTCGACGAGGGCGACGTGCGCATCACCCTGACCGCGGACGCCGGTATCGACCTCGAGGAGATGGATCGACTGACCCGCCGGATCGAGGCGCTCGTCGCCGAGCAACCCGAGGTCGAGGCGATCTTCACCACGGTCGGCGGCTTCGTATTCGGGCGCTCGTCCTTCGAAAGCGCCAACCGCGCAAGCCTACAGGTCTTGCTGATCCCGGCAGCGGAGCGCGACGTCGGCAGCAAGGGGTGGATCACCCGGGTCAGCGGCCTGATCCGCGCGCTCGAGATCCCGGGCCTGCGCGCCTCGCTGGTTACGCGCGGGATCCGCGGCATCCGTTTCAACCAAGGCGACGACGACGTCAGTCTGCGCATCGCCGGGGAGAACCTCGACACACTCGCCGAGCTCGCCGATCGGGTCGTGGAGCAGCTCGTCGCCGTGGAGGGTCTCGGCAACGTCCAGCACAGCAGTCAGGACATCACCCGCGAGATCTCCATCCGGCTCGATCCGCAGCGCGCGGCGAGCTTCGGTCTGACCATCGAGGACATCGGCACACTACTGCGTTTCGCACTGGAGGGCCGCATCGTCACCGAGCTGATCGACGGCGACCGCTCGGTGGATCTGCTGCTGCGACTGGACCGGATGGACATCGCCGCGCCGGGCGATCTGGACTCCATCGTGCTGTTCAGCAAGACCGAGCCGCGACGCCCCCTGCGACTCGGCGATGTCGCAACCGTCGAGATCCTGGCCCAGCCCGCGACCATCCTGCGCGACCGCCAGCAACGCACCGTGGAGATCACCGCCTCGGTCGGCGAGACGCTGACGCTTCAAGAGGCGATCGAGTCCGCACTGACCGCGGCGGCCCGGGTGCCGCTCCCCGCCGGCTATCGGCTCTACGAGGCCGGCGGTCTGGAGACACTCAAGCAGGGTCAGGACATGAGCCGGATCCTGCTCGGGCTTGCGCTCTTTCTGGTCTTGGTCGCGATGGCGGTCCAATACGAGTCGGTCCGCAATCCGGTCATCATCCTGATCTCCGTGCCCTTCGCCCTGATCGGCGTGGTGCTCGGCCTGCAATGGACGGGGTTGCCGGTCTCCATGCCGGTCTGGCTCGGGCTCATCATGCTGGCGGGGATCGTGGTCAACAACGCGATCGTGCTGGTGGAGTTCATCGAGATCGAGCGCCGTGCCGGTCTGGATGCGCGCACCGCCATCCTCGAGGCGGCACGTCTGCGTCTGCGCCCCATCCTCATGACCACGCTCACCACGGTCGTGGGCATGCTCCCGCTCGCGCTCGCCCTGGGGGAGGGCTCGGAGATGCTGCAACCGCTCGCCGTCACCATCGTCGCGGGGCTATCGTTCTCCACACTGGTCTCGCTCGTGCTGGTGCCCCTGGTCTATCGCGTCCTGGCGGCTCGAACAACGACGCAGACCCCGACGGACCCGGCGGATCTCGGTTTGAAGGCCTCGCGTTGATCAGGTCGCACGGACTTTGCTGGAAAGCATCCGCGCGACCCATATCCCCGTGCGGTTCGGGGGCAAGAAGCTCATCCTGCGTCGAGTTGTAGGGGTGAAACCATTCGCCCCTACCGGGCGGGCGGAACGGAAGGATATGCGGGCGGCTCCATCAACCCCGCGGGCATGGGCGGCATGGGCGGCACGCCCATCGGGTCGCGCACGTAGGCGGGAAAATCCGGATTCACCCAGCCCGTCTCGGCCAGCTTGCTCTCGGGCGGACGCAGCCGCGAGGTGTAATCGAGGACGGCCGCCTGTTGCAGGGGCGTGAAGCTGTCGATCTGCTTGACCATCTTGGGATCGGAGTTCTTGCGGCGCCCCATGCGGATCGCATCGAACTGGCGCATCAGATAGAGATAGTGCTGGCCCGCGATGGCGGGGATGTGCTCGTCCTCGTTGCCCTCTCCGTTCTCGCCGTGGCATTTCGTACAGTGCTCCACGTAGACCTCCTTGCCCAAGGGCAAATCCATCCCGGGCCCGACCCCGTTCTCGGGTGTCATCGGAAGCTGCGCCACATAGGCCGCCACATCGGCGACGTTCTGAGGGCCTCCGAGGATGCGCGGAACCGAGAAGGGATACATGAGCGGATTGTCGCGATTGCGTGCCCGAATATCCGCAAGCTGTTTGATGATGACGGTGCGCAACTGTCCGGCGATCTGCGGATAGGTCCCGTCGGGCGCACCCCAGCCTTCCGGACGATGGCAGACCGCACAGGTCAGATAGACCCTGCGTCCATTCTCCAGATCGGGCGTCAACGTCATGACCTGCTCGTATTCGAGCCGGGCGGTTTCGGCCGGGGTCCCGGCGGATGCAGGTTCTTGGGCATAGAGCGCTGTCGAGACGAGGCCCGACAGGGCAATTGACAGGCCGATCGCAAATGCAGAGCGAGACATCTTGACCTCCAAACTGAAGACCAGGGCCGGGTTCCGGCCGTTGTATGCACGACGCCGGCGCGACGCGGACGATCCGCGCGCCACCAGGTCGGCAAAGCGGCACGAGCCCGACATCAGCAATGAAGAAACGGACCGCGCCACCGCGGCCCGGCAAAGCGATACCCGATCGATGCGGACTCAGAGGCCCTTCAAACCGCTTGTCACGTTGGCCTGGAAAATGGCCTTGTGCACGTCGCCGATGCTGAGCATACCGACCAGTCGCCCCTCGTCCGTAACCGGGATACGCCGGAAATTATGGCGAACCATCACGGTTGCCGCGCGCAGGACATGCATCTCCGGATCGACCGTCACCGGATTGGGCGTCATCAGCTCCTCGGTCTTCAGCCCCAGGATCTCGGCGTAGCGCGCCATCTCCTTGTCGAGGTCGACCGAATGCATCCCCTCGGCGATGAGCTTGTCGAGCTTCGGAAACAGACTGTGCAGCAAATCCCGCTCGGCGATGATACCGACCAGCTTTTCATCGCTGTCGACCACGGGCAGGCCATGAAAGCGATAGAGACACATCAAGGACGCCACCTCGACGATCCGGGTATCGGGATTCACCGAGCGGACCGATCGACTCATCACATCTTTGACTTTCATCTAGGCCATCCTCCAATTGTATTGTTGTCGGCCGCATTCACGAGACAGAGGTGCAGATCTCACGACGACCGTCCGCGCATTATAGACGAGCATCCGCGACGTCCGCTCGTCGTGTCCCGCCGAACCCTGCCGATGTCCGCAAGCCCGCCTACGAGCCCACGCCGGACTTGGCGCAAGCGCTTTTATCCACAGCTCACCCACAGCCTGATCCACCGTTTTTACACAAGATATTGTGGTTGACGGATTTCGCAAACAACATATATTGTGTCGCTCGCACAGCGCCCGTTCGGCCGTCCAAGGCGCCGACCACCCATAAGACACACCCCGCCCTCACACCGCTTCCCAGGAGGAGCCATGTCCACCGAGCGCCCGTCGTTGGCCGAATCCACGTCCGCCGAAGACACCGTCGCCCGCCCCGGAGAGACCGCGGCGCAGGCACCGACACAGATCCGCAGCAGCGACTCGGCCCCCGAGATCACCGCCCACGCCCCGGGCAAGGTCCAGGTCATCCGGCGCAACGGCAAGGTCACCCACTTCGACCCGAACAAGATCATGGTCGCCATGACCAAGGCGTTCCTCGCGGTGGAAGGCGGCTCGGCGGCGGCCTCGAGCCGCGTCCACGAGCGGGTGCGCGAGCTCGCCGAACAGGTGACCTCGGCCCTGACGCGGCGCCTGCCCGGCGGCGGCACCGTCCATATCGAAGACATCCAGGATCAGGTCGAGCTGGCCTTGATGCGAGCCGGCGAGCACAAGGTCGCACGCGACTACGTCCTCTACCGCGAGGCCCGCGCCCGCGAGCGTGCCGAGCGCGCGGCGGCGAGTACACCGGCCGAGGCCGCGCACCCGCTCTCGGTGACGCTCGCCGACGGCAGCACCCGCCCGCTGGATGTCGCACGCCTGACACGTCTGCTCGAGGAGACCTGTCGCGACCTCGACGCCGTGGATGCCAAGGCCATCCTGGCCGACACACTGCGCAACCTCTTCGACGGCGTGCGCGAGGCCGACGTCGGACAGGCGCTGGTGATGTCCGCCCGCGCCATGATCGAGAAGGATCCCCAATACAGCCAGGTCGCCGCCCGGCTGTTGCTCGACGTGCTGCGCCGCGAGGCGTTGGGCTTCTTGGGGCTCGCCGTCGGGGTGGAGACCCAGGCCGATCTGGCCGAGCGCTACAGCGACTATCTCGCGGCCTATATCAAGCGCGCCGCGGATCTCGAGCACCTCGACCCGCAGCTCGCCCGCTACGATCTGGCCCGCCTCGGTGCCGCACTCAAACCCGAGCGCGATCTGCAGTTCAACTATCTCGGCCTGCAGACACTCTACGACCGCTATTTCATCCACACCGCCGACGGCATCCGCTTCGAGCTGCCCCAGGCCTTCTTCATGCGCGTCGCCATGGGACTGGCCATCAACGAGATCGACCGCGAGACCCGCGCCATCGAGTTCTACGAGCTGCTCTCGAGCTTCGACTTCATGAGCTCGACCCCCACGCTCTTCAACTCGGGCACGCTGCGCCCTCAGCTCAGCTCCTGTTATCTCACCACCGTCCCGGACGACCTGGACGGCATCTACGGGGCCATCAAGGACAACGCACTCCTGTCGAAATTCGCCGGCGGCCTGGGCAACGACTNNACGGCAAGAGCCAGGGCGTGGTGCCTTTCATGAAGGTGGCGAACGATACCGCAGTGGCTGTGAATCAAGGTGGCAAGCGGCGTGGCGCCGTGTGTGGTTATCTCGAAACCTGGCACGTCGACATCGAAGAATTTCTGGATCTGCGCAAGAACACCGGCGACGNNCGCACCCACGACATGAACACCGCCAACTGGGTGCCGGACCTCTTCATGAAGCGGGTCGCGGAGGATCAGCACTGGACCCTCTTCTCGCCCGACGAGACTCCGGATCTGCACGACCTCACCGGCCTGGCGTTCGAGCAGGCCTATGTCGGCTACGAGGAGCGTGCCGCGCGCGGCGAACTGCGGGTCAGCAAGCGGATCAAGGCTGTGGATCTCTGGCGCAAGATGTTGGCCATGCTTTTTGAGACCGGACACCCCTGGATCGCCTTCAAGGATCCGTGCAACCTGCGCTACACCAATCAGCATGTCGGGACCGTGCATTCATCGAATCTGTGCTGTATCACCGCTGACCAGCGTGTCGTGACCAATCGCGGTTTGCTGACGGTCGGTGAACTTTACGCGCTTGGCGGAACCAATCAGGTCGTCGGGTTGGATGGGGTTTATCACGCCTCCGAGATGCTGCTGCCAAGACCCAATGCACCGATCGTGCGGATTGAGACGCGTGAAGGCTATTCCCACAAAGTCACCCCGGACCACAAGGTTTGGGTGAAAGATCAGGGCTGGGTCGAGGCACAGGATCTCAAGCCTGGCGACAGGCTTCTCATACAACAGCTCGAAGGACTCTGGGGAACGCAAAGTGATCCGAAGCTCAGCTATTTAATGGGATTGATCGCAGGCGACGGTACCTTCGGCAAACACAACGTCTTCACCGACATCTGGGAAGCGGATTTCGGGACGATTCCGGATGTCCAGCAACAGGTGCACTATTTGCTCGAAGGTAATACGGTGTTGCGGACGACATCCAGCAACCAACCCGAGTTCAGTTTCGACAAGGTGCACCGCAAGGCACGCCTCGCCTCTGCACCATTGCGTCGCCTGCTCGCCGAGCATGGATTTACTCCGGAAACAAAGACCTGCATCCCTGAGCTGGTCTGGTGTGGAGACCGTGAGACCGTTGCAGCCTATCTACGCGGCCTCTATCAGGCCGACGGCCATCTGCAGAGCAGTCCTGAGATCACTTCCGTGGTACTGGCCTCGAAGGATCTTGCGTTTATCCAGGATCTTCAAATCCTTTGGGCCAACTTTGGCGTCAAGACGTCGATCAACCAGATGCGCGGGCATGAGTTCAAGGCGCTACCGGACGGGCGTGGTGGCACAAAAGAGTATTGGAGCAAACCGCTCTACCGACTTCTGATCACCTCGGTGAAGGGCTGCCGGATCGCCGAGGACGTGACCGGCCTCGCGGCACATAAAGGCACCGATGTTGCCGCTCAACACCTTCAAAACATCACCAAACCGGGCTATGCACAGAAGCTTTGGGCAACCTTCACGCACCGCACTGAATTGCCGAACGAGGATGCCTACTGCCTGACGGTCGACTCGGAAACCCATGCCTGGACCGTCAATGGAATGATCACGAAAAATACGGAAATCACCCTACATACCAATGATCTAGAGATAGCTGTCTGCAATCTCGGCAGTGTGAATCTGGCCGCGCACGTAACCGAAAAGGGGCTCGACACCAAGCGTCTGCGCAAGACGGTGAGCACCGCCATGCGGATGCTCGACAACGTCATCGACTACAACTTCTACAACGTCCCGCAGGCGCGCAACTCCAACCTGCGACACCGTCCCGTCGGGCTCGGCATCATGGGCTTTCAGGACGCACTCTATAAGCTGCGCATCCCCTACGCGAGCCTGGAGGCCGTGCAGTTCGCCGATCGCAGCATGGAGGCCTTCAGCTATGACGCGATCCAGGCCAGCACGGATCTTGCGCAGGAGCGCGGGCGCTACCAGAGCTTCGAAGGCTCGCTCTGGAGCCGCGGGATCCTGCCGGTCGACAGCATCAAGCTGCTCGCCGAAGCACGCGGCAGCTATCTGCAGATGGACACCGGCACCACCTTGGATTGGGACGCACTGCGCGAGCGCGTGCGCACCGTGGGCATGCGCAACTCCAACTGCATGGCCATCGCCCCGACCGCGACCATCAGCAACATCGTCGGTGTGAGCCAGTCGATCGAGCCGACCTACCAGAACCTCTTCGTGAAATCCAACCTCTCGGGCGAGTTCACCGTCGTCAATCCCTATCTGGTCATCGACCTGAAGGAACGCGGGCTGTGGGACTCGGTGATGGTCAACGATCTGAAATACTACGACGGCTCGATCCAGCAGATCGACCGTATCCCGGAGGATCTGAAGGAGCTCTACGCCACCGCCTTCGAGGTCGACGCCCGCTGGTTGGTCGAGGCCGGCAGCCGCCGCCAAAAGTGGCTCGACCAGGCCCAGAGCCTCAATCTCTACATGCGCGAGCCCAGCGGCAAGAAGCTCGACAACCTCTACAAGCTGGCCTGGGTGCGGGGTCTGAAGACGACCTACTATCTGCGCTCCATGGGTGCCACCCATGTCGAGAAGTCCACGATGGACGACGCAGGAAAGGCCAATCGGCTCAGCGCCGTCGGCGGCAACTACCTCTCGCTCGACAAGGCCAAAGGCAACGGCGCAGCGGCGCCCGCCGCCTGCTCGATCCTCGACCCCGAGTGCGAAGCCTGCCAGTAGGCTAGGTGTAGGGGCGACTTTAGTCGCCTAGTAGTCCCCCGGACGACGGGTTGTTTCCGGGAGGGCGACTAAAGTCGCCCCTACACCGCCCCTACACCGCCCCCACACGGACGATGGAGCCGAAATGACCGACGCAACACCACTGATCGCACACCACGGCGCCGTTGACGGTGTCACCGGCTCCTGCCATGAGCTGATGCTCGGCGACGGCCGCTCGGTCTTGATCGACTGCGGGCTCTTCCAAGGCGCGGAGACCGCCTCGGACGGCTCCGATGCCCGCCGCCCGGGCATCGGTTTTCCGGTCGATCGGATCCAGGCGCTGATCCTCACGCATGTGCACATCGACCACGTCGGGCGCCTGCCCCATCTGCTGGCCGCCGGCTTTCGCGGACCCATTCTCTGCAGCGAAGCCTCGGCGGAGCTTCTGCCGCTGGTCTTGGAGGACGCACTGAAGGTCGGCGTCACACGCGATGCCGCACTCATCGAGGCCGTCCTGCGCGGGCTGCGCGCGCGCCTGGTCCCGCTGCCGTACGCGGACTGGCACCCCTTGATTACAGGCGATCCGGCCCTGCGCATCCGTCTGCAGCAAGCCGGTCACATCCTCGGCTCAGCCTATGTCGAATGCGACCTGACCCGCGCCGGGACCACCACGCGCATACTCTTCTCGGGAGACCTCGGCGCGCCGCATACCCCGCTGCTGCCGGATCCGACCCCGCCTGAATCGGCCGATGTCGTCGTGCTGGAGAGTACCTACGGCGACCGCACACACGAGGACCGCAGCACACGGCATCAGCGCCTGCGGGCCATGGTCGAGCACGCCTTCGAGGACGGCGGCACACTCTTGATCCCGGCATTCAGCATCGGACGGACGCAGGAGCTGCTCTACGAGCTGGAGACCTTGGTGCACGAGAACCGCGGCACCAAGGGCACCGGCGGAAAATGGAGTTGGGAGGATCTCGCGGTGGTGCTGGATTCACCGCTGGCGGCGGATCTGACCGCCGGCTACCGTCGACTGCGCGCGCACTGGGACCGCGAGGCCAAGGCCCGGGTTGCGGCCGGGCGCCATCCGCTCGCATTCGATCGGATGCTCACGGTCGACGATCACGCCGCGCATCTGCGCATGGTCGAATACCTCGCGCGCGAGCATCGTCCCGCCATCGTGATCGCCGCCAGCGGCATGTGCGCCGGCGGGCGGATCGTCAATTATCTCAAGGCCATGCTCGGCGATCCGCGCCACGACGTCCTCTTCGTCGGCTACCAAGCCGCCGGCACGCCGGGCCGCGACATCCAAGGCTACGGACCCCGCGGCGGTTATGTCGAGCTCGACGGGCGGCGCTACGACATCCGCGCCCGCATCCATACCATCGGCGGCTATTCAGCCCATGCCGACCAACACGACCTGCTCGACTTTATCGGCGCCATGTCCACCCCACCCCGGGAGGTCATCCTCGTCCACGGCGAGCACGACGCCAAGACGGCCTTACGAGACGCCTTACTGCAGCGCTTTCCAGGGGTCAAGGTCAGCATTCCCTGAACCCAAGCCGTACAGAAATGCGGCGAAAACGTGGGCTGATGTGCTTTGCATGGTGCATCGCACCTTGTGAGGTACGTTTTATGACGGACGACCGTCGGCAACGATCTCCAGACCCTGGAGTATGTCCGGTGGGGATGCCGCCGTGCAGGACGATCCGCTCGCACAAAGGCTTGTGGGAGGTCCGCTGCAACCTGTCCTCGGGACGGATCGCCCGTATCCTGTTCTGCTTGTCCGGAGGGCGGATGGTCCTGCTGCACGCCTTCATCAAGAAGGCGCAGAAGACGCCGGATCGGGAGTTGAACATCGCCGTCAAACGGATGAACGGTGAAAGAAATGATCGACGAGAAACACATCGGTTCGAGCCTGGAAGACTTTCTCCGAGAGGAAGGTCGTCTCGAAGAGGCCCGTCAGGTTGCGGCCAAGCGCGTGCTTGCCCGGCAGCTCCGGCAGTTCATTGAAGACCAGCATCTGAACACGGTGGACATGGCCGAGCGGATGCAGACCAGCCGCTCGCAGCAACTCGACCGCCTGCTCGACCCGGACAACGACAAGGTGCAGCTCGACTCCCTAAACCGGGCGGCGGCCATCGTCGGCTCAAGATCGAGTTGGTCGATATCCCGCAGTGAGACCGGCGGACACGGCCTGCCTCCGTCTCGAAAAGGGTGGTTTTCAGACTGATGCTGTCGCTCAAAAAGCATTTCCCCCAGGCAGCGGACGCGCCGAGCGCGCGGTACGTCGGCCATGCCTGACCCTGAGCAGGCGGCCGAACGGCTGATCTCCGTGTTGCCGCGCTTGAAGCACTGGCCAAGCGGCAGCTTCGTTGATCTCCGCGAGATATTCGATCCAGATGGCGACGCCCAGTTCTATGCTGGTAGCGCGTTCTCCCGCTGACCTTGAGTCTCGAACGCCGACCTTTGCCGTAGCAATCTTCCACCGGCAACTCTCCATCGCCGGCGGTTAGGCGAACTGGGAGCCGCATTCAATCGCGTCTCGCTGTTCAATGGAGACTGCGCGCCAGCCCGGCTTGCCCTGCTTGTCTTTACCGATGACGGCGTGGCAGGAGAGCTTATCGCCAGCGGCGCTTCGGTGTTCGCCGACAAGGCTCGGATGAACGAAGATGCGCTCGCCGTCATGGGTGACGATGAAGGCAAAGGCCTGCCCCGGTCGCTGCGAGAACTCCCCCTCGAACCACCCGCAGACGCCCGGGATCGTCGTTTTCTCGGATTGTCGGAAGGCCACCGGGTGGTTTTCGCCGTTGACGAAGCCAACTTCGACACAGGTCCCAACGGCCAGGTCCGATATTCCCTTCATCGTCCGATACAGGAGTATTGCGCCGGCGTCGGCATCAAAGACGACATGGGCGAGTGCCTTGTCCTTGTTCTGATTGTCGATCACGCCAAGTCGATACTTGAGATCGCTGGCATCGGCGCCGAAGAGCAGTTCCTCGGCCGCCTTCGACACATCCGGTTCCCGTATCACGTTCGGCAGCGCGCTATAGCGCCGGTACCAATCCGAGTCCGCCAACTGCGAGAGATTCTGCGGAATGCGATAGCCGTTTGCTTCTCGGCACTCGAGCGCGGCGCGCACTTGCGCTGCGGCCTCGGCATAGCGCTCTGCCCTCGCCAGTAGTTCGGCCAAGTGAACGCGCGTTGCGAGCACCTCCACATCCTTGCGTGCGACTTGGAGTGCGCGGAAATAGCAGGTGATCGCGTTGGCCGGGTCATCTGTCTTCCAGGTCGCGCCAAACAGCGCCCAAGCCCAACTGGCCTGTCGCTGTCGACGCAAAACGGGCAAGAGATGCTCGCGCGCCTCGGACGCTCGCCCCAGATCCGTCAGCTGCTTGCTCTTGTAGTAGTGCAACCATTGATCATTCGGGTGGGACTGGAGTGTCGTGTCCAGCAAGTGCGACCCCCAGGCAATCAGGTCCGGGCTTTGCTCGCCCGGGCTCGCGCTGATCGCGCGCGCGACGGCATAGACAAAACGCATCTCGAGACTCGCGACCGTCTTTCCATTGTCCAGCTTGAAGCCCTCGCGATCCTCCGTTCGTAAGAAGCGTGGGTCCCACCAACGCGCGAAGGCCAGAAAGCGCGGCCACTCCCGATCAACCTTCACCACTAGCGTGAGCATCAACGAGTGGAGCAGACCGGGGCAATCGGCCTGGCCGCCGCGTGCATACTGACGCAGCCACGCGTCGAGATGCGCGATCAACTCACCACGGGAAATCCGACCCTCTTCGAAGGCGTTGATATCGCGCTTGATCAACTCGTAGAAGAGCCAACCGCTTGCTCGATTGAGCCAAAGATCGTCCGATGCTGCCGCCAAAGCCGGTTTGGCAACCTCAAGGGCTTCATCTAACCGGCCGGCCTTACGCAGTTCTGAAATGTGTCGTGCTGCATCCATTTCACATCTCCTGAAGCAGAGACCTGATCCGGTCGATCAAGCCTTGGCTCTTGCCGGCGCCGCCGACTTCCTGCACCCGTATCCATTTCGGCGTGTTGTCGTAACAAAAGTCGATCGCCCCATGCCGCGTCCCGTCCGAAATTTCGATACGCAGCCGATACGGCAAGTCCCGTTTCGACAGGATGCGAAGACCTGCATCGGCCGTGGACCGCTCGAGCTGCTGGACGAACGCATGTACGAATGGATTCTCGACGGCCTGGCCTTCGGCGCCGACCTTCAGCAATGCCTCCATCATCAAGCCGACGGCTACGTCGATCAGCGCCGCGTCACCGGACCGATTGCCGGCGGCGGGCTCGATCCGTGAGACCTGGCCATTGCCCTTGTACCAATACTGCACGCTGGCCATCGCCTCATCACGTCTCAGTTGGTAGCGTTCGCAGTACTGGAGGTGCTGCACGGCATCGACGCTGATCCCTTGTGCTTGCAACGCGTCGCGAACCTTGCAGTGATGCACGAAGATGCCTGCATGGTCCCGAGAAAAGTTATACCGATCCCAGTCCGGGTCGTCGCGATGCTCCGGTTCGCCCTGACCGATGGACTCGGCATGTTTGGCGGGGGCTGGATTCGTGTCCCAGTCCATTGCGGAATAGGCATTGCAGGCAGGGGCCGCGATCGTCACCAGCGTGCGTTTCGCGCGCGTGATGGCGGTGTAGGCCCAGCGGAAGAAGTCCTCATTGTTGATCCCGCGGCCGGACTCGAAAAGCACCACGGCCGTGTCCCATTCTCCGCCCTGAGCCTTGTGGCAGGTCACGGCGTAGCCGTATTTCACCTGCAGGGCGTTGAACCAGGGATCCTGTCTGATCGTCAAGCCGAACGCCTCCGTGCCTGGTTTCAGTTCCGGATACCGTTGACGGAAATCCACGAGCAACGCGCGCTGTTCCAGCGGTGACAAGGCGCGTTCTTTCGAGTCGAGGAGATTCTCCAGCAGCAGGCATTCGATCTGTTGTACCGCGCCATCGGAGTCCTTGTACGCAACGGTCGCCTCGCGGAACCTCAGGTCGACAGGTTCTGCGCCTCGCATCGCCACGGTCCGTCGTTGCACGCGCTCCGCCACGTCCCGGACGCGGACGAGATCCCCGTTGTAGAGGCCGCACCCGTGGCTGTTGTGGTTGACCAGCAACTGATCCCGCGCGCGAATGTCCGCCTGTTCGTTCCCCCAGAGGCGTGCGCGCACCGCACGATTAAACTCCAGTGCCTTGGCATTGGTGTAGGTGATCAGCACCGAGGAAGCGCCGCCTTTACGATACCCATCCGAGACGCGCTCGATGCTCTCGGGAACCCCCGCGGCGAGGATCGCGTCATCGTTCGGCTTGAGGCTGAATGTGGTGAAACGCTTTGTCTTAATGGCGTTTCGGATCGCTGTTGCCCGTTCGAGAATCAGGCTCCCTGCCTCTTGCCGGTGGACCTCCGTCAGCTCGAAGCCCGTGCACGAAAGGGCGAATTCCGTTTGCAAGTAGTCGATGGAGAGGGCCGGGGAGTGCTTCTGCCCAACTGGCGGTAACTGCGCGGGATCACCGACGAAGAGGAGTTTTGCGCCCGAATCGGCGTTGCCGCGACCTGGTCGCCCGATGCGCGTGAATTCGACCAGGTCCGCCAAAAGGCGCCCCGAGCCGAAACGGAGCATGTCCTGCTTGTCCTCGATGTCTCCGACCATGGACGATTCATCGACGACAAAGAGGCTGTTTCCCGGATCATCGGTCTTCAGCGCGAAGCGGAAGCGTAATCCCGGATCGTTCTTGGCTTGCGCCCCTTCAAAGACGTCGAGTTGCGCGAGTCTGAAGATGCAGGCATGGATGGTGGAAGTCCGTGCCCCGGTCTTGTCGCCGAGAATTCTTGCCGCGCGGCCTGTCGGAGCGAGAAACATATGCGGGCGGCACACGGCCTTCAGCCACTGCGCCAATGCCGCCAGCAGCGTCGTCTTGCCGGTTCCGGCTCCGCCCTGAAGGATGAAGCAATCTCCGTCGCCCAGTAAAAAATGCTGGATCGCTTCGAGTGCTTCCTGTTGATGGGCGCTGAGTGTGATGAGTTGCGACACGATCGTCCCTTTCCTTTGTCTCGGGCATGGTTATACACAAGGCATGCCAGAAACGTTTGAAGCATGCCGAGACGCGATCCTTACCGGCGATGTCGGCGACCTCCGGACGGTTGGTCGACGCCAGAGGCGGGTCGCGCGCCAATACCCCGACGATTTCTTGTGATCATGGGCGAATTCTAGTACGGTCAGCGACTTTGTGTACACGATTGGTCACTATCCCGCCGATGAACGTCCTTGTGAGCTGGGTTGGCCAGACAGACCTCGACGCGGCTGCTGGCGATGCCAAGGCCGGAATCGGGCCGATTGGCCAGGCGCTTACCAAGCGAGCGTACGATCTTGTCGTGTTGCTCAACAACTACCCGGAGGCTAGATGTTCGCATTTCTTGCCGTGGGTGAAGACGCTGACTGAAGCCGACATCCGACTGCATCGAGCACGGTTGACCAGCCCCACCGATTTTGGCGAGATCTACAAGGCGGCCACGAGCCAGGTCGCCGCCATCATTGAAGCGCAAGGAGAAAACGCGCAGCTCACCTTTCACCTGAGTCCGGGTACGTCGGCGATGGCGGCGGTCTGGATCATCCTGGCCAAGACCCGCTTTCCGGCGGAACTGATCGAGTCGTCAATCGAACAGGGTGTACGCACGGTTGCCATACCGTTCGACATCTCCGCCGACTTCATCCCCGACTTGTTGAGACGCCCGGATGCAGAGTTGACGCGCCTCACGGCCGGTCTACCACCCGCCGCACCGGCCTTCGACGCCATCGTTCATCAGAGTGAGGTCATGCAGCGCGTCATCGCTCGCGCGCGACGCGTGGCGCTACGCTCGATTCCCGTATCGATCGAAGGTGAGTCGGGCACCGGCAAGGAACTCTTGGCGCGCGCGATCCACCAGGCGAGTCCGCGTCGCGGCCAATCCATCGTCACCGTCAACTGCGGCGCCATCGCGCCGGAACTCATCGAGTCCGAGCTGTTCGGACACGAGAAGGGGGCGTTTACGGGCGCGGCCGGTGCGCGGCAGGGTGTCTTCGAGGCCGCCCATCGCGGCACCTTGTTCTTGGACGAGGTCGGCGAGCTTCCAAAGTCCGCCCAGGTCCGCTTTCTGCGAGCGCTCCAAGAGGGCGAGATCACGCGCGTCGGCGCCAACCAAGCGATCCGCTTCGATGTCCGGATCATCGCCGCCACCAACCGCAGTCTGACCCAAGAGGTGAGTGCAGGCCGCTTCCGCGAAGACTTGTTTTACCGGCTTGCCGTTGCCGTCATTGCACTGCCGCCGCTGCGCGAGCGCGACGGGGACACGTCGTTGCTGCTGGAACGGTTGCTCGAACAGGTGAACCGGGAGAGCGAGACCGAGCCCGGCTTTGAACCCAAGAAACTTTCGGTCAACGCAAGAAAGCTGCTGCTCGACCACCCCTGGCCCGGGAACGTTCGCGAGTTGTTGAATACGCTGCGCCGCGCCGCGGTTTGGACACCGGAACCCCTGATCGATGCCGACGATGCGCGCGACGCGTTGTTACCGAGTCCAGGGAAGCAGGTCCAAGGAGACCCGATCCTTTCCAGGGATGTGCGTCACGGACTCGATCTCCACGGCGTGATTGAGCGGGTCGCCCGACATTATTTAGCGCAAGCGATGCACATTACCGGCAACAACAAGGCCCGGGCGTCGAAGCTGCTGGGCTTCGGCAACGCAACAACATTGACGAACTGGCTGAAACGCTACGGCGTCGAGCCTTGAGGAGAAGGACGTTTTGCGATAAGCCCATGAACCTGTAGCCCACAGGCCATAGGTGCATCAGAACGCAAGTTACCTTTGGAAAAGAAAAGTAATGTTGTATCGGCCGCGGCGTTTCAGCGTTGTTCCTGTATCCAAGCGTGCCAACGCCGGAGGCTTCGCAGAAGGCCGGGGTCGAAGGCCGGGGTCAGGTCTTGACATGTGCCTAGTATCGCTCATGGTTTTGGGTTCCGGGGACAGTTTACTGAATTGCTTCAAGGTTCATTCTTCGGGATTTCCGGAACATTTGGCCTCTAGATATTGCACGCCTTGCCAGTCCAAGGGGGCAGGGTCTTGAATCGAGCAAGGCCGGTTCTTACTTCCAAACCTGGGTCATCGATCAGTTCTGTCTTTGGTCAGAAGTCGCTCGATGGCTTGCAGGTAGGCAGCCATCTCCTCTCGCTTGCCGACCGAGAGTACCAGTACGACCAGCACATTCTCCTCAACGGCGTAGACGAGCCGATATCCCATCTTGCTCAGTTTGATTTTGTAGCAGTGGCGTAGCTCGGCGTGAAGTTCAGAACCCGGAACATGTGGTTGCTCCAGCCGTTTTTTGAGGGCCTTGCGCAGCAAGGTTTTGACGCTGCCATCCAGCGCCTGCCATTCCTCAAGCGCCTCGGGTAAAAACTGAAGTCGGTACGCCACAACAGTGTCAGATCTGGTCGATATCGACATCGATGGCCGTGTGTCTGCGCGTCAGACGTTCCCGGGCCATCTCCACCAGGTCGTGATCGGTCAGTTCTTCAACGAGCAACTGGAACAACTTGGGCGTCACCATGTAGAAGGCGGGGCGGTTGTGGTTGAGCACCGCCACCGGCTTATCGCCAGCCGTGCGCAGCACTTGCGCCGGGTTTTTCTTGAACTCGGACATACTGATGGTTTGGTCTGCGTAGATCGTATCCATCGTTGCTACTCGGAATAAGCTACAAAATAGGCTCTGATTTTAGGGCCGACGGGATTTGAGTGCAACCGAAGAAGCCGGGGTCGAAGCCGGGGTTTTGAGGAAGCCGGGTAGAGTAGAGAGCAGGCATCCTGGAAAAGGGGTCTGGAAAAGGGGTCATAGCCCATCCCATTACACACATCTCA
>NZ_DIUM01000070.1:0-31906 GCF_002423035.1 Thiocapsa sp. UBA6158
TGGACCAATCGATGATCAAGGCCTGTCGTGATCAACCGAATGGCGGAGTTCCGCAACTTCCACGACCCGGAGGCGCAGGTAGACAACACGGTGCTTTGCGCCGAGGTGACCGCCGAGACCGACCGCCCCGTCGAGGATGTCCTCAACGCATTGGAGCGTTATGGTTTGGTCGACCGGGCCGAGGTGGACGACATAATGGTCTTGCCCGAAGGCTTCGGTTACCCGGTCTACGACCGCGGATTCGAGACCGTGAAGGCGCGTGCGGAGACCGTGCTGAGCCGATATGAGAACCTTCACTCGGTCGGGCGCAATGCCGAGTTCCGTCATATCGAGGTCGACGAGGATCTGGAGTCCGCGCTGGCGACCGTGCGTCGCCTTTATCCCGAAGCAATGCCCGAGTCAGTGTTCGAAAGACGGCCCGACGCATGAAGCGGCTCCTCGCACTGCTGCTCCCGATCCTCTTTACGGTCGGGCTGCTCGTCTATGCGCTGCGGGGTGTCGACCTGGGCACGCTGCGCAGCACATTGCTCGAAGGCGAGCTCTGGGTCATCGCGCCGTTCCTGATCCTGTTGGCGTTCTTTTTCTTCAACAGCGCACAACGTTGGACGCTGATCCTCAGACCATTCGGTCGCTTCTCGGTGCGGCAGGTCGCCCCCTCGATGATGATCGGCTTCGCCGGAAACAACGTGCTTCCGCTACGCATCGGCGAGCTGATCCGCACCGTCATTTTCGCGAAGGAGTCGGGATGCTCGCGCAGCGGGGTCCTGATGACGCTGGTGGTCGAGCGTGCGCTGGACCTGGTGGGTATCCTGCTGGTCTTCGTTACCGGTGCGATCCTGCTCGGCGAGCTGCCGCCCGGCTGGACCTATGGTCTCGCCATCGCGCTCGCCGGGATCCTGACGCTGATGACGGTACTGGTACTGCTCGGGCGCTTCCCGAATGTCTCGCTGGGTCTCTGGCGACGTTTGAGTCCGTCCCTCCCCGCCGTCGTCGCGGAGCGTGGGCAGACCTACCTCACCGAGCTGACGCGCGGCTTGGCAGCGCTCGCCACGCCGTCGACCACCGCAGCGCTGCTTGCGCAGTCGCTCCTGCGCTGGTATGTCGCGGCGGCGCTGGTTTGGCTGAGTCTGGCGGGCTACGGTGTCTCCGTGTCGCCCGGCGTGGTGATGCTGGTGGTCGGGGTCACCGCAGCGGCCGTGTCGCTGCCGAGCGTGCCCGGATTCGTGGGGCCGGTTCAGGCCGCCTTCGTCTTCGCTCTGACGCCGTTCGGCATCAGCCAAGAGGTCGCACTCGCCGCCAGCATTCTCTTCCTCGTGGGCCACTGGGTACCGATCACCCTGACCGGCGCACTCTTCTTCGTCTCGCGCCATTATTCCTATCGCCAGATCCGGCGGGAAGCAGCAGCGCTGAGCGAGGGTTCGGAAATCGCCCAAGACGATTTCCGAAGATAACCATCCCGACTGCGTGCGCTTACGAGACCCGGGGCGACTTCAGTCGCCGATCCATGGTCAAAAATGCTGCCCGGAAATTACCTATCGGCGAATCGGGCAGCGCGACGTGTGCGGCGGCTCGTCAGCCGATGCCGTCCCGCGCTCGGACTCGCCGTCATCCTCTTCCGGAGGAAGTCGGATCAGCTGTAGAGAACCAACCCCGAGCGCCGCCTTCAATGACTCAAGTTGCGACTCGAGCCGCACATCGGGGCCCTCGGGCAACGTCCAACGTCGCCGATCTCGAATGAGTGTGCGGTCGGATCCACAATCGTCCTTCATCGTGAAGACGTCCCAATCCCGCGGATGGATCAAGCCGTTGAACCAACCCGTTCCGTACGGAACCTCGACAGGCACACCGTCTTGCTCGGTCAGGGTCGAGCGGAACGCGATCCCCTTTGGATAGGCGGCGGCATAGACTGGATAGAACGCCCGCCCCTCGACGTAGACCGCCTGCTCGCCCGAATCGCACGCGAATGCAGCCGAGATCTCGGGACGCATGCCTGCGGTGTGGGCTTCGCCGACGGGATCGGTCGCATGGGCACGGAAGAGCCCGAACAAGGCAAATCCGACAACCGCGAGACTGAACACCTGCTGCACGCGCCGTGAGTGCAAACGCGACCAGACGAGATCGAGCGCCAAGACGATGATCACCAGATAGAGCGGCAACAGCATCGCTTGATGCCGCATGAGTCCACCGAACGGATAGGCGCCGACGCCCCCCGCAGCGAAGACCAATGCGGTCGCGATCACGGCCGCTAGAACCATCAGAACCCGAGCGCTCTGCCGGCGCCACAGCCCGACCGCCAGCACGGCGGCGGCAGCCGTCCAGAACAGCGCCACGGCGAGTATCTGCCCCGGGTCCGTCGCCGGAAACTGCGGGGTCAGCCAGCCGGCGTTGCCGACCAGACCACACCAGGCGAATTGGAGGATCGAATCGCCCTCGCTCAACGTGAAGGACTCCAGATGCATGGGCGCCACGGCCCCGCGACCGCGTCCATACCCGAGTGCAAACCACAGCAGCACCGAGAAGGCGCCGATCACCAGAACAACAAAGGCAAACCAATCCACAAAACGCCAAGTCCGCAACCATTCGAGCGGCCGTACAAAGCGACGTCCGGCCCGAACCGCCCACAGCAGCGCCAAGGCCAGAAACAAGCCGAGGATGACGAAGAGCGCCGAGTAGATGAAGCCGAATGCGATCGTGAGAGCCAACGCGGCCATCAGCAGTTGCGGTTTGGGTGCGGCCCCGGGGCCGATCGCGCCAGAGGCCGTCCGCGGGACGAGCGTCGTCGCAGCGAATAGTCCGATGACCAGGAACAGCAGTCCGAAGCTGTAGGAGCGCACCGAGACCGCAAGCTCGAGGAAGGCGAAGCTCGTCATGAGCAGCACCACCCCGAGCAAGGCCATCTCCGGGACGACCCGCAGACGCCGCAGCAACAGATACCAGAGCGGAACGGTCGCGACAGCGGCCAAGACCGACGGCAGCCGGAACCAGAATGGATCAGGGCCGAATCGGGCCATCGGCATGAGCAGGAGATGATGCAGCGGCGGATGGGCGTCGACCAAGCCCTCCTCCAGTGCCTTGGTCCAAGGCGAGAGAGTGCTCAGATAGAGGTGCCAAGCCTCGTCGTAGCCCCAGCGCGGATCGAGCGCAAAGAGCAGCCCGATCCCGAGTGTCGCGAGTGTCAGCAGGACGAGTGTCAGGATGGACTCGCGCCCCGAAATCGCATTGAGGGGACCTCTCTCGTGCGGTTGGATGGAGGTGGACATGGATTTCTCGGCCTCGCAGGAATTACGGACCCCTGCCTCGACATCCTCTGGGCGTCATTAAAAATGTCGGCTCCCCGAACCCTTTCGACGTGAAAACGCGTCGGCCGCGCGAGTGCACGAGCACCCTGCGGGCAACGCGGTTCACCGAGAACGCGGCTCAGTCGAGCGAGCGATAGTAATCCATTAGGATCTGCGCGACCTCGGGTCTGGAGAACTCGGGCGGCGGGGCGATCCCGTTGCCGAGCATCTCGCGGACCTTGGTGCCGGAGAGCAGGACGAAGTCATCCTTGCTGTGATCCGGGGCCTCGCACATCATAACAACCCGATTAAGCTTCTTCGAGTAAGCGGTATGGTCGGCCTTGAAGATTTCGATCTGCAAGGCGTCTGCGGGAACCTCTTCGTCGAAGATCGTCTGGGCATCGAATGCGCCGTAATAATCGCCGACACCGGCGTGATCGCGGCCGATGATGAAATGGGTCGCGCCCATGTTCTGCCTGAAGTAGGCATGCAGCACCGCCTCGCGCGGTCCGGCGTAGAGCATGTCGAAGCCGTAGCCCGTCACCATGGCGCTGTTGGGCGCGAAATAGAGCTCGACCATCTTGCGGATCGCCGCATCCCGCACCGGTGCCGGGATATCGCCGGGCTTGAGTTTGCCGAGCAGCATGTGGATCACCAGGCCGTCGCAATCGAGCCGCGTCATGGCCATGTGACACAGCTCCTCGTGGGCGAGGTGCATGGGGTTGCGGGTCTGGAAGGCGACGACGCGCTTCCAACCGCGCTCGGCGATCTCGTTGCGGATCTCCACGGCGGTGCGGAAGGTGTCCGGGAAATCGTCCTGGAAGTAGGAGAAATGCAGGACCTGGATGGGGCCCGAGACCGCGAACCGACCCTGGCTGTTGAACGTCTGGACGCCCGGATGCTCCGGGTCGGAGGTGCGGTAGACCTGCTCGGTCATCAGCGCCATCTGCGCGTCGCTCACCTGCTCGACCGCCTCGACATCCATCACGGCGAGTACCGGATTGCCCTCGACATTGGGGTCGCGCAAGGCGATCCGCTTGGCCCCGGCGATCCCGTTGGCGCTCTCGAGCAGGCAGAGAATCGGCACCGGGAAGAAGCGCCCGTCGGTGGTCCGCATCCCCTCGGCCACGGCGATGGCGTCGGCGACATTCATGAAGCCGGGCAGCGGACTAAAATACCCGCCGCCCAACATCACGGCATTGGCGGCCGCCTGCGAACTGATAATGACCGACGGCAGGGTCTCGGCCTCGCGCATCAAGGCATGGTGGGAATCCGGGTCGTAGACGAACAAAGGCTTCAAAGCCTCGGAACCGACAGGTTTGATCATCTTCTGCCTCTCTTGGTAGGGTCCATCGCGCGCCTGTCGATGCTCGACCGAGGAGGACGATGAAACGACTGAGGGAACTGCATTCTTGTCGGGCGTGTCATCTGGGTTCGTGCGCGGGCGACCCGCACCGCATCGGACACGACACGTTTCGGCCGACAGTGGTGATGCGGCAACCCCGATCCGCTTTCGGCTTGCTTGCCGGAACCGACCGACCTGCTCCGCCGATCCTCGAAACCATACCACGGACCTTGAAACCCCTTGCCCAGAGGATCTTTATGCAGCGAACAAATTCACTTTGCATAAGGGCGGTGCGCGGCGTCGAGTGAGCTAGACTTGCGCACCGCCCGGGCGGGCCCATCTTCCGCCACGACCAAACGATCGGAACCCGGAAAACAGACACAGCGAAGGACACACCCACCATGCCTTACTTCGTCTACAAGATTTTACCGCCCCTGCAACTGGAATACGTCGACACGATCGAACGCTATCAGGACGCCCGCGCACTGGTGCGTCGTCGCCGCGAGGAGGAAGCCACCGGGAGCGACATCCAGTACCGGCTCGTCTTCGCACGTCAACAAGGCGAGGCGGAGAAGCTGCTCTCCACCCCGCGCGACAATCGCGTCATCGGGGAGGACTAACCCGCAGCGCCCGACACGATCTCGAGCAAGCGACCCGACGACCCCGCCCGCACGTCAGCGCACCGACATCACCACGCCGGTGCCGGCGTCCTTCTCGGCCCAGAGAAACTGCCGAACCTTTCGCACGTAAGCCTGAGTTTCAGCATAGGGCGGAATCTTGCGTCCGTGCTTGATGACGGCCCCCTCGCCCGCGTTGTAGCCCGCCAGAGCAAGCTCGAGGTCCCAATCGAACATGTCCATCAGATCCCGCAGATAGGCCGTCCCACCGCGGATATTCTCGGCCGGATTAAAGCTGTCCGTGACGCCGTAGCGGGCCGCGGTGCCGGGCATCAGCTGCATCAACCCTTCCGCGCCGGCACGCGAGACGGCCGTCGCCTTGTAGGCCGACTCGGCCCGCACGACGGCATGGATCAGCGCTGGGGAGAGCCCGTAACGGCGGGCGTTGGCGGCGATCAGCTTCTCATAGGCGGCACGGCGCGTCGCGAGCGATCCCGTGATGGGTGCGGCCGCCTTGGCCCTCTCCCCGGTGAGCAGCTTGGGCTGTTTCAGGCCGGCCGAGCGTGTTTCGCTCTCGCGGACCAGTTTCTTTGACTCGCGCTTCCATTCGAGCCGATACTTGCCGCCTTTCAGCGGCGCATCCGTGAAATAGACCTTGCCCGCGGCATCGACGTATTTGTAGATATCGGCCTGAGCCACGTCCGCGACGCCGCACGCCGCCAGGACGACGAAGGTCGCCAGGATTCTTCGCATCTCAATCCCCCCTCCAACGGTGCCGAACCCGGTGTTTTACGGCGGTGCATGCTAGAGCAAGACGGCGCAACCGTCAGCCTCTCGGCATCGGCGGGAAGTCCGTCGTCTGCTGATTTGCAATACATATCCGCCCCGGAATGGCTTTACAGAACCATCATAGACGAATTATCGCCGGACGCGTGCGATTGCAAAACGTACATGAGCATCTTCGAATCGGTGTTCGGGATGTGGTCGAAACATGGTCGAAATAGAGTCAGAACACGGCCGGATCCGTTTGAAAAACGTCTCTCGCGAGTCATCACGTAATCTGTTAAATCAACAAAAAATTAATCATTTCAACAGTATGTTGTCATTGTTATCTTGTGTAAGATTTTAAGCTCGACATCGAATGGAGTACGATGAGAAATTTTTGATTGCTTTTCGACGACTACTTCCTATACTCTCCTCCTGCCTACAGGCTAAAACGTCCAATGTACCGGGGGGAACATGAATCGACGTTACTTTCTGGGTGTGGCTTTGTCTGCTGCCGCCGCACCCGCATTTGCCAAGAAACCGGCCGATCGTCCGCGTGTCCTGGCATTCAATCATCTCCATACCGACGAACGCCTCGCGGTGACCTATCGGATCGGAGACCGCTACCAACGCAGTGCGCTGCAAGAGATCAATCACTTCTTCCGAGACTTTCGGACCGGTGACCAGGTCTCGATGGATCCGCAATTGCTCGACCTCTTGTACGACATCAAGATCCACCTCGGCGACCCCGATGCCCGCTTCGATGTTCTGAGTGGATACCGGTCGCCGCGCACCAACAAGATGCTCCGGGAAACCTCCGGCGGCGTCGCAAAAAACAGCCTGCACCTCACCGGACAGGCGATCGATGTGCGCTTCCCCGACCTTCCGACACGCTCTATCCGAGACGCGGCGATCGCCCTCGGGCGCGGCGGTGTCGGCTACTACCGTCGTTCCGACTTCGTCCACCTCGACACGGGTTCCGTCCGGCGCTGGGGCGCCTGAGCAGGATCCGTCCGCGCCGATTCCGCGAGCGGCCGTTCGTTGTTCGCGGAATCGGCGACTTCGGAGGCTTTGCGCCGCACCGGGCGCGTCGAACAGACCCGAGCCGGATCGGCCCGGTCCAATCAGCCGAGAATCCGAAACCCGGACGTGAGCGCCGGGATGTCGACCTCGGTCACCGCCAGTCGCAGGCGCTCGTTCAGCCCGGGCGCATCGCGCGAGCGCACCCGCGCCTCCAGTGCCAGATCCGGGATCAAGACCGTCACCTTTCGCTCGTCGCTGTCGACGACGACACCCTCGCCCCGCCACTCCTGATTCTCGCGCAGGAAGACGTGTTTCCAGTGCTGGTTGGAAAGCCGCTCCCCGCGTCGAACGGATGCTGCGGCAAGCTCAGCCTGAGCGACACGCGCCGTGACTTCTTCCTCGGAGAGGCCGGGTCGGCCGGTCAGCTCGGCCCGGATCTGTTGATGAACCAACAGATCCGAGTAACGGCGAAGCGGGCTCGTCGCCCTGGTGTAGATCGGCAGACCCAGCCCGGCATGCAGATCCGGCATGCCCGTCAGGCGGGTCGGCTTGAAGCGGCGTCGCCGCGCGTACATGGACGCGAGATCGGTGGCGGCATCCAGACCATCCGGTAAGGCTTGTGTGGCATAGGGGATCGGGATCGCGCGCTCCAAACAAAACCGCCCCGCGGCCACGCCGGCCATCAGCATGGCATCCGTCACCATGGCACGGCTGCCGAGCCGCGGGAGCTGACGGATCCGTACCTTCCCTTCCTCCAGCCGGATGCTCACCTCGGGCAGATCCAGGCCGGTCGCACCCTCGGCATGACGACGGACGCGAAAGGGCTCGACCAAGGCCCGAATGGCTGCAAAGGGACCTTCATCGAGGCGCTCCTCGACCCAGTCGTAGCTCAAACGCTCGACGCGCACCCAGGTGCGATGGACTTGGATGTCCAGGATCTCGCCCTGCGCGTCGCACAGCATGCCGAAGGAGAGCGCCGGCGAGATCGGCTGCAGCCCGAGCCCGAGCTGATCCGTGACCTTCGCGGGCAACATGTTGACCACGCCCTCCGGGAGATACAGGTTCGCCCCGCGCGCCCTCGCCTCGCGCTCGATCTCGGACTCGGCATCGATCAGCGCGGCGACATCGGCCACATGGACCCAGAGCCGATCGCCGTCCACGCTGATCGCGTCGTCCGGATCCTGATTGCCTTCATCGTCGATGGCGTAGGCCGCAAGGTGCGTCAGGTCGAGACGTTCCTCCTCGATGAGTGCCGGAACAGACAGGTCGGGATCCCGGGTCGAGACCCCGCAACGCGCGGGATACGGATTGTGGGTGGCATGCCAATAACCGACCTGAACCAGTGCGCGATGGGCGTTTTCGGGCGTCTGTTGGTGTCCCAGCGCGGCGAGGATACGACTGTGCTCGGATTGCCCGTGCGCCAAGCGCTCGACCTCGCCGAGTCGATCCCGATCCTCGGGCGCCGGCGCCGCCGCGGACATGCGCTCCAAAAACGCCTGCCAATCGCGCTCCGCCGCCGCCTTGGCCTCCCGCTCGGCGCGATCGCGCTCGACCACCTCGCGGGGGCGTGCCTGGATCTGCGCCGGGGTCCCGCTGAAGGTCAGACCCTCGGAGACCAACTGCCAAGCCGCCCAAGCCGTGGCCGGCGTGAAGGCGTCGAACGCCAGCTCGGCGAGATCCTTGAGGTTGGTCTCCGAACCCTCCAGCAGCTCCCAAGCCGCGTGCAGCTCGCCCTCCTGCGGCGCGAGATCGGCGAGACGATGCAGTGGACCGGGATGCAGCAGCTCGACATCTTTGGGCCGAACGCGCTTGTGCCCGCCGTCAAGCTCGATCTCGATCTTCTCCCCCACGCTGACCACGCGCGCGGGGCGAACCTTGTAAAGCACCAGGCTATTGACCGGCGGACTGCATTGATATGTCGACAAGCTGCTGTGATCTCCACTGCACCATCTAAACCGGCCTTGCGCGATCGATCCCTGTCGAGCGCGGTTTTCGCGGCACCTTTGGTTATGATACCGGAACCGGCCGCCTCTCGACGCAGCATCGTGCGGCCTTCCGGATTCCAGCCCGAGGTAAACAGCATGCATCCAGTTTGGCGAGACCATCTCACCGCGACCTCCACGCGTATCGACGAGGACGGGATCCCGCGCTTCCCCGAACCCGCTCCCGACGCGAAACCCGACTGTCGCCTCTTTGATCTCTCCCATCTCGGACTCCTTGCCGTGCGCGGCGCCGACGCCTTCGGCTTTCTCCAAGGCCAGCTCAGCAACGATCTGCGCGAGCTCTCCGAGAGCCATGTGCACTGGAGCAGTCACTGCAGCCAGAAGGGACGCATGCTGGCCAACTTCCTGGTGATTCGGGTCGGCGAGACCTTTTATCTCCAACTGCCGGCGGAACGCGTCCCGGATCTCCTCAAACGGCTGCGCATGTTCGTGCTGCGCAGTCGCGTGACCATCGACGACGCAAGCGACGACCTGGTCCGCATCGCGATCGCCGGCGATGGTGCCGCGGTGGCCCTGAGCGCCTGCGACCTCCCGGTTCCCGAATTCGAGAACGGCCTCGCCATCGTCGGCGAGATCGCGGTGGTTCGCCTGCCGGGACCCACGCCGCGGATCGAGATCATCGGCCCGCCCGAGCCGCTGCGCGCGCATTGGGACACACTGAAGACCCGAGCCGTGCCCGCAAACACCGACGCCTGGACACTGCTCGACATCCGTGCCGGTATCCCGAGCGTCTACAACGAAACGGCAGACACCTTCGTCCCCCAGATGACCAACATGCAGCTCATCGACGGCGTCAGCTTCCACAAGGGGTGTTACACCGGCCAAGAGATCGTGGCCCGGATGCAGTATCTCGGCAAGCTCAAACGCCGGATGTACGTCGGCGAGGTCGAGAGCGACGCGCCGCCGCGACCGGGCGATGCGCTCTTCTCCCCCGACAGCACCTCGCAGCAGGGCAGCGGAACGGTGGTCGCGGCCAGCCCGCTCGACACAGGGCGTTACGCGCTGCTCGCGGTCGTGGAGATCAAGGCGGCCGAATCAGGCGAGGTCAGACTCAGCGAAGGCGGACCGCCGGTGCGGCTCGAGGCGCCGCCCTACGGGTTCCCGGTCGAGGAAACGGCGACGGGTTAAGGCGATCTCCGGGACTCGGCACCCCGACCTCGCCCGCCTTTTAACCGGGGGAGTCATTCGAAGGACGAGCGAGAGACTCAACGGTCTTCCGGAGCCTGATCCGGGCCTATGGCTTCCGGATCCGGCTTCGCTCGAGGTCCGCCCGACACCGGCGCGGATAATCGCTATTCGTAGACCCCCGCGGCCAACTCCTTCTCCAACATGGAAACCTTGAGTTTGAGGTCGTCGCGGGCCGCCTGCTTCGCGGCAACATCGGTGCCGGCGTCGGCTGCCTTGCGGGACTGCACGCTGCTGTCGATGGCGGCCACCCTTGCCGCGAGCTCGCGGTTGGCCTTGGTTTCGGCGGCGAGGCTTCGCTTCAGATCGCCCCATGCGGCGTCGAGCCGAGCATAGTCGGCTTGCCGGCTGCTCAGCTCGCCCTTCACCTTGGACTGCTCGGCCTGAAGCTCCGAGAGCACCGAGCGGAAGGAGGCGTTCAGACGCTGCTCTTGCTCGAGCGTCGCCTGCATTGCGCGCTGGCGCTCGCCATAGGCGCCGGACGCGAGACATCCGGTATTCTTGAAGAAATCACGCGTGGTCGGGTCGCACTCGCCCGGCGTCGTGGCACAGCCGGCGATGCTCGCAGCCAAGGCGACCGCGCAGGCGAGAAAGACGGGGTGCGCGCGCCACACGCCGGTGATTCGAATCGTCTCGATTGCCATGATTGCTAACCGGCCACAGGGGAGGCGTTGATCTGTTGGTCCATCAGCGCGACCTCCTGCTCCAGGCCCGAGATGCGCTTCTTCAGTGAGCCGATCTCTCGGTCCAACTGCGCGGTATTGGTCCCCGACTGTCGCTCGAGATTGGAGATGTCCACCCAGTCCTGCTGCTTGGTCTTGAGCGAATTGACCGTGCTCCGCAGCTGATCGCGATTGGCCTTCACACCGGCCAGATCGCGTCTTGCCTGCTCGCTCGAGATGGCCTTGTTGCGATAGGCCGCGTTGACCTGCGCAAGACGTTTGCGGTCGGCGGCGATCACCTCCTCGCTGGTTGCGATCAGACTCGAGATGCGCGCGTTCTCCGCCCGCACGTCCGCGGTCATGGCCGCGATACGCTGCTCGTCGTTCTGATACTGCTGACGCTTGGATTGCACGTAGGCATTGGCGGCAAGCCCGACCGCACAGCCGGCGGCGGCACCGATCATCATGTTGTTGCTGCGTTTGCCGTCCGACAACATCCCGAGCAAGGCGCCCGCGACGGCGCCGGCGGCACAGCCTTGGAGCGAGGTCTTGGCGTCGAGCTGGGAGGATTGCTGGCGCATGCGCTGCTCGGCAGGCGTCAGCGGACCTGTCGCGCCGTAACCGCCATTGCTTGTCGGAGTGGTGACGCAGCCGGCCTGGAGAAGGGTCAAGGACAGACCGAAAACGACGATGCTCTTACCCGTTCGACGCGCGATCGACATCTGAATGCTCCTTGTGAATGGTTCCGCTCGGATGGTTCCGCGGGTGTGCAACCCTGCACGTCCGTCGTCTGAGTCTAGCCGATCGCGGTGCGCTCGAGCGCCGAAAATTGCGCGGCTCATCGCAGTTCGCGACAAGCCTTGAACCATTCGGCGCGTGCGACGGCGCCCGTTCGCGCATAGTCCATGACCTGCCGATGGAAGCGCTCGGGATAGATCCCCAGATCGCCGTAGCCGCGCGCGGTCAGCTCCGAACGCAGTCCGAGCAGCTCCGTGTCCAGAACAGCCAGGTCGTCCGGATAGGTCTGCGCCGTGCGGACGATCGAGTCGGCATAGACGCCGATATTGGACTCGAGCACCGCGTCGTCGCGCGCCAGATCCTCGGCGAGCCGGCGACAGCGCGGATGCTCGGCCTCCTCGTTGTCTTTGCAGAGGTCGTAGCGCCGGCGGAGCAGATCGATGTTGTAGCCCTCGACCGAGAGCTTCTCGCACAGCACTCCACCGAAACGCAGGGCCTCGCGGGCGCTGCGTGCACGCTGCTCGTAGAGCCGCTGGTTCGTCCCGGCAACCAGGCTGCGCAAGCGCTCCAGACGCTGCTTCATCTCGGGCTCGCCGCTCGCCCGGGCGAGTGCGGTCAGCTCGAGCACCGGGTCCTCGAAGGGGCGATCGGACAGGACCGGACGCGGCGGTGGCGTCTCTTGCGGCCGAGCGACATCGCTGCCGAGCCGCTCCCAGGCGGCGCGCACGGCGTCGATGCGTTGCTTCGAGGTCAAGACAGGTGCCGCGAGCAGGACGCGAAAACCCGTGTCGGCTGTCCCCACAGCACCGCGATCGTCGTAAAAAGGGACCTCGCGCCTCAGCGAGCTGCGCAGATCCTCGTCACTGGAATGGAGACTGCCGCCGCGCACCACCGCCGCACCGGGCTGACCGTGGCGACGCTCCACCCGGTGTAGCCGAAAGGGGTCAAGGACATACTCCTCGAGATTGCCCATCACATCGTGAAGCCCGAGCGGGTTCGGCTCGAGCACGCCGATCGGGCGCACCTGACCCTGCGCGTTCTGGTTGAACCAGGCATGGCGGGCAGGTCCGTCCGGCATCGGATACAGCATCTCGCGGAACACCGCAGGGCTGACCCGATCGCCCCCGCGCGCGGCATATTCCCACTCGGACTCCGTCGGCAGGCGCACGAAGGCAGGCACCCCGTCGGCGCGCGGCAGGCAGGGCGTCGCGGCCGTGTCGCAATCGGCGATCGACGCGGCCTCCTCGCGCAGCCAGAGCGAGTAGCGATGCGCGAAGTCCAGCGCATCGTGCCAGCCGACACCGCCCTTGGGGAGTCGCGCCGTCGCGCCTTTGCCCGGTTCCGGACAGGTCGCGCCGGACGCGGCAGCAATGACCGCGTCGTATTGCAGCGCAGTCACCTCGTACTTGCCGATCAGGAAGCGACGTCGTTCGCCCTCGGGTGCCTCGAAACTGCCCGCGAGATGGTCGAGATACCGATGCTCGGCATAACCCTGGCTCTCGGTCTCGCTGCCGAGCTCCACCTCGGTGTCGGCGAGCGGGTCGGTGCCCGCCGTGCCGACCGGCCGGAACGCCATGGCGCCGCCGCACGGCAACGGGACGATGAGGTCCTCGGGTGCGGGCTTGGGGTTGTAGAGCGCCTCGGGCCAGGTCACCGAGACCTCGGCGACGCCGTGCGTAGCAAACGACACCAGCCCGATCGCCAATAGACGGCCCAGCCACCCCGTACCCCTTACATCAACGGATCGCTTCACGCAAACCCTCCGCCGGACTCACGCGTCCGGCCCGTATCGCCCCGGCCGTCGACGCGACCAGGGCTACCAGCATGACCAATCCGGACGCCACACCCAGGTCTTGGATGCCGAGCCGGGTCAGATAGCCCCCGCCGGCCAGATTTTCGCCCATGACGGCGTCGAACGCATGCGCGCCGACCAGATAGCCGGCACCCGCAAAGAGCAGACCGAGTCCGGCGATGAACGACCCTTGGATTACCGGCAGCGCCGCGACCGCGCCGGGTCCGAACCCGAACAGCCGCAGGAGCGCCAATTGACGGCGCTTGCGCTCCACACCCACCCAAAGCGCACCGCCCAGGGCGAGCGCACAGCCCGCCCCGCCGATCAAGGCGATGACCCGAAACAGGAACGACAGGGTGCGATCCACGGCCTGCACCGAGGCGATCCGCTCGGCTTGGGTGCGGACCTCGATCCCCTCGGCACTGACCGCGGCGGCGAGCGGGCCGACCTGATCCAGTCCGGTCGCATAGAGCCGGGCGTTGGCGAAACGCGTCTGACCGTCGGCATAACCGATCGGGACGACGCCCTCGGGCGGCAGATCCAGTGTACCGTCACGGTAGTCCTCGGCGGCAACCAAGAGGTCCAGGCTGGTGAAGAGCGCATCGCGCGCGAACCGCGCCTCGGGCACGATGCCGGTGACCGAGAGCGGCAGACGCATGTGCTCGGAGACGCCGTCGCGGGTGCGCTTCACCACGGCGACCAGGGAGGCCGGATCGGCCCGGGTCGGAACGCCCTCCTCCGTTCCGGATTCCGGCGCCCCGGCGACCGGCTGGGCGGGCACCAGGCCCAGCCGGCGCGCCAAGGTCGCGGTCACCAGGACCTCGCCGGGATGGCTCGGCAGCACGGTGCCCGGCGGCAGAAGCGGATCGCCGAGCGCCGTCGGGATCACCTCGACCGCCGGTAGGAGCCTCCGCGCCGAGTCCAGCAGATCCACGCTGGCATTGATGGTCCGTGTCTTGGGGATCAGAAAGGCGACGTCCGGCCGCGCCGCGGTTTCGGCGAGCCAGTCGCGATCCAGCCGAGCGCTGCCGTAGATGACGACCTCTAGGTTACGCGGATCGCGCAACAGGGTCTCGCGCAGGGTCTCGACGACGCCGTTCTTGAGTCCGAGCAGCAGGAGCAACGGGGCCAGGATCGCGGCAACCGTCAGCACGAAGACCAGAGTCGTGTGCCGATCATGGCGCAGATCCTTCCAGGCCAAGGCCCAGACCTCCGCGGCGACGGGGCGGAAGGATGAAGGCGTTGCGGCGGTTGCGGTCATTCGGCGATGCTCGAAACCCGTTGTGGGTCGGGCTTCAGCCCGACAAGAGCGCCGAGGCAGGGAGGCACGGCCGCGTCGGACTGAAGTTCAACCCACCCCATGTCGCACTGAGGTCCGACCCACCCGCTCAAAGCGCGTCCTCGAAGCAGGAGCCGAGCCGGTCGGGCGCATCGAGCGGACGCGCCCGGACCTCGCGGAGCCCGAGCGCGCGCACGCGTCCCTGCTCGTGTGTCGCGATCACCACCGCGGCCCCGTTCTCGACCGCCAGATCGCGCAGCAGCCCGAGCACCCGGTCCGCGAGCCGCGGATCGAGTGCCGATGAGGGTTCATCGGCCAGCACCAGAGCCGGTCCGTGGGCCAGTGCACGCCCGATCGCCACCCGCTGCTGCTGCCCGACCGAGAGCTGCGCCGGTCGCCGGTCCAGCAGCGCACCGATCTCGAGCGCCGCCAGCAGGCGTGCGATCCGCGCATCCTCGGCCGAAAACCCGAGCAGGCGGCGGTTGATGCCGATGTTTTCGCGCACGGTGAGGAAGGGCAAGAGCCCACCGGTCTGCATCACGAATCCGATCGAGCGTGCACGCATCCGCGCCAGTGCGCCCTCGGCGCGGTCGCGCCACAGCGCAGCCACATCCACCGGCGCCGCCGCATGCCAGAGAAAGTGCGCCCCCGGCAACGGCGGCACGGCGAGTCCGAGCAGCTCCAGCACCGTGCTCTTGCCGCTGCCGCTTTCGCCGGTGATCGCCAGCGTCTCGCCGCGGACGATGCTCAAGCGCGGCACACTGACCTCGAAAGACCCGCTGCCTTGGCCGTAGCGATAGCCCAGTCCGGTCGCCTCGATCAGGGGGTTAGCGGTCATCGAATCCGGAGAATCGGACAGGCTCTCCCGATCGTGCATGGTATCGACAGGCGTCATCCACGGACACATCAGGGCAGATCGCGCAACGGCACCGGATAGACCCATTCGCCCGCCGGGCTGCCCTCGGCCAGGCTCACCCAACGATCCGTGTCGGCGTTGTAGCGCTCGTAGAGCTTGATCTTGCCCTTGAGCCGGCTGACGAACTCGAACTGACGCTGCGTGCCCCAGCGCGACCAGGTGTCCTGATCCAGCGTCATGACGTCGCTCTTGTAGGGCAGGCCGTCGAGATATTCCCCGAGCAGACCAAGATCAGCGAGCTTGGTCGCCTGCGGGCTCACGGCGAGTGCCGGGTCGCGCCCGTATTGGGCAGCGATCGAGCGCAGGCTGTCGAAGAAGGCGTCGGGTTTCAACATCCCGGCATCCGCGGCATCGACGATCTGCTTGAGGATGCCGTGCAGATCGCTCAACTGATCCTTGGTGATCAGCACCCGCTCGTCGACCGTACGCACCGTGGGGTCGGCGAGATCGCTGTCGCTGATCCAGCCCTCGAAGACCGACGGTGCACGCGTGCCCTCCTCCCGGCCCAGATAGGCCAGCTGCATGGCATGACCGAGCGCTCGGGTCGCCTCGCGCAGCAAGGCGGTCTGTGCGTCGTCCGACATGGCAGGACGCACCGGCGGGGTCGCCGGGTTGGCGGTGGCCGTGGCGGCACGCGCACTGCCGACCGCGAGCTCGCCGCGGGCCGACGCCTCGATGCTCTCGATGACGGTATCGGACAGCGTTGCGACCGCCTTGCCCAACGCTGCCGCCGAGCCGTCCTGGACCGAGAAATAGAGGCTGCGCTGGATTGCCGCGTTGTTGGCCAGGGTCCGATACTGCGCCTCCGCCGCCGCGTGATTGGTCTTGCCGAGCGCGGTCTTCAGATGCAGGACCATGAGAGCGACCCCCTTCTCGGCCGCCTCGGAACGGACCTGCTCGGCATGCAGACCCGTGGTGGAGGCATCGCCTTCGAGCGCCCCGGCGTCCGTGATCAGCACGGCATAGCGTGCGCCGAAGCGATTCCAGGGGATCTCTTCCAAGGCCGTGATCACGCCGGCGTAGGGATCCTCCTCGAACCGGTCGGTCGAGACCTTCGCCTCGGTGACCTTGGATGCGCGCGTCAGGAACTCGAGCCCCGAGGAGACCTCCGCGGGGTCCACGAACATCCGCGCGACATACTCCAGTGATTTGGCCTTTGCCGGATCCGTGCTGGGCGCGCGGAAGGCGACGAGACCGAACGAGACCTTGTCGAGAAGCCCGGAGCCTTCGATCCGTTTGTAGACCTGCTCGGCGGCCGCGCGCGCCTCGTCGATGTACTGCTGCATCGAGACCGTGGAGTCGATGATGAAGACCACCGCGGCGCGGAAACTGCCGAGCTGGCTCACCGGGCCGGCGCCGTCGTCCGACGGCGGCGTGCTCGTCGCGGCCGCCGTTTCGGTAACCGAGGCCACCTTGAGGCCCCGCATCAGATGACCCGAATCGGTGAAGACCTCCTCGAAGTCCAGGATCGGCAGCAGATAGAAGCGCGAATTGATGTCGATGAAGCGATCCGGCTCGATCGCGACCACGCGCGGATCGCGCCCGCCCTCGGCGATCTTGCGGGTCAGCGGCCCGACCTCGGCGGCCGGATCGGGCAGCGCCAACAGGCCGTTCAGCGAATCCCAGGAATCATAGAACAAGGCGCGCTCGCGCGCGGCGCCCGGGTTGGTGAAGGCCAAGGCCATCTGCTGAAGCCAGGGCACCGTGTCGCCGGCCCGGAGCCAGCCACTGATCTTGCCCTTGATGTCGACCCCGACCTCAAGCCAGCGCTGCCCGCCCCGCTCGGTCTCGGCATAGACGTAGAAACGCGAGAAGGCATCGACAAGACGTCCGGCATCGTCGCCCGGTTGCTCGCTCAGCGTCGCCCCGGGGCGGGTCAGCACGCGCTGAAAGAGCGTCTTCTTCCCGTCCTGCAGCATGGGCGTGCGATCGGTCGGCGGCTCGGCATAGACCGGCGCTGCAGCCAACACCACGGCGGCCAGCAGCAGCGACACGCTCAAGCGCCTCTTCAGGTGCATTCCAGTCATCCCGGCTCCGGTCATTGCCGCGCTCCGAGAGCGCGTGACGCGACGCGGAAACATCGATGATCCGCTCCGCGTCGTCAGAGTATGCAGCATATCCAGGATCGGCCTTGATCGAAACTCCGTCCATTCTCCAGCGAGACCTTGGCCGAAGCGAGAGTCAGACCCATCGGCGCTCGGCGTCGAGACGACACCGATATGCGGACACGCGGAAGCCTCATCGGAAACGAATCCGTTCACCCGGAACAGGGATTAGAATCAGTCTTAACCGACAGCTCGGGAGCACGCGGTGACAACATCGGTTCGTATCCTGACCCTGATCTACGCCGGTCCGCCCCTCGATCGGCTGGCGCCGGATCATCCCCGGCAGCAATTCGACGCACTCTGCCGCACCGTGCGACGTCATCTACCGGGCGCAACGGCCGCCATCTTCGCCCGTCCCGAGATCGCCCTCGACGGCTCGGGTGCAGTCACCTGGACCAGCGCGCTGGCCGGACAACCGCGGCGGTTACTGGATCTGGCGGACGAGGCGCAGGCGGCAGCGCGGCGTGTCCTCGACGATCACCTGAACGCGATCTCCCGTCTCGCCGACGAGCTGTCCCGCCGCGAGCCGGATGATCCCGCGCCCGCACGGCTGCTGACCCGCGCCATCGTCTATCCGGGCGACGAGGCGGTCTATGTGATCGGCGGTGCCCCGGTCCTGATCTCCTGGGGCGGCACCGACCCCGGCCGGCCGCCGCGCGCGGCCGGTGCCCAGGATCCAGCGACCCTGCCGCTCCCGCGGCGCCGACCGGTGTGGATCGTGCCGGTCATGGGGTTGATCGCACTCGCGACGCTGGGACTCGGTCTCGCCTTGGGTGTCTGGCTCTGGCAATTGCAGGAGACCGAAGAAGGCTTGCGCGAAGATCTCGCCGTCGCACTGGCCAACCACTGCGACCCGGTCGCGCCCCTGTTGGAGATCGCGTCCCGCTTGGAGCGAATCGATCGCGAGGACGCACGCTACGCGGACATCCGCATGGCGGTCCTCACCGAGATCGGCATCTGCGAGGAGGCCGCGCTCTTCACCGAACGGCTGGCAACGGACCCGCCCTGCGATCATCTATCCGCCTTGGACGCCGAGCTTGCCTTCTACGACCTCGAGCGCGAACCCTTCCGCGCCCTGAAGGCCGACCTGGACCGGCGGATCGCGGCCTGCACGCGGGTCGATGGGCTCGCGCAACGCCTTGATGCGGTCGCGGGCGACTGCCTCGCCGTCGCCGCGTTGGACCAAGAGATCGCGACGCTCGATGAACCCAAGCGCGAGCTCGCCGCGCTGCGTCTCGGACTCGATCGCGCGCTTGCCGCCTGCCGGCTCGCCGAGACACTCGGCCCGCAGCTCGCCGAGGCGTCGGAGGACTGCACGGCACTGCGCACCCTGGCGCGCGAGACCGCCCCCGCCTTCGTCGAGCTGGACGCCGGCCGGCCACCTTTGCTCAAGGTCCGGCGCGGGCTGGACGAGGCCCTCGCACGCTGCGACCTCGCCGATCATCTTGAGGGCGAGCTGGCCCGCGCCCAGGATGATTGTCTGGCCCTCGCCGGACTCGACGAGACCCTGTCGCGTCATGGCCGGGACCGCGAGCCGTTCGCCGCCGTGGCAGAGAGGCTCGCCATTGCGCTGCGCCAATGCGCGGCCCTGAACGACTTGGAGCAAGGCTTCGCCGAGGCCAACGGCGACTGCGCCCGTCTTCGGGCACTGGCCGAGGGGCTCGATGCCTACCGAAACAACCTGCGCTTCCTCGACATCCGCACCCGTCTGGCACCCGAGCTCCAGCTGTGCAGCGAAGCCGACGCCCTGGAGGAGCAGATCGCGGCCATCGGGGGAGACTGCGCCAAGGCCCGCGCGCTGGCGGCAGGACTCGCCGAGCAAGGCGACCCGCGCTTCGCCAAGGCGCGGGGCGCACTCAAGTCGCCGATCGCCGACTGCGATCGCATCGAGCGCTACACCCGACGCCTTGCCGAGGCCGGCACGGACTGCACCCGACTCGTTGCCCTGGAACGCGACCTCAAGCGCGAGTCCGCCCCGACGTTGCGACCGGTCAGCCGAGCGCTCGACGAGCGGATCGGCCCGTGCCGCCCGCCGCCGCCCAAACCCGTCGTTGCGCAAGCGCCCCCGCAGGCACCGCCACCCGAGATCAGGACCGGCACCAAACCGACTGACACGCCCCCTGCCCCACCCCCGCCACCCCAAGGAAGCGGCTCCTTCGCCATGCGCGGCGACTGCACGGGACGCCTGACCATCGACCCGACATCCGGCTGGGACGGCGACCGCGTCCGACACATCGTGACTATCGATCCACCGGCCAGCGAGCGTGTCGCCCGGGTAACCTCCACCAACCCCGGATGCCGCAACTGCGCCCTAAGCAAGATCGGCCGCAACACCTGGCGCGGAGACCTGTTCTACGGGTGCCGTGGTCGCGGCATCGTCCAAGTGTCCTATGCCGCTTACGATGCGAGCGGTCGCATGATCTGCAGCGGGAACGGCAGCGACCTGTGTCTCGGGCGTCGTCGATAGGCGAGGATTCAGAAACGGCACGACAGAGATTTCGCTTCGGCCGGATCAGACCATCCGGTCGAAGTCACCGCACCCCGCCGAAGCGCTCGATCGCTCCAGCGGCCTCCTCGTCACCCGCGGCCGCGGCCTTCCGCAGCCACCCAAGCCCAGCCTCGTGCGTCGGCCCTGAGGTCTCGTGCTCGGCCATGAGCTGGCCGAGGCGGCGCTGGACCTCGATGTCGCCGGCTTCGGCAGCATCGCTGTAATAGACGATGGCGTAGGGGATGTCGGGGGCGGCGATGCAGTTTCCGGGGCGATGGGTGAGCGGATCGTAGCGACGCGCAAGGCGTGCCGCGAAGTTTGGATCGGCGTTGGCGGCCTCGCTGTAGAGTGCATAGGCAGCGGGGCAATCGCCGGCCTGCTCGAGCTGCTCGGCGCGCTCGAAGATGGCTGCGGGGGTCGGTCCGTCGGCAAGGAATCGGCTCGCCAGCGCGATGCCTGTGAGTGTGGGCTCGGATGTCGATGGGGGTGCCGTTTCGCCCGTTTGCGCGGATCCCGACTCGCCAATCTTGGCGGGCGGTCTGTCAGAGGTCGGCTCGACGACCCGGGGCACATCCGTATCGAGCGGCGGCGTCTCGTCGAACCAACCGAGCCACCAAGCGCCGACACTGACTCCGGCCAAGAGCAGGACGGCGGCGAGCACGAACCAGGGCCAGCGTGCAGCGGTTTCCGTTGCCGGTCGCGAATCGGCAGAACCCTCGAGGTCGAGCGAGAAGCCATCGGTCTCGGAATCAGGCTCGGCGTCGCGGGCGGACTCGGCTCCGGGTCTGCGGACACTGATGGTCTCTTCCAACGGATCCCTGGATGCCGAGCGCGGTGCCGCGGCGCCGGATCCGATCAACTCACCGCGGATCCGCAGGGTGCCGGCGTCCTCGACGCCGTCGAGCCTGGCGGCCACGCGCAACGGCGCTCCGCCGACGCCGACGATGCTGTCCACCAAGTCGGCACCCAGTGTGAGCCTGAGGCCGTCGGATAGGGGCTCCGCGGTGAAGATGGGGTGCCAGTGCGGTGTGACCTGCCACTGGCGATCGAGTCCGAGGTAGCGCCCATCGTTGCGTTGCAGGGCGAGTGAGACCGTCTCCGGACTCGGCCGTGCACCTGCGATCAGCAGCCGGGCCGAGCCCGGACCGGCCGGGTGGAGATCGATCTTCAGGGCCATCGGGGTCTACCTGTCAGCGTTTGGGGTCGGGTGCCTTGCCGGCGACCCGATCGAGAATCTGGCCGAGCCGGGCATTCTGCTCGGGCGAGATATCGCGCCCGGCGGCGTGGCCGGCGTTGGCGATGGCGAGCGCGCGAAACGCCTCGAACCAGTCGACGATGTAGAGCGCGGGGAAATTCACCGGGCTCTCGGGGAGCACGGGCATGCCGCGGGGCGGGATCGGCGGCGGCGGAGCAAAGACCGGACGCTGTTGCCCGACCAGCGAGCGCGGGCGGTCGTCGGGCGGTAGGTCGTCGCTGCCGAGGTAATCGACGAAGCGATTGATGCGCGACGCGGTGACGTAGACCTGGCGCTCGGCGAGCTGAGAGCGCATTGCTGCGGTTTGGGACTCGGCGCTGTCGATCAGTCCGATGAGGGCTTGATCGAGGCTTGATCGATCGGCGCCGGTGATCAGCTCGCCGATCAGGTCTTCGAGCGCGCCCTTCTCCAGGCCCATGTGGCGCAGCCAGTGCGGGTCCTCGGGCAGCGCCTTGAGGTGACCGACCCAGTAGCTGAGGACGGCGCGGACGAAGCGAGCGGCGTTCTCGTTGGCCGCCGCGGGGGGCGGTGCATCCGCGCCGCCCTTCGTCGACGCACGCTCCATGCTCGAGGGGTAGCCTGATGCGGCCCCGCCGAGCAGGGCATCCAGATCGATCAGGCCGCCGTCGCCGCTCGGCGCCGGAGGGCGGGCCGTATCCGGCGCCGCAGCCGAGGTCGCCGGGACCGGTTGGCCGGCCGACTCCTCGACACGTAGATAGAGCGCGCGCAGACCCTCCTTGGGCGGCTGCAGGGCACCCAAGAGGGCGGCAAAGCGATTGGGTCGCTGACGCAGCGCCCCGACCACCCGATCGGCCAGGCGGCGTTTGTTGTCGACCTCGGCCGCGCCCTCGGCGCGAAAATAGGGCCCGAAGCGGTGCCGGACGAGCTCCTCGATCCCCGCGTCGAGCTGCTCGCCGATCCGGGCGAGCTTGCCCTCGGGCGCGGCGACCCGGCCGAGATAATCGGCGAGGCGCGAGATACCGCCGTCGTTGAAGCTGAGCATGGCATCCCAGGCCATTTGCGGGTCCGCCAGATGCTTTCGGACCGTTGGATCCTCGCAGAAGGTGTGCCGCAAGAGGTCGAGACGCGTGCGCTGGCCGGGCAGGATGGCCCGCTCGCCGGTCGCGTCGGTCTCGATCACGGCGGTCGCCATACGCGGCTTGCGCACCAGGAAGAGGTTGTCGAAGGGTTTGCCGGGCGACCATTCGCGCAGCCAGTCGTAGGCGCCGAAGCGCTCCAGGAGAGCGAGCTTCATCATGCCCTCCCAGCCCTTGCGCATCAGGTCCTCGGTCTCGCTCGGGACCGGGTTGAGGCGGAAGTCGAACATGGTGAAGGCCCAGACCAGCCCGGGATCGCGGCGCGCGCGGGTGGCCGGATCCGCACCCTGCGTGGCATGGACCCAGGTCTCCAGAACCGGCCCCAGGTCTTTGACGTCGCTTTGCTTGTGCGAGGGGGCGCAGAGCACCAGGAGATTCATCTCCTGATCGTCGGTGTAGCGCTCGAAGAGGAAGGCAACCTTGCCGCGCAGCACCAGTTGGGCGACCGGGTCGACCTGATCGTCCTGGAGCTGTTTGCGCACCTCGGCCAGATTCGCGACCGCGAGACGCCCGCGATAGCCGGGGAAGTCGAGCAGATCGACCTGCTCCAGGAGCCCGGTGCGCGGCGTCTCGGCAAGCACGAAGCGCAGCTCCGTGGTCAGTGCCGCGAGCAGCGAGCGCGGCAGCGTGACCGCCGGAAGCAGGGTCCCGTCGCGACGCGGGACGATCTCGATACAGTCGGCGTCGTCGCGCCCCAGCCGCTCGAGGATGTCGACGTTCATGATGCTGTCGCCCTGGCTCAGCTCGCCGCTCGCGTCGGTGCGCACCAGCGCGGCGAGCGGAGCATAGGCCGCGTCGGCGTGGCCGGTCTCGGCGAGTCCCCGGCGCAGCGCCAGATAGGTCTCGGTCAGCTCGCGCACCTCGCCCCAAAGGACAGAGAAGAGCGCGGCACGATCCGGCGGCTCCAGATAGGGCGCGAGCGCGATCGCCGTCGGCCAATAGTCGGCCTTGAGCTGCTCGGTGGTCTTGGGAAAGCGCTTCTCGAAATACTCGAGCAGGTCGACCACATCGTCCTCGCTCACGCCGCCGGTGGGCGCGACGGTGCGGCGCGACTGCAAGGCGGCGAGGTGTCGACGCAGATGGCCGGGCGAGAGGTCGACCTCGACCTGCTCGCGGTCGAAGTCGTTGAAGAAGGCGTTGCCGAGCACCTTGGCGAGATCGACCTCGGAGAAGAGCGACAGCTCCAGCGGGTAGCCTCGCGGCGCCGTGCTCGCCCGGCGGGTGAAGCGCGTTACCAGCCCGGTCGCCTCCTTGCCGTGGCCGGGCGGGTTGACGTGCTGGATGAAGTTGAGCCGTCGGCCCTCGACCTGGGTCTCCAGCTCCCCGCTCTCCCCGGCCGCGAGTGCGGAGATCAGATAGGACTTGCCGGCCTGCGACAGACCGAAGAAGCCGACGCTGACCGAGCGCCCGGCCGCGCGTCCGAGCCGTGTGGCGAGGTTGCGCGTGCGCCTGAGCTTGTCGGTCAGGCTGTCGGACTCGCGGTCGAGCCGCGGGGAGTGACGGCGCGTCTCGGCCACCCAATCGATCGCCTCGCCGCTGCCTTCGTACAGGGCGCGGCTGCGACGGATCAGCTCGGCTGCCCGTACATCTCGAGTGTCACCCATCATCAGCGATGCTCCGCGCTCACCTGAAAATCGACCCGCTGTCGAGCCAATAACTGTCCTGATCGAACCCGATGCTGGCCAGTGTATTCAGCTTGAGGGCCACGACACCGCGACCGAAGGCGCGTCCGCCTTCCAGTTCCACGGCGGCGACTCGGAACCGTTCTGCATTCACCCCGCGCATCCGCTCGAGCCGCACCTGGAGCACGCCGCCCTGTGTGTAGAGCAGACGGCGGACCTCGTCCTCGGCGAAGTCGAGCAGATAGAGCGGCTGCGCACCCCAGCGCTCGGCGGCCAGTTGACGATAACCGATGTGCATCACCCCGGTCATGGGGATGGTGGTCTCGGGCAACTGGTACTCGGGGTCGTCGAGGTCCACGTCGCTGTAATAGACATCGCCGGCCTTGATCATGCGATTACGGTCGATCATGCCGAGATAGCGGATCGTCGAATAGGGGCGGAAGGCATTGGCCCGAAAAGAGAAATTAGGCAGACGACCCTGCCCGAGCAGACAGAGCATGGCGCCGACTGCCGCCGTGGTCTTGGGATCCGAGATGCGGCCGCGTCGATTGAACGGATACCAAGCGCCGGTGCGATAGTCGTGCATCGCGATGATTCGATCCGGCGGCAGCGGCAGGAGTGCGCGCACCAGCGCCTGAAAGCCCGGCAGACGCGACGGACGCCCGGTCAGCAGAAGCAGGTCGCAGTCGTAGAGGTGCGCGATCTCGCACAAGGAGCGCACGGCGCGGGTGACCTCGAGGCGCTCCTCCATGAACAATTGATGGGTGCGGTCGAGATCGAGCCGAACCGGGCAATCCAGCAGCGAAAAGCCGGTGACGGTCCCGCCGGTCGCGTCGCGCACGCCGCCGGCGAACCAGTCCAGGACCGCCTCGGTCGGTCCCTCCGGGCTGATCTCGGCGACCAACTCGGAAAGCACGAGTGTATGCGGCTCGCTGCCTTGGACCGGATCGAAACGCTCGTAGGCCTTGAGCACCGCGAGCCCCGCCGGGTAAAGCACTTGCAGCGCCAATTGCTGACGAAGCATTCCCTCCTGGACATCGACGGGATCCGCGCCGATGAGACGCGACAGCAGGGCGTCGGGCTCTTCGACCCCGGCAGCGGTCACCGCCTCCTTGAGGGCCGGCACCAGGGTTGCGCCGATGACCTCGAGCAGGATGTCGTCCCCGGCGACCTTGAAACCGTCGCGAAAGCGCTGCTCGGGCACGATGGTGCGATTCGCACCCGTGCGACCGCCTTCGAGCCGATAGTCGTTGATGACGAGATCCGTGGTGCCGCCGCCGATGTCCACGGTCGCGATGCGCAGGCGCGGCCCCTCCCCTGCGGTTCGTCCCCCGGTCTCGACATCGCGGACTCGGCCGGCGATGGCGAACAACTCCTCGGCACGCCCGGCGAAGGTGTTCTGGATCTCGCTGTAGAGGTAGACCGCCTGACTGCAGGTCGCCTCGTCCCAGCGCACCTCGATCCTCGGGAACGGCGGCCAGGCCAGCTCGGCGCCCGGTCCTTCGATCGGCGCGTCCTCGGGGTGCCAGCCGAACGCCTTCCAGACCAGCCCGACGGCCTGGTGCATCCGCTCGGCGAAGAGATCGCGCTCCTGCTTGGGCATGGAGGGCGGAATGGTCAGGATAAGGGTGCGCAGATGACGCGGCAGATCGGCCGTGGGCATGCGCAGACGCTGGGCCGGACTGTTGATCTGGCAGAGCGCCTGGGTCAGGACCTCGGCGAGCATGAACATCATCATGGCGCTGCGCGAGTAGTGCGGCATGAAGACCGGCATGCGGTCGGCCTCTGGCACGGTGTAGAGCGCGGTGCCGACCTCGTTGATGAGATTGCAGAAGGGTGCGGCCGTGGCCATCGGCTCGATCTCGGTGCGCACGAAGGCGCTGTTGAAGCGCCAGCCGGTGTCGAAGCGGTCTTCGTCCCAGAGATAACGCTTGGGGCTGGAGATGCCCGTGGCCCCTTCGGTCCCGCGCCGACGCCCGGCCATGCGCGCGGCCTCCGGGCCGACGCGGGCGATGGTCGGCCAGAGGAAGGCCCCGGCGCGTCCGCTCTTGTGCGCCCAATGCTCCTTGCCGAAGGTCGCCTGGGCCAGCTCGACGCGGCTCTCGAAGGGCTCGTTGTAGCGGTGCTGCGGCTGGGACAGGTCACGCAGCTCCAGCTCGTAGCGGCGTCCGAGCACGTCGCCCTCTTTGGCGTGCTGCTCGATGAGGATGCCGCAGGTGCGCGAGTTGCCGACGTCCAGCACCATGTCGACCGGCACTGCCGGCTGCACGTCGGTTGCCTTGTTGCCGAGCAGCTTGATCTCGGGGATACAGCCGGCCTCGCCGATCACCGCGAGCAGATTCAGATAATGGGCATGGTGGGCGAGACGCTCGCGCTCCGCCTCCACATCCTCGGGCGGCAGGCGCAGACGCGGGCCGGCGCGCTCGTCGAAGACCTCTTGGATCCAGCCCGCCACCCAAGGCAGTTCCGGGAACCAGCCGATCTCGTGGGCGCGGTGTGCGAAGGCGAAGGCCGCACCCGCGCCTACATCGGCCTCGGTCGGGGCCAGATAGCGCAGGTCTTCGGCATCGGCCAGCAGATTGGTGTCGATGGCGAGGGTCAGCCGATGGGTGTGATCGGTGGCGGCGGCCTCCTCCGCGGACAGGGCCAGGAGGCGCAACCGTGCCCAGGTCTCGGGGCCGGCCGCAAAGCGCCTCGGCGGGTGCAGGCGCAGCACGGGTACCGGCAGCCAGATGCCGTCGAGCAGGCGCGCCGAGTCGTCGACCGGCACGCTTAGTTGAGACTTCAGCGGAATGCCCGGACGGTCGGGCCAGTAGAGCTGATTGGTGCGCTCGTCATAGAGCAGGCGCGCGAGCGAGTGGTTGCTCTCCTGCACCACGAACTCGCCCGGCAGGGCCTTGCGCAACGCGAGGGTCAAGCCGAAGTCGAGGAACTGAACGCCGCTGTCGGCGATCAGCGTCATCTTGGTTTCGAAATTCACCAGTCTCGCGAGCATGGCCTTTGACCTGAACCGCGCTCGGCGCGGAATGCGATGTTTTTGGATAGGGTCGGCCTCGGCAGACTAGACGAGCGCTGAAGCAGGCGCGGTTTACTCATTCGCTTGCCGCGCCCTGCACGTCGAGCGAGAAGGTGCCGCCGCCGGGATAACGGCCGACGCACTCGGGTTTACCGTCCTTGCCGGGCGCACACTCGACGCTCGGCCGGCCGAAATTGGTGCCGTCGGCGCAGCGGATATCGCCGCTGCTGTCGATCACCAGACGCTCGCCCTTCACGGATGCGGAGGCGTCGCTCCGGCAGATGCTGCCGTCGTGGCGTTTGAGTCGCAATTGGCCCTGACCCTCTTGGGTGCGGTATTCCATCTGGATCGGCAGGCCGGTCTTGGGGTCCTGCAGGGAGGTGGCCGTGCGCCAGCCGCTGGTCAGGCCGCCGAGCGCCTGTGGGGTCGGACCCGACGTGGACGCTCCGGGCGCAGTGCTCGGTCCGGCTGCGCCGCCCCGAGCCGGTGCTGTACCGGGCGCGCCTTCGGCTTCGCCTAAGGTCGAGCCGGGAAGACCGGGCACCGCCGGGATTGCATCGCCCTCACCTCTCGGCGGCTCGCTGCCTTCCTCGGGCGAGACGGCGTCCGAGGTGTCCGGACCCGGAGGCGTCTCGGCAGTTCCTTCCGCGGCCGCCTGTTCCTCCTCCGGCGCCACGCCGCCATCGGCTGAGGTCGGATCGGACAGCGCAGGCTCCGCCGCGGGATCGACGATGCCGGTCTCCGCATCGGTATCGACCGCCGCCGGGTCGGTCGGCAAGGGCGCCTCGACGCTCGGGTCGATCGGGGGCGTATCGGTCAAAGGCAGCTCGGCATCCGCGCCCGCAAACTCGCCATCGATCGGCCCGGTCTCGGACGCACTCGGATCGAGCTCCTCGTCGATGGCCGGAGGTTGCCCCTCGTCACCCTCCCCTACATCCGTTCCGACCGTGTCGTCCAAGACCGATGTCCCATCTGCAAGGCTTTCGGTCTCGTCCGTCACGCTTGTCGACTCGCTCCCCGAGACCCTCGTCTCGTCCACTGCGATGTCCTCGTCCGTCACCGAGCTGGAGCTGATGTCGGTCGTTCGGTCGCTCTGAAGGCCGCGCTCGATCAGGGTGCGATCACGCAGCTGTCCGGGCTCGATCGTCACATCGCGCGGGACCGACTCGTCCCGAAGCGATGGGTCGACCAGGAGCTTATCCTCGGCGGACGGCTCCGAGACGATCGGCGCAATCTCCTCCGCAACCCAGTCCGGGACCCATTCCGGGGCCCACTCGGCGAAGGGCGCCGCGGAGTCGGGCACGCAGCCGCGCAGGAGCAAGAGAAGCAGCAGCACCAGCGCGAGCAGCAGGAGCGGTAACCAGATCCACCAGGGGAGAGCGCGGCGAGTTACCGGCTCCGGATTCGGGCTCGGGTCTTGCCGAGGCTCGTCGGCCAGATCCAGCGACCACTCGGTCGGCGGGGCGGCGAACCGTCCCAAGTTCACCAAGGGGTCGGAGCCCACCGCCTCGCGATCGCGGACAAAGCCCCAAAAGCTCACGACCGGGCGGCCGTCGACCAGATAGACGTGGTCCTCGTCCGGGAAGTTGAAGATATGGGCGAGCAGCCGGGCGAAGACCTGACGCTCGGGGTGCGGATCGGCTTGCATGGTGCGCGCAAGCTCGTTGATCCGGGCGCGGCTCTCCAACAGCTGGCTCCGAGCCGAGAGCCGCTCCTCCGGGCTCGCGGCACTCCAGGGCACGACCGGGCCGGGGCGCGGGGCGTACCAATCCAGCGTATCGCCGTCCTCGTTGCGCTGCGGGATGGCAAAGCTGTCGGCGAGATCCGGGCCGAGCCGGCGGGCCAAGGCGGCGCGCAATTGGGCCGCGGCGAGATACACCGGGTGGCCGACGGCACCGAGCGGATGATAGTCGGTCAAGGTTCCGCTACGCAGTAAAGGTCCGATCATGGTTGCTTGAGTCCTTCGCCGACGGCCTTTTCCAGTTTTTCCAGGGTGTCGCAGCGCAACAGCACCTCGTCGAGCCGGCCGCGGATCGTACTCAGCGGCTCGCGCTCGGCGTCCTCGGCGGTCAGCTCGCGATCGAGTGTGCGCAAGGCGGCACAGTCCATTTGAGCATCCACCAGCTTCTGACGATAGGTTTGGGCGCGGGCGCAGCGGGCAAGCTCGGCGTCGAGTCGCTCCCGGAGGGCCGCGAGCGGTGGCCGGGTGACATCCAGGTCCGCCGACTCGCGATCCAGCGTAAGCAACGCGGGACAACCGCCCTCCTCCGCCTCCAATGCCGCATCCAGCGCGACGACGAGCCGATCGGCCTCGGCACAGCGAGCAAGCTCACCGGCCAGTCGTTCCCGGACCGGTCGCCAAGGCGTCTCGTCCGGCGCGGCCTCGGACGCCTGCTCGGACACCGGCTTGGACTCGCGCAGACCGAGCGCCTCGCCCAGCTCGACCAGCGCCACACAGTTGCCGATCCGACGCTCCAGCTCGGCCGCCGCTTGCGTCGACCTTTCACAGAGATCCACACGCCGGTGAAGCCGCGCGACGATGCCGGCAAAGGGCTCGCGGTCGAGATCCGGTTCCGGCGTCGGCCGCTCGCCGTCCGCCCCGGCCAGACCCTGTCGAATCTCGACCAGACGCGTGCAATCCCAATCGGCGGCAATCACCTCGCGATCGAGCGACTCGGCCAAGGCACAACGGGCCTGCTCGCCCGCGATCCGCTCGCGCAGATCCGCGAATCCCTTGCCGGCGGGATCGAGTCTGTCGATCCGCAACGCAAGGGCCCCGAGCCGATCCGGCCCGGCACAGGCCGCATCCAGCGCGGCCTGCAGCTCGGCGTCGAGCGAGTCAGCCTCGCGCCGATCGAGCCAGAACCAGCCGCCGCCGGCGAAACCGGCACCGAGGATCAGCACAAGCGCAACGGCCCAACCCCATCGGTCGCGACGCCGCACAGGCGGCTCGGGCGCGGATGCCGAGGCGAGGACGGGGCCAGTCGAGCCCCCACGCCTCGGTTCCTCGACCAGCACGAACCCCCAGAGCGTGAGCACGGGCTCGTCGCCGATCACATAGACATGGGAGTCGTCCGGATACCGTGTGGCGGCGCGCAGGAGTGCGGCGATGGACTCGGAGCCCTTCACCCGCGTCGGCAGCGCATCGGCGAGCCGGCGCAAGACATCCAGCCGCTCCTCGAGCTTGGCCTTCATGGCGGCGCGACGCGCGGCCGGCAGGGACGCCAGCCGCGTCGGCTGGCCGGGAAGATCGCTGTACCAGTCGACCGTCTTGCCGTCGGCGCAGGGTACGGGCAAGGTGAAGACCGATGCAACGACGCCCGGCAGATGTCTGCGGATGAGGGTCTGAAGCTTGCGATGTAGGTCGTCGAGCCCGGCAAGCTCCTCGGTCGGCAGTCGATAACCGCCGATGTCGACCCGTGCGACCCGCAGTGATGGTACCAACCGAGTCTCCCTTGGACTGCCCTTCGCCCGCGGGGCGGGCCTGATCGGACGCGAGTCTACCGACTGCCCGCTTTGCCGAACAATGTCGCGAAAGCTCGTGCGATGGCTGCGGCAAAGCATCCCGCGTAGGTCGGATTCGCGCAGCTCAACCCGACCTACGCGGGATCGAGACCCGGTCGCGGATTGACGCGAACGACGGCCATTTCATCGGTCTCGCTGATTTCATCGGTCTCGCTGCGGACCACGGGACGCGGCACGCACCGCCGCCGAGGTCTCAAAGCTCCCGCCAACCGTGCTGACGCGCCTTGCGGCCCCAAATCCAAACATACTGCGCGCCGCTGACGAGGACGGTGGCGAAACAGGCCCAGATCATCGTGTCGATCAGACCTTCGGGAAGCGAGAACGGCCCCGCAGCCGTGATGACCATCACCACCAGCACGATCTGGAGCACCGTATTGAGCTTGCTGATCGGCAGGGGCGCGGCCTCGACCGCCTCGACACGATAGTTATAAACAACGGCCCCGGTGACGATCACCAGATCACGCAGGATCACGGCAATCACCAACCAAACCGGAACCAGCCCCTGCCAACCCAAGATCAAGAAACACCCGACCAGCAATGCCTTGTCGGCAAGTGGATCCAGGATTCCTCCCAGACGCGTACGCCAGTCGTAGCGTTTCGCCAGATAACCGTCCAAGCCGTCCGACGCACCCGCCGCGGCGAACAGGACCAAGGCCCATCCATACTCCTCGCGCAACAGCAAGTACATAACGGGCGCGACCGCGATGAGTCGCAGGACGCTGATGATGTTTGGAAGATCCCTGAGCTGCACGTACGCACTCCGGTCGCCGGGGGCACCAAACCTTGATGCCTGTCCGGTTGATGCTAGCCGGGTCCTCGGCGTCTGTCCAAGACCAATGCCCGGTCGCGGTGCACACTCGCCGTTGCGACCGACCCGCGCGGGGCGTGCAATGCGACGGAAAACCCAGGTGCGCTCAGTATAGAATAGCGGGTCAAACCCGTCCCTTGGAGCCAAAGCGTGACGCAGGATTCAGCCCCGTCCTCATCGCCATCCCTCAGTTATCGCGACGCCGGTGTCGACATCGATGCCGGCGCCAGGCTGGTCGAGCGTATCAAACCGCTCGCCGCCGCCACCTCTCGACCCGGCGTCATCACCGGCTTGGGCGGATTCGGGGCGCTCTTCGAGCTCCCGCTCGCCGATTATCGGCAGCCCGTCCTGGTCTCGGGCACGGACGGCGTGGGCACCAAGCTCAAG
>NZ_DIUM01000070.1:31921-40794 GCF_002423035.1 Thiocapsa sp. UBA6158
TTCCTCGACTATTACGCCACCGGCCGGCTCGATGTCGAGGTCGCCGCATCCGTCGTCTCGGGCATCGCGCGCGGCTGCGAGCTCGCCGGCTGCGCCCTGACCGGCGGGGAAACGGCCGAGATGCCGGGCATCTATCGCCCGGGCGACTACGACCTCGCCGGTTTCTGTGTCGGGATCGCGGAGAAGGCCGATCTCATCGTCCCGGACCGGGTCCGACCGGGCGACGTGCTGATCGGGCTCGCAGCATCCGGTCCGCACTCCAACGGATACTCGCTGATCCGCAAGGTGATCGAGGTGAGCGGCGCGGATCTCGGCGAGGATCTGGACGGGATCAGCCTCGGCGAGCGACTGCTGGCGCCGACCCGCATCTATGTCAGGTCCGTCTTGCCCTTGACACGCGCCATCAGGGTGCACGCCCTCGCCCACATCACGGGCGGCGGACTGACAGAGAATCTGCCGCGGGTGCTGCCGGACGACACCCGTGCGGTCCTGGATCTCGCGAGCTGGCCCCCCCCGCCTGTCTTCGATTGGCTCCAGACCAAGGGCGGTATCAGCGATGCCGAGATGCTGCGGACCTTCAACTGCGGGATCGGGATGGTGATTGCCGTCGACGCGCACGATTTGGATCAGGCGCTCGAGCTTCTGCGCGCCGGCGACGAGGATGCCCGGGTGATCGGACAGGTCGAGGCGGGTCAAGGGCCCGCGTCCGTACGCTATGTCGGCGAGGCCGCGCATGCCTGATGGCGGACGCCAGCGCGTCGTCGCCTTGATCTCGGGCAGCGGCAGCAACCTGCAAGCCTTGATCGATCGGCAGGCCGATGGACTGCCGATCGAGATCGTCGCCGTCATCAGCAACCGCAGGGATGCCTTCGGCCTGGAACGGGCCCGACGCGCCGGCATCCCCGCCGAGGTGTTGGACCATCGCGATTACTCCGGGCGCGAGCCCTACGAGGCCGAGCTGCGCGCCCTGATCGATCGCTATGCGCCCGGCTTGGTGATCCTGGCCGGCTTCATGCGCATCCTCACGCACGCTTTCGTCGAGCACTATGCCGGGCGCATGCTCAACATCCATCCCTCGCTCTTACCTAAGTTCCGGGGGCTCCAGACCCATCAGCGCGCCCTGGATGCCGGGGAGCATGAGCATGGCGCAAGCGTCCACTTCGTCACACCCGAGCTCGACGGCGGACCTGTCGTCATTCAGGCTCGACTGGGCATCCATCCGGGTGAGGACGCCGCGACACTGGCGCAGCGGGTGCTCGCGCAGGAGCACATCATCTATCCGCAGGCCGTCGGCTGGTTCGCGCAAGGGCGCCTGCGCTTGGGAGAGGATGACCGGCCCTGGTTGGACGGCGCGCCGCTGATGTCGCCGATCGTGATCGATTCACTGGGCGATTTCCGGAAAATTCCATACCCGTAGGTTGCGCTGACGATAGGAGGCACAACTTGCGCCGAAATTTGGTTGTGCCACGCACGGCTCGGCACAACCTGCGGCCGTCGGGTCGTGAAGCGATCCGATGCGCAACTTGGCATAACGGTTTCCGGAATTCGCCTTGACTTGCGCCGATGGGCTCGGCTCCGGCGACGAGTCGCCTCAAGCTCACGCAGCGCGGGCAAAATTATCAATCGATTCGTGATCTACCAATCTCGGAATTTCGTTGTATCAAGCCATTGGGAATGATATGGATATTCAAACGGACAGAAACCGCTTGCGCGAAGGAACACTGGTTCGATGGGACGGGGCCAAGGGGTTTGAATTCATCCGGCCGAACGACGGCGGCAAGGACGTCTTCGTCCACGTCAGCGCGCTCCCTTCTGGATTGACCCCCGGCATCGGGACGTCCCTGGTGTTCAGTGCCAGCGACGATCCTCGGGGGCGTGGTCAGCGGGTGATCAAAGCGGTTGCGGCAGGCTTCTCAAGCCGGACAGCGGTGCAGACCGCTCTCGAGGTCAGGGCTAAACCGGCCCACGTCCGCAAGGAGCGAGCCGTAGTTGGCGCTGAGGGAAGTCGGAGACATGTTGGCCGAGTGCATCCGACGCGCGCCCGAAGCACGCGCGACCAGACCCTCAAACCGCTCCCGCTCAATGCCCAGACCGCCATGGTCGCCGTTCTCTCACTGGTGTGTCTCGTCGCTGCCGCCACGATGGCGCCTCTGACGCCGCTCCCGTTCATCGCCTACCCGGTCTTCAGCTCACTTGCATTTCTGATGTACGCCCGCGATAAGCTCCGTGCGATCCGAGGCCACTGGCGCATTCCGGAGTCATCGCTCCATCTGGTCGAGGCGGCGGGCGGATGGCCGGGTGCCTATATCGCCCAGCAGATGATGCGTCACAAGACCGTGAAAACGAGCTATCAGGTGACCTTCTGGCTCATCATCCTGCTCCATGTCGGCTTTTGGATCCTCTGGATGGCCTCGCCCGAGACGGTGCTGGAGCAGTTTCAGCCGATCGCGGATTATTTATCCGACGCTCTGACGATTGACCGCTAAACCGCGTCCAGAGCGAGATGCTCACTTTACGAATGAGCTCGACGTTTGGTGCATCCACGGCCCTTAGCGGGAACGCGGTTTAGAATCATATATTTTTTAATCTCTTAAACCGCGCCGGCTCCAGCGGTCGTCAACTCTGCCGGGGCCGATCCCATCCAAAAACATCGCATACCGCGTGGGGCGTGGTTTAAAAGCAGACACCGGTTTCTGCCCGATCCCTCAACGCTCACACTTGCCGAGCTTCTCGGGCGCGCCGGGGCCGCGTTGTCGGGCGCACTATTTCCGTCGCGGCTTGGACTCGGCGTCAGTGCTGTCGCTGCTTGAACTCGTTCCGCCCGAGGACAGGCTCGTCGCATTCGCGAGCATCTTCTGAAACATGTCCCATGAGGCCATGGTCCCGGTCACGTAGGGCTGGAACAGCTTGATCGGGTCGTAACCCTCGGTGCCGGCGACCATGCGCTCGCGGATGTCGTCCATCAACTGGCGCTGAAAGGCTTCGACATCCGGCAAACCCAGCAGCTTGCGCATCTCTTCCGGCGTCATCTCGATATCGAAACTCATCTTCATGCCTCTCTCCTTGGAGCGCGGCGCGGCACGGTGCCCCGCCTGCACGATAACTCTGGACGATGACGTGGGTTGAATCAAGCCGCCTCGCAACGATGCAAGACCGGAGGGCGTCCGACTCGGTGGAGTAGTTCAGAGATCCCGAGACCGACCGAGATCATTATCATGTTGCGTTTGACTTCGGAGGTGTCCTCGATATCGGTGAGACGCGGTTTAAAATTTATTATTTTTTCTATACTTTAAACCGCGCCAGTTCCGGCGGTCGTCGGGGCCGGCGCGGCCAAGCCAATCCAACAAACTCCGCATAACGCACCGGGCGCGGTTTAGTGCCGACTCGCACGTGGGACCGAGTCGGTCGGTGCGGGATCCTCCACGGCCATGGTGCGACGCACCCGACGCCCGACCAAGAGACAGGCGCGCTCGAATGCCTGACTGGCCTCGCGTGCGTTCCACTCCCACTCCGACGGATGCGCGGTGACCGGGAACTGCCAGTGCCCGGTGGTCAACACGGTGCCGATACGCACCTCGAGCGTCCAGTCGTGCCAGACCGTGCCCGGCTGATCGTCCTCGACGAACTCCTGCTCGGCGAGTCGGATATAGTTGCCGGCGCGGTCCTCCATCGAGACCAGTTCGGAGAGCACCAGCGAGTCGTCGACGCAACTGCTCCAACCGGTGTGGACCGCGCTGGCCGTCCCCATTAAGGCGTGGATGAGGAGCGACGGTGTCAAGGTCAGCGACAAGGGTGTTTCCCAATCCGGCTCGGCGACGTCGCTCGGGCTCTCGGGGTCGGTCTGGATGGCCATTGCAGATCCTTCATGGTCGACTTGTTCCCGGCTGGTGCAGGGCGTCTAATGGGCTTCAGTCTATAGTTCAGGTCCGCCACAGGGCAATCCTCGTTCGGCTTTCATGCCTCGGCCCGCGGCCGAGGTCAGGCAAAATCGCAAGGTTGTATCATGTCCGTTCTGCTCGATCTCAGCATCTTTCCCGTGGACCGAGGCGCCGGTGTCAGCGGCTTCGTCGCCCCCGTCATCGCCATGATCCGCGACAGCGGTCACGACTACCGACTCTCGCCGATGGGTACTCTCGTGGAGACCGATACCCTGCCCGAGGCGCTCGCGCTGATCGAGCGCGCCTACGAGATCCTCGACGCCTTGGGCTGCGAGCGCGTTTATGCGACGGCGAAGCTCGACATCCGGAAAGGTCCGGGCGGGCGGATGGAGGGGAAGGTCGAGTCGGTGCGCAAGCAGATCGGCGAGGTCGCCTGCTGAACCGCGTCCTCCTGGCGCGATATGCAGAGGTTCGCAGAGCTGATGCTGTCGGTGGCCATGATCTGCACATGGAGCTGGACGCGGTTCAGGAATCGCTAGCCATCGAAGAGCTATGCGGTTAAAATTATATATTAATTAAATACTTAAACCGCGTCGACGCCGACATCGCGGAGGGATGCCGAACTGGCCGCCTACTCGAGACGACGCATACCGCACAGGACGCGGTTTAACAAGGGACGCCCCGATCATGAAGGTTGCGATTTTTTCCGATGTTCAAGCCAACCTGCCGGCGATGGAGGTCGCGGTCGAGCGGATCCTCGACTGGGGTCCGGATCTGGTGGTGATGGACGGGGACCTGGTCAATCGCGGACCAAGCAGCCTTGCTTGTGTCGAGCTGTTCGACGAGCTGCGCCGCACACGCGGCTGGTTGCCGGTGAAGGGCAATCATGAGGCTTGGATCCTGCGCTGCGCTCAGGAGCCGCCCCGCACCGAGCTGGAGGGACAGATGCGGCGTTTTGCCGACTGGACCTACGAGCAACTGCGCGAGCGTCTCGCGGCGCTCGAAGGCTGGCCGGACCATCTCTGCTTCCACGGCGAGAGCGATTCCAGCTGGGTGCACGTGACGCACGGGACCATGGCCGGAAACCGCTTCGGGATCTCGGCCGGTGTCTCGGACGAGGATATCCGCGGGAACCTCCCGGTGGATGTTGCGCTGTTCGTGACGGCGCACACCCATCGCCCGTTGCATCGCGAACTCGACGGCACACCCATCCTGAACGTCGGCTCGGTCGGCTCGCCGTTCGACGGCGACACGCGCGGAAGCTACGCCTTGCTCGAAGAGCGTCGGGGGCGTTGGATCTGGGAGATCGTACGGTTCGACTACGACCGTGCTCGCGCGGAACGCGATTTTCGCGATTCGGGCTTTATCGAGGAGGGCGGACCTTTGGCGCGCATCCTCTTCGAGGAGTGGCGTCAGGCACGTCTGTTGATGCCCTACTGGAGGCGAGGCTTCGAGCCGGCTGTTCTCGCGGGAGAACGCGACCTCTCCGAGGCTGTAGAGGAGTTCCTGCGGGACTCAGGCCAAGGCTGAGGGGGTCGAACCCCGGTGCGCCGGCCGAGGCGCACCGGGGTTCGATGGACGTCGTGAGGGTCACTGCCTCGCCTGCTCGCTCAGGACATAGAGAGTGACTCCGGACCCGAGCAGCCCCAAGGCCACCATCGGGATCCAGGCGGTGGTCAGGAGCGCTTCGGCTCCGTAGGTCGCGCCGGCCAAGGTCAAGAAGAGGGTTGCGGTGATCAGACTTAAGATAAGAGGCATCATGCTTGTTTCCTTTTAGCTACAACGTTGGCTCTAATATTAGCCTTTGCTTAAATAGTTGCAAGCCTTGCCGAGCCACCTCGGACGCCTGAAACAGGTCTGGGCCGCGCATGTAACAGATTGAAACTAGAAGATACATCAGGCGCGATCAGGGCGCTCGGGAGAATCCGACGCTGCGGATCGGACACACGACGCGATCGATGACAAATTGCAACAAGATGTAACAGGGCAACAGTCGCCCCCTTGGAGTATCAGATGAGCGACTCGGATCGCCTTTACCGCTTTACCTTCGAGAACATCGGGATTCGCGGCAACCTGGTCCATCTGGACGCGACCTGGCGTGCCGTCCTGGGCGCACACCCCTACCCGGAAGCGGTACGCGATCCGCTCGGTGAGTCTTTGGCCGCCGTAACGCTGCTCGCCTCGACGATCAAGTTCGAAGGCTCACTGATCCTGCAGGCACAAGGGAAAGGTCCCATCCGCACCCTGGTTGCTCAGGCGACCCACGAACACAAGGTCCGCGGGCTTGCCCGTTGGGAAGGCGAGGTTCCCGCCGAGGGGACACTCGCGGCGCGGTTCGGGCAGGGCCATCTGGCCTTGACGATCGAGCGGCGCGGCGCCGAGCCCTATCAGGGGATCGTGCCGCTGGAAGGCGCGGATCTCTCCGCGGCGATCGAGCGGTATTTCGTCGACTCCGAGCAGCTCCCCACGCGACTCTGGCTTACGGCCGGAGAACACCGCGCCGCCGGACTGCTGCTCCAACGCCTCCCCGGCGAGGGTTTGAGCGATGAGGATTGGGCGCGGATCGGCATCCTCGCCGACACGCTCACGCGCGAGGAGCTGACCGGTCAATCCGCCGGCGATCTGCTGTATCGGCTCTTCAACGAGGAGTCGATCCGGCTCTTCGAGCCCGAGCCGATCGCCTTTCGATGCGGCTGCTCGCGCACCCGCATCGAGGAGACGCTCAAGCTCCTCGGCCCGGCCGAGGTGGACGACATCCTTGCCGAGGAGGGCGCGGTCAGCGTCACCTGCGAGTTCTGCAACCGCAACTATGCCTTCGACGCGGTGGACGCCAAACAGCTCTTCGCCGAGCTGACCCGCCACGATCCCTCGCCCTCGCAGCACTGAACCGATCCGGCTTCCACCTCATGCCGATCACCTTGCAGCCCTTGCTCGGGCTGGGCGTCATCCTCGTTCTGGCCTGGCTCGCGAGCGAGCGGCGTCGCGCGGTCAGTCCGCGCCTGGTCATCGCCGGTCTGGCCCTCCAGGTCGCCCTCGCACTTTTGCTGCTGAAGCTGCCGCTCGCCCAGACGGCCTTTTTGGCGCTGACCGACCTGGTGCTGTCCGTGCAGCGCGCCACCCAAGCCGGCACCGAGCTGGTCTTCGGCTTCCTCGGCGGCGGTGCGGCGCCCTTCGAGACGCGCTATCCGCACAACAGCTTCGTGCTCGCCTTTCAGGCGCTCCCGCTGATCCTGGTGATCAGCGCAGTCTCCGCCCTGCTTTTCCATTGGCGTGTGCTGCCCCCGGTCGTGCGCGGCTTCGCCTGGCTGTTGCGACGGACCATGGGGACCGGCGGGGCGCTGGGGCTGGGGGCGGCGGCGAACGTCTTCGTCGGCATGACCGAGGCACCCCTCTTGATCCGACCCTACTTGGCGGGACTGTCGCGCGCGGCGCTCTTCGCACTCATGACCTGCGGCATGGCCACCGTCGCCGGGACCGTCATGGTGCTGTATGCGGGGATCCTCGCCGACACCGTGCCGGACGCGATGGGACACATCCTGACCGCCTCATTGATCAGCGCACCGGCGGCCTTGATGATCGCCGGCATCCTGGTGCCGGATCATCCGGACGCGGCCGACCGAGCGATCGTCGCCATCCGGATCGAGTCGCGCAGCAGCATGGACGCCATCACCCGCGGCACGCTCGACGCCATCCCGCTCTGGCTCAACATTCTGGCGATGTTGATCGTCATGGTCGCGCTGGTGAGTCTCGCCAACCAAATCCTGGGGTTGCTGCCGGCCGTGGCCGGCGAGCCCCTGACCGCACAGCGCATCCTCGGCTGGGCCATGGCCCCGGTCGTCTGGTTGATCGGTATACCCTGGTCCGAGGCCCAGGTCGCCGGCTCCCTGATGGGCATCAAGACCATCCTCAACGAGCTGATCGCCTACCTGGAGCTCGCCGGCACCGCGAGCACCGAGCTCAGCGACCGCAGCCGGCTGATCATGACCTACGCACTCTGCGGCTTCGCCAATCTCGGGAGCCTCGGCATCATGATCGGCGGCCTCGGGGCCATGGCACCGGCACGCCGCGAGGAGATCGTCGCGCTCGGGTTGAAGTCGGTCCTCGCCGGGACCATGGCAACACTGATGACGGGTGCGGTCGTTGCTTTGATCCTCTGAAGAGAGGACACGCCGACCGAGAGCGGCCTCTGCGTGCTGCGGGTGCCGGTGCGCGGCCAGCGTCATCCATTTATCCTATCGAATAATTACTTCCGATCGTCATTAACGATCTTCTATAGAGGGCCAAACGATTGGCCATCCTCCTTAGCAGTCCGTATTTTCGTTTCGTGCTCGTCGAGCACCCAAGACAAACCGACTTCAGACCATGAAGCCACGAACGGAGATAGAAATGGACAAGACTGTGACGACGACTGCCGGGAAATGCCCGGTGATGCACGGCGGAAATACGGCCGCAGGAACATCGGTCATGGACTGGTGGCCGAAGGCGCTGAACCTCGACATCCTGCATCAGCACGACACCAAGACCGATCCGATGGGGGCGGACTTCAACTATCGTGAAGCGGTCAAGACGCTCGACGTCGAGGCGCTCAAGAAAGATCTGCATGCTCTGATGACCGACAGCCAGGATTGGTGGCCCGCGGACTGGGGGCATTACGGCGGTCTGATGATTCGCATGGCCTGGCACGCGGCCGGCACCTACCGGATCGCAGACGGTCGCGGCGGTGCCGGCACGGGCAATCAGCGGTTTGCCCCGATCAACAGCTGGCCCGACAACGTCAACCTGGACAAGGCGCGGCGTCTGCTTTGGCCGATCAAGAAAAAATACGGCAACAAGATCAGTTGGGCCGATCTGATCGTTCTCGCCGGTACGGTGGCCTATGAATCGATGGGGCTGAAGACCTACGGCTTTGCCTTCGGGCGCGAGGATATCTGGCATCCCGAGAAGGACACCTATTGGGGCTCGGAGAAGGAATGGCTGGCGCCCAGCGACAACCCC
>NZ_DIUM01000070.1:40846-116614 GCF_002423035.1 Thiocapsa sp. UBA6158
CGCATGGCCATGAACGACGAGGAGACCGTGGCCCTGACCGCCGGTGGCCATACGGTCGGCAAATGCCACGGCAACGGCGACGCGGGTCTGTTGGGGCCTGCACCCGAAGCGGCCGATGTGGAGGAGCAGGGGCTCGGCTGGAACAACCACACCAGCCGCGGCATCGGCCGCGACACCGTGACCAGCGGCATCGAAGGCGCCTGGACGACCCACCCGACCCGGTGGGACAACGGCTATTTCGCCATGCTGCTCGAGCATGACTGGGAGCTCAAGAAGAGCCCGGCCGGCGCTTGGCAGTGGGAGCCCAAGGACATCAAGGAGGAAGACAAGCCCGTCGATGTCGAGGATCCTTCGATCCGCTACAATCCGATCATGACCGATGCCGATATGGCCTTGAAGATGGACCCGGCGTATCGGAAGATTTCCGAGCGGTTCTACAAGGATCCCGACTATTTGTCGGAGGTCTTCGCGCGTGCTTGGTTTAAGCTGACGCATCGCGATATGGGCCCCAAGGCGCGCTACATCGGTCCCGATGTCCCGCAGGAAGACCTGATTTGGCAGGATCCGGTACCCGCAGGCCGCACCGACTACGACGTCGACGCGGTAAAGGCCAAGATCGCGACCTGCGGTCTGAGCGTCGGCGACATGGTTGCCACGGCATGGGACAGCGCACGGACCTTCCGTGGCTCGGACATGCGCGGCGGCGCCAACGGCGCACGCATCCGTCTGGCCCCGCAAAAGGACTGGGAGGGCAACGAACCCGAGCGTCTTGCCCGGGTTCTGGGCATCCTCGAGGGCATCGCGTCCGAGACCGGCGCCAGCCTGGCCGACGTCATCGTCCTGGCCGGCAACGTCGGTATCGAGCAGGCCGCCCGGGCAGCCGGTTTTGCGATCGACGTTCCCTTTGCACCCGGTCGTGGCGATGCCACCGAGGCGATGACGGACGCAGAGTCGTTCGAGCCTCTGGAGCCCATCCATGACGGGTATCGCAACTGGCTCAAGAAGGACTATGTCGTCAGCCCCGAAGAGCTGATGCTCGACCGCACGCAGCTGATGGGACTCACCGCACACGAGATGACGGCGCTGGTCGGCGGCATGCGTGTGTTGGGCACCAATCACGGAGGTACCAAGCACGGCGTCTTCACCGATCGGGAAGGCGTTCTCACGAACGACTTCTTTGTGAATCTGACGGATATGGCCTACACCTGGAAGCCGACAGGCATCAACCTGTATGACATCCGTAGCCGCAAGACGGATGAGGTCAAGTGGACGGCGACTCGCGTGGATCTGGTGTTCGGGTCCAACGCGATCCTTCGCGCCTATGCCGAGGTCTACGCGCAGGATGACAACAGGGAAAAGTTCGTGCAAGACTTCGTTGCAGCATGGACGAAGGTCATGAACGCCGACCGCTTCGACCTGGCTTAAGTCTCGGCAGCGCGTCCCACACACCGCCCGCGAGCAGTGCGAGGAGGTCGCAAAGCCGCCGGAAGCCTCTGACCGACAGGGGCTTCCGGTCATGCATGGATACCATCCGCCGAACGCGAGTCCGGCTTCCCGAAATCCTACCGATCCGCCCGAGCGTCCAGCGATCTCGATCGACGACGTCGCAGCGCCCCGAGTACGCGACGACACCACACGAGGAGCAGCCAGCACATGTGGAATGCGGCAGGTCGCACAACGGAGTTGCCATGACCGACGCCTTCGCGGAGCTTGCCCTCCTCTTGGCGATCGCTGCCGGCGCGGGCGCGATTGCGGTGCGCCTGCGCCAGCCCCTGCTGATTGCCTACATCGTCGTCGGCATCGCGGTCGGGCCGGCGGGATTCTCGTTGGTCAGCACCCACGATCAGATCGAGGTGCTCGCCCAAGTCGGTGTAGCGGTGCTCCTGTTCGTGGTGGGTCTGAAGCTGGACCTGACACGGGTGCGCGACATCGGCCCGGTCGCCTTGGCTACCGGCTTGGGACAGCTCGCTTTCACGATTGTCTTCGGCCTCCTGATCGTCCTGGCCTTGGGCAAGGGGCTCGTCGAGGCGCTCTATGTCGCGGTCGCGCTGACCTTCTCGAGTACCATCATCATCGTCAAGCTGCTCTCCGACAAGGGCGAGCTCGACGCGCTCCACGGACGCATCGCGATCGGTTTCCTGATCGTGCAGGATATCGCCGTCGTGCTCGCGATGATGGCGATGAGCGCGCTCGGCACAGGCGTCGACGCCTCGGTTTGGAGTGTCGTGATCGCGCTGACGGGCCGCATCACGGCCGCGGCCATGCTGATGTTCGTGCTGATGCGCTACGTGCTACCGAATCTCCTGCACCGCATCGCGCGCTCGCAGGAGCTGCTCCTGATCTTCGCGATCGCGTGGGGCACGGGGCTCGCGGCACTCGGCGAATGGGTCGGATTTTCCAAGGAAGCAGGCGCCTTTTTGGCCGGTTTCTCATTGGCGTCGACCGCCTATCGCGAGGTGATCAGCGCGCGCTTGACGGGCATCAGAGACTTTCTGCTGCTGTTCTTCTTCATCCATCTCGGTGCCGAGCTTGACCTGACGACCCTCGGTGCCGAGGTCTGGCCCGCCGTCTGGCTGTCGCTGTTCGTGCTCATCGGCAATCCGTTGATCGTGATGGCCATCATGGGCGGGATGGGTTATCGCAAGCGAACGGGGTTTCTGGCAGGCCTGACGGTTGCCCAGATCAGCGAATTCTCGATCGTCTTCGTGGCGATGGGGATCAGCCTGGGTCATGTCGGGGTCGAGGCGCTCGGGCTCACGACCTTGGTCGGGCTGATCACTATCACCCTGTCGACATACATGATCCTATACTCGCACCCCTTGTACCGCATCCTCGCGCCTCTGCTCGGGGTGTTCGAGCGACGCCGGCCTTACCGCGAGATCGCCGATGAAAACCCAGCGTCGGAGGAGATGCAGCCGGAGGTGCTGGTGATCGGGCTTGGCCGCTACGGACTGCGCTTGGCGCGACGCCTGCGCGACGAGGGCCTACAGGTGATCGGCGTGGATTGTGATCCGGACGTTGTACGGCGCTTATCGGAAGCCGGCTTGAGCGTGCGCTTCGGCGATGGCCATGATGCAGCCTTTCTGGATAGTCTCCCCATGGATGGGCTGCGCTGGGTCATCAGCACCTTGCCCGACTTGGATTCAAACCGCGTGCTGCTCTACGCCTTGGCCGAGCGTCGTTTTGCCGGCGAGATCGCCGTCGTCGCCCGCGACGACGCGCAAGGCGCACAGCTCTGGCAGATCGGCGCGCCCGTCATTTTGTACCCCTTCCGCGATGCGGTGGACTTTGCAGCGGACAACATCATGGCCATCATGCGCCGCCGGAGCCAAGCGGATTGACCGGCGGGCTCGCGCAACCACCGCTTGATCCTGCACCGGATTCGCCGGCCGATGAATGCCCTCGCACCGATCTGGTTGCTGGCCGCCCTGCCCCCGCTGTTCCGGGCCGGCAACTTCGTGTTGGCCCGGGCACTGCACGCGGACATCAGCCCCGTCGCACTCTCCTTTTGGCGCTGGGCGATCGCGCTGCTTGTTCTGCTGCCGTTCGCGTACGCCGACCTGTGGCGGCAGCGGACACTGCTGCGGCGTCATTGGCCGGCGCTCACCCTGCTCGCCCTGCTGGGGATCACCAACTACAACACCTTTACCTACCTGGGTCTTCAGAACACGACGGCAACAAACGCCGTCCTGTTGACCTCGGTGACGCCGATGGTGATTCTCGGGCTGTCCGTCCTGCTGTTTCGCGCGCCGCTGCAGCGCGCACAGATCCTCGGCATCCTGCTGTCGCTCGCCGGTGTGGTCCTCGTCGCAACCGAAGGTCGGCCGCAGATGCTCGGGGAGCGTCTGCATCTTTACCATCTGTTCGGCGCACTGACGATCGCCGCGGGCATCGCTCTCGCCACCGCAATCCGATGACGGAGGAATTAAGGGAAGAGCGGTATGCCGAGGTCGAGCGGCAGACGCGCTGACCGCGCCAATCGCAACTGGATCTACGCCGCCGACCCCTTTCCCTAGCAGGTCTTGCAGCTCTCCACCGGCAGCCCTCGGCGTACCCAACCGGGCCCGGCTTTGCTTCCCGCCATGCCCTCGGCGACATGCGAGACGTTGTTGAACCCCAGCTTTTCGAGGGCCTCTCGCGTGTAGCCGGTCCGGTTTCCGGTACGACAGATGAGCACGATCGGGGCGTTCGGATCGCCCTCGACGGCTTTGGCGACATCCTGCACGAAGGTCGGTGCGGTCATATCGATCGTGAGCGCACCGGCCGCAACGCCCGTTTGGCGCCATTCGGCCGGAGTGCGGATATCGATGAACGTGATCTCGCCGGCGCGCGCCTTCTCCAGCGCCTCGGGGGCGGACAGGGTCGAACCGGCTTGTGCTGCGCCGCCGATCAGAAAGAGCGCCGCGAGCACGACGACTGCGTGCTGACGAACGGATCGAAGAATGGACATGGTGACGGGCTCCTTTTGGAACTGCTCTCTGTGAATGGCGTCGGAAATCGGGTCGCGCGCCGACAATCCAAGGCGCAAACGCGCACTGTCTTCGGGAGGCCGACGTCGGCGGACCGAAACCGGAACACGGGCTTGGCTTCGCGGCCCCGTTGACGAGGGCCTCGACCGCCGCCACCTGATCTGAAGAATGCGGATGCGCTCCGACCGACCGGGATTTTCACGGTGAACACCCCCATGCAGACCAACGAGACCCCGCCCCCGGTGTCCCCGGCACTGGCCGACGTCAACGCCGACACGACGCAGCGCGTGGTGGTCGAGACGATGTCGATGACCTGGGAGCCCAGCCCGAGCGGCACCGTGTGGCGCAAGCCGCTGTATCGACAGGGTGGCGAGTCCGGACCCGTGACCAGCCTGGTGCGCTATGCACCGGGCGGTGCCTTCCCGGTGCACGCGCATCCGCAGGGCGAGGAGATCCTGGTGCTGGACGGGGTCTTCTCCGACGAGCACGGCGACTACCCGGCCGGGACCTTCCTGATGAATCCTCACGGCAGTCGTCATTCACCGCGCTCGCAGACCGGCTGCACCCTGTTCGTACGGCTGCGCCAATACCCGGGAACGGATCGGCCGCGACTGGTCGAGGACACGACCGCGACGCACAGCTGGCGACCCGGACTCGTGGAAGGGCTCGGGGTACGCCCGATCTATTCGCAGGGCGGCTACCCGGAGAGCGTGGCGCTGGTGCGCTGGGCACCGGGAACGCACTTCCAGCGACACACCCATTGGGGCGGCGAGGAGATCCTGGTGCTCGAGGGCGAGTTTGCCGACGAGCATGGCCGCTACCCGGAAGGCACCTGGATCCGCAGTCCGCACATGAGCCAACATACCCCGTTTTCGGATACGGGGTGTCTGATTTACGTGCGCGTCGGCGGGCTATGACACGCCGCTGATCGGGCGGACAAGGACGGTCAGCTCCGGGCCGTCAGGGCGCGAGCATGATAGGCCAGATGCTCCCCGATGAAGGTCGCGATGAAGTGGTAGCTGTGGTCATAGTCGGGCTGCATCCGCAGAATCAGCGGGATGCCGCGCTCCTTGCAGGCTTGCGACAGGGCCTCGGGTCTGAGCTGGCCTTCGCGTAGGAACTCGTCGTCGGTGCCCTGATCGATGAACAAGGGCATCGCCTCGGCGCCCGCGCGGATCAGCTCGGTGGCGTCCCAGTCCTTCCAGGTCGCCGTGTCGTCGCCCAGATAGGCGGCGAAACAACCGCGACCCCAGCCGGACTCCACCGGGTTGCAGATGGGCGCGAAGGCGGACACCGAGCGGTAAAGTCCGGGGTTCTTCAGTGCGCTGATCAGGGCACCGTGCCCGCCCATCGAATGCCCGGTGATGGAGCGACGTCCGGGGATGAGCGGCAGCTCGCGCTCCACCAAGGCCGGCAGCTCCAGGTTCACGTAGTCGAACATCCGATAATGCGCGGCCCAAGGCTCACGCGCCGCGTTGATGTAGAAGCCGGCGCCCTGTCCCAGATCGTAACGGTCCGGCGCATCGGCCACCGGCTCGCCGCGCGGACTGGTGTCCGGCATCACGAGCGCCAGACCCAGCTCGGCGGCATAACGCTGGGCGCCGGCCTTGACCCGGACGTTGTCGTCGGTGCAGGTCAGCCCGGAGAGAAAATAGACGGCCGGCACGGCAGCGGCCTCGGCCTGCGGGGGCAGGTAGACCGAGAAGGTCATGCGGCAGTTGCAGACGTCGGAGTCGTGGGTGTAGCGCTCCAACCAGCCGTCGAATTCGCGAATGCGTTCGATGCGTTCCATCTTCGGACCCTCGGAGTACGATCAAGACTCGGAATTGCGTCCCCCCTCCCCTCGCGGGAGGGGGCAAGTGGAAGGGGTCTTTGCGGTTACGCTCAGAACAGAATCACGGAGCGGATACTCTCGCCGCTGTGCATGAGATCGAATGCGCGGTTGATGTCTTCCAGCGGCATGGTGTGGGTCACCATGCGGTCCACCTCGATCTCGCCGGCCAGGTATTGCTCGACATAGACCGGGAGTTGGGTGCGACCCTTGACCCCGCCGAAGGCGCTGCCCTTCCAGGTGCGGCCGGTCACCAGCTGAAACGGCCGGGTGCGGATCTCCTGTCCGGCGCCGGCAACACCGATGATGGTCGAGACACCCCAGCCCATGCGGCAGCACTCGAGCGCCTGTCGCATCACGTCCACATTGCCGATGCACTCGAAGGAATAGTCCACACCACCGCGGGTCATCTCGACGATGGCCTCGGTGACGCTGTCGGTCAGATCCTTCGGGTTGATGCAGTCGGTGGCGCCGAGCTGACGCGCCATCTCGAACTTGGCCGGATTCAGATCCACCGCGATGATGCGGGCCGCCTTCGCCATGACCGCGCCCTGAATGACGGACAGGCCGATCCCGCCGAGTCCGAAGACAGCAACCGTCGAGCCGGCCTCCACCTTGGCCGTATTCAAGACCGCACCGATGCCGGTGGTGATCCCGCAACCGAGCAGGCAGACCTTATCGAGCGGTGCGGCGGGATTGATCTTCGCCAGGGCAATCTCGGGCACGACCGTATATTCCGAGAAGGTCGAGCAGCCCATGTAGTGGAAGATCGGCTTGCCTTTGTGCGAGAAGCGACGTGTCCCGTCCGGCATGTAGCCGGTCCAAACCGTGGAGGCGATGGATTGGCAGAGGTTGGACTTGGTCGAACGGCAGTATTCACAGTCGCCGCACTCCGGGATATAGAGCGGGATGACATGATCCCCTGGCTTCAGGCCCTTCACGCCCGGCCCGCACTCCACCACCTCGCATCCGCCCTCGTGACCGAGCACGCAGGGGAAGGCACCTTCCGGATCTTGTCCGGACAGCGTAAAGGCATCCGTATGGCAGACGCCCGAGGCGATGACCTTGAGCAGGACCTCGCCCTCCTTCGGACCCTCGACATCGATCTCTTCGATGGACAGGGGCTTTGCGGGCTCCCAGGCGACGGCGGCTCTTGCTTTCATGGTTCTCTCCGGTGGTGATCGGCGCAAGGTGGCGCCGCGGGCGCGACGCACAATCGTTTGTTCCCAAAGAAGACCGATCGCGATGAACGACCGAATTTCGCATCAGGCCGCGCCGATCCGACCCGCACGGAACCTGTGCTCCGCGGGAGACGCGGTCCGAATCTCCTGCCAGGCCGGGTGCAGCTCGATCAGTGACAGCGCCCGTTCAAGCAGCGTCTTACCCGGTTCCATCTTGAACCAGGTCGAGGCGCCCGAGGGATGCGGGAGCGGGATGAGGTCGGCCTCCAAACCGCTCGGGGAGCGATAGGGCCACTGGGCTCCGACGACATCATTCAGACGCTTGGACGCCATGAACTGGACGATGGCGAGCTTGCCGACCGGGATGATCAAGCGGGGCCGTGCCAGCTCGACCTCCGTTCGCCACCAGCCGCTGCATCGCTCGACCTCCGCGGCGTCGGGAACCCGGTCGCCGCCTTTCGGGGCCTTGCCGGGAAAGCAGCGGCAGACGGCACTCATGAGGGCGCGACTGCGAAAGGTCGGCTCGTCGATCCCGATGGACTCGAACCAACGAAAGAGCGTCTTGCCGGCGGTCCAGCAAAACGGAATGCCCTGCAGGATCTCGCGCGTGCCCGGGGCCTGACCGACCATCATGACCGGCGAGATGACCGCCTGACCGTGCACGGGCGGCCCCTGCATCCCGGAGCAGCGCCGACAGCCGACGAGATCGCGATACAGGTGCGCGAGCGCGTCGACGCCTTGCGTTCCCTGCCACGCCGTCATGGCCTCGCCGTCATGACCACCCGTCATGGTTGGAGACGCCGCAGGATCTTTTCGATCTGAGCGCGATGCGTCCGATTATGGATCGCCGCCACGGCGTGCCATTGACGGGCATTGAGCGGACCGAACCAAGGATGCGGGTGCCGTTCGCGCGAGCGCAGCGTGCCCAGTCGCTGGACCACATCCGTATAGCGCTCGACCGCGGCTCCCAACGCGGTGATCCGGTCCGGTCCGGCGTCATCGTGCGGCCGGACGTCCTCCAGACCGATCTCGGCGCCGTGATTGTGATCGGTGCAGATCGCGTGGATCAGGACCATGACGGCGGTGTTGACCATGACGAGATGGTCGAGCGTCATGTAGACGGACCAATCGCGGCTGCTCTCCTCGATCCCCGGAAAGCGCGCGATCCGCACTCGAGCCCTCCCCTGCTCGTCCGAGAGACCTTGCGCGAGCGTTTTGGCCTGCAGAGCATCGCGTCGGAACGCCCGCAGGATCGCTGCCGGGGACACGAACGAGGCGTAGAGACGCAGCCCGAGATCCGCAGCGCGGCGCTCGTGCCAGGGGATCCCGGCAGGAGCGGCATCCAGATCGTCCCGCGCCTCGGTCATGGCTGGCTCTTGCCCCAGGTGTCGCGGAGCCCGACGGTGAGATTGAAAACCGGGCGCTGGGGCGTCGAATCGGCATCGACGACGAAGTAACCCTCGCGCTCGAACTGAAAACGTGCGCCCGCTTCGGCACCCTGCAAGGCCGGCTCGAGGACGGCATCGGTGAGGATTTGTAGTGAATCGGGATTGATGTCGGAACGAAAATCGGCCCCGCCTGCGCCCGGCACCGGGACGCGGAACAGCCGATCGTAGAGCCTGATCTGCGCCCGCACGCCATGATCGGCCGACACCCAATGGACAACGCCCTTGACCTTGCGGCCTTGGGGATCGCGGCCGAGGGTGTCCAGATCGGCGCTGACCCGAAGCTCGACGATCCCGCCGTCGGCATCCTTCACAACCTCCTCGCAGCGGATCACGTAGGCATTGCGCAGACGCACCTCGCCGCCCGGGACCAGGCGCTTGAAGCCTTTGGGCGGGATCTCCTCGAAGTCGGCCCGATCGATATAGATTTCGCGTCCGAACGGTACGGCACGCAGACCCAGTGCCTCGTCCTTGGGATGATTGCGCGCCTCGATCGACTCCGTTCGGTCCTCCGGATAGTTTGTGATGACGACCTTCAGTGGACGCAGCACGGCCATCCGACGCGGCGCGGTCGCATCCAGGTCTTCACGGATGGTGCTCTCGAGCAGGGCCATCTCGACCAGGTTGTCCGACTTGGTGATCCCGACCCGCTCGCAGAAGTCGCGGATCGCACCCGGCGTGTAGCCACGGCGGCGCAGGCCGGCCACTGTCGGCATGCGCGGATCGTCCCAGCCGTGGACATGGTGCTCGCCGACCAGCTCGGTCAGGCGCCGCTTGCTCATCACCGTATATTCGAGGTTCAGCCGGCTGAACTCGATCTGACGCGGCTTGCAGGGCACCGAGACGTTGTCCACGCACCAGTCGTAAAGCGGGCGATGGTCCTCGAACTCGAGCGTGCAGAGCGAGTGCGTGATGCCTTCGAGCGCATCGGAGATGGGATGGGTGTAGTCGTAGGTCGGATAGAGACACCAGGCGGAGCCGGTCTGATGATGGACGACACCGTGCTTGATGCGATAGAGCACCGGGTCTCGCAGGTTGATGTTCGGCGAGGCCATGTCGATGCGCGCGCGCAGGGTGCGGGCGCCGTCCGGGAACTCGCCGGCGCGCATCCGTTTGAAGAGGTCGAGATTCTCCTCGACCGTGCGATCGCGATAGGGGCTGTCCCGGCCCGGCTCGGTCAGGGTCCCGCGGTAGCTGCGGGTCTCCTCGGCGTTCAGGTCGCAGACGTAGGCCAGTCCCTTCTCGATCAGCTCGATGGCGAACGCGTAGAGCTGCTCGAAATAGTCGGATGCGAAATAGACCCGATCGCCCCAGTCGAATCCGAGCCAACGCACGTCGGCCTTGATGGAGTCGACGAACTCGACGTTCTCCTTGTGCGGATTGGTGTCGTCGAAGCGCAGATTGCAGGTGCCCCCGAACGCCCGCGCAAGACCGAAGTTCAGGACGATCGACTTGGCGTGCCCGATATGCAGATAACCGTTCGGCTCCGGCGGGAAGCGCGTGACGATGCGCGCGTGCTTGCCGGCAGCCAGATCGGCCTCGATGATCTGGCGGATAAAATTGGTGCGTGGCGTCTCGACGGTGTCGCTCATGATGCTCTTGCTGCGATTGGCGGGTGGGCCGTGCGCTCCCCGAAGCGGCCCCAAGCCCCGCATTCTAGCGCTTGCCGCCCGGATTGAAAGGGTCGCGGGCGGCTCGGGATCGCGTCCGAGGCCATCGCGTGAACGACCCGCTCGCCGCGGCAAGTTGCGCTATCCTGAATTGCCGTCCGTCCAGGACAGACTCAACCCGGTCGAGGTCCTTATGCTGGTCACATTTCGAACCAAGGCGTACGCCAACATCACCATGTTCGGGGACGTCGCCGTCGCGCTCCTCAAACTGATGGGGCAAAGCGGCACGGTCCCGGGCGCACTCATGCCGGAGGACATCCCGGCGGCCTTGGCGAGATTGAAGGCCGCGGTGGAGGAGCACGCACAGGAGCCTCTGGACCCGGCGCCGAACAGCGCTCAACCTGCACCGCAGGACGGCAAAGAAGGTCAACACGTGAGCCTCGCACACCGGGCGCTGCCTTTGATCGAGCTGCTGACCGCTGCAGCGGCCGACGGCGAATTTGTGATGTGGGATTGAAGCGCGCCCGACGCAGGTTCTGGTTTCCATGAAAAGGACAGCGTTGAGTGGCGGTCCGGTTGAAACGATATCAGGTAGGCCGCGTGGCCCAATCGACCCAAGTTGGAGACCACGCGGCGACTCGATCATCCACCGCCGAACGAGACCACCGATGGAATACGCTACCTTCAAATCACTCCAGGCCCTCTTGTTCTTCGGCAGCGCTATGGGCTTTTGCCTGTGGCAGCTCGCCGTGATTCGCCGCATCCGGCGCGAGGACGCCGAGGCGCGCGAGAAGAAGCAGGCCGAGACGTCGGTCGCCGGACCGATGCTTGCCGAGCAATCCGTCGAGAGCCATTGAAAGCCGCCCGGAGGCTCGTCGAGTGCGAATAGACGGAACCTCGCCCTCGGCCGGACTCGAATGGTGCAGCACCCGATCAGGGGTTCGTTCCGGTCTCCGCCACCTCGACCATGACCTCGTTTCGCCGCATGAACCAGAGCGAGAAGGGCGAGTTGTAACGCGCATAGACGGGCGCGGCGACGGGCTTCAGGCCGGCCGATTCGACGGCACGCAGGAGTCCTCTCTCGTTTTCCCGATAGCTCTTTTCGGTCCAGCGTCCGGAATAGCGCCGCACCGCCATCAGCTTGCCGGGCTCTTCACGCAACCGCACCCGCGGGTCGACCGGCTCGGGCAGGGTGTCCAGCGTAAACCGATCCGGCATGACGAAGCTGACCACGAAGGTCTCGCCCTCGGTCCCGCTCGCCGGGCGCTGTACAACGGGCGCGGTCATCTCGATGCGCTCGCCCTCGCCCGCCGCCGGCCGCTGGCTGACCGGCGCCGTCATCTCGATCTTGGTATCCGCGCGATTGTCTCCGAAGATGTAGCCGGCAAGGATGCGAAACGCCTGATTCCCGGCCTCGTCGAAGGGGCCGGCGACTTCGGTCTCGGCAACCGCATAGGACGGATAACGGCGTAGCTCGAAATCGGGAAAGGTTCGAACGACCGTGTAGTTGGGTTCCTCGACCGCCATCGCTTCGATCACTCCGAACGCCATGAGAAGGGCGCACACCAGGGTCGTGGTCGTGCGCAGGGTCTTGAATCTTGATCCGGTCATCGCAGGTGCCTCTTGTTCCCGGTATCGGGGGTTGACTGTTGGCACGGCCCGGTCTCGACATCGCCCGGACCAAGGTGTTCACCTTGTTTCTGAATCGTCGCTTTCGGCGGGTCGTTCGGGCAGATCCGGCGGATGGAGCTGGAAAGCCCGCCGGATCAATTCCGGATCATCGACCCGAATGACGAGCTGAAAGCGACCTCCCGGCCCGACGCGATAAGGGTGTCCGTAGAGGTCGATCAGCGTGCCGGGTGCGGCACAGCCGTTGATGCGCAGCTCGGCCTCGATCAACAGCTCGGTGCCGCCGGGCGTCGGCTGGCCGTAGCGCATCGGCGCGGTCGGCGATGGGCTCGCGCGCCGCTCGGCGGGATGAGCGGGCTCGGGGATGGTGTCTTCGCCCCATGGTGCAGAGACGTCCTCGCGTGGCGCCGGGGCTTCCGAATCGGGATCCGGCGACCTGATCGGCGATTGACCGACGCGATCGGGCTGTATCGGGATCTCGGCGACCAGCGTGACCTCGCGGTCCGGAACACGGCCGAACTCGTGACCGGGACCCAGATCAAGGCCCGCACGCAGTCGGGCCAAAACGTCGACGGCGCGGATTCCGGGCTGCTCGGCAACGACAGATCGCGTGCCGAGCGGCTCGCGTGCCGTTGAGGACGGCGTCGCTGCCGCTCCCGACTTCGGAGGATCGGTCCCCGGCGTCGCAGCCGGCGCCGGTGCCTCGATCAGCGCATCGGAGGGTGCCCTGATCCTCTCGACGGTCGGGAAGCGGACATCGACCCGCGCGCCGTGATCAAGGACGTTGGATCGGGCGAGCATCACCCAACCGCCCGACGCATCGCTCAGACCCAACTCGGCGTCGTAACGCGCCGGCCGCGCATCGACCGAAAAGACGTGCTCCCCGTGGCCACCCGGGCTGCGCAGCTGCAGGGCGATTTCTTCCACCTGCGTTGTGCCGTCGGCATGAAGGCGCCGCAGACGCAGCACGGGCGCCGCCTTGGCGCCGCCACGTCCGAAACCGGCTGCCGCGGGGATAAGATCGTCGCCCGAGAGGCGCCAGAAGGCGCAGAGTCCGCCCTCCCCTGCGCTCGCCAACACGAGATGCGTCCCGCGCTCGCGTAAGGGGAATCGTGGTACCAGCGTCCGTTTCACTGCGCGAGACCGCCTGAACTAAGCCCGTTCGCATCCGCCCGGGACGCCTGCGTGAGCGTGAGCGCGATCTGCGCCTCGTCCAATGCGAGCGACGCGTCATGGGTCCGTGCGTGCAGATGCGGGATCCAGGAATCGCCCCAAAAGAGAAAACAGCTGGTTTCGGCCTCGAGGATCAAACGACGGGCGCGCGCGAGGTGCTCGCAGCACCGAGCGGTCGCGTCCGCAGATCCACGCTTGATCTGCCAGTAGCGGGCACTCAACTGCGCAACCTCCGCGACGGCTTCGCGTTGGCGCTCGCTGCCCGCCCACCGGGAGAGATCCTCCCCGGAGGTGGATCCGACGTTCCATGCGCCGGTCTGGACCTGCGCGTGGGCGGTCGGCGTCACCCGACCGAGATAGTCTGCCAGACGGACCGGGATGATCGGGCAGGTCCCGTCGCGCACCTGCTCCATATAAGGCGCGAAGAAATGGCCGAAGAATCCGGATGGCTCGTGGGTCTGGCGAAACCAGCCGCCGTTCTCGCCGTCCGACCAGGTCGTGACCAGTCGTCTCTCGTCCGGCCGCGGCGAGCCTGCGGTCCGCCACAAGACCTCGTCGCGAAACCAACGCGGATTCAGCCCGCTCTCTTGGGCGTTGGAGACCTCGCGATCGCGCGGGACGACGCTGATGCAGACACCCTCGTGGCAAGCGATATAAGGGCGAAAGATATCGCTGATGCCGTCCTCGGGGCGCACATGCACGCCGTCGACGACCACGTAGTCGTAGCCGGCCTGCACCAGCGCGGGGATCATGGCCATGGTGAAGGCCATCTCCGGGGGCCAAAAGCCGCGCGGGGCGCGACCGAAGACCTGCTCCATCCGTGTCCGCCCCAAGGCAAGCTGCTCGGACCAATCGGCATGCGGGATCAGGGGGAAGATGGGGTGGGAGTAGCCCATGCCGATCAGCTCGATATTATCGGCCTCGCGGTAGCGCGCGAGCATCTCCGGGATATCGACGATGTGACGATACCGATCGACGATTTCGGGATCGAGGAGCTGCTCGAGCAAGACACCTGAGAAACCGACATGAAGCCGGGCGACGTCGCGATACTGCAGGGCATAGCACGGCACGCGCTCGTAGCACCTGATGATCTCCTCGGCCTCCCAAGGATTGGCATCGATCAGGAGGCGCAGGTTTCCGGGCGGCTGGTGCATGTGCAACCCGAGGGCGTGATGGATGTCGGTCCGAGTCATGAATCACCACAGTCAGGGGGATGCCTGTATGGATCGTCGGCGGTCGGCCTTCAGCGGGGGATGGGGTTCGTTCGCTCTACCCATCCTACGCCCTCGGAGCGTCGGCGCTCTTCTCTTCTTTAGGCTCAGCGTCCCTCGAAGATCTGAATACTGCGCGAGCGCACCAGGACGGCGTCTGTTTCGAGCGCGACCTGATCCTCGGGCAGGATGAGATCGGTCGGGCTGGCCCGTCCGGTGTCGAGCGCGGTGTGCCAACGACACTGCTCGATCGCCGGGATCTCGAAGCGCTTCGCCTCGGCATCCATGTTGATGAGGACGCACAGCAAGTCGTCGTCTTGGCGCGCGCGCGCCAAGGTGAAGGCGAGCACCCGCGCGTCCGGGTCATCCCAGGGCGGATCGCCCGGCGCGGTCCCGTGCCAGACCACATCCGGAAGATCGCTGCTGTTGCGCGGCTGGCCGGACAGGAAGTGACGGCGACGCAGACTCGCGTGACGCTTGCGCAAGGCGATCAATCCGCGCACGAAGCGCAGCATATCGCCGTTGCGCTCGACCAACGACCAGTCGAACCACCCCAAGGGGTTGTCCTGGCACCAAGTGTTGTTGTTGCCCTGTTGGGTGCGCAGCACCTCGTCGCCGGCCAAGAGCATCGGGATACCCTGGCTCATGAACATCAGGGTCAAGAGGTTCTTGGCCTGACGCCTGCGCAGCGCGAGGATCTCGGGATTCTCGGTCTCGCCCTCCACACCGCAGTTCCAGCTCAGGTTGTTGTCGGTCCCGTCGCGATTCTCCTCACGGTTGGCGCGGTTGTATTTGCGCTCGTAGGAGACGAGGTCCCATAGGGTGAAGCCATCGTGGCAGGTGACGAAGTTCACGCTGTTGATGGGCTGGCGCAGGTTGGCCTGATAGAGATCGCTGCTGCCCGCAATCCGGGTGGCGATCTCCGGCACCAGCCCCGGGTCTCCGCGAACGAAACGGCGTACGCTGTCGCGAAAGCAGCCGTTCCATTCCATCCAGCGATAGCCGGGAAAGCTGCCGACCTGATACAGGCCCGCAGCGTCCCAGGCCTCGGCGATGATCTTGGATGCGTTGAGCGTATCGGAGAGCTCGATCGCCCAGAGCACGGGCGGATTGGCCATCGGTCGGCCGTCCGAGTCACGCGCCATGGCGCTGGCGAGATCGAAACGGAACCCGTCCACATGCATCTCGCGCACCCAATACTCGAGTGCGTCGATGATGAAACGGGACACGACGGGGTGATTGGCGTTGACCGTATTGCCGCAGCCGGTGAAGTCCAGATAGATACGCTTGTCCAGACTGTCCAGGCAGTAGAAGGTCTCGTTGCCGAGTCCCTTGAAGCTCATGGTCGGACCGCCGGTGCCGCCTTCGCTGGTGTGGTTGAACACCACATCCAGGATGACGCCGATGCCGGCCTTGTGCAGGGCCTTGACCATGTCGCGGAACTCGCGCCGATGCGTGCCCTGCTCGGGCGTGACACAGTAACCGGGATGGGGCGAGAAGAAGCCGAAGCTGCTGTAGCCCCAGAAGTTGCGCAGCCCCGCCTCCCAGACGCCCGGCGGAACGTCCTGCTCGTCGAAGGCCATGACCGGCATCAGCTCGACATGGGTGATGCCGAGGTCCTGCAGATAAGGAATCTTTTCGATCAGACCGAGGAAGGTCCCGGGATGATGCACGCCCGAGCTGGCATGCCGGGTAAAGCCGCCGACATGCAGCTCGTAGATGATGGTCTGCTCGGTGGGGCGGCGGATCGGCGTGTCGCCTTCCCAGTTGTACTCCTCGGCGAGAACCATGGCACGGGGCGAGTCATGGGGCTTCACACCCTTGTTCAGGCGACTCCAGCGATCCCAATGCGAGAGGTTGACTGCACGCGCCCAGGGGTCGAGCAGCTCGGTGCCGGCATCGAAACGCCAACCGTGGGCACGGGGCTCGAACGGACCTTCCATACGCCAGGTGTAGTGGGTTCCCGGCGGCAGATCCACGACCAGAACATGCCAGTAGAAGAAGGTGTGGTTGACCTCCGGATCCAGCCGGATGATCTGGAAGGGCTCCGAGCTGTCCGCGCTGCGATAAAGCAGCAGCTCGGCCCCGCAGGCATGGCGGCTGAATACGGAGAAGTTGACCCCGTCGTCCTCGACGCTCGCCCCGTTGGGATAGCGACGACCGGGAAGGATCTGAAAAGGACCTTGATCGACTGGCATGGCGGTGATGCTTGATGTAGTAATGCCGAGCGAGCTCGGATGCGGTTGGCGCCGTCGGCCGACCCGCGAAAGCAAATAGAATAACACGCGCCCCTTTAACCCGGATCCATGATGAGTCCCCGGATGCGCCCTGATTGGACCTCGGGATGGCTCTCGCGATGAGCAGGACCCATCCGATCAACGCGCAGACCGGCGGCCGTGAACCGCCCTCGGGGGACGATCCACCCAACGCCAAGCCGCGAGCAGTCCAAGCGCCGCGGCACCGGATGCGATCCCGAAGGTGACCCCGGCACCCTCGGCGCTCCAGAGCAACCCTCCGATCAGACTGCCGAGCGCACCGCCCGCGCCGAAGCTCAGGCTGTTGTAGAGCGCCTGTCCGCGCCCCTGGGTGCGTCCGCGGAAGTACTGATGGACGAGATGGATCGCCGCAGCGTGGAAGGTCCCGAAGGTGGCGGCGTGCATGAGCTGGGCAAAGATCGCAACCGCCGGGATCGCGACGAAGGTGCCGATCAGAAGCCATCGCACGAGCGCGATCGCCAGACTCCAGATCAGAACATGACGCGCACCGAAACGCTCGAGCAGGTTGCGCATCACCAGAAACACCAGCACCTCGGCCACGACGCCGAGCGCCCAAAGCGCGCCGATCGCCGAGGTCGAGTATCCCACCGCCGCGAGATGAATCGAGTAAAAGGCGTAATAGATCCCGTGACTCGCCTGCATGAGAAAGCAGGCGGCGAGGAACGCCATGACCTCGGGTCGGGCCAAGAGCACGCGCAATCCGGGCGTAGCCTGATCACCCGTGACGGGCGCACTGTCCGGGACGGTGAGGGTCGAGAGCCAAATGCCGACGAAGAGGACCAGCACCCAGATCGGTACCACGCCCATCGGCGCCGACTCCAACTGCACGCCCAGGATCGCCACCACCAGGATAAACCCGACCGAGCCCCACAGCCGAATCAGGGCATAGCCGGCGGGCCGATGTCCCAGATGATTGAAGGTCACCGCCTCCATCTGCGGAAGGGATGCGTTCCAGAAGAAGCTGAACAGGACCATCGCCACGGCGATGGTCCAGAAATCGTTGGCCGGAAAGACGCCGAGGAAGGTCACCGCCGAGACCAGCGAGGCGAGGCGCACGATCGGCATGCGCCGACCCGTGATGTCGACGATATGACCCCAGAGCATCGGTGCGACGATCTTGGTGCCGACCAGGATCGCCATGAGCTGACCGATCGCCAGGGCGTCGAACCCTTTCGATTGCAGATAAGGCCCCCAAAAGGGCACCAGTGCACCGAGCGCCGCGAAATAGAAGAAGTAGTAGCCGGAGAGTCGCCAGTAAGGCATCGCCTCTGGCCAGGCGCTGAACCGCGTCCGCTTTGACATGCTTTCTTTGCGCCCCGGATCGACCTTACGCTGGCCCATCGAGGGCATCGTCGACGCGGTTCAGTTCATGAAATTCTTGACCGACCGGCATTGCGCAAACGTCGTGGGCGGGAATGACGCGGGACAGGCACCGAATCGGCTCCCGCCGCCGCGGAACCGGCTCAGGCGGCGATCGGCGGGGTGGGCGGCACCACGCCGGCGTTCTGGCCGCGGTGCCGCAGCAGGTGATCCATCAGGACCAATGCGAGCATGGCCTCGGCAATCGGCGTGGCCCGAATACCGACGCAGGGGTCGTGTCGGCCCTTGGTGACCACCTCGATGGCCTGACCTGAGGTGTCGATGGTACGACCCGGCAGCCGGATGCTGGAGGTCGGCTTCAAGGCGATGCGCACCAGCACGTCTTGACCCGAGGAGATGCCACCGAGGATGCCGCCGGCGTGGTTGGAGAGAAAGCCCTCGGGGGTCATCTCGTCGCGGTGCTCGGTGCCCTTCTGCTCGACGCAGGCGAAACCGGCGCCGATCTCCACACCCTTCACGGCGTTGATGCTCATCATGGCGTGGGCGATGTCGGCATCGAGCCGATCGAAGACCGGCTCGCCGAGACCCGTCGGCATGCCGCTCGCCACGACCGTGATGGCTGCGCCGATGGAGTTGCCCTCTTTGCGCAGGTCGTCCATGTACGCCTCGAGACGCGGCACCGTCTCGGCGCAGGGACAGAAGAAGGGGTTTTGCTCGACCTGATCCCAGTCGAGGCTTGCGGGACGGATCGGGCCGAGTTGGGACAGATAACCGCGCACCGAGATGCCGGCGTGCTCGGCCAAGTATTTCTTGGCGATCGCCCCGGCCGCGACCCGCACGGCGGTCTCGCGCGCGGAGGATCGTCCGCCGCCGCGATAGTCGCGTCGGCCGTATTTCTGGTCGTAGGTGTAATCGGCGTGTCCGGGGCGATAACGCGCGGCGATCTCGGAGTAATCCTTCGAGCGCTGATCCTCATTTCGAATCAGCAGGCCGATCGGGGCGCCGGTGGTACGGCCCTCGAACACACCCGAGAGGATCTCCACCGTATCGGACTCGCGCCGCTGGGTGGTGTGACGCGACTGGCCGGGCTTGCGCCGATCCAGATCACGCTGCAGATCCGCGGCTTCAAGCGCGAGCCCCGGAGGACAGCCGTCGACAACACCGCCGATGGCCGGACCGTGACTCTCGCCGAAACTGGTGAAGACAAAGACCCGCCCGAAGCTGTTGCCGGACATGATTCAGTACGCCAGCGGGGCAATCGTATCGGCGGGGTTGAGCCAGGCATTGCCGCGCGCGAGGATCTCCCGCGTCAGGGTGCTGGTGGCTTGGTGCAGACGCACGCCGTTGAGGATGTAGTCGTAACGCGAGCTCAAGTAATCGAACTCGGCCTGGAACAACAGACGTTGCGCATTCAGGACATCGACCTGGGTGCGGGTACCGACCTCCTGACCTGCCTCGGTGGATTCGAGCGACGACCTCGCCGAGACGACCGCGGCTTGACGAGCCTTCACGTCCTCGATGCTCGAGATGACGCCCCGAAAGGCGTCCTTGACCTGTTGATCGACCTGTCGGCGTGTCGCGTCGAGCTGATCTTGCGAGGCGCGGAAGTTGAACCCGGCCTGACGCGTCCGCGAGGCGACCGCGCCGCCCTGATAGATGGGCACGTTGAGCGTGAGTCCGACGAACCCGGTGTCCGAATCCGTGTTGAATTCGGCACCCGAGCGGGCAACGTCGTAGCCGGCCTGCAGGTTCACCGACGGGTAATAGCCCGAGCGCTCGATCTGGATCCCCTTCTTGGCCGCGCTCACCGCCTCGCTGGCCGCGATGATGCCGTAGTTCGAGCGTCCGGCGGTTTCGGCCCAGATCTCGATGTTGTTGGGCTCGGGCGGGGTCAGCGGCAGCGTGTCGCCGAGTCGCGCGAGCGGCACCTGGATCGGACCGACGATGGTCAGGAGCGCCTGCCAGGCATTGTCGAGATCGTTCTTTGCCGTGATCAGGTTGGCGCGCGAACGGTCGTATGCGGCCTGACTGTCGTTCACATCCGTGATGGCGACCAAGCCGACCTCGAAGCGCTGCCTGGATTGCTCGAGCTGACGCTCGTCTGCTCGAACCAGTGCTTCCTGCACAGTCACCGCATCGGCGGCACGCAAGACCCCGAAGTAGCGATCCGCCGTATTGACCATCAAGGTGATCTGGGCGTCGCGGTATTGGGCCTCGGCCTGCGCGATGATGTTGTCGGTCTGTTTCAGGGTCATCCAGTTGGCCCGGTTGTAGACCGTTTGGCTGACGACGGCTTGGGCACCCTGGGTGCCGAAGCTATCGTTCCTGCTGAAACTCGTCCCGAAACTGCTGGTTCCGCTCGAATCGACGTTTTGATAGTCCACCGTTCCGACGACGCTCAGGTTCGGGAGCAGAAGAGAGCGGGCTTGGGGCATGACCTCGCGTGTTGCGAACAGCTCCTGCTCTGCTTGACGGATCTGGGGGTCGCTCTGAACCGCCAAGTCGTAGATCTGCAGGAGATCCTCGGCTTGGCTCGCCGATGCCAGACCGCAAAGCAATGCGGCGATCAGGGTCGAAAGGCGTGTTCGCATGTTGGATTCCTTGGTCGGGCTCGCGGGGTCAGGTGATACCCTGAAGGCCTTCAGTATAGGGGACAACGGGGCCGGCTCTCAATCCGGGGCCCTCTGCACGCTCGATCAAACGGAGATGTCGTCCACCATGGGCGCGATCATTCGCAGCACCTTCCGACCGGCCTGGTGGCTTCCCGGGGCGCATCTGCAGACGCTTTGGCCGAGTCTATCGCGACCGCGTCCGCGACCCGATCTCGCGCGCCGGCGCATCGAGCTGGCGGACGGGGACTTCATCGATCTGGCTATCGGCCATGGCGCAGGGCCGCGGGTCATGGTAATCCACGGGCTGGAGGGCAGGCTCGAGTCGCACTATGCCGCAAGCCTGGTCGAACGCTTGGAGCGCGAGGGCTATCAACCCATCTTCATGTTTCTGCGGGGGTGCTCCGAGGAGGCGAATCGGCTCGACCGAGCCTACCACTCCGGCGCTACCGAAGACCTCGCCGAAGTCCTCGCCGTCCTGCAAAACGACCCGCAGGGCCCACCCGGCGCCGCAGTAGGTTTCTCGCTCGGCGCCAACCTGCTGCTCAAATATCTCGGCGAGACCGCACAGCCGGCATTGGGCTGTGCTGTGGCGGTGTCCGTGCCCTTCGTCCTGCGCGATGCCATGCTCAGGCTGGATATTGGCTTCTCGAGGATTTACCAAAGCTATCTCATTGATAAATTAAGAAAAAGCCTACGGCGCAAATTCGCGACCCGCGACTTTCCGCTGGACGTCGAGCTGGATGACATCGGGGACTTCAACACATTCGACGACCGCATCACCGCGCCGCTGAACGGCTTCGCCGGCGTCTTTGATTACTACAGCCGGGCGAGCTGCCGCGGCTTTCTCCCGCACATTACGACGCCGACGCTGATCATCCATGCGCTCGACGACCCCTTCATGTTCCCGACCACCGTGCCCCGGGAGCATGAGCTCGGAGCCGGCGTCACCCTGGAGCTTGCCGAGCATGGCGGGCATGTCGGCTTCATCGCGGGCAACTGGCCCGGCCGACCGCACTATTGGCTCGAAGAGCGGATCATCGTCGGACTCCGGGAGCTCGGCGCCGATACCGGGAGTCGTTGTTGACCGAAACCGGGTCCAGAGCGAGCAGCTCACTTGCGCGTGAGCTCGAGGTTTTTAGTTGTTGCCGTTAGCTCACGCAACACGGCAAGCCCAGGCGCTCGGTGTGCGCAGCGCAGAATCGCCGACCGTCCGGCCGTGTGTCGATCGAGATCCACCCGAACGCCGCGCCGGGCTGCGGCATCGATCTGCGCCTGGCTGATCGCAACCTCGCCGAAGACCGAGATCACAAAGCCGCCCGGAACGGGTGGCGGCGGGGCAAAGTCGGTCCCGTCCACCAGCGCAACCCAGGCCGGGATGAACTGCGGGCCATAAAAGTCGAAGAAGCCATTGGATCCGCGCAGATGCACCTCGATCGGTCGCCCGTCGATCATCTCCAGGTTGCACAGCCCGCTGTAGCCGCGCAGATGCGCAGCAATCCAATCGGCGATCACAGGCTCCAGCTCGGGCAGATCGGCCCCGATCTCCCAGTAGACCGGCCGCTCACGATCCTTCTCGTTCGCGCCTCGGGTATGCGCAAACCAGACCGCCCGGCCGTCCTGGACCAGGCAATCCGTGCTGGTGTGTGGACCTTCGAGCCGCTCGCACCAGAAGCTACCCGGCTCGCTCGGTACCGCATCGGCCGGCACGGCACGGGCGCGCACCGCCATTCCGGCGAGATTGATCATGGGTTTGACGAACACCTGAGTCGCCGGGTCGACACCGCAGTCGCGCGGGTCCACGCCGCAGGGCGCCGCGCGCAATCCGGCGCCCAGCGCGAGCGAGAGCTTGTCGTAAACCTGGCGATGCGCCGGGTTGAGCCGCCAGGCCGCCGCATCGTTCACGCCCACATCAGGCTTGGGCTGCGGCTGAAACAGCGACTCACGCTCGGGTAAAACACCGATAAAAGGCAAGATACAGACTCCTGGTGTCAGGGACGGGTGCGCCGGGCAGACGCCGGAACAACAGCTCTTATCTCAAGCTTCGAGCGCAAAGGCCAGTTCTCGGGTCGACCGGAAAAACCCGTCTTCATTCCGGAGCGTTTGGGCAACCTGCGGCGGCGCGAGACGATGGCTCAACTGCCCGGCGTGCCGCTTGGTGACTCCAGCCCCGGCAAAGGCGACACGCCAACTCCAGAGCGACTTTGGGCCGGATCCGAAAGCCGGCGTCGATATACCCCAGTAGGGGGATCGCTTAAACTTCAGCATTATCGCTGGAGATTCCCAACCGGAACTGAGTTTCATCCATGACAGTCGCGGTTCTTCCCCCCTTCGTGCAGGCAGACGGTGTTGACCGCCTGCAATGGCGGCTGGTTCTGCCACTGCTCGCGCCCACGCGCCTGATCGGTGCCGGCGGCGCCCCGATCGACCAAGACCCGGGCGAAAAGATCAGGCGGACACGCGACTGGGGAGTGCGTTGAGCGTGACGCGGGAATCCGCCGCAGTGCGCGAGAGCGAACAACGTTTCCGTGACCTCTTCGAGTATCTGCCCATTCCCTATCAATCTCTGGACATCCATGGCTACTGGCTCGACGCGAATCCGGCCATGGCCAGGCTCCTTGGCTTCGATCATCCCGACGAGCTGCTGGGTCTGGATTTCGGGGATTATTGGGATGACGCGTCGCGCCAGTATTTTCCGGCCACCTTCTCGGCCTTCAAGAACACCGGCGCAACCCGCGGAGAATTGCGGTTGCGCCGCCGCGATGGCTCATCGATCACCGTCATCCTCACCGGGCGCATCCAGCACGATGCGGACGGTCGCTTCCAACGCACCCATTGCATCCTCACCGACATCAGCGAGCGGCGGGCGATGGAGCAGGAGATCCGTGCGCTCAACGCCGACCTGGAACGCAAGGTCGAAGAACGCACCGCCGAGGCGCTGGCCGCCAATGCGGCCAAGAGTGAGTTCCTGGCACACATGAGCCACGAGCTTCGCACCCCCATGAGCGGGATTATCGGCATGGCCGAGCTGACCCTGCGCACCGATTTGAACGAGCAGCAGCTCGGCTATGTGCAAAAGATCGCAAGCTCGGCCAACTCCCTGCTCGGCATCCTCAACGATATCCTTGATTTGTCCAAGATCGAGGCCGAGAAATTACAGATCGAAAAGGCTGGATTCGATCTGCGACAACTGATCGAGAAGGTCATCTACCTGGTCGAAATCACGGCGCATGGCAAGAACCTCGCGCTCACCGTCGACTACGCGCCCGACTTGAGCCGCTGGTTTGTGGGCGACAGCCTGCGGATCACGCAGGTTCTCACCAATCTGTTGGGTAACGCCGTGAAGTTTACCGCGGCCGGCACGGTCAGCCTCGGCATCCGCCAACCGGTAGCGGGGCGGTTGTGTTTCGCGGTCCGCGACACCGGCATCGGGATGACCACCGAGCAGCGACAACGGCTTTTCCAAGCCTTTACCCAGGCCGACAGCAGCACCACCCGCACATTCGGCGGCACCGGTCTCGGATTGGTCATCAGCAAGCGCCTGGTGGAACTGATGGGGGGCACCATCGAGGTCACCAGTGCGCCGGGCCAGGGGAGCTGCTTCAGTGTCGAGATCGATGCCCCGGAGTGCGACGCGCCGGACTCCGGTCTGCTCGCGGGAAGGGCGGTGCGCATCTCGCCGGAGGGCATGGGCGACCAGAGCATCCCGGCGGGGTTCGCCGGGCGCCGCATCCTGCTCGTCGATGACTCCGCCATCAATCGCGAGATCGTCATCGGCCTGCTCAAGGGAAGCGATCTGCTCGTTGAAGTGGCCGAGAATGGCCAGCAGGCGGTGGAGCGCAGCCAGGAGACGCCCTGGGACCTGATCCTGATGGACATCCAGATGCCGGTCATGGACGGTCTGGAGGCCACCCGGTGCATTCGCGCCTTTGATCCCGAGGTTCCCATCATCGCCCTGACGGCCAACGCGTACAAAGAAGACATCGACGCTACCCTGTCGGCCGGCATGAACGAGCACCTCACCAAGCCCATCAGCAGGCAACAGCTCCTTGCGGCGCTGCGCAGATACCTCAAGCCGATGCCCGATCGCAAACCGCAGGAGCATCTGTCGTCGTCCACGACGCCATCCATCGTCCCGGCGCCGACCGACGACTTTCCGGAGATAGCGGGCATTGACCGGGTGCGCGCCACCCAGTTTTTTGAAGGCATACGTGCCTTGTTTCTCCGCTTATTGGCAGGCTTCGCGGACGACTACGCCGACGTAGCGAGGCAGACCGGGCGCGATCTGGCCGCCGGTGATCGGCCGAGTGCCGCCATGCGGATGCATAGCTTGCGCGGCATCGCCGGCCAGCTTGGTGCGCTTGAAATCGCCGCGTCGGCCGGAGCGCTGGAGAGGGCCATTCAACAGGACGCGTCGGCATTGGATGCGTCGATTGCGGCCCTCGACGATCAGGTCAGCGCATTGATCGCGGCCATTGCATCCTGGCGCAGAGGTAGCGCGGCCGATTCCACGTCGGCGGCGCCTGTATCCGCGCTGGCGGACGCACTGACGCTGCTCGATGCCGCGGAGTTGGCCGGGTTACGCGATGCACTGCGTGCGCAGAACCTCAATGCCTTAAGGCGTTACGAGGCGCTGCAGCCCGCACTCCTCACCGTCCTGGGTGAGGCCAGGACAGCAGAGATCGGGCGCGCCATCCATGGCTTGCGCATCGACGAGGCGCTGTCCCTGCTGGATGCCTGTGGCGAGACCGAGGACCGTGCGACCGGGCCTGGATCGAGCGCATGACACCTCCACCGAGAATCCTGATCGTCGATGACGATCCACTGGTCATCGCGTCGTTGCACGGCGCGCTGGAGGGCCTCGGCGACCTGTTCTTTGCGACTGGCGGCGCCCAAGCCCTGACTTTGGCGGCGGAGCGCCCGTTCGATCTGATCCTGCTTGATGCCTGGATGCCCGGCATGGACGGTTACGCCACCTGTCGGGCCCTGCACGCCGACTACCCCGAGATGCCAATCATCTTTGTGACGGAGGACAACAGCATCGGCGGCGAGATGCAGGCACTGGAGGCCGGCGCGCGGGACCTCATCAGCAAGCCGATCAATCCGCCCGTGGTCCGCGCGCGGGTCAGCGTCTATCTCATGCTCAAGGAGCAGACCGACAAGTTGCACCGCAGCGAGGAGCGACACCGCCTGCTGGCCGACAATGCATCCGACGTGATCTGGACCATGAATCTCGATGGCCAAATGACCTATACGAGTCCATCCGTCGAGCGGCTGACTGGATTCACGCCGTCCGAGCGCATCCTGCAATCACTATCCGAGATTTTCACCCCCGCATCCCTGGCCATCGTACTCGAAGGGCTGGCCGAGATGATCGAGGCAGTCAAGGCCAGGCGCCCGACGGACCATTTCCGTGCCGAGCTGGAGGAGTACTGCAAAGACGGCTCGACCATCTGGACTGAGATCACCGCGAACGGCGCCTACGATCCCGGGGGCCGATTCATCGAGATACTCGGCATCACCCGCGACATCAGTGAGCGCAAACGCCACGATCGTGATCTGCGCCAAGCCCGTGATGACGCCGAAACGGCCAACCGGGCGCTGCACATCGCCAACGCCGAGCTGCGTCAGCTTGCCAGCACGGACGCGCTCACCGGGGCCTGGAACCGGCGGCATTTCGAGCAGACCGCTGCGGCCGAGATCGCCCGCATCCAACGCTACGGCGAGCCGTTGTCGTTAATCCTGTTCGACATCGACCATTTCAAGTCGATCAACGACAACTGCGGTCACCAGATGGGGGATCAGGTACTCGCCGAGCTGACGCAACGGGTGCGCAGCACGCTGCGAGCGAGCGATCTGCTGGCCCGCTGGGGCGGAGAGGAATTCGTGGTGATGATGCCGCACTGCGGGGAGACCGAGGCCATGCACCTGGCGGAGAGGATCCGCACCCTGGTTGGGACCAGGCCGTTCGGCACGATCGGAACCGTCACCGCCAGTTTCGGGGTGGCGCAATTCGCACCGGGCCAAACGCTGGATGCCTGGTTCAAACGGGTCGACGACGCCCTCTATCGGGCAAAGGAAGGGGGACGTAACCGTGTGGTCGCCGGCGCGGACACCATACCCGGCGCTGGAACCGTCAGTCTAAATCTGCGCTGGCGGGCCGGTTATCGCTGCGGCGACCCGGTCATTGACACCGAGCATCACGAGCTCTTTCGGTTGGCCAATGCGCTCCTCGACCTCGCGATCATTGAGCCGCCGCCCGACGCCCTGCTCCCGTCCATGGATGCCCTGCTGGCCCACGTCACGGATCATTTCGCCCACGAAGAGGAGATTCTCCGCCGCCGAGGCTATGCCGACCTCGCTCGCCATGCCGAGCTGCACGAAAACCTGATCACTCGCGCCCGGGACCTGCGCAGTCAGGTCGCGGCTGGCCTCCTGGAATTCGGCACGCTGGCGGAGTTTCTTTGCAAGGACGTGGTCGCGCGCCACATGTTGCAGGATGACCGCGTCTTCTTCCGGGTGTTTGACCGGTCGGACGCTGCTCTGCCCTGCACCTGAGCAGCCCGGAAGACGGAGGGCGGATACCGGCGGCGGGGGCAAATCGCTTCCCGCGCCGAGCACCCCGGTTCGGTCCAGTGGGCCACCGGGGCCGTCGATACGCCGGTTTTCTCCAGTCGTTGTCGTCATCGATCACCGATACGACAACGATCATGATCTCCGAGGCTCTCGCATGCTCTGTACTGCTCCGTTAGGTGCTCGGCGCTACCCGTTCCACCTCGCACAGCAACGACTTGAACGGCGGAAACCCGCTGATCGGATCCAGGTGACGGTCGTCGGTCAGCTCGTTGATGTTGGCGTCGTTCCGGCCGTGGGTGCAGTGCACGACGCCCGGCTTGATCCGGTCGGTCACCTTGGCGAGGAAGCGCACCGCCCCGCGCGGTGAGCTGACCATGACGTGATCCCCGTTCTCGATGCCGCGCGGCGCCGCGTCGTCCGGATGGATCTCGGCCAAGGGGTGGGGGATCGCGCGGCGCATCCGCTCGATGGTGTTGTGCTGTGAATGGGTATCGAACTTGGTGCGTGCCCCGCTGGTCAGGACCAGCGGGTAATCGACCGCCAGCGCGGGTGTGGAGATCGGGCTCTCGGCCGGCTCGCGATAGATCGGCAGTCCGTCGTGACCGGCCTCGCGCAGCTCGATCGAGTCGAACTCGACCTTGCCGGACCGCGTGCGGAAACCGCGCAGCCGATAAAGCCGATCCGCGTCCATGAAGCCGTTCTCGACCAGATCCTCGATCGCCTCGGCATAGACGACCACGCCGTCCGGGTTGTCGTAGACCTCCCGGCGGATCTCTTCCGGGATGCCCTCGGCCGCCTCGGCCCAGGAGGCCGCCAGATCGCCGTTCCAGAATTGGTCGGCCATGCCGAGACGCACGCCGAGCTGCAGGAAGATCTCGCCGTCGGGCCGGGCCTCGCCCTTGGGCGCGACGATCGGCCGGCGATAGCGTAGCTCGCCCTGATAGGCGCAGCCGGGATAGGCGATCAGTGCGGGACGCTCCAGACTGGTCGCCGCGGGGAGCACGAAGTCCGCCATGCGCGTGGCCGGGTTGTGGAAGAAGTCGGTCGCGACGAAGAAGTCGAGCGCGCCGAGCGCGCGCTCCATCCGCTTGGAGTTGGGCCACATGGCGGTGTTGATGCCCATCGCCAGCAGGGCGCGGATGCGCTGCGGGCGCCCGTCCAGGATGCAGTCGGGCAACAGCATGCTCTGGGCCGCCGGCCAATAGCGGGTCCAGACCGGATAGACCTCGTCGCCGACGCGCGGCGGCAAATGGGTGCGGCAGTAGTCGAACAGCTCGATCGGCTTCGGCGCAGCCTTGTCGTTGAAGAAACGGTTGCCGCCCTCGCGATCCAGGTTGCCGGTCACCGCCGAGAGCAGGATGACCGCCCGATGGTTCTGGAAGCCGTTGCTGTGCTGGACCGTCGCGGTCGGCGAGAGCGTGATCTGGGCCGGCGGGGTGGTCGCGAACAGCTCCGCGGCGGTACGCAGATCCTGCTCCGCGATCCCGCAGATCTCGGCAACACGCGCGGGCGTGAAGTCGCGGACATAGTCACGGAAGCCCTCGACGCCGTTGCCCCATTCGTCCAGAAAGGCTTGGTCCTGCCAGCCGTTCTCGAAGATCAGATGATGGAAGCCCAAGGCGAGCGCACCGTCGGTGCCGGGGCGGATCGCCAGGTGGATATCGGCCTCCTCGGCGAGCGGCGTGCGGCGCGGGTCGACCACGATGAGGGTCTTGCCCGGCCGGCGCAGCACGAGCGGGTGCGTATCGAAGGGCGGGATCGAGCCGCGCGGGTTGGTCGACCAGATCAGATGACAGCGGGTCTTGGGCGAGACGACCGTGGACGTGGTCTTGATCTTGTAGCCGAAGGTCACCTTCTCGGCCACCATGGTCGCGGAGAAGCAGCAACCGCTCTCGGTCAGGTAGTTCGGCGAGCCGAAGGCATGTGCCAGACGCTGCAGCTGAGGGCGCGCCTCTTTGGTGTAGCCGGCGAAAAAGCCCACGGCCGGTGCACCGTGCTCGGCCTTCGCGGCGCTCAGGCGCTCGGCGATGGTGTCGAGCGCCTCGTCCCAAGAGACGCGCTCGAACTCGCCGCTCCCGCGCGGCCCGATGCGCTTGAGCGGATAGAGGATGCGCTCGGGATGGTTGCGCCGATCCAGCTGTACATAGCAGCGAGGACAATCGGGGCCTTGGACGCGGATCGGCTCGCCGTCGTCGTCGAGCTCGACCTGAATCCCGCAGTTGGCATCACACTCGTAACAGGTACTGGTTTTCCACGACATACGACGGTGATCCTGAAGCTCCTTTTAGCGATGCACTGGAATTCGAGCCAATAGGCACGAATTCAAGCGGCTCATGCATGACCCGGCAGGAGTGAGCGATGCTGCGATTCGAAGGGATCTTCAAGGAGTATGGCGGGACACCGGCGCTGGCGGGTGTCGACCTCGAGGTGTCGGAGGCGCAGACCACCGTCCTGATCGGCCCGAGCGGTTGCGGAAAATCCACGCTGCTGCGCCTCGCCGCCGGCCTGATCCGGCCCGACCTCGGCCAAGTCTGGTTCGAGGGCGCCCGGCTGGCGGGCAACCTGCGCCCTGCCCGTCTGCGCATGGGTTACATGATCCAGGACGGCGGACTGTTTCCCCATCTGAGCGTACGCGACAATGTCACCCTGATGGCACGCCGGCTGGACTGGCCGCGCGAGCGTCGCGAGCAGCGTCTCGCCGCGCTTGCGGACCTGGTGCAACTCCCGACTGCGATGCTGGCGCGCTATCCGATCGAACTCTCCGGCGGACAGCGCCAGCGCGTCGCACTGATGCGCGCGCTCATGCTCGACCCGGATCTGCTGCTGCTCGACGAGCCGCTCGGGGCGCTGGACCCCATGATCCGCTTCGAGCTGCAACGCGAGCTCAAGGCGATCTTCGCCCGACTCGGCAAGACGGTGCTGATGGTGACACATGACTTAGCCGAGGCGGTCTTTTTCGGGCATCGGATCGTCCTGCTGCGTGCCGGTCGGATCGTCCAGCAGGCCGAGCCGCGGGTGCTCCTGGACAGCCCCGCCGAGCCCTTTGTCGCACAGTTCGTGGCGGCGCAACGCGAGCCGCAGCGGGTTTTGTCGGGAGCGGGAGGGTGAGGCGCGGCATCTTACGAAGGGCCTCCAGCCGCCGGGCTCCAGCCACCGGGCTTGCGCTTGTGACGCTCGTTGCCTTGCTGCTCGCGCTCGGACTCGTCGCTTGGTCGGCCGAGTCGTCTGCCGAAGAATCCACACCCCGCCCCGTCACTATCGGGTCGAAGAAGTTCACCGAGTCGGTCATCCTCGGCGAGACGCTGCGCCTGCTCGCACTCGACGCCGGCCACCCGGCGCGTCATCGCGCCGAGCTGGGCGGGACGCGCATCCTCTGGGGTGCGCTGCTGAGCGGCGAGATCGACATCTATCCGGAATACAGCGGCACGCTGGTTCGAGAGATCCTCTCCGGCGAGGACGTGTCCTCGCCGGAGAGGATGGAAGCGACACTGGCGGCCCGCGGAGTGCGATCCTCGGCGTCCTTGGGCTTCGAGAACACCTACGCAATCGCAGTCCCCGAGCCCTTGGCGGAGCAGCTCGGCCTGCAACGCATCTCCGATCTGCGTGAGCATCCGGATCTGCGGCTCGGCTTCAGCAGCGAATTCCTGGAGCGCGCCGACGGTTGGCCGGGGCTACGCCAGCGCTACCGACTCCCCCAGACCCGCGTGCAGGGTCTGGATCACGACCTGGTCTATCGCGGGGTCGACGCCGGGCATCTCGACGTGACGGTGGTCTACACCACGGATGCCGAGATCGCGCGCTACGGGCTGCGAATGCTCGACGACGATCTGGGCTATTTCGAGGACTACCAAGCAATCCTGCTCTATCGCGCGGAGCTGGCCGAGGAGGCGCCGGCCGCCGTCGCTGCCTTTCGCCGTCTCGAAGGCGCGATCGACGAATCCACCATGGCGGGCATGAACGGGGCGGTGAAGCTCGAGGGCGATTCCGAGCAGACGGTTGCCGCTCGCCTCTTGTCGGAAGGACTCGGGCTCGAGGTTACGCTCTCCGGTCAAGGCTTTTGGAGCCAACTCGGCCAGCGCACGCTGGAGCATCTGGGTTTGGTCGGGGTCTCGCTCGGTGCGGCCATCCTCTTCGCCGTACCGCTCGGCGTGCTGGCTGCACAAAACGCTCGGCTCGGTCATCTGATCCTCGGCATCACCGGGGTGATCCAGACCATCCCCTCGCTCGCACTCTTCGTCTTCCTCATCCCTTGGCTCGGGATCGGCTGGCTGCCGACGGTGGTCGCGCTCTTTCTCTACAGCCTGTTGCCGATCGTACGCAACACCCACGCCGGTCTGATGGACATCCCGGTGCCGATCCGCGAATCGGCCGACGTCCTCGGGCTGACCTGCTGGGCACGCCTGCGCCTGATCGAGCTGCCGCTCGCCGCCAACACCATCCTGGCCGGGATCAAGACCTCGGCCGTGCTCAATGTCGGCACCGCCACCGTCGCGGCACTCATCGGCGCCGGCGGTTACGGACAGCCAATCCTCACCGGGATTCGCCTTGACGACACCGCACTCATCATGCAGGGTGCCGTCCCGGCTGCACTGCTCGCGCTCGGACTCCAAGGGCTTTTCGAGTTTGCCGAACGCTGGGTGGTGCCACGCGGGCTGCGCTTGAAACCGACGGACGGGGTCAGGGCCGAGGCGGATCCCGATCACGAAAGACCCGGGCCTTGAGCGTGCCGAGTCTCCTTGCCGCGGCTCGGGCCGGCGACTAACCTTCGAATCGACAACGGCTCGAGCACCCCATGCGATCTCACCGAGAGCGACCACAGCCATGATGCCCGCCCACCATCCTTCGGCCGTCTGCGATACCGACCATGTCGATCAGCGTGTCTTTCTGCGCGACGTCGGGTGGGACGACTATGAGGCCATCCTCTCCGCCCGCGGGGACGACGGCGGAGTCCGCATTACCTATTTCAACGGCGAGCTGGAGCTGATGACACCTTCGGTCGATCACGAATCACTCAAGAAGCGGCTTGCCCGTCTGCTCGAGACCTATGCAGAGGTTAGGAACATCGAGCTCGAAGGCTACGGCTCCTGGACCCTGAAGGAAAAGGCCAAGCGGCTCGGTGCCGAGGCCGACGAGTGTTATCTGGTGGGCCCGGTCCGTCGGACGCCGAAGGTCCCGGATATCGCGATCGAGGTGATCTGGACCAGCGGCGGTGTGGACAAACTCGCGGTCTATCGCGGACTCGGAGTCCCCGAGGTCTGGTTCTGGGAGGACGGCACGTTGCGCTTCTTCGTCCTGCAGGACGAGACCTATCTCGCCGCGACGCGCAGTCGCGCACTGCCTGAGCTCGATCCCGCGCTCATCGTGCGCTGCATGGGTGAGCCGACCCAGACACGCGCGATCCGGGCGTTGCGCACCGCGCTGCTCGGTACCCCGGCGGCGCCGGATTCCGGCCAATGAGCCGATTCCAGACCCCCGACGAGGTCGAAGCCGCCTTCTACGGCGCCTTCCAGACACTCGACATCGCCCTGATGGGAGCGGTCTGGGCGGAGCAACCAAGCCCGGTCTGCGTCCACCCCGGCGGCGATCTCCTGCAGGGTCGCAGCGAGGTCCTGAACAGTTGGCGCGAGGTCCTGACCGGGGCCGAGCGCCCCGACCTGCAGTACCGCGTCATCCAACGCACGGCGGCCGACGGGCTTGCCGTGCATCTGGTCGAGGAGCTGATCCGCCCGAGCCGCTCGCGCGAAGAGCCCAACCGAATCCTGGCGATGAATGTCTACCGTCAAACGGGCGAGGGCTGGCGGCTGACGGCCCATCACGCCTCCCTGCCGCTCATGCGCAGGCGACCCGAGACAACGCCGTCCGAGGCTCCGAAGGCGCGGATGCATTGAAACTAAACCGCGCCCCTCGTGGTATGTGGTGTTTTTGGATGGGATCGGCCCCGGCGGACTCGACTTTACTCAAGCTGACTTCGCCCGGAGACCCACGGCCAAACGATGACACCCAAATAGAGCACAACGGCAAGCGGCATGACCGGCCAGGTCGGAACGCTCAGCACCCAAAGCGTCGCCCCGCTGATCAAGCACCAGGCGAGCGGGATGATCGACAGCAGCCAGCGCAGCGGATGACGGATCATCAGAAGCAGACCCAGTGTTGCAAGAGCCGTCGGATCCGGTGCGCTGCCGAAGACCTCCAGACCATACCAGGGGCGGCCTGAAAGGAGCCCGAGCAGGGGTTGCAGCGCCAGGGCGAAGAGAAGGATCCAGAGCCCCGGACCGTGATTCCGATCCGTAGCCTCCGGCGAGCCCAAGATCGGACCCCACCCGAGCACGACCGCCATGAGGACGCCCTGCAACACGAAGCCCATCCCGAAATAGATCCCCGGCCAGCTCAAGGGCGCGTACCAGTGGATCTGAAAGACCCAGCCGACCCAGATCCAGCAGGCCGCGGTCAGAAGAAACGGTGCCCGGAGCACCCATCCGTCTGCCCGCCGTGCCGTGAACAAGGCCGTGAGCCCCATCGCCAGCCCGATGATCGGCGCCGGCCAGACCCCGATGTTGTAGCGCTCGAACAGCCTGAAATAGGTCTCGCGCGAAAACGGAATCAGGTCGACGAGGGAATAGCTCAAGAGGTCCATCAGAGTGCGGCGACATCGGCGGCCATCCGACGGCGCAGCGCCGCATCCGGCATGTCGCCGCGCGCGGCCGCCATGTTCTGCTCCATATGGTCCACGCGGCTGGTCGCCGGGATGGCACAGGTCACGGCCGGGTGCGAGACGATGAACTTCAGCAGGACCTGCGACCAGTCGGTGCAGTCGATCTCGCGCGCCCACCCCGGCAAGGGATGACGCTTGACACGATCGATCAGCGAACCGCCTTGGAAGGGCCGATTGGCGATCACCGCGATCCCCCGCTCCGCGGCCAGCGGAAGCAGGCGGGCCTCGACGTCGCGATCGGCGATGTTGTAGGTCAACTGCACGAAATCAATCGGCTGCGTCTCCAGAATCTGCGCAAGCTCGGCATGACGGCGCCCGTGCGAGGTGGTGACGCCGATAGTGCGCACCGTCCCGTCGGCCTTCATCGCCGAGAGGGTCTGCAGATGGCCCTGCCAGTTCAGCAGGTTATGGACCTGCAGCAAATCCAGACGCTGCAGGCCCCAGAGGCGCTCGGAGGTGGCGATCTGCTCGAGCCCCTCTGCGGTCGAGGAGGTCCAGACCTTGGTCGCCGAGAATAGACCCTCGGGGCGATCGAGCCGCGCCAAGCAACTGCCGACGACCGCCTCGGCCGTGCCGTACATGGGCGAGGAGTCGATCATGCCGCCGCCTGCCGCGAAGAAGGCACGCAGGACATCGGTGCGCGCATCGCGCGCCACCGGGTCACCGCCGACGTTGAAGCTAATCCAGGTTCCCATGCCGACGACGGGCAAGGGCTCGCCGGTCGAGGGGATGGGCTTGGTGATGGGCTGCCCGTCCGCCGCCCACGCCTTGTCCGGCTGCACCAGAAAGGACAAAGGCGCAACCGCGAGGGCCGCAAGGAAGGCGCGCCGACTCGATACGCAAGATCGATCCATAGACATCCTCCAGGTACTGTCCGCCGAGCGGACTCGAGCATTCCGCAGTTTGACCATGATCGTGGGGATGGTTGCACAGAGGACATCGATGAGGGTGCCGGTATCGGGGCGCGCACGTACACTACCCGCCAGGCTAGACCAGTGCGTTGACAAGGCGGACACTCACGGAGCGAGGCGCGATCGCATCCCCTCCAAAGAGCAAAACCCTTTCCGGTCCTTTATGCCCTTCATGGTTCGCATTAAAAGGCATCGGTATGACCAAAACCGAACTGCTCGAATTGATCGAGAACGGCGAGAGTTCCGGCGTGGAGCTCAAGCGCGTCGACGTGCGCCCGAAGCAGCTCGCCAAGGAGAGCGTGGCGCTGGCCAACTTTCAGGCGGCGTGATCCTCCTCGGTGTGGAAGACGACGGGGCCATCACCGGCATCCGGCGTGAGCATCTCGAGGAGTGGGTGATGGATACGGTCTTCGGGCGTTAGGTGCATCCGACGATCCTGCCGTTCTTCGAGACGGTGCAGACGGACGCCAGTCGCCGGGTGGCCGTGATCTCGCTCACGCAGGGCACGGCCAAGCCCTACGTGGTGCGCGATAAGGGCCGGGATGAGATTGACGTGCGCGCCCGGAGCACGTCGCGCAAGGCATCGCGCGAGCAGCAGGCGGGGCTCTTTGCACTCGGGGCATGCTCCACGCGGAGCTGCTGCCGGTGTCCGGAACGGCGCTTCAGGATCTCGACCTGGATCGACTGCACGACTGTCCCGGGTGCTCAATGACCCGGAGATGCCCCCGCTGATCCGGCCGCCTGGACGAAACGCCTCACGGGCCTGGGCTTCATGACGGAGCGAGCGGGCGGCGAGGCGGTGTGCACCATCGCCGGTACCCTGCTTTTCGGGCGTCGGCCCCGCTGGGCGCTGCGTCAGACCGGGGTGCGCTGAGATCCGCAGCCCGGGCGCTCTGCAGAACCCCATGACCGTGGAGAAGATGCTGGCCGGACAGCGCTCGCCCGCAACCCCCTGATCGTCGACGTGCTGCGTGACTACGGCTATGTCGATGCACGCGGCATGGGGGTACGATGCAAGATCGTCCCGCTATTGCGGCAACACAGCGGAGTGGATCCGGAGTTCGAGGCGACCGAGGACTATCTCCTGGTGCGGTTCTGGCGGGATGTCGAGGCCCGAGCGAGGGCATCCGGGCGACGGCCGACGGAATCCATGCCGATCCGGTCCAGAACCGCGGGCCCGTTCCTGCGGACCTGACGGCGATCCCGATCTAGCCTTTATGAGGCGATGCCTGTGCTGTCGAGCAGACCCGACGTCCCGGCCGTCCCGAGATTCAAGGCATAACGGCTATGCTTGCGCTGCCCGGTGCGCACGAGCGCGCCCTTGGCGACCAGGTTCTGGAGGTCGCGGGTCGCGGTAGCGCGCGACGTACGGGCGATGGCGATATCGCTTTCGGCGCTCAAGCCCCCGACGAAGCCCTCGGGCCCCGCCCGGAACACCCGGGCGAGCCCCTTATCCCGGCGTGCGTTCATCTGATCCCGAAGCCGGTCGTAGAGCTTGGCTTTGCCGATCAGAGCGATGACCCGCGCGCGTGTAATCCAGCGCATCCAGGACGGCATGGGAGAAATAGCCCAGCCAATCGTCGATGCGATTGACCTTGTTCGCCCGCTCCAGTGCGGCGTAATACGCCTTTTTGTACCGCTCGACCCGACCGTTGCCGTCCTCGAACGGGTGAATCGGGGCGAAATAGAGGTGGGCAATACCCGCACGTGTCAGGGTCGGCAGCGAGCGCTTGCCGGTCGGGGCGCTTGCTGATGCCGAGCAGGCGCTCGCGCCCGCCGGTGGCGTGCTGTCGCGGCACCAAGCCGAGCCAGGCGGCCAGCGCGCGCCCGTTGCCGAACAGCGTCGGATCCTCTCCCACCGCCGCCGACAAGGCCGTCGCGCACTGCGCGACGATGCCCCGGATCGTCATCAGGCGCTGTGCTGCTCCGTGACCTCGGTTGACGATGTTCGATCACATCGCTCATGGTGCCCGCTCAGGGCTCGTTGGGGGAGCGGGGCGGACCATCCCAATACCCTACCGGCCGAGCTTATGAATAACGCCGGACGATGCTGTCGCCCTCGCGGCGCATCAAAACCCCGTCGGCATCGATCTCGAGGTCACGGGGCAACCGCACGGCCTGATTTCTCCCGTTGCGGAAGAACCGGGCAGTCCCTGACTGAACAGGGTCCGATTCAGATGCTGAAGGTTGGCGGTCACTTATGGATGCCTCTTGCACCTATGCGAGACGCATAGGTTTACGTCCAGCGCCTCCGCGGCGCGGACGCGACCTTTCTGTTCTCAGCCACATCTCGCCTCTCCTCAAGGCCCGATCGCCGAGGATTCCGGGCGCGATTTGGGCGCCGTTCAGCCACACAAACAAAAGCCGGCACAAGGCCGGCTTTTGAGCTTTTGAGCTTTTGAGCTTTTGAGCTTTTGAGCTTTTGAGCTTTTGAGCTTTTGAGCTTTTGAGCTTTTGAGCTTTTGATAAATTTGGAGCGGGAAACGAGATTCGAACTCGCGACCCCAACCTTGGCAAGGAGATTGCTACCTTATTGACCACGGCGATACACGGAAAGATTAGCACGCGAGCGGCTCGGAGCAACACGGAATTACGCGGACCCTCCGCGAATGTGCGCAGAAAACTAAGCCCCTCTCTCCCTGGAAATGTCGGGAAGTCGGGAAGGTAGGGTTAACCCATTGCCTTGATTGAGAAAATACCTTCCCGACAGGGCTTTTCGGGTCGGGAGGATAAGTCGGGAAGGTTGGCGACCTGATCGGAACCTGAAGGCAGCCTGTCCCAAAACGGAAGCGCTTCCGTTTTGGGACAGATCAGAACCTGAAGGAGGTGTTGACCGAAACTCACGTGAGTTTCGGCGGAGGGCTAACTACAGGGGTGTGGTCAGCTCGGGTCGAGTTGGGCGGTTTGATCTTTTAGGCGATCTTCGAGCGCGTCTAAGTGTTGGCGCTCGTTGGATGAAATCGCGTCCATCAACCGCGCCACGGCCGCCAATGACAAGCTCTCATCGCTGGCGATAACGCCTCGTTCCCGAAGAGCAGACTCGAACGCAGAGACCAGTTCCAAGGGACTATCTATGTCATCAAACCGGCCTGAATCCGACATCGGAATCAGTACGCTTAACATCCGCGGGACTGCATCGGGGTCGTTGACCTTGTTACTCATCGATCGGGCTCCGGGTGTGCCCGGGCATGCCGGGCGGGTTGGCGTGCGTCTGGATCCGAACCACGCAAGGGACTGGATCGGCAGACCCGCCACGCGGGCGGGTCTCGGGTTGAGCTCGAATCAGCTCAGACCAGGACGGCGACCCCGAAAGCGTCGGGGCCTTCAGCGTTGGCGATGTGTCCGCAGTCGAACCCCTCGCCTTCCGGTGCGACCCGGTAGCCAGATTCGGACACCAGCAGGACGGCGGATCGCCAGTCGAGCGCGGATCCGATCCGCTGCAAATCGCCCATATTGCCCTCCGCGTCGAACGGGACGGCGACCACGTCGCGCGGGGTGCCGTCGAGATAGGATTGATCGTTGCTCATTCGTCCTTGCTCCTTGAGGTTGCGCCCGGCCGATGCCGGGCGGGTTGGTCAGTCTTGCAGGTCCAGCGGATCGAAGTCTTCTGCTCCGCCCTCGAATCGCGCGAAGGCGATGCACTGCTCGTCGGTCGCGTCATGCCCTCCCGGCCTGAAGAAGTTGCCCGCGAAGACGAACGCCCGGCCGTTGCGCTCGAACATTTTGAAGGATGTCGCAGGCTTGCCCCGCAGATTCACGCGGGTCTTGTCCTCGATCCTGTAGTTCTCCACGTCGGTCATGACCTTGCCCTCATTGCTCCGATCTGCGAAAGAAACTCGATGTCTTCCCGTGCCGGGTGATCCGGTGCGCAGAAAATAAGCGCGATGCTTGCTGAAAACAGCCGATCCGCTACCTCGTTCCACCGTTCCAGGTGCCATACCCCGCCGACGATCGCATCTATCATGTGCTCGCTGTCGCTCATGCCGCCTGCTCCTCAGCGGCGAGCTGGTCGACGGCCGTGATGATTGCCGCCTTCGCCTTCAGTCGGGCGGCGGCGATGCGCTCCTCCCGAGCCAGCGCGGCGGCTTGCTCGGCTTCGCGTTCGGCGATGCTGGCGTCCAGTGCGATGCTCAACAGACCGGCGGCGACTTCCGCGGCCGTCTCCCCCGTATCGGCGGCGATGCGGGCCAGGGTCGTTTCGCGTTCGGCGGTCGCAACCTCGTTGAAGGCGTCGGCGAACTCGAGTAAGCGGCTCGACAGCAGGTGTGCCGCAGTCGCGATGCCTGACAGGCGATCGCGCTCGAAAGGTGTGTCGTCCAGCCCGCTTTCTTCGATGTCGAGCGTCCGGTTCAAGCCTTGCAGCGCCCACGCCAGTTGCCAAAGCTCACTCATGCCGCTGAATTGTGTTGCGCTCATGAGCTCGCCTCCATCGGGGTCAATCCTGCATGGGCTCGGGTCGCCAAGCGGGTCAGTTCGGCGGCGCGACCGTCCGGGGCGGTCGTGACCATGTGCAGGATAGCGTCATGCCATCGGTGCGCGGCGACGACATCGGCGGCGCGCACGGGGTCACAGCGTAAGCCGTAGCGCACGACTCCGAAGAGTTGATGTGACAGGGCGATGCCCTTGTGAGCGAAGTCATCGCCGTCGATCGGCTTGCCGCAGCGCTGCATCTCGCCGACGAGATCGCGCGCGAGGAGGATGATGGATCGGCTCGGCTGGCGTTTACCTTCCATGTCGGCGACCTCCCAAGATCGAACGGCGGCGGCGAACGCCGATAAACCGCAGCGCGGCTTCGATGCGAGCCAGTAGGGCCCGGGCCTCGGACAGCTCCCGGCCTTGCATGCCGGACAGGCACCAGGCGACGGACGCGCGAAGAGTGCGCAGTGTGCGATGGTCTCGACGCGCAAGGGCGTCTGATGTCATGCGGTGCCAAGTCGGCACGCGCAGTGATATATCATGGCTGGTAGCCATTGCCGAACCTCCGTTACAGGTTGGTGATGGTCAGGCATCCTCGGGCGTTGGCGCGCCCCTGGATGCCGATCTCCTCTACTTCACTTCGTCTTCGCGGTTCTCTTCCCCTCCCTCAGTTTCTTGCAGATGTCTCGGACCAGCGGTCTCGACTCCGCAGGCACCCACTCCGTAACCGACACGAACCCTTCGGCTCGCATCCGATCCCGCCATTCAGCCATGCGGACGCGGGTCGGTTTCCGTTTCTCGGTATCGGTAACATGTGACATATGCCGAGTGTAACAGCGTGCGGACGGAAGTCTACATACCGTTCGTCGGTTTTTGCGCTCGGCGATGGATCCTCAAGGGTGCGCGCAAGGTGGCGTCGGCGCTGGTGATTTCTGCGGGTGCAGTCGGAAGGCATGACCCGATCCAGGTTGGGTTCGGTCTCTCCCTGAATCTCGCTTTCCGCTTCGGTCTCGACAGGCGATTCAGTGGATTCAGGCGTTGCTTCCTGGGTGTTTTGGGGTTCAGGTACTTCTTCAGTGTCGGTTTCTTTGATGTAAGAAACCTCATCAAAGTACCGATCGCCCCATGACTTAACGTCAAGACGGAAGCGCTGTGGGCTGCGGCTGTCGCACATGTCCAAGGCGTCGGAAGGCGTGACCTGATCCAGGAGGGGTTCGGGTCTCCTTGCGGATAAGGAGAGCGGACATCGGCGAACCCATGCGCAGATGTCGCGGCTCAAGGTTGAGCCGTGAGATTGCCCGGGCTCACTGCGCAGCGCTGCGCAGTGAGCGCAACCGGGGCACGGCACGGGTCAAGCGGGCGGTGCGGTCATCCTGAAGCGCGTAGAGCGGGCGCGCTTCGCGTTGACGGCCGCGGGCGGGGGCGGTGGGTCCAACATGCCGGCCAGGACCGTTGCGCGCTGCAGCGGCTTCCGGGTGGTCGCAGGCTTGCGGATCAAGGCGGCGTATCGGGGCATCGGTCAATCCTCTCGGCTCGGCGGGGCGGTGGGACCAGGCGCAGATGTGACCGGCGGGCGGCGGCGCGGGCCTCCCGGTCGAGCCGGGCCTGCTCCGCTCGGAACCAGGACCGGAACAGCTCGACGGCGGTGTCTTCGTCGGTCATGCGCACGTCGAACCCGCCCGAGTCGTTGGCGGCGAGCAGCAGCCCGTCAAGGTGCAGGGTCAGGGCGGGGTTCATCGGCGTCTGTTCGTCGTGCGCGGTGCGCGGCGGCCTCGATGGCGGCCGCTCGGGTGATGGTCTCGAGTGTGCTGTAACGGAATCGACATCCAAGGCACTTGCGGCGGCGCCTGATGGCGTCGGCGCCGGCTTGGCGGGTCTCCAGTACTGCCGTGTGTTCAGACCCGCAGAGGGGGCAAGATGCGCTCAATGTACGGCCTCGGTGGTGGGTGCCGACTTTGCGACCGGGTCGGCGCCGGGAGGCCGCGGAGGAAGTCGCGACCTCGCAGCCGTCCAAAACTGCCCGCGCCAAGAATCAGGCAGCGATCCGGCCGAGATCGGGCGCCAAAACAACAGTAGGATCCGCATCGCCGCGTCGAACGATCGGCGTCGGCGAGCTGCGAATCGCGCGCTCTTCCTCGATTTCCAGGCTACGCAGCTCCGCGTCGAGCTCGGCGAGGCGGCGGCGCCGGTCTGCGGCGCTGATGCCGGGCTCGGGATGTGCCTCGAAGGCAATCGCGGCGAGCCGTGCGGCGGTGCGCTCGAAGTCCAGCGCGGCGACGATCGAAAGCACGTCGATCCTGGATGCGGCGTGACTCGTCAAGTCGGTTTTGCCTTTGCGCAGCCGGGAGGGGTTAAGGATGTCCCGGCCGCGCTCGGCAAGGTGCTCGACCTCGGCGGCGATGCTTTCGGCCGCTTCGGCTTGGGCGGGCCACTCGCGTTCCACGGCTTTGCGCTCGGCTTGCAGGGCGGTGATGCGGTCGCGGATTTTCTCAATGGTCATGCGATGGTTCCGATGATGTAGATGTTGCTGTTGTCGCTGCGGCGCTTCGCCGGCAGGCGTGCCCACGCGCGACCTCGCAGCCCGTCGCGGCGGAAGATGTCGCCTCCGCGCACCCATAGCCCACGCGCTGTCGGCGCCGGTTCGCTGTCGCTGAAAATCACCTCGAAGCCGTCCACGCCATCGCACTGACACGCGAAATCGAGCGAGGCGCCGGCGATCTCCGTATAAGCCGCAGTCAGGGGCACGGGGTCAGCCATTGGCGATGCGCCCGGTGTTGTCCTCCAGCCATTCCTCGCACGCGGTCAGCAGCTTGATTTGCGGCTTCCAGGCGGCTTGCGCGGACTCGATCGCCGTTTCCAGCTCGGCTAGGCGCTGCTCGACCATCTTCAGGTCAATTCGGGCGCCGGCTAGCTTCGGGTCTTCGGGCGTGCCGGGCACACGAGGATTGCGCTGCAGGTCCACTCCCCATTGGGCGATGTACCGCGCAAGGTCTTGGCGCTCTTGGTGCAGCGCGAGGCGTTCGCCGATCAGCCCGGACAGGGCAGCGTGCGCGCCCTTGGCGGCGCGTCGCAGCTCCCGCAAGCGCATCTCGTAGGGCTCGAGCTTGGCGGCTCGGGCTTGCTTCTGAGCAAGCGTCAATGGTGCCGAGATCATCGCTGAAAGCCTCCGCGATCCGGCCGCACAATCCGCGATCGCGGCGCGCTCATGTCCACGTCGCGCGCGGGTCCACCGGTGCGGCCTGACGACAGGGCTTTTTCGAGTGCTTCCATCGCGCGCATTTGCGCGTCAGTAGTCCCGGACGCAGAGGGGCCGGCCTGGTTGGCGCGGTGCGGCTCGTTGGCGGCGATCTGCGCGAGGGCTTCGTCCATCTCGGCTTGCTGCTCGGCGGACATCTTGCGCGGCGTTGGATAGTGGCCTGCGGTGATCTCGGGGCCGATCGCTGCGCCGACGGCGAGCGCGACCGGCCGATGTTTGATGATGCTGTTGTCGATCATGTTCGTGTCCGGTGTTTGGAGTGCGGACATTTTCAGCCGACGAATCAACCATCAAAACCGGGTGTTTGGTGTTCGGCGATAATGCGCTTCAGGTGCGTCGCGGATGTCGGAGCCGGTGCGCTGCTCAAGGCGAACCACAGCTCGCACTGCAGAGGGCTAAGGCGTGCCGGTGGTTGTGCATGGTGCCGGGACCATCGCCAGGTGGACGCCTCGAACATCCCGATCTCGCTCGCCAGCTCACGGATGCGCGCGGGGGTAGACGTGTCTTCGTTGAACGGGACCAGGGCGAAGGCGCGGCGGAGGTGCCGATCTCGACGGGAAAGGCGCTCGCGGGTCGCAAGGCTCGCGATGCCGCGGCCGCGGATGCCGAGACCCTCATCCAAGGTCGCCACAGCTCCGGTGGCCGCTAGGCGCAGCCCATCGGCGAGGAAAGCCGCGGCCTCCGGGTCGGTCCGGGCGGTCGCGGTGATCGCGCGGCGCAGCATGGCGAGCCCTTCATTCTGTTTCATATCGACAATCTCGATCCATAGCCAGTTGACATCGAACATATCTGCTGCCGAGACCCTAAGCGACTGAAATCCTGTCGAAAACCGGGGCTCGAATTCCCCGCGGTTACGGCGGGGGTGCCGGGGTCCCATCGCTGCTGAATCTTCCGAGAGAACATGCGGTTGCGAAACTCAGCCGAGCCCGTTGGATGCTGCATCGAAAGCATGACCCTCAAAACGCGGAAGTCAGCAGCCGGCCGACGTGGTTCATGGTGTCGAGATCCACGTCGGCGGCGAACCGAACGGCCGCCCTACCCTGCTCATCTACGGCGACCTCCGTAACCGCGTCGGCGAGATCCTCCACCTCTAAGCAGAACCTCAGCTCGTCCACCGTCCACGGTTCCCGGCGCGTCACGGATCCAGGGCGAGCCTCACGCGGGTTTCGCGTCTGCTCGCTCTTGGCCCACTTCCGCGCGAACTTCATGCAGGTGGTTGCCTTCCCGATGACGAAGACCTTCCGAGCGGTCACACAGTAGTTCGTCGCGCTGGTGAAGGACTGACAGTCGCAACAGCGGACCTGAGGGCGGTCATCATCCTTGCGGGCCATGCCAAGCCCTCCCGGTGTGTGTGCAGAAAACTAAGCCCCTCTCTCCCTGGAAATGTCGGGAAGTCGGGAAGGTATGGTTAACCCATTGCCTTGATTGATAAAACGCCTTCCCGACAGGGCTTTTCGGGTCGGGAAGGCAAGTCGGGAAGCGTGCCGTTACCCTTCCCGACTTTTGCAGCCTTCCCGACTTCCGAAAAACCATGTCGGGAAGGTCTAACCCCACGCCAGCCTTGAGCAAAACAGCAACCTTCCCGACTTCCCGACTTTTCACAGATAACACCTATTAACTTTCATGGAGAGCGGGGGAGGCTTCGTGTTCAGGCGATCCGCTCGGAAGCAACTGCCCTAGAGGCATCCGCCACACACGATCGGGGGAGATGTTGGCCCGGTTATGCTTGTGCCCGATGTCGCGCCCCGAGCCCCGCTGCAGGAATCCGCGTTCGGCGAGCGCTTTCGCCAGCCGGTGTTGCGAACGCGGCGCCCCTGCTCCCTGGTCTCTGGCGAGCTTGGCAATCGCCGTATACGCGGCGGCTGGACTGAGCCAAAGCTGCGGGCCTAGGTCGTTGGCTTGGTCGACGAAGTAGCCGATCGGCTCCCCGAGTGCCTCGAATCGCTGCTCTACGCGCGGCTCCCCGTCTGGTCCCTCATTGCGGTGCATGTGAATGGTTGTTTTCCAGCCCAAGAGGTGTGATCGGGATACGGGCGGTTTCGACGCCGGCACTTGTGCTGCGTCGATGACGTGGACGCGACCGAGAGAGAATGCCGCCCTGAGTAGTTCCATCGCGCGAACGGCATCCTCCGAGGTTTCCTGCAGGTCGGCTTGAACCCTCGCTTGGTCCAGCAAGGCGCTTTTGCACCGCGATTCGAGATCGGCGGCGCGCTCCCGAGACAGCGCCCCGATGTCGAGCGCGAAGCGAAAGAAGACTTCGATCGAGAGACGCATTCCCGCCAAGTTGGCCGGGATGCGCTCATGGTCCCGAAGCTCCGAGCCGACTTCGGCGCGAAGCTCTTCGTAGCGGATCGGCAGTTCGGCTTCGAGCTGCTCCGCACGGGAGGCGATCCACCGCAGATATCCGGACATCGCGGCGGCGTAGATTCCCGCTCTGGCGTGACGCTGGCACTCGGTAAGGATGTCCAGCTCCATCGTCCCCGGGGTCAAGCTGAGAATCCACATTCGCGCCCGCAACGAACGCCCGGCCGGTAGGTCTTCACCGGATGCCGAGACCATGCCTCTCGGGTAGTAGGTCCGACGCAAGCGGGTGTCGGCGGTCATGCGCCCCCGGCCGGCTTGGTTGGCGGCGCCACGAAAGACGCGATCGGCCTTGATGCTCATGGCCTGTTGATCGCTCGCGGTCCCTTGAGGGTTGTAGTCGTCGATCTCGAACAAGGCATCCTTGATGCCGAACGCCTTTTTCATCATGGCGTTTTCGGTACTGGACCAGCTTTCGGGGAAGGACCGCGCATTCCAGCCCTGCCCATAGTGGGCCATCGCCAGGGCGGCGATCTCGGACTTGAAGGTCCCCGACCGGCCGTCTACGAAAACCCCGCAATCCTGCCGATACCATCCGCCGAGCGGCGGGCCGTAGATCCGCGCCAACTGGACGGCGCCCACGCCGTCGTTAACGAGCCGCATCTGGAGCAGCGATTTCCGCACCGCGTCAACCAATGCCGGCGGTTCCGGTGGGTGCGGGAGGTGGTAGTTCATCAGGTTGTCTTCGAGCTCGACATCAATGTCGTCTCGGGCTCCATTCGCCGTGATCGCGCCTCCCGCGTGCAGGTAAACAAGCTCGCCGCCGATCTTCCTCCATCCCGTGTGGGTGTAGATTTGGCGTGTCACCATGTCTCGGCTGTAGGTCTGGATCGCCGCCCGCAGATGGTCACGGACGGATGACCCGGCCGTGACGACGTATTGATGACCGAGCTTGTTCGTGACCCACGCCATCCCGCTGAACTGTGCGGTCAGGATCTCCACGTCCACCGTTGAGACGCCACCCGCGGAGGGCCGATAAACCTTGAGCTGCGTTCGATGCTCGGTCTCCACGCCGTCGTCATACAGGCGCTGCTCGGCGACCACGGCCGAAAAGTTGGCGAGCGGTATCCGCTTCTCGGTCGTCTCCCTGGATTCGCCGCGGCCTGTCGTGATGGTCCGCAACTGGTAGAAAACCCCTTTAGACCAGACGTAGGGGCCGATCTGTTCATCCTCCGGGACCTCTTCGGGCTCGGGCTCCGGCTCCGCTGCGGGTGGCGGTCGTTCCTCCGCGTGACGGGCGCGCGGGTTCGCCCATCCGCACTTTTGCGCCTCAGCGAAGACAGCGCGGTAATCCAGCTCCGAGCCCTGGAAGCTGCGCCACTTGGCGGCGGCTTGTGCCGCGTCGAACTTCTCGGATGTCGCGCTCCAAGCGAGCCACAAGCCCCGGCCGATGTTGCCGTAAGCCGAGAGCGCGAGCCCCATCCGAACCCACGTTTCATAGGGGTCGGCGTCGATGGTAAAGAGGGCTTCGCGTAGCTCGGAGATTTGGCGCGGCTCAAGGGCATGCCGAGGTGTTGCTGTGGGCTCCGCTTCGCGACCCGATTCATGGCCGCGATGCAAAGGCGTCAGGGTGTCGCGAACAAAAGGGGCAAGGTCCTCAAGGTCGCCCCCGAGGGCCTCGCCGGTAACGGTGAAGTAGCGACCCCTGCAATACGCCTCGATCCCGGTCTTGTTTGAGCCCAAGCCCTCGAACGCGGAACCGTGGCCGATCGCGTGCACTCCCTTACCGGACGGCGACCGCTCCACGTAGCCCGGTAGGATGTCGATCAAAGCTGCAAGCTCGGACCGCTCCGCCGTGTTGTCTAGGTCGATCCCTTGCCAGACGAGTCCGTCATCATCCGGACCGAGCGCAAATCCGAGCCCAGCGTATCCGCCACGCGCGACGGCGTGGACGGCTTCGTCCATCGTCACCAGGCAAGCCAGATCCTCCGGACTGTCGAGCTTTCCGGATCGCTTCTTACCGTTGGCGTAGTACGGGACCTTTCGCGGCTTCGGTTTGGCCGGTATCAGCTTCCACACCAGCCAGCGCCGCGCGGCCTGCATGGTGGTGGGAATCTCAAGCTGGAGTGTTTCCAGGGGTGGCGGTGTCGGGGCGTCGTCACGCATGGGTGAAGAACTCCCGCGTCACCGTAACGCTGTACCGGGCTCGCCGGCCGTCGCGCAGACGCACCGTAACGCCAGACACGGCGACGGTCTCGGGGAGAACGCCGGTCGTCTCGGCGTATTTCATGAGGGCATTCTGCAGCCCGGATCCGAGCGATTGCCTCAGCGGCGCGTGTCGGTTCCGGGGCGGTTTTGGCAAGGTTGGGGTGGGCATGTGATCGGCCTCCAAGCATGTGGACGGCCAACCGCGCAAAGACGGGAGCAGACACGACAGATGCACCGCGGGCGCGGTATCATCATCATGCCGGTGCACCTTTGGCTTTGATCGGTCGGTGCTTAAACGTCGCGGTCGGACTTGCAGGTCCTCCGCGAACGGCTCACAACATAATTGATCGAGGCGATAACATCCAGACCGACCGGGGCGCAATCCCGGCCGGTCTTTCTGTTTCCGCTCCATCGGTCGCTCGTCTTGGCGCGCCGGCTCATAGCTGGCCACCTTCCCTGATCCGCTCGAGCGCATCCCGAACAAGCTCTTCCGCCAGGTCGTTCGCGGCGGATCCGCGCGCGCTGGCCATGGCTCGAAGGGCGTCCGCCTCGCTGGGCTTCATCCACACACTCAGCTCTACAACGCCTTCAGGATCCGCTACAGCTTCCGGCGGAACCGCCGGAACCGTTTCTTTTTTGCCACCCAACTCGACAACGCCATCGGGCTCGGTCGCGGGGGCAGGTGCGTTTTGCAGATCCTCCGCTTTCTGCGCTTCGTCGCGGATGATCTCCAGGACCTTCGTGGCGAGCCCGGGACCGCACAGAGAGCCGCTCGCCCCGGGACGAGGGATATATTCGCCGCTGGCTACAAGTTCCGCGCGATGCTTCCGAATGAACCACTCGAACGACGAGTAGCTCTTGAAGATCGAGCCGCCTTTCTCGGCGACCCATTGGCGCATCGTTCGCCAATCTGACAAATCGACGTGAACGGGTTGGGATTGCATGAACTGGCCTCCGAAAGTTCGCCACCACGGCGTGTTTCAGCAGGCTAAGTTGTTTTTCATACTGTTCAAGCTGCTTTTGCTGAAACCGACCCGAAGCGTCGTGGAACCCCTCACTTCGTCGGTCGGTTTCTTGTCGGGCGGGTGTTGCGATGTCTCTAGCCGAACACGCGATCCACCACGTCGAGCTTGTCGGATGCGTTGGCGTGCATGTAGCGCGCGCTCGCGCTCAAGGTGCGGTGTCCCATGACGGCCATGATGGCGGCCTGATTGACCCCGGAGGTTGCCATCGCATGCCCGCAGCCGTGGCGCAGTTGATGGAAGTTGCGACCCGGCAGACCCGCCTCGGTGCAGACGCGAATCCAGAGACGGCGGAACCCGAACGGGCGCCCCTCGCTACCCTCGAAGACCAGGGCATCCGGTTGCTTCCCCGGCAGCAGGCGCAGTGCATCGGCCGCACGCGCGGAGAGTGCGGAGACCTGGGGCCGGCCGTTCTTGGTCTTCAGTACGGTGATGGTGCGGCGCTCAAGGTCCACGTCGCCCCATCGAAGGGTCATGAGATTGCCGACGCGCAACCCGGTGTGAAAGGCAACCAGGACCAGGGCAGACAGCTTGCCCCATCGGGTGTCGAGTAGACGGGTGACGGCAAGGATACGCTCGACCTCCTCCGCGCGAAGGTATCGGTTCGGGTCGGCGGGCTCGGGGGATTTCTCCACGCCGCGCGTCGGGGGCACATGGGCACGGGGCAGCAGACGCAGGCGTCGAGCGTATTTGAAGACGGAGGCGAGTTGCGAGACGTAGCGGTTATAGGTGGCGCCGGACATGGGCGCGCCGGCCGGCTCGGTGGCTTGACCGCGGCGGGGCACCAGGCGCCCGCGTTCGGCGAGCCGAACAAGCGCAAGGTCCACGTCGTCGGCGGTGATCTCGGCGAGATCCCGAGAGCCGAGCGACTCATCCCAAAACGCGAGACGGGCCAGGGTTCCCCGGTCGAATTCGCGCGACGCGACGAACGCGTCAATGGTCACGGAAAGTGTAGGCATAAAACTTGCTCCGAGTGCAAAACGATCAGAACCGTGAACTGATCGCCGTGGCGGCGCACTTTCGGAAGCAATTTCAAGCGCTTAGGGTTGAATTGGAGCGGGAAACGAGATTCGAACTCGCGACCCCAACCTTGGCAAGGTTGTGCTCTACCACTGAGCTATTCCCGCTTTGGAGCCGTGCATTTTAAGGCCTTTTGCGATGCTGTCAACCCCTGGATTGCATCCGATCTCGCGGCTCGCAGGGGCGGTGTGGACAAGGCTCCGCTGACGGCTTCGCGCCATCGCTCGGAGCCGGGCTCAACCACGCCCCTCGATATCGACCTGACCGGACAGGCTCGGCCAAGCGGCGTGCAGATAGAGCACCATCGACCAGAGTGTCAGGACGGCAGCGACGTACAGAAGAACGACACCCAACCCGTAGACCCAGGGTCCGAAGACTGTATCGTGCAGGATCATGAGCACGATCGAGATCATCTGGGCCGTGGTCTTGATCTTGCCGGTCATGGAGACCGCGACCTTGGCGCGCGCACCGATCTCGGCCATCCACTCGCGCAGCGCAGAGACCGTGATCTCGCGTCCGATGATGACCATCGCCGGGAGCGCCAAGAACGTGCGAGGGTCGTACTGAACGAGCAGGACGAGCGCGACCGCAACCATCAGCTTGTCGGCGACCGGATCGAGGAAGGCGCCGAGCGGCGAGGTCTGCTCCCAGAGACGCGCAAGATAGCCGTCAAGCCAATCCGTCAGGGCGGCCGCACCGAAGACCGCGGCGGCGACGTAGGGCGCCCAGGGTGCGCCCATGTAAAAGACGACGACAAACACCGGAATCAAGACAATCCGGAGCATCGTCAGAATGTTGGGGATATTCCACATACGTCAGGGCCCAGTGGCCTCCTCGTGAAAGGCATCGTAGATCTGTTGGGCCAACTGCCGGCCGATGCCGTCGACGCAGGCAATGTCCTCGACCCCTGCGTGGGCCAGGCCACGGATGCCGCCGAACTGCTTCAAGAGACGTTGGCGGCGCCGCGGTCCGATCCCGGCGAGCCCTTCCAGCGTGGAGGTGGTGCGTGCCTTGGCACGACGCTGGCGATGACCGGTGATCGCGAAGCGATGGGCCTCGTCGCGGATCTGCTCGATCAGATGCATGGCGGGGGAGTCGCTTGCCAGTATAAGCGGCGACTCGACGCCCAACAACCAAAGCAGCTCGGTGCCCGGACGCCGATCAGGCCCCTTCGAAATACCCACCACCTGCAGGGCGGCGATACCGAGCTCTTGGAGCGCATCGCCGACCGCGCGGATCTGTCCCCGTCCGCCGTCGATGAAGAGGATATCGGGGATCGGATACTCGCCCTGCATCACTCGGGTGTAGCGCCGGGTCAGGGCCTGATGCAGGGCCGCGTAGTCGTCGCCGGGGGTGATGCCCTCGATGTTGAAGCGGCGGTAATCCGACTTGCGCGGCCCCTCGCCGTCGAAGACCACACAGGAGGCGACGGTGCGCTCGCCTTGGGTGTGGCTGATGTCGAAGCACTCCATACGCTGCGGCCGCTCGGGGAGCTCCAGGGCATCGCGCAGCGCCTCGATACGGCGTCCGTAGCCGGCCTGGCTGCCGAGCCTGGACTTGAGCGCGACCTCGGCATTGCCGCGGGCCATCTCGAGCCAGCGCGCACGCTCGGCGCGCACCCGCCATTTGATGTGCACACGCCGCTCGGCGCGTTGCGAAAGCGCCGTCTCCAAGAGCACACGCTCCTCCGGCTCGACGCTGACGACCAGCTCGGGCGGGATCTGCTTGTCGGCGTAGAATTGGGCGAGAAAGCCGGCCAGAAGGGTCGCGTCGTCGGTGTCCTCCGGCGTCCTCGGAAAGAATGCCTTGTTGCCGAGGTTGCGCCCGGCGCGGACGAAGAAGACCTGCACGCAGCTCGTCCCGCCCTCCTGCGCGCAGGCGATGATGTCCAGGTCGCCGCCCTCCCCGCTCACGTATTGGCGTTGCTGGATCCGGCTCAGGGTCGCGATCTGATCACGCAGCACGGCGGCGCGTTCGAACTCGAGCGCGGCGGCGGCCTGCTCCATGCCGCGACCCAGATCCGCGATCACCTCTTCGGCGCGCCCGTCGAGGAACTGGATGGTGTGGGCGACATCCTCGGCATAAGCCTCGCGGCTGACGAGTCCGACACAGGGGCCGCTGCAGCGCTTGATCTGATACTGCAGACAGGGTCGCGAGCGGTTGTTGAAGAAGCTGTCTTCGCACTGACGCACCGGGAAGAGCTTCTGCAGCAACTGAAGGGTCTCGCGCACCGCCCAGGCGCTTGGATAGGGGCCGAAGAGGCGCCCTTTGGATTTGCGCGGACCCCGATAGAAGGCGAGTCTCGGGAACGCGTCCTGGGTGCTGAGATAGATGAAGGGATAGCTCTTGTCGTCGCGCAGCAGGACATTGAAGCGCGGACGCAGTGACTTGATGAGGTTGCTCTCGAGCAGCAACGCCTCGCCCTCGGTGCGAGTCACCGTCACCTCGATGTCGGCGATCTGGCTCACCATCACCTGAAGACGACGTGTCAGGGCCCGGCTGAAATAGCTCGACACCCGGCGCTTGAGGTTCTTCGCCTTGCCGACATAGAGCACGGCGGCCTCGGCATCGAGCATGCGATAGACGCCGGGGCTTTGGGGGATGCGCTCGAGGAGGGCTCGCGCGGGCTGGCTGCACTCGGCATCCGGATCTGCAGGGGTGTCGTTCATGTGCGGATTAGAGCGCAAACGACCGATGCCGATCCAGACCAAACCTCAATGCAACACGAGGCGCTGTCATGCCGAACCGATCTTTCGCTTCGCCCCGGACCGCCCTCTCCTTTTGATCCACGTCAAGGCTGCATCCTTACGCCATCGCTAGGGTAAGTCGCTGCGACAGCGCACCCCGACCCCGCGAGGTCCGGCCACCTCAGCGCAAGACGACCTGCGCGATCCGGCTCGACCGCCTCCGACACCAACTCCCGACGCTCGGGAGCCGGCCCTGCTCGGGCTCGCTCCCGACCACCGATAAGGACAAGCACACAGATGCGCGTCGACCCGCTCACCAAGACCAAAAGACCGATCAGCGTCCTTGCGCTCGGCTTCCGGCCCTTCTTCCTGGCCGCAGGGATCGCCGCCATCCTCTCCGTCTTGATCTGGCTCGCGATGCTGACGGGGCATGTCCCGCAGCCCGGCTATCTCGCCGGGCCGGCTTGGCACGCCCATGAGATGCTCTTCGGTTATCTGGCGGCCGTCATCGCAGGGTTCCTGCTGACAGCCGTGCGCAACTGGAGCAGCATGGACACGCCGACGGGTCCGGCACTGGCGGGATTGGTCGCACTCTGGTTGGCTGCGCGTCTGATGCCCTGGCTCGGGCTGCCGCCGCTGCTGGTCGCCCTCACCGATGTCGCCTTCTTCCCGGTTCTGGCGTTCGCATTGCGACGGCCGCTCTGGTTCGGTCCCAACCCGGTGAACCGCGTCTTCCTGCTGCTGTTCGCCGGCATGATGCTCGCGAGTGCTTCGGTGCATCTGGATGTGCTCGGCGTCCTTCCGGGCGGGGTGGCGCGGGGTCACCGTCTGATGCTGGACCTGGCCATCCTGACGATGCTTTTGGTCTCGGGCCGCGTGATGCCCTTCTTCATCGAGCGCGGAATTGCCGGCGCCAAGCCGCGAAGCTTTCAGTTCCTCGAGCGTCTGAGCTTCCTCCTCGCCGCAGCACTCCTGGTCGCGGACCTCATGCAGCCCTATGGATCTCAGTCAGGCGCTTTTGCGATTGCGTTGGGTCTGGTGCTCTTGATACGGATCCTCGGTTGGCACGATCGACGTCTCTGGACAACACCCATGTTGACCGTACTCTATGTCGGGCTGCTCTGGCTTGCGCTTGGCCTGATCCTGGACGGTGTCCCCGCCTTTACCGACCTACCCGCCCGCGGCGCGCTGCACACCCTGACCATCGGGGCCATCGGTGTGGTGACGCTCGGGATGATGGCCCGGGTCGCCGTCGGCCATACGGGTCGCGCGATGCAGGCCGCTCGCCTGACCATCCTCGCCTTCGTCCTGATCAACTGCGCCGCGGCTTTGCGCGGTCTCGCACCTCTGATCTACCCGGCCGGTTACCACGCCTGGCTGATGAGCGCCGGGATCTGCTGGATCCTCGCCTTCGGACTCTTCCTCTGGGTTCATGCACCTATGCTGGTCGCGCCCCGACCGGACGGGCGATCCGGCTGACGCCTCATCGGGCCGCGGTTACCTGCGCGTCTTGGCCGACTGCGCCCGAGCCTGCAGCTTCGGCGCCGGACGGAGTTTATCGAGGATATGACCGAGACTCAGGATCGGATGAGGTCGGAGCATGCGCGGGCCGGCATAGCGCATGACATCGCGCACGCGCTCGCGCATCACGGCGCTGTAGCAGTGCACCTCGCAGAGATTGCAGGCCGGCTTTTCGTCCTGGAAGGGACAGGTGTCGAGACGGCGATGCGAATAGTCCAGCAAGGACACGCACTCGGCGCAGAGTCCCTTGTGACCGGGATGATGGTCCCGGCAGTAGATGGCCATCATGGCGGTGATGGTCTTCTTCTCGCGCCTTATGCGTCGGCCGAACGGCATGGGGTGTCCTCGGATTCGGATCGGAAGCGGGTCTCCTCGACGATCAGTCGTCGAGGATCGAGATGTAGGCGAAGATGTCGCGCAGCTCCTCGGCGCTGAAGGCGGCAAGCAGCTCCTCGGCATCCGGGTCGGAGGGATCATGCACACGCCGCTTGTCGATGTATTTCTCGACCTGACGATGCAGATAGCCGGTGTACTGACCGGCCAACATGGGCACGGCATCGCGCTCGCGGCCCAGACCATCGCGACCGTGGCAGGAGGCGCACTCCTTAGCGTAGAGGCGCTCGCCGGCAATCGTATCGCCCTCCGCGCGCGGGATCTGAACCATCCGCTTCGTGGCCATCAGCCGCTCGTAGGCGTTGAAATCCGCCGCGGTCTCGTCGACCGGCGGCAGTCGACTCGGCAGCTCGATCGCCGCCAGAAAGGCGGAGATATCGCGGACATCCGAATCCGGCATCTGTCGGTGATCGGTGTGCTCGACCATGGCCAGATTCTCGCGCTCGCGACCTCGGAACAGCTCGAGCTGCCGTGCGATGAAGGCCGCCGGGAGACCGGCAAGCCGGGGATATTCGCCGTCTTTTCCGCCTTGGCCGTACTCGCCGTGGCAGCCGGCACAGACCTCGTTGATCTCGGTGGCGTTGTCCATGTCCGCGTCGGCGAACGGATCCGCGACCTCCTCGGCGAGCGTACAGGGCGCGGCGAGCAGGCAGCCGAGGAGGAGGGCAAAGCCTCGATTGACATGCCGCCAGGACCGGCTCATCTCCAGTTCTCCGGATAACGTCTGGTTGCCGGGATATTGTTGACGATCAGGGCCACCCCCAACAGGATCAGCGGCCCGAGCGTCGCCGGAATCAGCACATAGAAATAGCCCATCGCGTGAATCTCCTCCGATCCGATGACCGCGATCAGTGCGGTTGCCCCGCCCGGCGGGTGCAGTGTCTTGCTTAGGTGCATCAACGCGATGGCCGTCGCCACGGCCACCGCTTGGGCCAGCCAGGGGTCTGCCGAAAGCAGCTTCCAGCTGGTCACGCCGACCAGCGCCGAGATGAGGTGACCGCCGACCAGATTGCGGGGTTGAGCCAATGGACTGCGCGCCGCCCCGTAGAGCAAGACTGCGGACGCACCGAGCGAACCGATGGCGAGCGTGAGATCGGTCCCCGAGAAGAACGCCTGATTGACCCAACCCACCAAGCCGATCCCGATGAATGCGCCTATCCACGACCAGAAGACCTCCTGATTGCTGACCCGCGGCGGACTTCCGCGGGTCGTCCCGCGCATCTTTCGGACGTAGGCCATCAGGCTCAAGACATTGCCTCCAACTGGCGTGCGTATCGGTTTTCCGGCGCGACTTCGGGGCGATTCGGGGGCACCTCCGCACGGTCATACTTCCAAGGCCGGTCGCTGCGATGATTTTACGTTGCAGTACTGGTGGACAAGCGCAGCGCGGTTCACCAGTGCCGGCGCGGGGTTCGGTGGACTTCGCTCTCGCTCGTCCCTACCGGTCGGTCTTATGAACGACTGAACGACGCCGTCCGAACCGTCCCGCAACCGTCCTGAACCCTCGACCTGGATTTGAATCTTGCGGCTCGATCGGAACCTTGACCCATATCAAGCCGGGCATACAAATCGAGAGCCCGAGGGCGCGCGCCGAGCGGTCGGCGGCGCGCACCTGTTCGAGATGATCCCGAAGGATGTGACCCTGCTCGCTGGGCGCACGGCATGAACGGATTGATTTGCCTCAAGGCGCTCTGCGGATAATCCACGCCTAATGGGATAGGCCAGCGGCGATATCGCCGCTTATTCGAGGGTCATCAGGTGACAGAGAACAATCTTCATCTCTTTCAGGAACCGGACCACACCAGCATCGACGAGATCCGGGAGCTCGAGCTCTCCGACGCCGACATCATCGACGCGATGCGGGAGATTCCCGGTTATATCGACATCACGACGACTGACTTCAGAACCATCTATCACCTCGCCCATGCCCATGCTGTCGAGCGCATGAACAGCCGAATGTGTGCGAGGAATCTCATGCGCTCGCCGATCCAACCGCTGCATCCGAAAACACCGCTTTACCAAGCGGCAGGACTCTTCGTGCGCCAAGGTGTCAAGGCCCTGCCGGTGGTCGTGGGCGGCGGGCTGGTGAGCGGAATCCTGACCGAGACGGATATTCTCAAGCGACTCGGCGCGGATAGTTTCTTGGAGCTACTTCCGCGATTGCTCGAGCACTGCGACCAGCTCGCCGAATGCTGTCACGAGACAGCGACAAGCATGATGATGACGTCTCCGGCGGTGACCGTGACCGAGCAGGCCGGTTTCTCGGAGATCATGTCCGCGTTCAGGAATCACGGCGGGCGTAGCATGCCGGTCGTGGACGGCCGCAGCCGTCTGGTGGGGCTTCTGATGCGCAAGGATTTTCTCGCTTCCTGTCAACTCGACCTGCAGTCGCTCGACGAAGAAGCGCTCGATTGAGGGGCGCTTCGCAGCAGACTCGCTCCAAAACTATTTGCAGCCAGGTGAAGAGCCGCGGGCGCTCTTCCAGCTTCTGCGCCTCGGCAAGATGACCTCGATCCAAGCTGGCGCCAATCGAGATCTCGGCAATGCGGCCTATTCAGCCAAACGGGCCGCCTACGCCCAAAGCGGCGTCGCAATCATCCGCCGGATCGGGCCGAGGCCATGCCGAATGGACGCCCGAGCGCGTCGCCTCGCGCCGGATGCGGACGGCGACTCAAGCAACATCGATCCGGCGTCACGCCCGACTGGCCTCGCGCAGCGATCGGCGTGATGAGCACCATCCGCGGTCTGACTGGAATCGCGGCTGCAGCCGTCATCCGGATACAATGCATGACGACCGGCAACAGGGCGATCAGGAACAATCCGAAATCCATGAACATGTAAGTTGATGCCGTTCACGGATCTGTACGCCTTGTTGTTGAGTCGTCAATCACCGCGGCACGCCTCAGCACAGGACAACACCATGCCCGAGCATTTCAAAGACCAAGACTTTCTGTCCTTGCGGATCGCTGTCCTGACCGTCTCGGACAGTCGTACCGAGGAGGACGACACCTCGGGGCGCCTGCTGGTGGAGCGCGCCGAGGCGGCCGGACACCGGGTCAAGACCAAACGCATCGTCCCGGACGACATCTACCGGATGCGCGCGGTCTTCTCCGCATGGATCGCCGACCCCGAAATCCAGGTCATCCTGAGTACCGGCGGCACCGGCGTGACCGGTCGAGACAGTACCCCGGAGGCCGTGACCCCCCTGCTCGACAAGCCACTCGAGGGTTTCGGCGAGCTGTTTCGGAGCTTTTCGCTCGAAGAGATCGGCACCTCCACCCTGCAGTCACGCGCGCTCGGAGGACTGGCCAACGGGACCTTCATCTTCTGCCTGCCGGGCTCGAGCGGGGCTTGCCGTACCGCCTGGGATCGCATCCTGCTGGCGCAGCTGGACAGCCGCACGCGACCGTGCAATTTCGCGCAGCTCATTCCGCGTTTGCTGGAGCGTTGAGCATGGCAACCGATCCTTGCCGCTGCGACGCGCCCGGCCGTGCGACGCTGACCAAAGAGCAGGCGCTCGAGCGCCTGCTCGCGCGTGTGGAGCCCGTCGACGGGACCGAAACCGTTTCGATCGCCGAGGGACTCGGACGCGTCCTGGCCGAACCGGTCACGAGCGCGATCAACGTCCCCGCCTGGGACAACAGCGCGATGGACGGCTATGCGATCCGTCATGCGGATCTGGCGGCCGACGCCGGGCGCCTGCGCGTGGCTCAGCGAATCCCCGCCGGCTCCAGCGGGAGCGCACTGGAACCCGGCACGGCGGCGCGCATCTTCACGGGTGCCCCGGTGCCGGAAGGCTGCGATACGGTGGTCGTCCAGGAGATCTGCGAGGTCGCGGGGGACTGGGTCCAGATTCCGCTTGACTGCGGGACGGACGCGAACATCCGCCGTCTCGGCGAGGACATCCGGGCCGGTGCCGAGGTCATCGCCGCGGGTACCCGTCTCACGCCTCAGCATCTGGGACTGGCCGCCTCGGTCGGTGCCGCACGGATCCGCGTGCATCGGCGTCTGCGCGTCGCGGTCTTCTCCAGCGGCGACGAGCTGGTGATGCCGGGCGAGCCACTCGGCCCCGGACAGATCTACAACTCGAACCGTTTCATGCTCTTCGGGTTGCTCGAGCAGCTCGGCTGCGAGCTGGTGGATCTAGGAATCGTGGAGGACAGCCTCGCGGCGACCGAGCAGACATTGCTGCGCGGCGCGGCACAGGCCGATCTGATCGTCGGCAGCGGCGGCGTCTCGGTCGGCGAAGAGGATCACATCAAGAGCGCGCTCGAACGCGTCGGCACACTCGAGCTCTGGACGATCGCCATCCGCCCCGGCAAGCCGCTGGCCTTCGGTCGGATCGGCACGACACCCTTCATCGGTAATCCGGGTAATCCGGTCTCGCTGTTCGTGACCTTCTGTCTGTTCGGCATCCCGGTGATCAGACGGCAGCAGGGTGTCGCCGGGGACCTGCGTCCCCCGAGTCTCAGGATCCGTGCGGGTTTCGATTGGACACGTCCCGACAAACGTCGTGAATTTCACCGCGCGCGCATTCAAATCGGCGAAGACGGCGCGCAGGAGCTGGCGGTCTTCCCCAGCCGCTCATCCGCCGTGCTCTCTTCGGTCGCTTGGGCGGACGGTCTGGTGGAGATTCCCGAGAACCAAGTCATCCACAAAGGCGACTTCGTTGATTTCATCCCGTTCCGGGGTCTCTTCGGCTGAACCGCGTCCGTTGAAACATGAATGTGGCGGGGTCGGATCCATCTTGCCTTGGTCAAGTGCCATGGGAAGACGCAGTTTAGAGTTCTGATTTGTCATTATCCTAAAGCGCGTCAGCTCCGGCATGTATGGTTTCAGCTGTAGCCGATCCAATCCAACAACAGCCCATGCCACTCCGGACGCCGGTGAGCATCGGAAGGAAATAATATGATCGATATCCTGTACTTCGCTCGGCTCAGAGAGAGTCTTGGACTGGCGCGGGAGCAAATGGATGTCTCGCAAAGCATCGACTCCATCGCGGATCTCCTCGCGCACCTGCGTATTCGTGGAGAGCCCTGGTCAACGACATTGGCCGAAGGCGAATCCGTCCTGGCGGCAGTGAATCAAGAGATTGCCCGACTGGACACGCGAATCAAAGACGGCGACGAGATCGCATTCTTCCCGCCGGTTACCGGCGGATAGAGCATGCGGGCCATCAATATGAGCTGGTCGGCTGGGCAACCGGAGGCGGCGATCGATCTGGTCATGACCTGCCTGCAGATTCCCGAGCGACTCTGGATGGATTATTTCGCCCTCGAGCTCTCCAAGCGTCATGGCTGGGCCGGCTTCGTGCATTGGCATGCACAGGAAAAGGACTACTACCGGCAGGACCTTAATCCGGCGGACCAGGTCGATTTCAGACAGACGAACACTCGATACACAGGGAAAAACAAGGCCGATGCGAAACAAAAGGCCATGCACCCCTTCGGTTGCATGGCCTTTCATGTCTCACGGGATCCGAGAGATCGAATCCCGCGAAGACGCTGGGTCGCCGCCGATCAGTTGCGTGATTTGTCGACCAGTTTCTTCTCGCGGATCCAGGGCATCATGTCGCGCAGACGCTCGCCGACCTCTTCGATCTGGTGCTCTTCGCCGAGTCGACGCATGGCTTTCATCGACGCTGCACCGGCCTGGTTCTCGAGGATGAACTCCTTGGCGAACTGGCCGTTTTGGATCTCGCCGAGGATGCGCTTCATCTCGGCCTTGGTCTCGTCGGTGATGATGCGCGGACCGCGCGTCAGGTCACCGTATTCGGCGGTGTTCGAGATCGAGTAGCGCATGTTGGCGATGCCGCCTTCGTAGATGAGGTCGACGATCAGCTTGACCTCGTGCAGACACTCGAAGTAAGCCATCTCGGGCGCATAACCGGCCTCGACGAGGGTCTCGAAACCGGCCTTGATCAGCGAGGTCAACCCGCCGCAGAGCACCACCTGCTCGCCGAAGAGATCGGTCTCGCATTCCTCGCGGAAGTTGGTCTCGATGATCCCGGCACGTCCGCCGCCGTTGGCCGAGGCATAAGCCAATGCGATGTCGCGGGCCTGACCGGTCGCATTCTGATGGACCGCGATCAGGCTGGGCACGCCGCCGCCCTGGGTGTAGGTCGAGCGCACCAGATGGCCCGGACCCTTGGGCGCGATCATGATGACGTCGAGATCTTCACGGGGCGTGACCTGGCCAAAGTGCACGTTGAAGCCATGGGCGAAGGCGAGCGCGGCACCCTGCTTGATGTTGGGTGCGACCTGATCGCGATAGAGCGCGGCCTGATGCTCGTCGGGCGCCAGGATCATGACCACGTCCGCACCCTTCACGGCCTCTTCGATCGCGCGAACCTCGAGCCCTGCATTGGCCGCCTTGGCGGCAGAGGCTGAACCCGGCCGCAAGCCGACCACGACAGACACGCCGGAATCCTTCAGGTTGTTGGCATGGGCATGACCCTGCGAGCCGTAACCGATGATGGCGACCTGCTTGCCCTGGATGAGGGAGAGGTCGGCGTCTTTGTCGTAGTACACGTTGATGGTCATTGAAGTGAATCCTTCTGATGGAGATGTGTGAGGCGAATCGGTAGGCGAGAAGCCTTCAGGCTCTCACTCAGGCCCGACTCGGGACTGTGAACCGCAACCGCGCAAGCAGCTCAATCCGAAAAAAGAGTGAAGACTTCAACCGCGCCCGCCGCCGAGGTCACGGACAGGCGCCCTACCGAGCGAACAGGAAAACGCTTCCTGTCTCACGGAGGGCCACTCACGGAAGCGGTTTAAATGGTGAGACCCTTGTCGCCGCGCGAGATGCCGGTGGGCCCCGAGCGGACGACCTCGACGATCAGCCCTTCCGGCACGGCACCGATGAAGGCGTCCAGTTTCTTCGACGCGCCGGTCAACTCGATGACATAACTGGTGTCGGTCACGTCGATGATCTTGGCGCGGAAGATCTCGGTCAGGCGCTTGAGCTCCTCGCGGTCCTGCCGCTCGGCGCGCACCTTGATCAACATCATCTCGCGCTCGATGTGCGGACCCTCTGAGAGATCGAGAAGCTTCACGGTATCGATCAGCTTGTTCAGCTGCTTCTTGATCTGCTCGACCACATCGTCGTTGCCGGTGGTGACCAGGGTCATCCGCGAGAGGGTCGGATCATCCGTCGGGGCGACGGTCAGTGATTCGATGTTGTAGCCACGGGCCGAGAAGAGCCCGGCGACGCGCGAGAGCGCACCCGCCTCGTTCTCCAGCAGCACGGCAATGATATGTCTCATGTCTTAAGATCTCTTTCGCTCGGGACGCGGTCTAGGCCAGCTCACGATCCGACAGACTCGGTGCAAGCTGCATCTCGTGGTGGCCCTTGCCGGCGGCGATCATCGGGTAGACGTTTTCAGTCGGATCCACGATGACGTCCATGAACACGAGGCGATTCTTCATCGCGAACGCCTCGGTCATCGCGGCCTCCAGATCGGCCGGCTGGTCGACGCGCATGCCGACATGTCCGAAGCTCTCGGCGAGCTTCACGAAGTCCGGCAGGGCATCGACATAGGAGTTCGAGTAGCGGCTCTCATAGAAGAACTCCTGCCACTGACGCACCATGCCCATATAGCCGTTATTGAGCAGGATTATCTTCACGGGCAGCCCGTACTGAAGGCAGGTGGCCAGCTCCTGGATGCACATGAGGATGCTCGCCTCTCCCGAGATGCAGGCGACCTGCGCATCCGGAAACGCGAGTTGTACCCCCATCGCCGCCGGGAGGCCGAAGCCCATGGTCCCCAAGCCACCCGAATTGATCCAACGCCGCGGCTTGTCGAACGGATAGAACTGGGCGGCAAACATCTGATGCTGACCCACATCCGAGGTCAGATAGAGATCGCCGCCGGTCACCTTGTAGAGCGTCTCGACCGCGAACTGCGGCTTGATGGCCGTGCTGTTGCGGTCGTAGCGCATGCAGTCCACCGCACGCCACTCGGCGATCTTGGACCACCAGTCGGCAACCGGATGCTCGTCGCGCCGCGGGGCCAGCTCGCGATAGAGCTTGATCATGTCGGAGAGCACGTTGGCCACCTGTCCCACGATCGGGACATGCACCTTCACGTTCTTGGAGATCGAGGAGGGATCCACGTCGACGTGGATGATCTTCGCATGCGGGCAGAAGTGCTCGATCTTGCCGGTGACCCGATCGTCGAAGCGCGCGCCGATGGCGATCAAGACATCGGTCTCGTGCATCGCCATGTTCGCCTCGTAGGTCCCGTGCATCCCGAGCATGCCGATGAACTGCGGATCGGTCATCGGATAGGCACCGAGTCCCATCAGGGTGCTGGTGACGGGAAACCCGGTCATGCGGACGAAGTCCGTCAACTGCGCCGATGCCTCGCCGAGCACCACGCCGCCGCCGGTGTAGAAGACCGGCCGCTTGGCTTGGATGATCAGATCCACGGCCTTGCGGATCTGCCCCGGATGCCCTTTGAGTACCGGGTTGTACGAGCGCATCTTCACATCGCGCGGATAGTCGTACGGGATCTTGATGTTCGGATCCGTCACGTCCTTCGGGATATCGACCACCACGGGGCCGGGTCGACCGCTCATCGCGATATAGAACGCCTTGCGGATCGTCACCGCGAGGTCGCGCACGTCCTTGACCAGGAAGTTGTGCTTCACGCAAGGCCGGGTGATGCCGACCGTGTCGACCTCTTGGAAGGCATCGCTGCCGATGACCGGAGTGGGCACCTGGCCGGTCAGGACCACCATCGGGATGGAATCCATGTAGGCGGTCGCGATCCCGGTGACCGCGTTCGTCGCACCCGGACCGGACGTCACCAGACAGACGCCGCACTTGCCGGTTGCACGCGCATAGCCGTCCGCGGCGTGCGAGGCACCCTGCTCGTGACGTACCAGGATGTGCTTGACGGACTCCTGCCGAAACAGGGCGTCGTAGATGTGCAGCACGGCGCCGCCGGGATAGCCGAAGACGAACTCGACGCCCTCGTCGGCGAGCGCCTGAACGACGATTTCGGCCCCGCTCAGCTCGACACCACTCCGCTCCGGCCGCTCCGGCTCGGCCCCATCGAGTTGCGCTTCAGACAGTGCCACCTCGGTGACCTCCGATCAGTCCCAAAAGGGTTCAAAAGCGATCGAAATTACCGCGATCGGCGCAGCCGGTCAAGCGAGCTGCGGATTCGATCCGCGGGCGTCACCGAGCCGCCGGACCCACGACGCCGATTCAACGGCAACGCGTCGGGCGTAATCGGCTCATTCTGGCTGCAGGGAGACCGTAGGCGCAGTCATGAACGTCTTGGAGAAGGCCCAGCTCGTCCCAGGCATCCTTCGGCCAGCCTCCCGGCTCGACCCGATCACCCAGGGTCAGGTCCTGGAACACGAGGTCGAACGCCTCCGGGTCTCCCCACACGAAGCGCAGACTTCTCAAGGCATCGGGAAAGCGCGACTCCAAGAGCGAAGCGTCGCCATGGTCACCGAGCGTGTGGTCTTCCGTCTGCCGAGCGAGATGCATCGCGCGCAGCCAATTCGGAGCACCCGCAAAACTGGACTCGGGGTCTTTCCACACCGGCGGAAGCTGCGCGATCAAGAGGTCGACAAATGTCTTGATCGCCGGTATCGGATGCTCGAATCCCAGCTCGAGACCGAAGAGCTCAGATTGAGCAAATCCATCCAGCTTGACCCGCTCGACCGCGCGCACCCGTGCCCGCAACAAAAAGCCGGGTAGAGCATCCGCCCCGCGAATGGAGAGACGGATGCTCTGACCAGCCTCGTAAGCCTCGAAGACGGTGATGTTCAAACGTCCGGCCGCGATCTGCTCGAGCATCTCGCGCATCGCTGCGGCATCCTCGACCACAACCTCGAGCTCGCGCGCCAGCGCACCTGCGTCTCGGTCCTTCGAGTCGTCCGCCGCATCGAGCATCCTCAGAAGTTTTTCCAACCGGGCTTGGCTTCGTGGCGAGAGGCTCGCGAACCGCACCGCGACCTGGTGATGCCCGGACCCCAGCCGCTGCGCCCGCACGACCTCCGCGTCGATTGAAACCTTTTCACTTCCTCTCCAGGGAAACATCAAACGGAGCGTCCCGGTCAAGGAGTCGAGCGGCACATCGGCGACGAACTGCGCGCCGCCCCAGGAGATGTCCTGGTTCATCGCAGTGATCGGTTCGGAGAGTGTCGGCAAGAAGACCTGGATCGGGATGCGCACGCAAATGCGGCGCTGGGTCCGCCGGTTCGCAACCGAGGCCGGACTGTTTGGACTGGAATCCTCTGATCGCTTTGTCATTTTACACTCGAATCACAGCGCGGTTGTTTCGATACTGGTTGAACAATACACTTCGCGACTTTACGCTGCCGATAGTCCTGCCGATGCGCACCTCTCAGTTCCCGATCCAGACCCTCAAAGAGACCCCGTCCGACGCGGAGATCGCCAGTCACCGCCTGATGCTGCGTGCCGGCATGATCCGCAAACTCGCGGCCGGGCTCTACACTTGGCTGCCGATGGGGCTGCGCGTCCTGCGCAAGATCGAAGGCATTGTCCGCGATGAAATGGACCGCGCCGGTGCCTTGGAGGTTTCCATGCCTGCTGTGCAGCCCGCCGAGCTGTGGCAGGAATCCGGCCGTTGGGACCAATACGGCCCGGAGCTGCTGCGTCTGCGCGACCGCCACCAACGCGACTTCTGCTTCGGCCCGACCCACGAGGAGATCATTACGGATCTCGCCCGCAACGAACTCAAAAGCTACAAGCAGCTGCCGATCAATTTCTACCAGATCCAGACCAAGTTCCGCGACGAGATTCGACCGCGCTTCGGCGTGATGCGCGCCCGCGAGTTCCTGATGAAGGATGCCTACTCCTTCCATCTCGACGACGCCTCGCTCGAAGACACCTACCGGCAGATGCACGCGGCCTACAGCCGCATCTTCAGCCGCTGCGGGCTCGATTTCCGCCCGGTGCAGGCCGATACCGGCAGCATCGGCGGCAACGCCTCGCATGAGTTCCATGTGCTCGCGGACTCGGGCGAGGACGCCATCGCCTTCTCCGACAGCAGCGACTACGCGGCCAACGTCGAGCTGGCCGAGGCCCTCGCCCTGGCCGACGCTGCCCCGGCGCCGCAGGAGGGTGCGCGCCTGGTCGATACACCGAACGCACGCACCATCGCGGATCTGGTCGAGCAGTTTAACCAGCCGATCGAGCGCACCGTCAAGACCCTGGTGGTCGCCGCCTCAGCCGCGAGCGAGTCCGCTCTGATCGCACTGCTGGTGCGCGGCGATCACGAGCTCAACGCCATCAAGGCGGAGAAGCTGCCCGGGGTCGCCGCGCCGCTGCGCATGGCAACGGAGACCGAGATCCGCGAGGCGATCGGCGCCGGTCCCGGATCGCTCGGCCCGAAGCACCTGCCGATCCCCTGCATCGTGGATCGCACCGTCGCGGTCACCGGCGATTTCAGCGCCGGGGCCAATCAGGACGGCAAGCATTGGTTCGGTCTGAACTGGGGCCGAGATCTGCCGCTTCCCGAGGTCGCGGATCTGCGCAATGTGATCGACGGCGATCCGAGTCCGGATGGCTCGGGTCATTTGAAGATCGCGCGCGGGATCGAGGTCGGACATATCTTCCAGCTCGGGCGCAAATACAGCGAGGCCATGAAGGCCAACGTACTCGGCGAAGACGGCCGTGCCACCACCCTCACCATGGGCTGTTACGGTATCGGGGTGTCGCGTGTGGTCGCCGCGGCGATCGAGCAGCATCACGACGAGCGCGGCATCTCTTGGCCGGCGCCGATCGCGCCCTTCCAGGTCGCACTCCTGCCCATGAAGCTCGGCAAGTCGTATCGCGTCCGCGAGGCGACGGATCAGCTCTACGAGGATCTCAAGCAGGCCGGGGTCGATGTCCTCCTCGACGATCGCGACGCTCGGCCCGGCGTGATGTTCGCCGACATGGAGCTGATCGGCATCCCGCATCGCATCGTCGTCGGCGACAAGTCGCTCGACGACGGTCAGGTCGAGTACAAGGGCCGCAACGACAGCGAGACCCAGCTCATCCCGATCGAGGAGATCGTCGGCTGGTTGTCGGCGCGGCTTCGGGCGGGCTGATTCAGGCCGCCAGCCGCCAGCGATCCTCGCGCGCTCGCGCGGGCCACGCAACACCGAACGCCTCGCGTGCAATCCATACCGCCCCGCCGCCTCGAACGAAGCCGGAGGCAGGTGGCTGGAGGCTGGAGGCTCTCGAATCCCTGGAACCGCAAGACACACAGGACCTCACCCGAAAATGACTAAAGAAGCCTCCTTCGACCGCGATGCGCTCCTCGCCTGCGGACACGGCGAGATGTTCGGTCCCGGCAATGCCCAACTGCCCGTGCCGAATATGCTGATGATGGATCGCGTGCTGCGCATCGCCGATTTCGGCGGCGCCTACGGCAAGGGAGAGATCCTGGCCGAGCTGGATATCAAACCCGAACTCTGGTTCTTTCAGTGCCATTTTCCCGGCGACCCGGTCATGCCAGGCTGTCTCGGACTCGATGCACTCTGGCAGCTCGTCGGCTTCTATCTCGCCTGGATCGGCAATCCGGGGCACGGCCGTGCGCTCGGCGTGGGCGAGGTCAAGTTCACCGGTCAGGTGCTCCCGACCGCAAGCAAGGTCACCTATCACATCGACATGAAACGGGTCATCTCGCGCAAGCTGGTGCTCGGCATCGGCGACGGCGTGGTGCAGGTGGACGGGCGCACCATCTACACGGCCAAGGATCTGCGGGTGGGGCTCTTTACCTCGACCGAGGGCTTCTAAGGCTAAACCGCGTCTCGAGCGATATTCGCTCTCTCGCAGCGAGAGTAAAGGCTCAGCGGAGCCAATCCGCTCAGTGGTGGGCGCGGTTTAGGATTTGAAAAGCATTTTCGGGGTCTTGGGTGCCCGCGATTTGCCTAGGGCATTTCGCGTCCGCGACCGCTTCGTAGAAGCGGCTCCGTCGCAGACGCGCCTCGTCGCCGGGATCCGCGAATACCCGCATCAGGCAGTAAGCACCGACCACCCACCCGGAGCGGGTGCGCCATGAGATTTCCTTATGGATTGAGCGACTTCGGCAACGAGCTGCTGCTGAAGACCGCCTTCCTCGTGTTCCTGTTCAACAACCGGCTGTCCATGATGGTTTCGGAGCTGGAGACCGAGCGCGCATCTGTGGATCTCGCCCTGTGCCTGGTTTGGCGGGCGGTCGATGTCCCGGTGCGCCGATAGCCCCGGGTCAAAGATCCAGCCGCATCTCCTCGGTCTCGGGCGTGCGCCTCGCCTTTGGCCGCTTCGGCTCGGCCGCGGGCAGATCCTGCCAGATCAAAGGCTTGGAAAGCCCCTCCCAGCCCCAGCGCAGCCAGTCCAGCAGACGCATCGCAAGCCAGAGTGCCCAGGCGAGCATGAGTGCGCGGTAGACCCACATGGGCACCGAGAGCACCCACACCTCCGGCAGCATCGGTCCACTGCGGTCTTGATACCAGTTGAGCGTGGTCGCGGTCGAGCCGTTCCCCATGATCTGCATCTCGGGCGTGCCGAGCAGACCCTGTTGGACGGCACCGAGCAGGCCGGCAAGGGCGACGAGCGTCAGGACCACGAGCCCGATCTGAATGAGGTTGAAACGCCAGGCCGGACGGGCAAGCGGATCCAGGCGATGCCGAAGGCCGAGCGCGAAGAGCCATCCGATGACCAACAACACCACCAAGACCTGAGCCAGGATGAGGCCGATGCCGAGCAGGAGCCAATCGTGCACGCGCAAGGGCGTGAGGCGGCTGCGACCCAGACCTGCGGCCAGGCCGATCAGCACCAGCAGGATGCCCCAGAAGAGCACGGCCGGCCCGATCCGCGGACCCCAGGTCCAGAGCACCCAGCGATCCTCCGGCAGGCTCAGCGAGAGATTCAGGTTGACCGCCGGGCTGCGCAGATCCGGCAGGCTTGGCCGGTAGCCGAACGTCAGCGGTCGCGCCTCGCGCCAGGTCAACTCGACACGCGTCGAGCCGGGTGTCAGCGGCAGCTCGACCTCCGGCGCCGTGTCGGGCAGCGGAAGGCTGCGGCCGTCCAGGCTGAAGGCGATCGGCTCGGCGGCGTCCGGCAGCCGAATGACATGGCTGCCGCCTTGGCTGCTGCGGATCGTCAGGGTCAGGGTCGAAAGGGTCCCGCGCTGCCCCGGCTCGACCCGCGTGTCGACGCGATCGATGGTCAAGGTCGGCCCCGGGACGCCCGGGGGTCGACTGAGGGTCAGGACAAGTGTCTCGCCCGGCAGAGGGCGCCAGTTGGGCAGCCGGCGATCGTCCGGACCCAGCCGATGGATCGGAGCAACGCCCGCGTACTCCAGATGCCAGAGCGGGCCCACGTCGAGACGCCAATCCTCGCTGAGTCGCGGATCCATCGGGGCGATCAGGCTCAACTCGCGGGTCGGCTCCAGGCGCGACGACCAGGTCACCTCCGATCGCCCCGCGGGTAGGTCCGCGAGAACCGCTGCACCCTCGACTTGGACCCCGGGCGTTTGCACCGACTCGCCCGGCAGCAAAGGCACCGGGATCAAGACCGGAAACGCGCTCGGCGAGAGACGCACCACACGGGTCTCCACGCGCCAGTCGATCCCCATCCGCAGGGTCCGCTCGACGCGCAGCAGCGGGGGCAGCGCGCCTTGGGCGAGCGACGCCTCATGCGGGGCGCCGGTGTCGGAGAGACGCACCAAGCGAATCTGAGCACCGGCACGCCCGCCCGCGTCCAGCCCTTCGAGGTTCCAGCCCTCGACGCTCGCACGGATCAGACGCGGCGGCAGCGGAAGCGGGATCTCGACCTGATCGCGGCTCGCCAGCGGGCCGACGAGCATGACCTCATGTCGGCCGGCAGGGAGCATGAGCAGGAGCCGACCGGCCGCGTCTTGGCGCAGTCCGTCCGAGGGCTCGCCGTCCACGCGGATCTCGGTCGGCAGCCAGCCCCCTGCCCCGCCCGGAACGGGTGCCGCGACTGCAACTGCAGCATCCAGGATCAGATCCAGGACCAGCCGATCCGGATCCGCCGCGAGGACCATGAGCGACAGATCGACACAGTGCGGCAAACAGTCCGGCGGGGCGAGCAGACGGGTGCGCAGCTCCCCAAGCAGCTCGGCGCTCGGCAGATCCTCGGCCGAGGCAGGCTCGGTGGCGAGCGTCGTCCCCAGCCCCAGGGCGACCAGGAGGGCGAGGCTTGCGCCGTGGGTCACGCGGGCGCCGACGAGTCCGGCTAGACGTGCACCGAGCAGCACCAGGAGAACGGCACCGAGGATCGAGAGCACCAGGTTTAAGGTCGGGGTCAGCAACCAAAGTCGTGCCGATTCCTGCTCGCCGACGGGTCCGCTCCAACGCAGCTCCACGCTGTTCCAGCGCCAGTCCGGGATGCCGGGTCCGGTTTGGAGGCGCGCATCGGGATCCATGAGATCGATGGGCTCGGGAATCGGGGTGGCGGGTTCGGACAAGGCACCGGAAAGCCGCTCGCGTTTCGACGTCGCCTCCATGTCCATCGCGCTGCGCAGCGCGAACGCAGGCGCGGGCACTGCGCTCATCCCGGTGCCCGATTCCGCGTCGCCCAAGGCCATCCAGGGACGCTCCAGGTGCGGAAAGAGCCCGTCGCGGACCTCGGTCACCAAGAACGGCAGCCCGATCACCAGCAGCCCCAGCAACGCCAGTCTGAAATAGAGTGTCGCCAGGGTCCGCAAGCGCCGCAGACCGGTGCGGACCGGAGCCTCCGGGATCAACCGCAGCAGGGCCGCGGCGGCGAGCAGGTGCAGCCAGATCAGCCGCGGCGCGCCGGGCGCCTGCCAGGTCAGACCCAACGTGAGCAGGGCAAGCAGCGCCCAACCCCAGCCCCAAATTCGACCGATACCGAGCGTCGTGATCAGCACCAGAAAAAGATCCAACAGACTCCAGCGGCCGACCCAGGTGCTCGGCAGGTTGTCGACGCCTTGGACTGTCAAGAGATCCCAACCCGGCGGCAGATAGAGACGCGCGTCGACCTTCTCGAATTCGGTCGCCCAGCCGGAGGCCGGAACACGCCCGGGTGCGGACTCAAGCCGAGCATCGGCGATCACGTCCAGGCTGCCCCGTCTGACCTCCACCCCGGGCGATGCGGCATCGTTCAGACGTGTGATGAGCACCGGTCGACCGTCGACGCTCACCGCACCCAGCGCGAGTGCCGGGCCGGCGTCCAGGCGCCACCCGCGCGACAATTGACCGCCGATGCGATCCTGCACGCTGTAGCCCTTGCCGTCGAAGTCGAGCCAAAGCTCGCGATCCAGGCGCAGACGCTCCGGCCCGGGATCCGGATCCCCGCGCACCTGCTCGGTCAGACGCAGAACGCCACCCGGCTCGGCCCGATAGACCGGCAGACGCGACCACTCATCGGGGATCCCGGTCTGACGCGGATCCACGGCATCGAGTCCGGACGGCTCGACCCGCCGCAGCGCGGGTTCAGCCGCGAAGGCCCAGATCTCACGCTCCGGCCAGGGTGCGCCGGCGTCGGGGCGCGACAGCTCGGAGACATCGCCTTGGTGATGCTCCACGACATCCAGAGCCCAACGCCCGGGACGCACCTGCACCCGCAGCATCCCGTCCTCTTCGAGTCGCGCCGGCAAGGGGCTGTCGATCCGCATGGGGATCCCGCCGGGCAAGAGCACGGGGCCCAGCCGCACCTCGCGCGCGCCGCCGGACACCTCCAGTCGAAGCCGGGTCAGGACCTCGAGGGGCAGACTGTCTTGGATGCGTCGGTAGACCTCCAGGCTCAGGGGATCGCCCGAGCGCTCGGTCTGGGATCCGGTCGGGTCACCGAGCCAGAGCCGGTTGGTCCGGTCCAATCGAGGCGTCGGCACCGCACGGCCATCGCGTATCAACGCGACCAAACCGATGATGGGCGGGATCAGGAGCACGTCGGGCGAACGGTCCCAGACGAAGCGCCCGGTCACCCGGTGGACCCCGGCGGCGAGCGTCACGGTCGGCCGGCCGTCGCGCTGAACCACCGGCAGCGCCGCCCCGTCCGCCTCGACCCCGAGCGGCCAGGCATCCGCGTCGCCCGGTAGCGGGACCGAGGACTCGGCAAGGATCTGCCAGACCTGAGAGAATGTGCCGCCCTCCCCGCTCAGCGCCAGATCCAGACGTCCGGGCCAGGCGCAGAGGCGTGCGCCGTCGGCGGGGTCGATCGGGCAGGCGCGTTGATCCTGGCCCTCCGGACCGCCTTCCAGGACCCAGTGGATCCAAGGTCGCAAGGCCGTGGGGACGGTCGGTACGGAAGGTGTTTCGGAGCCGAGCAGCCCGGAAGCGACCGGAACGGCATCGATCTGCGCCCGCAAAGGCGCCGACAGGATCAGGAGAAGCAGCAGCAGTCGTCGCGGAATGTTCGGCATATTGTTACAAGAAAGTAAGGGTCTTTCTGTAGATTGCGCCGTGCCGTTCGGAAAGTACCCGACACCTCTGTCCTCTCCCGAGCGGTCCGCCGGCCCCGTCCATCCAGGGCCAACTATGACCGGAAGTAGAGAGAAGGCAAGTGAAACCCTCATCGTCGTCACCGGCGATCACGATCGGGCTCATGTCGAATGTCTTCGGCATGGATCAGGCAGATCTGAACGGCGATCAGCCGGGGCTCGATCGGCTCTATCGAGTAGGGTTTCGCGAGGTCTCTGCACTGATCCGGTAATCTGTCATCACGGCAGGAGCCGGGGCTTCGGAGCATTTCCGGGGGGATGGGGCGCGCCGGTGCACATGGGGTAAGTCGGAATAAGCGCCCGGACGGAGGGAGCCACCGCACTCGATCCGCCCGGCAAGGCTGAGCAAACCGCCGATCCTTCGTTTTCAGCCCGATTAGGCGCCGCAGCGGCGGCACCCGCGCTGCGGCACAATCACACAATTGAAACAAAACTCCCCTATGTTCTCGGGATTCGGCCGTCGCCGTGCGGCCAATATCAAACTCGCAGGTACTCGACCCATGACCACGACACCGACACCGACATCGCGACAGTTGGAAAGGCCGATCGCGCAGCTCGCCACCCTCCGCGAAGGTGCCGTCGATTTCGAACGCGCTTATGCCAACGAGATCGAGAAGATCGAGCCCGGCCATCGCAACAGTGCACGCAACTTCCTTCACTATCTGAGCATTCGTCAACACGACATCCGCAGTCTGCAGCAGGATCTCGGTGCTCTGGGACTGTCGTCGCTCGGTGTGCTGGAGCCCCATGCCTTGGCCAGCCTCAACTCGGTGGTGGCCATTCTGGAGCAGCTCAGCGGCAAGGATTTCGGTCCTGCGCCGGAGCCGTCGGTCGATTTCCGTACCGGGCCCTTGTTGCTTCGGGATCACACCCGAGCGCTTCTGGGTCCCGAGCCCCGCGACCGATTCGTCCGCATCATGGTGACCATGCCGAGCGAAGCCGCCTCGGATGCGCAACTGGTGCAGGATCTCCTCATCGCAGGGATGGACGTCATGCGCATCAACTGCGCCCACGACGGTCCGGATGCCTGGTTCGCGATGGTGGAAAACCTGCGCCGTGCGGAGCGGATCGTCGGGCGCAACTGCCGTGTGCAGGCCGACCTGGCCGGCCCGAAGCTACGCACGGGCGCCATTCGGGAGAGCGGGCGGGTAATACGACTGGCGCCCGATCGGGATGTCTTCGGTCGCATCGCTAGACCCGCTCGGATTTGGTTGACCACGGCGGCCGCGGCCGAGCCGACTCCAGACGATATCCGCTTCACCCTCCGGATCGAGTGCGGCCTGCTCGCACGGCTCGATGTTGGCGATCGCGTCGGTTTCACCGACACCCGCGGTCAACACCATGAACTGAAGATCGTCGAGGCGGTCGGTCAATCATTGATCGCCGAGAGCGAGCGGACCGCCTATATTCAGGATGAAACCCCGGTGACGGGCCTGCGCGACGGCAAGTCGATCGGGGAAGGGCGCATCGTTGGGATCCCCGAGGTGATCAACCCCATCTGCCTCCTGCCGGGCGACACACTGATGTTGATCCGTCACGACGAACCCGGCACCGAGGCCGAGCGGGACGCATCCGGTCGCATCGTCGCGCCGGCACAGATTCACTGCACCCTCGATGCGGCGTTCGAGCAGGTCGCGCATGGGCACCGTGTCTGGTTCGACGACGGCAAGATCGGCGGGCTCGTCGAGGAGAACGACGGCCAGCGCATCCGGGTCAGAATCACCCATACCGGGCCACATGGCGCAAAACTGCGCGCCGAGAAGGGCATCAACTTCCCCGACACCGCGCTCGAGATGTCTGCCCTGACCGAAAAAGACCTCGACGACCTGCCGGCAGTCGTCAAGCTCGCCGACATGGTCGCGCTCTCTTTCGTCCGAGGACCCGAAGATGTCGAGCGTCTCCACGACGAGCTCTACCGACTCGGGGCCAATCATCTCGGGATCGTACTCAAGATCGAAAACCGTCAGGCCTTCGAGAATCTCCCCCGCATCCTACTGGCCGCACTCAACTCGCCTCCCGTCGGGATCATGATCGCGCGGGGTGATCTGGCGGTCGAAGTGGGCTTCGAGCGTCTCTCCGAAGTCCAGCAGGAGATCCTTTGGCTCTGCGAGGCGGCACATGTACCAGTAATTTGGGCCACTCAGATTCTCGAGGGCATGGCTAAAAAGGGGGCACCGTCACGCGCCGAGGTATCGGACGCCGCCATGAGTATCCAGGCCGAATGCGCCATGCTCAACAAAGGGCCGAACATCGTCGAGACCGTCCGTTTCCTTGACGGAATCATCGGACGCATGGACGAGCATTACGTCAAACGGCGGGCGACCCTGCGCAAACTCTCGGTCGCGCAGCTCAAGTAGCCACACCTGCCCCGAGCGCCCGACAACACATCGACTTCAACTGCGTCATGCGTTTCTTGAAACGATGATCCGACATCCTGCAGCTGCCCGGCGGAATGCCTGCCGCGCGTTGTCCGGAAAAAACCTACGTACGCCGGTAATATCGAATCATGGGCGCTCGACCCGCCTTTCGCATGACGGCGCTATAAGGCGCCCTGAGCCGCCAATGACCTTTACGGATTCCGAGGTGATCCATGATGGAAGTGCCTGCACGACTCATCCGCAATGCGCAGCTCTTGTTGTTGGATTTCGATGGTGTGATCACAACCGAAGCGGAAGACGTGGCCCTGAAGGCGCAGACCCTATCGGTCTTCGCCGCGATCAGCACGCACTTCGGGGAGCGTGCCCTGAAGATGATGCGGCTCGCGGGCCGAGCCATCTACGATGCGGGCGGAAGTCTGCAGCTCGGACCGCTCTTGTATCACACGGCCAAGCTGCTCAAGCCCGCCGAGGATCCGATCGAGCCGACGCTCGCAAAGCTTATTCACGCCTGCACCGGGAGCCTCGACTATCGCGGGATCAGCCGAGCAGGAGACCGGATCCGCGAGGGCCTGGATCTACTGAGAGAACAGGATATCGCGATCGCCATCTTGACCAACGGGGTCCGGGAGAACGTCTTCCGGGTTCTCGAGGTGAAAGGGCTTACGGAGATGTTCCCGGCCGAGCACGTTTTCGATGCAATCTCCACACGCGACAAGAAGGATAAGCTGCACCCGAAGCCGGATCCGCAAGGCTATCGCTTCGTGCTCAAAGAGCTGGGTGTCGAGCCCCCGTCCTGTATCGTCATCGACAACAGCCGCAAGAATGTCCGAGCGGCGAAACGCGAGGTCGGATGCGGCGGGGTCGTCTATATCGGAAACAGCCTCAAACGGAAGGACCGCGGGGTGATCGACCACCTGGCGCCATCGTTCGAGCGGCTTATGGTGGAGGTTGCCGATGTCCTGCGGGGTGAGGACTGAGGGGGTGGCTTCCAGTCCTCCAGCCTCGCTGATTCGGCCTCATCGGCTATCGTTCTTTGGGTCTCCCGCGTGTAACCGACCACCACCAGGCTGGCCGCCACACCCAGCGCAATCCTGGAAAATGCGTTCGACTTCATCACTTTGGCCATCCTCGATCCATCCTATCTGCATGCCGGGTCATGACCGAAGTGGTCCCGCTCGCGTCCACCCGCGTCACCACCACGATCGGCAGATCCGGGATCTCGACACCCGGGTTGGCCGCAAGAATCAGCGGATCATTCCAACGGGCGATCGAGCCGAGAAAGATGCCGGCAAGGGACTCGCGCGAGAGCCTGACCCCGTCGATTCCCGGAAGGTTGCAGGTCAAGACGACCACACCCGCCGTCAACGGGAGCTGCAGGACCTTGTCCCCTGCCCTGTGCGCCAGCTCAGCGGTCAAGGGTTAATTGGATCCCGCAAAATCGAGCCGTCCTTCGATGAAGCTGTTGACGCCCGCCCCGGAGCCGATCGGCTGATCGTCGACCTGAATGTTCGGGTGCGCCAGGAAATAGTCCCGGAACCAGCCCTGATAGAGGGGGCGGGAAAGCTTGCCCCCGCACCGTTGATCTTGATCAGGTCCGAAGCCAAGGATGGCGCCCAGAAGGATGCGTGCAGACCAGCGCCCCGAAGGCCAGCGTCAGGACGCGCAGGACAGGAGAGAAGGGCATCCGGGGTTCCTCTCGATGTTCGATCCGGTCGGTGTTTGGCCCGGTCGGCATCCTTGGTGTTGGAGAAGGGCAACAGGGTGTAGGCGGTCCCGATCGTGATGTCTCCCTCCGGGATGGTGATGCGCACGCCGCCGCCGCTCTGCAGCGCGATATCCGCCCGGAAGGCCCGCGCCAGGAAGGCATCGGTCACGACCTGCTGACTGAAACCGCCGTTGATGCTCGGCTGCGCCCCCGAGAGGGAAACGGCGTCGCCGTTGCAGGGCGCGCGGGGCTGGGTCGGGACACGGCGCTCGCAGATGATCTCGTCCGCTGCGCCGACTGCCAAGCCTGCACGACGCAGACCGGGTCGCCGTCTGCGTTCACGGTGCGGGTCGGGTAGTCACCGGCCGAGGGTAGACCGTACTGATCGAGATCCCCGAGCAGGGTATGTGAATCGCCGCCGATGATGCGTCGATGCCGGTCACGGCATCCCATTACACACATCTCATA
>NZ_DIUM01000079.1 GCF_002423035.1 Thiocapsa sp. UBA6158
GCTCCTGCTCCATCCAATCCATGGTGGCGGCGCCGTCGTGCACTTCGCCCAACTTGTGCGAAACACCCGTATAGAAAAGAACGCGTTCGGTGGTCGTTGTCTTCCCGGCATCGATGTGCGCCATGATGCCGAGATTGCGATACCGCTCGATTGGGGTGCTACGTGCCACGACTGTATCCGCCCTGATTGAATGAAACTCGGTCCCCGCTGTTACCAGCGGTAATGCGAGAAGGCCTTGTTTGCTTCGGCCATCCGATGCGTATCTTCTTTCTTCTTCACGGCGGAACCGCGAGAATCCGCTGCGTCCATCAACTCGCCGGCCAAACGCAATGCCATGGACTTCTCGGAGCGCTTGCGCGCTGCATCGATAATCCAACGCATCGCCAACGAGTTGCGCCGCGTCGAGCGCACTTCGACCGGGACCTGATAGGTCGCGCCGCCGACACGACGGGACTTGACCTCGACCGCCGGACGTACATTGTCCATTGCTTGCTCGAGCAGCTCGACCGGGCGCCCGCCTTTCTTTTCGGTCACCTGATCGAGTGCCGTATAAATGATGCGCTCGGCGACCGACTTCTTGCCGTCTTCCATCATCATGTTGATGAACTTGGTCAGGAGCTCGCTTCCGTGCTTCGGATCGGGAAGGATCTGGCGACGGGCGGCAACGCGTCTTCTCGGCATGTTGTTTTAGACTCCGATTTCACTCAATTAGGCTGACCGATCTCGCAACCGGGTCACTTCTTGGGACGCTTGGCACCGTACTTGGAACGCCCCTGACGCCGCTTCTCGACACCCGAGGTGTCCAGCGTGCCGCGCACTGTGTGATAGCGCACACCAGGAAGATCCTTGACACGTCCGCCGCGAATCAGAACGACCGAGTGCTCTTGGAGGTTATGGCCTTCGCCGCCAATGTAGGAGGCAACCTCGTAGCCGTTGGTCAAGCGAACGCGAGCAACCTTACGCAGAGCTGAGTTCGGCTTCTTCGGGGTCGTGGTATAAACCCGCGTACAAACGCCGCGTCGCTGAGGACAGGCTTCGAGCGCAGGTACGGTGCTCTTCGCCACGACACGCTTGCGGGGCTTGCGCACGAGTTGGTTGATCGTTGCCATGCAATCAGTCTCCAAAGGCGCAACGGCGCCGAAAACACAAGCGTAAAATCACTCTTGCGCGACCGCAGGCCGACTGGGTAAGACGGCACAGCCGCACGTATGCGATCGATCGACTCGGGGACCGGGCGGATGGATGCCCAGACCAAGGAACCAGACCTAGAAAAAAAGAGGCTAGACGGCGCGGAGCCGTCTAGCTGAGACCGAGCAGTATAGGGAGGAGGACCGGTGGTGTCAACCGGTTAGCCATTCACTATGCGCCGATGCGGTAGGCAGCTTCAATAGCGTGCGACACGAAAGACGCGGGGACGCCGAGGCGGCGCCCCGCATCGAGGCATGATCCACAGTCACCCTGCTTCGGAGGTATTGAGCGCCTTCTTCAAAGCCTCTTCGAGCTCCTCGGTCGCCATCTCGACCTTGCCCGAGCCCGGCATCTCCATCTGCCGATGCCGGCGCCGCTCCTGATGATGCGCAAGACCGGATCCCGCGGGGATCAGGCGACCGACGATGACGTTCTCCTTCAGGCCGGCCAGGCGGTCGGTGGAGCCGCGCACCGCGGCCTCGGTCAAGACGCGTGTCGTCTCCTGGAAGGACGCGGCCGANNGACGCCTTGGTGATGCCGAGCAGCAGAGGCTCATAGAGTGCCGGCTGCTTGCCTTCGGCCATGACCCGCTTGTTCTCGTCCATCAGGTGGGCGTGCTCGACCTGCTCGCCGCGCAGCAAACGGGTGTCGCCCGCCGAGGTCACCTCGACCTTGCGCAGCATCTGACGCACGANNCGATAGACGTCCTGGATCTCCTTGACGAGATATTCGGCCAAGGCAGTAACGCCCTTCAGACGCAGGATGTCGTGCGAGGCCAGCTCGCCGTCGGCGATGATCTCGCCGCGCTCCACGCGCTCGCCTTCGAAGACGTTGACGTTGCGCCACTTGGGGATCAGCTCTTCGACTGTCTCCCCGTCGTCCATGGTGATGACCAGACGCTGCTTGCCCNNGACCGCCGGTGATGTCGCGTGTCTTACTCGACTCCTGCGGAATACGCGCCAGGATGTCGCCGACACCCACGTTGGCCCCGTCTTCCACGCCGACGATGGCGCCCGCGGGGAGGAAGTAGCGCGCCGGGAGATCCGTTCCCGCAATCTTGAGCTCGGCGCCGTCCTCCCCGATCAGCTTGACCATGGGGCGCAAGTCTTTGCCCGACGACGGGCGCTGCTTGGGATCGATGACGACACGCGAGGTCAGGCCTGTGACGTCGTCGACCTGCCCCTGCACCGTCACGCCCTCGATGAAGTCCTCGAAGGCGAGCTTACCGGCCACCTCGGTGACGACCGGATGGGTATGCGGATCCCAGTTGGCCACCACGTCGCCCGGTTTGACGGGGTCGCCGTCGGCAGCACGCAGACTGGCGCCGTAGGGCACCTTGTAGCGCTCCTTCTCGAGCCCGCGATCGTCGACCACGGTCAGCTCGCCCGAGCGCGAGACCGCGACCAGATTCTTGCCCGAATGATGCTCGACCACCTTGATGTTGTGCAGNNTGTGGAAGGTGCGCATGGTGAGCTGCGTGCCGGGCTCGCCGATCGATTGCGCCGCGATGACGCCGACCGCCTCGCCGAGGTTGACGCGATGACCGCGCGCCAGATCACGCCCGTAGCACTGGGCGCAGACGCCGAGACGCGACTCGCAGGTGATCGGCGAGCGCACACGCACCTGATCGATGCCGAAGGTCTCGAAGCGCTCCACCCAAGACTCGTCGAGCAGGGTTCCGGCCTCGCAGACCATCTCCTCGGTGCCCGGTTGATAGACGTCGACGGCCGCCACGCGCCCGAGGATACGCTCCCGCAAGGGCTCGACCACGTCGCCGCCCTCGATGATGGGGGTCATGATCAACCCGCCCTCGGTGCCGCAATCCACCTCGAGCACCACCATGTCCTGCGCGACGTCGACCAGACGGCGGGTCAGATAACCCGAGTTTGCCGTCTTGAGCGCGGTATCGGC
>NZ_DIUM01000039.1:0-1418 GCF_002423035.1 Thiocapsa sp. UBA6158
AACGCATCAGTTTCGGTCACACCCCACGGGCTCACGGGCTCACGGGCTCCGAGTCCACGCAGCCGGGCAGCGCATCGCCGCAAAGGATTTTGCAACCGTCGACCTTCCGGTAACATGCGAGCACATCCGATCCGGCCCAGGCGTTTACTCGGAGATCTCTGATGGCATCGCTTGAAACCCCCGTTTGCGACTTCGGGCGCCCCGCTCCGGATTTCGCGCTCCCCGGCACCGACGGCAAGATTTGGACACGCGACGCCTGTGCGGGCGAGCGCGGCTTGCTCGTCATGTTCATCTGCAATCATTGCCCCTACGTCAAAGCCGTCAGGGAGCGCATCGTCAGAGACGCCCGCGAGCTGATCGCACTCGGAATCGGCTGTGTTGCCGTCATGTCCAACGACCCGCAGGACTACCCGGAAGACTCCTTCGAGAACATGCGACGGGTCGCCGAGCAGTTTCGCTTCCACTTCCCCTACCTGCTCGACGAGAGCCAAGCCGTCGCGAAGGCGTACGAAGCGGTCTGCACGCCGGACTTCTTCGGCTACAACGCAGCGCTCGAGCTCCAGTACCGCGGACGCCTCGATGCCAGCCGCAAAGACACGGCTCCGGACGATGCGAAACGCGATCTTTTCGAAGCCATGGAGCAGGTTGCACGGATCGGAATCGGTCCCGACCGGCAGATCCCCAGCATCGGCTGCTCGATCAAATGGAAGACAAGGTGACCGTCGCGACGGGCTCGAAAACGTCGATCCGTACGAAAATCCTGGTCATTTGCTTGCGCAATTCTTAATATTAGGAACTGATAACTTCCTTTTTGACGGTATAAGTTTGTTTTGATTTTCGGGTCGGCACTCTTCGTCCACAATGGCGGACCTTCGAAAGGGTCTCGATACCGGCCATCGCGTCTGCGTACGCGAAGCTCCGCCGATCGAAACCCCGATCGCTCCGGCCGCCAGCCCTGCATACTGTATTCCGACGCAGTGCCACCTTGCCGTCACCCGCCCGACGCCGATCGATCGGCGGATGTGACTCGCGGCACGCATGACCGACTGACTATTGCTTCTGAACCTAGGAGGGACTGATGTCCTCACGTAAAGATCTTGCCAATGCCGTACGAGCGCTCGCGATGGATGCGGTCCAGAAGGCCAATTCGGGTCACCCGGGTGCGCCGATGGGCATGGCCGATATCGCCGAGGTGCTCTGGAACGACTTCATGACGCACAATCCGGGAAATCCGGCCTGGCCCGACCGGGACCGCTTCGTGTTGTCGAACGGCCACGGCTCGATGCTGATCTACGCCCTGCTCCACCTGACGGGATATGAGCTCGGGATCGAGGACCTCAAGCAGTTCCGTCAGCTTCACTCCAAGACCCCCGGGCATCCTGAATACGGCTACGCCCCGGGCGTGGAAACCACCACCG
>NZ_DIUM01000039.1:1464-3601 GCF_002423035.1 Thiocapsa sp. UBA6158
ACAACAACATCTCGATCGACGGCGAGGTCCGCGGTCACGGCGACACACCGGCCTGGTTCCTCGACAACACCCCGAAACGCTTCGAGGCCTACGGCTGGCATGTGATCCCCAAGGTCGACGGGCACGATACGGAAGCCGTGAAGGCCGCCATCGAGGCCGCCCGCGAGATCACCGACCGCCCGAGCCTCATCTGCTGCCAGACCATCATCGGTTACGGCTCGCCGAACAAGCAGGGCAAGGAAGAATGCCACGGCGCGGCGCTCGGCGAGGACGAAATCGCCTTGACCCGCGAGGCGCTGGGCTGGAACCATCCGCCGTTCGTCATCCCGGACGCCGTCTATCAGGGCTGGGATGCCAAAGAGCGGGGCGCCGCGGCCGAGTCTGCGTGGAACGACCGCTTTGCCGCATACGCTGCGAAATTCCCGAGCGAGGCCGCCGAATTCAAACGCCGGATGGCCGGCGATCTGCCGGGCGATTGGGCCACGCAGGCCGACGCCTTCGTGACCTCGATCGTCGAGAAGGGCGAGACCATCGCCTCGCGCAAGGCATCGCAGAACGCGCTCAACGGTTTCGGCCCGCTTCTGCCGGAGCTGCTCGGCGGCTCGGCGGATCTCGCCGGCTCCAACCTGACCCTCTGGAAGGGCTGCAAGGGCATCGGCAAAGGCAACGCACCCGGCAACTATGTCTACTACGGCGTGCGCGAGTTCGGCATGTCGGCCATCATGAACGGCATCGCGCTGCATGGCGGTTTCGTGCCCTACGGTGCGACCTTCCTGATGTTCTCCGAGTACGCCCGCAATGCACTGCGCATGGCGGCACTGATGAAGATCCAGTCGATCTTCGTCTACACCCACGACTCAATCGGTCTGGGCGAGGACGGCCCGACCCATCAGCCGGTGGAGCAGATCCCGACGCTGCGCATGATCCCCAACATGAGCGTCTGGCGTCCGTGCGACGCGGTCGAGTCGGCGGTGTCCTGGAAACTCGCCATCGAGCGGCGCACCGGTCCGAGCTGTCTGATCTTCTCGCGTCAGAACCTCGCGCATATGAGCCGCACGCCCGAGCAGCTCGCGGCCATCGCGCGCGGCGGTTATGTGCTGCGCGACTGTGCCGGCACCCCGGATGCGATCATCATTGCCACGGGCTCCGAGGTCGAGCTGGCCATGAAGGCTGCCGAGGCGATGTCCGACAAGGCGATCCGCGTGGTGTCGATGCCCTCGACCGACACCTTCGATGCGCAGGATGCCGCCTATCGCGAATCGGTGCTGCCCAAGGCCGTCACCGCGCGGGTTGCGGTCGAGGCAGCGGTCACGGACGGCTGGTGGAAGTATGTCGGTCATCAGGGCGCGATCCTCGGTGTTGACCGGTTCGGTGAATCGGCGCCTGCCGGCCCGCTCTTCAAGGAGTTCGGGTTCACGGTCGAGAACCTGGTCGCCAAGGTCAGGGGCGTACTCTGATTTAACCGGCTGTCTCGCGTATGGGCCGCCGAACGATCAAGTGTTCGGCGACCGGCGTTGCATCATTTCGGCATCTAAGCGCGGCAGTCTAAGCGCCCATGGATCGTTTGTTTTTGGGCTCGCCCCTTCGCTCTACCGACCATCCAGCGTCGGGAAGCCGAGGTTCGAGCACCGAGAGTTTTTATTCGCTAAGAGGAGTCTCTCTCAATGACACTTAAAGTCGGCATCAATGGTTTCGGTCGTATCGGTCGTATGGCATTTCGCGCAATCGCGAAGGATTTCCCCGGGATCGAGGTCGTTGCCATCAATGACCTGCTCGACCCCGAGTATCTGGCCTACATGCTCAAGTACGACTCCGTCCACGGTAACTTCCGGGGCGATATCGCCGTCGACGGCAACACCATGATCGTCAACGGCAAGAGTATCCGTCTGACCGCCGAGCGCGATCCGGCCAACCTCAAGTGGAGCGAGGTCGGTGCCGAGCTGGTCATCGAGTGCACCGGTTTCTTCCTCGACGACGCCTCTTGCCGCAAGCACATCGAAGCCGGCGCCAAGAAGGTCGTGCAGAGCGCGCCGTCCAAGGACGCCACGCCGATGTTCGTCTACGGCGTGAATCACAAGACCTACGCCGGCGAAGCCATCATCTCGGCGGCCTCCTGCACCACCAACTGCCTGGCGCC
>NZ_DIUM01000017.1 GCF_002423035.1 Thiocapsa sp. UBA6158
TCAGTTTCGGTCACACCCGGCGCAGGCGGGTGCGAAGAGCGACGCCGGGCCGTGTCCCCCGGCGGGCAAACCCCGCTAGACAGCCTGGTATACAGGGACCTCGCAGCCCGCCTCCGACTTGACAGACCCCCATCCCACACCTAGCATCCGCGGCCACGATCAGACAGTCCATCGACACCTCATGGATATTACCGCGCTCCGACAACCCGTCGCCGAAGACGTTAAGGCCGTTGACGCCTTGATCCTGCGTCGACTCCGGTCAGACGTGGCGCTCATCAACCAAATCGGCAGCTACATCGTCAACAGCGGCGGCAAGCGCTTAAGACCGCTCTCGGTACTCCTCGCATCCCGGGCTTGCGGATACACCGGCGACCGTCACATCGATCTTGCTGCGGTTGTCGAGTTTATCCATACGGCGACGCTGCTGCATGATGACGTCGTGGATGCCTCGGAACTCAGACGCAACCGCGAGACGGCCAACGTCGTCTGGGGCAACGACGCCAGCGTGCTGGTCGGCGATTTCCTCTACTCCCGCGCCTTCGAGATGATGGTCGATGTCGGGAGTATGCGGGTCATGGACATCCTCTCGCACGCGACCAACCGGATCGCCGAAGGCGAGGTGCTCCAGCTCCTGAATACGCACGACCCGGACACGGATCAGACCCGATACATGGAGGTCATCACGCGCAAGACAGCGACGCTGTTCGAAGCGGGCGTGCGCCTTGGCGCCGTGCTCGCCGAATCGAGCCCCGCCGTCGAAGAGGCCGCCGCGAGCTATGGCCTCAACCTCGGGATTGCCTTCCAGCTCATCGACGACGCCTTGGATTACAGCCCGGCAAACGCCGAGCTTGGCAAAAACGTCGGCGATGACCTCGATGAGGGCAAACCGACCCTGCCGGTGATTCGGGCGATGGAGGTCGGAACAGCCGAGCAAAAAGCGCTGCTGCGCAAGGCCATCCAAGAGGGTGGTCGCAAGTACATGGAATCCGTCGTCGAGGTGATTGCGTCGACCGACGCCATTACCTATACTACGCGGCTTGCGGAAGACTACGCGAATAGGGCAAAACGCGCGCTGAGCGCCTTACCGCCATCTTCGGCCACGGACGCCTTGGCGACACTGGCAGATTTTTCGGTCGACCGTAAGCATTGATGACCGTTTCGGGGTGTAGCTCAGCTTGGTAGAGCGCTGTCTTCGGGAGGCAGAAGTCGCTGGTTCGAATCCAGTCACCCCGACCAAAATTCCCGTTAAAAATCAGCCGGCGACAGCCGGCTTTTTTGTGACGTTTATTTTTTGTCCGACGCGGGATGCAGATCAATGCCCAAGGGTTACTAGGCTTGCTCGGAAGCGGATCCGCCAGCCGATTCCGGCGAGTGCCTCATCCGAACATAGATGCTCGCAAAGACCAGCAGGACATTGATCACGCCCACCACGATGAAGGGTGCGCGTGGATCGACCCGATCGAACAGATATCCGCCAACCGGCGTAATCAAGAGAATTCCGATCGCGCCGGCGACGTTGAATGCACCGAGCACCGATCCACGCTGCCCGGCCGGCGCCTCCTGACCGATCAAGGATTGACCGCCGAGGTAGACACTGATCTGACCGATCCCCAGCAGGATAAAGAAGATCGGACCATAGGAGGAGAGCGGGTCCTCGAGCGCCAAGAGGCTCAGATTGCCCAGGGCCGCCAACGCCATGCAGATCGCAAGCCCGGTGACCCTATCGATCCGGTCGAGCAGCGGGCCGAGGACGGGCGCCCAGACGAGTGCCGAGACCTGCGCCATCACGAAGATCAGGGTTCCGCTCATCACCGCCGACGCGGACTCCATGCCGGTCGCCTTGGCCGCCAGGGTGCCCCAGAGGACGAGGAAGATCGCGTTGACCGATTGGTCGCCGCGTGCGATGAATGCAGACGAATAGGCCAAGAGGATGCGCGGATTGCGCCCGTGCGCAAAACCGCCGACCATAAGCTCGCGCACGCTCGGACGATCTTGGAGACTCACGGGCAGGCCCGGCTTGAGTCCCCAGAGGAGCAGCAGGGCGACCGCGACCGCAAGACCCGCGACAATAAAATGGGTCAACCTGCCCGCGGTGACGCCGTCGAAGCCCACGCCGGTAAAGACCTTAGGCATGGCGCCGAGGCCCTGACTGATGAGCACGACACCCAAGCCGCTCATGACGCCGACGATGGCCACCAACTTGCCGCGAGAGCGTTCTGCCGGATAATCGGCAAGGACGGTGGACAACCCGCCCGCGACCGCGACCACGCCGATCGCGTAAAGAACCCGATAGAAATAAAGCGCCTCGACCGATTCCGCGAGCGGATAGAGGACATAGGTGAGGGCGAGGATCAGAAACCCCGCCGCGTAGACCCCGCGACGACCGATCCGGTCCATGAGGACGCCGGCCGGCAGAAACAGCAACAGGGTGACGATCTCGGTCAGGAAGACAAGCTGGCCGCTGATCGCACCCTGCGTCGACTCCGGAACCCCGAGATGCTCGTTGAGGATGTAAGTCTGACCGATCGAGATGAAGATCATCAGCCCGATCGAGAAAAACGCGGCGACCAAAAAGGTCCAGCCATTCCGAGGCAGGACGGACGGCGCCAAGTGGATCGGGCCGATCCGGTAGGTCCGGTCGAGGTCGGGCATCTGCGGATCTCCGGCAATAGGCCATTGCGGTGTTGACGGTCGGGCCGGCATTATCCCATCAGGCGACGGATGCGGATACTCCGGTTGCCGGTCAAGCCTGCAAGGATTCATGAAGCCGGCACGGAGCGGGCTCGAGGACACTGCGACCCGTTCGGGAATCACGCCCCGACAACCACATTCAACCTTAGATGCCCGAATGGACATGAGGCCAAAACCAACGATCGCTTCGCCCCCGTCGACTCGATGGGTATGGTTGCCGCTCTTCTGGATCCCGACGCTGGTCACCGCAGCCGAGCCCGCGGTGTCCTGGTCCGCTTCCGTCGGCGCAGGCACCGGCATCGGTGCAGGCACGGCCGGCGCGCTGGCCCTTTTGGCTGCAGTCGCCGCCGGTGCGGCTTGGCGTGAACGCCAGCTCCGACACGACATCGCCGCACAGGCGCAAGCAGCGCACGCCGGCCTCGAGGGTCGCTTGGCTCGGAGCGAGCGCCTCGTCGAAGAGACACAGCGGCTGGGGCATCTCGGAACCTGGGAGTGGGATGCCGAGAACAACCGGCTCGAGTGCTCTGCCGAGGTCTATCGCATCTTCGCCGTGCCGCCCGAAAGCTTCCCGGGCACCTACAAAGGCTTCCTCGACTTCGTTCACCCGGAAGACCGCACACGCGTCGAGCACTCGGTTCGGGCGGCCATCGCAGGGACCAGGAATTACAACTGCGAGCACAGGATCCTGCTTCCCGACGGCCAGGTGCGCTACCTCCACGAGCGCGCGACGCTGACCCGCGAGCAGGGCCGTCCGGTGTCTATGACCGGCACCGTGCGCGATGTCACCGAGACCCGACGTGCCTGGATGCTCCAGGAAAGCCGCATTCGCATCATGGAGTTGATCGCGGACGGCGCTCCCGTGCAGGAGGCGCTCGACGCGATCGCCGCATCGATCGAGGCGCTCGACCAAAGCCTCATGTGCTCGATTATGCTCATGGACAGCACGACACATCGCCTGCGTGTCGGCACCGCCCCGAGCCTCCCGGATCGACTCGTCGAGGCGATCGACCGCCTGACGGGCGACCCGGCCAAGGGGGCGACTCCGCACCCGATCGGCGAGCCCCTCGTGATCGCCGATGTCCTCTATCATCCCTATTGGCAGTCGCTGGCAGGGATCACGGAGGAGACCGGTGTCCGCGGTTTCTGGTCCGAGCCGATTCGCGATGCCGGCGGGGATATCTTAGGGACCTTCGATATCTATTCGCGAGTCCCCGGCAAACCCGGCGCGGAGCAGCTGATCTATATCGCACAAGGCGCGGCACTGGTGGCCGTCGCCTTGCAGCAAGCGCGTGATCGCACGGCACGCATCGCCGCCGAGGAACGCGCACGGCTCCTTCTCGAGTCGACCAGCGAGGGGGTATTCGGGCTCGACCCGGACGGTCTCACCACCTTCATCAATCCCACGGGCGCACGCCTGTTGGGATACGACCCGGCCGATCTAGTCGGCAAACCCTGCCCGGCCGTCACCCATAACGAACCCGAGGAAGGCGACCGCGATGCAGCCGCCTGTCGCATGCTCTCGGTGATGCATACCGGCAAAGACATCGTGGTCAGCGACGAGGTCCTGCAGCGACGCGACGGCTCGGCGTTTCCCGTGGAGTATCGCGCAACACCGATCCGCGTCGGCAACTCCGCAATGGGTGTCGTCGTCACCTTCCACGACATCACCGAGCGCAAACGCAACGAGGAGCACATCCTTCGGCTCGCCTACTACGACAGCCTCACAGGCCTTCCCAATCGCGCCCTGTTCAAGAGTCAGCTCGCCAAGCGACTGACTTCGGTCCGGAGCGCCGATCGGGGCTTTGCGCTGCATTTTCTCGATCTCGACCGCTTCAAAGAGGTCAACGACACCCTAGGACATCCGATGGGCGATCTGCTTTTGAAGGAGGTTGCCCAGCGCCTGTCGACCCTCGTCCGCGATATGGACACGGTCGCGCGATTCGGCGGCGACGAGTTCGCCGTGATCCAACCCGATGCTCGGAGCAGCTCCGATGCTGCAACCTTGGCCGCAAAGATCGTCGAGCACCTGTCTCGACCCTATTCGATCGACGGCCACGCCATCAACGGCGGGGCGAGCGTCGGTGTCGTCTTCGTCGCCAAGCCGGATATCGACCTGGAAACCCTCCTCGGCCGTGCTGATGTCGCCCTCTACAAGGCCAAGAACAACGGACGCGGCGGCTACGCATTCCATACCGATGCCATGACACGGCAGGTCCACCGCGATGCAGCCCTCACGGATCGGATCGACGAGGCCGTGCGCAGCGGCGAGCTCTTCCTGCACTATCAGCCGCAGGTCGAGCTCGCGAACGGGCAGATCACGGCGGTCGAGGCCCTGGTGCGCTGGCGCCATCCGGTGGAGGGGATCCTGCCGCCGGGAGATTTCGTGCATCTCGCCGAGCGCCGCGGGCTGTTTCATATCCTCGGCAGCTGGGTCCTGGCAACGGCCGCACGCGAGGCGCGCGGCTGGCATAAGCGAGGACTCACCTTCGGTCGGGTCAGCATCAATGTCTCGCCCCAGCAGGTCCGTGCAGGCTGTCTTGCCGATGACGTGCTCGCGACGGCACAGGAGACGGGTCTCGACCCTGCCCTACTCGAGCTTGAGCTCACAGAGACCGCGATGATGGAGTACGGCGAGCATCACCGGACACAGATCGCCATGCTCCGGGATCTCGGGGTTCGACTCGTTCTCGACGACTTCGGCACCGGCTTTTCCTCCTTGACGTATCTGCGTCGCTCCAGGGTCAGCACGCTCAAGATCGATCGCCAATTCGTCCATGCGCTCGACGACGATGCGGAGGCCGTTCGAACCGTCCAGGCCTTGCTTGCCGTCGCCCATGCACTCAATCTCGATACGGTAGCCGAGGGCGTAGAGACCCGCGAGCAGGCCGAACGATTGGCTGTGATGGGCTGTCGGTGCGGGCAGGGCGTGTGGTTCGCGCCTCCGATGGAATCCGAGACAATCGAGCGGTATCTGGTCGCCGGGTTCATTCGGCCCGACTCGGAGGCGCTCGAATCCGACGACGATCGGCTGCCGACTTAAGCCGCGCCCATCGCGGTATGCGATGTTTTTGGATGGGATCGGCCCCGGCAGACGTGACGGCCGCTGGAGCCGGCGAAGCTTAAAATATTAAAAAACATATCATTTTTGATTCGCAACGCCGCGAGGGGATCTCAGGCAGCCAGCTATACGGAAGCGCCCCGGAGCGCCTCGTCGGCCGGAGGCTGCGCCCCTCTGGCGAGCCGCTCGAGGTCGCGGTCGCGCATCCCGAGCAGATAGAGGATCCCGTCGAGCCCGACGTTCGCGATGGCGTGACGCGCCTGCTTGGTGACGATCGGCTTGGCGTGAAAGGCGATCCCGAGGCCCGCAATCGCAAGCATCGGCAGATCGTTCGCGCCGTCGCCTACGGCGATGACCTGCTCCAGACGAATCCCCTCGCGCGCCGCAATCTCGCGCAGAAGCTCGGCCTTGCGTGCCCCGTCGATGATCTCGCTCGAAACCGTACCGGTCAGCTTGCCGTCGCGAAACTCCAGTGTATTGGCATAGACGTCGTCGATCCCGAAACGACGTTTCAGATGCTCGGCAAAATAGGTAAAGCCGCCCGAGAGAATAGCGATGCGATAGCCGAGCTGTTTGAGGCTCGCGATCAGCCGATCGGCGCCCTCGGTGATGGGCAGGCGCTCCGCGATCTCGCCGAGCACCGACTCGTCGAGCCCTTCGAGCAGCGCGATACGACGCCGGAAACTCTCCTTGAAGTCGAGCTCGCCGCGCATCGCGGCCTCGGTGATGGCAGCAACCTCGGATCCGACACCGGCTGCCGCGGCGAGCTCGTCGATCACCTCGGTTTGGATCAAGGTCGAGTCCATATCGAAACAGACCAGACGCCGGTTGCGCCGGAAGATGTCGTCCTCCTGCACCGCGACGTCCACATCCAGGATCTGTCCGAGCGCAAGCAAACCCGCATGCAGCTCGGAGAGATCCGCCACTGCGCCGCGGACCGAAAGCTCGACACAGGCGAGCGGATGGCGCTCCGGCACACGCCGCGATAGACGTCCTGTCAACCGCGAGATCCGATCGACGTTCAGACCGTATTCGGCGACCACGGCGGACACCCGCGCGATGTGCTCCGAATCGATCTCGCGCCCCAGCAGGGTGAGGATATGCCGCGGCTGCCCCTGCTCGGCCACCCAGTCCTCGTAGGCGTCGGGATCGATCGGCGTAAATCGAAGATCCAGCCCCATACCGTGGGCGGTAAACAGCAGATCGCGAAACACCGGGCAGGATGCGCTGTCGGCCGGCAGCTCGACCAGAAGACCCAGCGCCAAGGCGTTGTGAATGGTCGACTGGCCGATATCCAGTATCGGCACCCGATACCGTGCCAGGATTGCGGTCAGGGTCGCGGTGATGCCCGGTCGATCCTCGCCCGAGACGTTGATGAGGACGATCTCGCTCATGCGGTTTCCATTGCGCGTCGATTCTACGGAAGGTTCGGATGGAGTCGCCCGGCGCAGTCCGACGCCGCGCCTCAGGCAAGGGCGCGGGACTCGCTCGACGGCACGCCCGCTGCGCTAAGCTAACGGCCTCAGCTGCGTTGCGGGACCTCGAGGATGGTTTGGGTCAGATCGATGCAGCCCGTCTTGAAGCCGGTCTCGCAATAGGCCAGATAGTAGTCCCACATCCGGCGGAAACGCGCATCGTATCCGAGCCGAGCCACCTCGCGGTCCACCGCGTGGAAGGCCAGGCGCCAACGTCGCAGGGTTTCGGCATAGTCGAGGCCGAACCACGCGGTCTCGCGAATCAGCAGATCCGCATCCTGCGCCTCGTGTGTCATGCGCTCGGGTGTTGGCAGCATCCCGCCCGGGAAGATGTAGAGCTGCACGAAATCCGGTTGCTTGCGATAGACCGGGAAATCGTCCTCGTTGATGGTGATGACCTGCAGGGCGATTCGACCGCCGGGTCGCACCAGCCGCCGCAACGCCCGGTAGTAGGTCGGCCAGAAGGCCTCGCCCACCGCCTCCATCATCTCGATCGAGATCGCGTGGTCGAAGCGACCCTCGACGTCGCGATAATCCTGAAGCCGCAGGTCGACTCGATCGGCAAGACCGGCGGCCTCGAGGCGCTCGCGCGCAAAGGCGAGCTGCTCGCGCGAGAGGGTCACGCCCGTCACGCGCAGGCCACGCCGTGCGGCCAGCTCCGCGAAACCGCCCCATCCGCAGCCGATCTCCAGGATATGCTCGCCGGGCTTGGCGTCCAGCGCATCGAGCAAGCGCAGATATTTACGCTCCTGGGCCGATTCCAGACTGTCTCGCGCCGGGTCGGCAAAAAGCGCCGACGAGTAGGTCATACTCGGATCGAGCCAACGCCTGTAGAAGTCGTTGCCCAGATCGTAGTGGTGGGCAATGTTGCGACGACTGTTGATGGGGTGATTCTCGCGCAGCCGATGGCTCAATCGATCCCACAGCCGCGACCACCGCATCCCGCGCGGCCCCACGCCGAGATGTTCCATGTTGTCGTAGAGGACCTCGAGCAACGCGGCAAGATCGGGCGTCGTCCAATGCCCTTCCACGTAGGATTCGCCGAACCCCACCTCGCCGCGGGTGAGCAGCCGACCCGCCATCTTGAGCGGCGACTGTACCTCCATGACACCGCTCGCGCCCGGGAACCGGCCGCGGTGCAGGGTCGCGCTTCCGTCGGGAAAACGCACCAGAAGCTGGCCGAATGCGAGATGCCGGCAAAACCCGCCGATCAGGCGGCTCGACCAACTCGATCGGCGGGACAGGGGTTCTTGGATCAACTCCTCTGCGGACATCAGGACACCTCTTCTAGGGGCGGAGCCGGCTTGGAATGGTAGCGCCCGCCTTTGAGCCAGATCTTCAAAGCCTGCCAATGGATCATGAGGACGACCTTCAGCGTCAGGAAGGGATAGGCGAAGGCGGCACGCAACAGCTTGGCGTCCGTGATCCTCTCCGCGATCCCCTGCTGGACGGCCACCAACATCAAGGACGCGTCCTGATATTCGCGGATCACGATCGCGTGTCGATTGCCTTGCCGGGTAAATCGGAAGTGATAGTCGGCGTTCATGTCGACAAAGGGCGAGACGTGAAAGTCCTTGCGATGCGCGTGACGGATCGGCCAGTCCATCGGCGCGCCCTTCTCGTGCAACAGATAGCTGTGGGCCTCCCCGAAGGTGTTGTTGACCTCGCACAGCACCGCAACCGGCCTGTCCGAGCGATCGAAACAGGTCCAGACACTCAGCGGATTGAAGACGAATCCGAGCACCCGCGGGAAACACTGCAGCTCGATACGAGCGATCTGCATCTCCTGCCCGCAGGCGCGCAGTTGCTCGAGCAGCCAGGGCTTGAGCCCACGACCGTCGCGCGGACCATGGTCGCGATCGTGGAACGAGAAGAGGTTGAAGCGGTTGTGCGAGAACCAGCGGCAATCGCGCGCGATCTCGCCGACCCGCTCGACATCCAGCAACATGCTGAAAACCCGATAGACGAAGCGATAGCGCACCGGAAAGAGCCGCCGATGCATCACATCGCCGAAGATAATTCGACCGGCTAGGCTACTCACGAGGGCACCGCCAACATGCCGGCAAGCTCACCGGTGCTCGACGCGGTCGAGGGCGCAGCCGTCTCCCAGGGCGGACGGACATCGAGCCCGCGCGCCACGTCCACCGCGGCACGCAGGCCGTCCTCGTGGAATCCGTATCCCAGATAAGCCCCACTGAACCAAATCCGATCGCAGCCTTGGATCTCGCCGATACGGTGCTGGGCCTCGGTGGCGCTCGCGTCGAACATGGGGTGCTCGTAGGTCATCTCGGCCAGGATCGACTCGCTGCGCGGCGCCACGCGCGGGTTCAGACTGACGAAGACATCGCGCTCGGGCGGCAGATCCTGGAGGCTGTTCATCCAGTAGGTCACCGTCACCGGACGATCGGCGCCCTCGCCCGGTTGCTGGATATAGTTCCAAGACGACCAGACCCGGCGGCGTTTCGGCATCAGTGCGGTGTCGGTGTGCAGAAAGACCTGGTTGGTCTGATACCGGAAGTCGCCCAGGATGTCGCGCTCGACCGGCGTCGGGGACTCGATCAACGAGAGCGCCTCGTCGGCATGGCACCCCATCACGACCGCATCGAAGTGCAACCGCTCGCCGTCCGCGGTCTCCACCTCGACACCCCGCTCAAGACGCCGCACCCGTTTGACCGGGGTATCGGCCAGAGCGCGCCCCCGCAAGCGCGCCAGGATCGCCTGCACATAGGCACGACTGCCGCCGCGCACCGTCTCCCAATCCGGACGATCAACCAGATCGAGCAGACCGTGGTTGGCGAAGAATCGGGCAAAGCTCAGGAAGGGAAAGTCCCGCATGTCTTCGGTGGGACAGGACCAGATGGCCGCCGCCATGGGGAGCAAGTAGTGATTGGCGAAGCGTTCCGAGTAACGACCACGCTGCAGGAAATCCCCGACCGTCAGGGTATCGCCGGGGTTGGAGTTGATGAAGTTCTTCGCCGCTGCGTTGAACTGCAGAATCTCCTTGATCATCCACAAAAAGCGCCAATCGAGCAGATTCGAGCGCGCCCCGAACAGCGTATTCAGACTGTCCCCGCCGTACTCGATACGCCCGCCCTCCAGACTGGCCGCGAACGACATACTGGTCGGATAGGTCGCAACACCGAGATGCTTGAACATTGCGGTCAACAACGGATAGTTGCGCCGGTTGAAGACCATGAATCCGGTGTCGACCGGAAAGGCCCCGCGCGGGTCCGTGACCTCGAGCGTGTTGCTGTGACCGCCGATATAGGCGTTGCGCTCGAGCAGGGTCACCTCGTAACGCGAATCCAGCAGCCAGGCCGCGCCCAGTCCACCAATACCGCCACCGACGATCCCGATTGTTTTGACTGACATCCGAATTGATCCTTCCGTTTGATCCCGAGTACAGGGCCAACAACAGCGCGAAGGCTGTTCATGTTTCGTCCAATATTGAAGCGCTGCTCGAACAGGTCAAGAGCCCGATCGACCGGGAGACGAAAACGCTGAATGGCTGGAGCCGCCGAGCTCAGACCGCACGTCGCGGCGTTCCGCGGATCAGGTCGTCCATCTGCGACTTTGCGTCGGTCCAGCGCTGCGTACCGACCTCGCCCGCTGCCAAGAGCTCCATCAGTCCGTAGGCCAGCGGGCGATGATCCCCGGGCAGATCGAAGAGCTTGGTCAGCTTGAACAAACAGCCGGCCTTTTGGTGCTCAAGGGTGCAGGCAAGGGCATAGAGCGTGAGGGCGGAGGCGGACTCGGGCGCCGACGCAATCAGCGCCAAGGTGTCGTCGAGCGGGTCGGGTGTAGCCATCGTACAGGTGTGATCGTTGGCGCGGCGGTCGTTCGAATCCTCGGGATGCCGCCGCGATCGGCGCACCGATTGCCGCGGCAGGGGCGACGAGCCCCTGCACGCGGCGTCCTATTCACCTGCAATCGTCATCTTATCGATCAGCCAAGAGCCAGTACGGGTGCTGCCTGAATAATCGCAATCGTTGCCGACCGCCAGCAGGCCGGCGTACATACGCTTGAGGTTGCCTGCGATGGTGACCTCCTCGACCGGATGTCGAATCTCGCCACCCTCCACCCAGAAGCCCGCGGCACCGCGCGAGTAGTCGCCCGTGACGGGATTGACACCGTGCCCCATCAGCTCGGTGACCATCAGCCCGGTGCCCATCTCACGCAGCAGGGCGGCGCGATCCAGATCACCCATGACGATGCGCAGGTTGCGTACGCCGCCGGCGTTGCCCGTCGTGTGCATGCCCAGCCGACAGCCGGAATAGGCATCCAAAAGATAGGTCTGCAGAACCCCGTCGGTGATCAGATCCTTGGCGCGTGTCGCAACACCATCCCCGTCGAACGGCGCGCTCGAGAGTCCCCGCGGGAGATGCGGCTCTTCGTGGATCCGCACAAACTCCGGGAAGATGCGCTCGCCGAGATGGTCGAGCAGGAAGCTGGTGCGTCGGTAGATACTGCCGCCCTGGATCGCCGACACCAGGCTGCGGATCAGGCCCGTCGCCACCTCGGCACGGAACAGAACCGGGACCTGACAGGTCGGGATGCGGCGCGAGCCGAGCCGCGCGACGGTCCGCTCGGCCGCACGCTCCCCGACCATGCGCGCCGAATCCAGATCGGCCGCTGCCCGAGCACTGGTCCACCAGTGATCGCGTTGCAGGCTCTCGCCCTCCTGACCGATCACGGCGCAGCTCAGCCCGTGCCGACTGGTCGGGTAGCCGGCGACGAATCCGTGGCTGTTGCCGTAGACCTGGATCCCGGTGTGCGTGGAGAGGCTTGCACCCTCCGAGTTGACGATCCGCGGATCGAAGCCGCGGGCCGAATCCTCGCAGGCCGCCGCGATCTCGATCGCGTCCTCGACCCCCAGATGCCAGGGGTGATAGAGATCCAGGTCCGGGATCTCGGCGGCCATCAGGGCCGCGTCGGCAAGATGCGCGCAGGGATCTTCCTGGGTGTGCTCGGCGATGGCACAGGCCGCCTTCACCGCATCGCGCAGCGCGCCGGTACTCAGGTCGGACGTGCTCGCCGAACCCTTGCGGTTGCCGAAATAGACGGTGATCCCGAGGCCGTTGTCGCGTGTGTGCTCGACCGTCTCGACCTCGCCGAGCCGGACCGACACCTCGAGTCCGGCACTGCTGCCGACCGATGCCTCGGCGGCCGTCGCGCCGCGTCGTTTTGCCTCTTTGAGGAGATCCTCGATCGTCTGTTTCAAGCGCGCGAGGCGTTCCGCGGTGTCTTCGGTGGCGGCAATCGACATGGAAAATCCTTGGGTGAGAGAGGTTCCGGGCACGGCGTCGGTGGTCTGGTCGTGTCGAGAGAGCGGACCTCTCCGTCAGGCGTTTGTCCCGCCGACAGTCAGGCCATCGATCCGCAAGGTCGGTTGACCGACCCCGACCGGAACGCTCTGACCCTCCTTTCCGCAGGTCCCGACACCTTGGTCGAGTCGCAGATCGTTGCCGATCATGCTCACGCGGGTCAGGACATCCGGCCCGTTGCCGATGAGGGTCGCACCCTTCACGGGACGTCCGACCTTGCCGTTCTCGATCAGATAGGCCTCGCTTGCGGAGAAGACGAACTTGCCCGAGGTGATGTCCACCTGTCCACCGCCGAAATTGACCGCGTACAAGCCTTTGTCCACCGAGGCGATGATCTCCTCGGGATCACGCTCGCCGGCGAGCATGTAGGTATTGGTCATGCGCGGCATCGGCAGGTGTGCGTAGGATTCGCGGCGACCGTTGCCCGTGGAGTGCGTCCCGGTCAGACGCGCGTTGAGCTTGTCCTGCATGTAGGCACAGAGGATACCGTCTTCGATCAGGACCGTGTTTTGGGTCATGGTCCCTTCGTCGTCGATGTTCAGCGACCCGCGCCGGCCCGGCAAGGTGCCATCGTCCACGACCGTCACACCGGGTGCGGCCACCCGCTCGCCGATCCGACCGGCGAAGGCCGAGCTGCCCTTGCGGTTGAAGTCGCCCTCGAGCCCGTGTCCGATCGCCTCGTGCAGCAGCACGCCCGGCCAGCCGGATCCGAGCACGACCGTCATGGTCCCTGCAGGCGCATCGCCGGCTTCGAGGTTGGTGATGGCCAGACGCACGGCTTCGCGCGCGAAGGACATCGCTCGATCTTCGAGGAGAAAATAATCCAGATCGGCACGGGCACCGCCGCCGCTCGATCCCTGCTCACGACGCCCGCCGTCCTCGGCGACGACGCTTACGTTGAGCCTCACCAATGGACGCACATCGGCGGACAAGGCACCGTCATCCCCCAGCACCAAGACCGTGTCCTGCACGGCAACGACACTGGCGACCACCTCGCGCACACGCGGGTCTGCGCGCCGTGCCTCGGCATCGACCCGTTGCAGCAGCGCGATCTTGTCCGGATCGGGCAGGCTGGCGATCGGATTGGTGGGATCGTAGAGGTTGCGCTTGTTCGCTACCTCGCCGATGCGTACCTGCTCGCCTTGGCCGATCCGCGCGATGGCTCGGGCGGCCTCGGCCGCCTGTGCCAAGGCCGGGAAGCGCAGCTCGTCGGAGTAGGCGAAGCCGGTCTTTTCCCCGCTGATCGCCCTCAGCCCGGCACCTTGCTCGATGCTGAAGTTGCCGTCCTTGATGATCCCGTCCTCGAGCACCCAGGACTCGAGCCGACTGGACTGAAAATAGATATCCGCGGCATCCACCGCTGAGCCGGCCAGAAGACCGAGCAGACGGTCGAGGTCCTGCTCGGTCAATCCCGCGGGCTCGAGAATGCTCGTGCGTGCAATCGCAATCGGGTCGGTCATCATCGGGTGTTGTCGGGCTCCGTCAAGGAGATAGGGTCGTGCGCCTTTGCACACGACGCCCTATCGGAATGCGTCGAAGCTGCGGTCTCAGGCGCGGCATTTCAAACGACGATGATCGATCGTCGGGAAGTTGCGTCTGACCGAATCCTGATAGTCGTCGTCCAGGGCACAGCAGATGAAGCCCGATCCTCTCGGCACCTGCGCAAGCACCGTGCCCCAGGGATCGACGATCATGCTGTGACCGTGCGTCTCGCGGCCGTTGATGTGGAAGCCGCCTTGCGCGGCCGCGATCACGTAGGCCAGATTCTCGATGGCCCGAGCGCGCACTAGGGTTTCCCAATGGGCCTTCCCGGTGATGGCGGTAAAGGACGAGGGGATCGCCAGGATCTCCATGCCGCCGTCGAGCATGCGACGAAACATCTCCGGAAAACGCAGGTCGTAGCAGACCGCGACACCCATGCGGCCGAACGGCGTGTCCAGGACGAGAGTCTCGCCCCCCGGCTCGATCGTTGTCGACTCCTGGTAACGCTCTCCGCCCTCGGGCAAACAGACGTCGAACAGATGGACCTTGTCGTAACGGCCCACCCGCTCGCCGCGATCGTCGAACACCAGACAGGCGGCGCGCACCTTGCCTGCATCGTGGGCGGCCAACGGGATGGTGCCGCCGACGAGCCAGACGCCCTGCTGCTTGGCCACCCGCGCCAGAAACGCCTGCAAGGGGCCGTCGCCGTCCTCTTCGCGCAGCGCCAGTTGATCCTGATCGCGTTTACCCATGAAGGCGAAGTTCTCGGGAAGCACGACGAGACTCGCACCCTTGTCTTTCGCCGCCTTGATCAGGCGTTCCGCCTCGAAGAGGTTGGCATTTACGTTTGGACCGGTCGCCATCTGCACCGCTCCGACCTTCGGTTTTGTCTTCATGGTCTCTACCGCAATCACTGCTGCCCCGGCAGGCGAAGGGGCGGGCCAATCCGATTCGGCCTGCGACGCGATCCGATCGGCGACTCGGGGGAAAGGGTCATGGACGCGATATCAGCTCTTGTATGCCCGAGCGACCCAAGGCGCCGCGCCGTCACCCTATCGATTCGGAACGATACCACCCCTGCCGGTCGGCCGAAACAATCCCGCTCGATCGGGCTTAAACCGCGCCCAGTGCGGTCTGCGATGTTTTCGGATGAGATCGGCCCCGGCGGATTTGACGACCGCTGGAGACGGCGCGGTTTAAGAGATTAAAAATGATAAAATTTTAAACCGCATCTCCGCTAAGGGCCGTGGATGCACCAAACGTCGACCTCGCTCGAAAGTCAGCATCTCGCTCCGGACGCGGTTTAATCCAGGAAGTGATTCGGCGACGTCGGCACATCGACGGGCGTAGACGTGGGCGTGGCCGAGGACTCCGCACCGACCGCCGGATCCCACCCAACGCGGCTCACATCCGGATCACTCCAGGCCCCGGTGACCCGGTACCCATAACGGCCCAGACGATCGATGGCATTGCCGGCAATCCGATCAACCAAATAGACGGCAGCGCCCACGACGGGCCCGCCCGCGACCGCGCTGGCCAGTGCGACACTCGAGCCGATCCTCGGCTCCACGACGACACTCTGGTCGAAACGCTGATTCACCAGATCACTCGAGCCGCTGACCATGACCTTGCCGGCCGGGCCCTCGATGGTAAAGGAATCGAGGGTCGCCTTGCCCTCGGCGAGTCGGATCCCACCCCGCATCTCCTCGAATGAGAAGCCCTCGCCATAGAGATCGGTGAAATCCATCGACAAGCGCCGCTTCAAGGCGCTCAGATTCAGGAACCCCAGCACCCGACCGACACCGGGCTCCACGTCCAGCAGTCGACCCGGGCCCACCTCGACATCCACGAAACCGCGCGCGCGCGCCAGCTTGAAATCACCGAATCCGCCCGACCAGTCGAGCATAATCTGTGCCTGCATCGGTGCGTTCTCGAGCCGGTTCTGCGAATCCATCGCCACGAGCAAGCCCCCCGAATCCCGTGACTCGACGCGCATCGAGAGTTCGCTGCGATCGCCGCTTTCGGATCGTCTCCAAGCCGCCTCGCCCTCGGCGGAGACCAAACCGTCGCCGAGCAACCGGATGCTCGGCAGGCGAAGACCCAGCAGGTCCGGACGCAGGTCGAGCTGCAGCGTTCCCAGCAGGGCATCGCCCCAGCTCAAGCGCGCGATCCGTACGTCCATCGGGGGAAGGCCGCGGAACGGCTCCTCGACAGGCAAGGCCGAAGGTTCGGAGACAACATTGTCGGGCGTATCCTGAAAGGCGAGCAGGTCCAGTCGCTCCAGTGCAACACGCACGGGCACCCCGTCCGCTGTCGGGATCTCGATTTCGCCTGCGAGTTCATTCGCTCGCACAGCAACCTGCCAGCCCTTGCCCGAGGACCCGCCCTCGATCGGCGTGAGGCGCAGATCGACAGCGGTCAGCCGAGGTCCGCCCAACACGAGCCGATCCACCTGTAGATCGGCACCGCGGAACCAGGCGACGGCGCCGGGCACGCGTGGCGATGCGCCTGCCTGTTCGGCGGTCGAGAACGCCTCCAGGCGCACCAGCCAAGCGACCAGGTCGAGATCGGCCAAGCGCCCGTCCAGAAACACCCCTTCGCCCTCGGGAGACGGCACGGACTCGCCCCCGAGACGCACATGGGCGCGCATCGCGGGCAGGGGCGAAGCCCCGAGATCGAGCATCAGATCGCCGGCCACCTCGCCGAGACGACCGGCGACACGCAGAGAGCTGCCCGGCACCAGCGCACCGACGAGCTCGAGGTCACGCGTCGCCGACGCATTCTTGCCCAGTGGCGCAGGCAGATCGATCGCAAGCCCGTTCAGACGCGAGATCAGGCGATACTCGAGCGGCAGCACGGCCGCACGGACGTCGCGATTGCGGAGGGTCACCTTGAGATCCCAGTCAATCTCGCCGCTCACGAGCCCCCAGGCCGAGCTCGGAAAGCGCCGCCCGAGCTCCGTCACCGGGGTGCGTGCCCGCGCCTTGATCAGCGTGGCCGAGTCGTCCGCAACACCCGGTTTCAGGGTGGCGATCGAGAGGCTCAGCGGCCGGTCCCAGAGCACCCCTTCGAGCACCTCCGAGGCAAGGCTTTTCTCGGTGAAGGTCACCTCGCCGCCGAGGCGCGAAAGCTCGACCGGGGTACCTCGAATCGCCAGGGTCGCCGGCTTCGGCCAGGACAGACGACCGGCAATGCCCAGTTGCCACTGCTTGGTGAAGGGCAGGTCGATTTCGAGCCGGAGCCGCGAGTCCCCGGTCACCTCCAGACTCCCGGCGAGCCGACCCAGATCCTTCGCCAAGGGGGTCTCGGTCAAGGTGCGCAGACCGTCGGAGAAGGGACCCTCGGTCTCGCCGACGATCCTCATGCCTGGCGCACCCCAGAGCTCGGGGATCTCCCCGCGCGCCCCCACCAGTCGACTGTCGAGGATACGGCCACGGTCCAGCTCGATGGTCAGAGACTGGTCGAGGAAGCGAAGCCGCCCGGCCGCCTCGCGGATCGCGGGCCAGTCGGGGAGATAATCGAGGAGCGTATCCTCGAGCTCGAGCAGCAGCTCGAAACGCCCTTCGTGCCCGCGAAACGGATAGGCTGCGAGCGGTCCGCGGAAGATCAGATCGGCCTGCGGGATGCGCCCGGCAACGATGGCGCGCTCCAGCCAGCGCACCAGATCACGGTGCATGATCCCGACCGGGAGATAGGGGCGCACGCGTGAGCCGTCGCCGTCGTAAAAGCTTGCGCGCAGATCCATCAGTGGGCTGGAACCATCCGCCGGGAGGTCCAGCGCAAGCCTTGCCCGGCCGGCCAGATCTGCATTCTCGAAGGTCAGATTACGCGCCGAGATCCGAGTCGCGCCGGTCGCGTCGACCCGCCAATCGAGCCGCGTGGACAGGCGGTCGAGCCCAAGCGGCTCGCTGAAGAGCGGACGCAGATCCAGCCCGAGTCCGGCCGAACCGACGCGGGCCTCGCCCCCCTCGCGGTCGGCGCGCAACCGCACGGCAAGTCCGTCGACCCCCGGCAGCGCTCCCGTGCGATCCCAGCCGAGACCTTCCCCGTCGGCGCGGACCGCCCAATGCACCGGCTGCCCCGCAAACCAGTCGACCTGCAACTTCGGATCCTCGACACGGCCGCGCGGCTTGGCCGCGATCAATTCGCCGAGCGACTCGGGCAAGGGCCAAGGGGAGGCGGAAAGCACCGAGGCCAAGGCGGCCAGGTCGAGCGGATCGCTCCTCACCCGAAGGCGCTTCGGCCGCCCCTCCGAGGTCAAGCGCAGATCCAGGTCGAGACGGGGTAGATCCGCGTCGGCGATGCGCCCGGCGAGGTCTCCGATCTGCAGATGCCAGCCCGCCGCACGCGGCCTGACCCTGGCGATCGCAGCCAAATGCTCGACCTGGAGCGGCAAGGCGGACGCACGATCCGACGGACTGCGCGATCCTTGCGCAGGCCCCACCCGCAGGCCGGTCAGATCGACTCGAATCAGCGCGTCCTCCGGATGCCCGGCGCCGATCCGCGACCAACCCTCGAGTCGGATGCGGCCGCTGCGCACGGAAACCGCCGACAACCCGTTGCCGCGGAGGATCTCGTCGAGATCGCCGGCATCCAGACCGGCGTAAACGCGGCCGCCCCAAGAAGCCGGTGCGGTCGACGGGCCGTCGAGATCGGCGATCAGGCTCAGCCGGTTCGGTCCGGAATCCCGGCGTGTCGATGCCGTTGCATCACCGATCGGGTGAAGTGCCGCGGTTGCGGCCAAGGTGTGGCGATCGCCGTCGTTGAGGAGACGCAGGTGCAGGTCCGTCAGACGCAACCCGGCCCGTTCCGGGGCCGGTCGATCGTCGCGCATCAGCAACTCGCCCACCACCAGCTCGACACGGGCCTGCGTGAGCAGAAATTCGAGCGCCCTCGGGTCGCGCCCGCTCAGCGCCTCCAGACCATCGAGCTGGAGACGACCCTCCGCGTCGATGCGCGCCGCAAGTCGCGATCCGACCAAGGTCAGCGCCGTGATCTTCGGCACACCCGCCCGCAGAGACGCCAGCGGATCGATCGCGATCTCGACGGCATCCAGCGCGAGGACGTCCTTGGGCCGTTCGGGGTTCGGGCCGGGATCGGACAGGCGCAGGTCGCGCACGACGAGACGCGGGCCGCGCCCGTCGAGGTGCAGCGAGGCCGAGCCCAGACGCACCCGGTAACCGAGCCGCTCGCCGAGCATGTCGGCGACCCAGCGGTTGTCGACCTCGGTCAGCGGGAGCGCAAAGCGTGCAGCCGTCACGACGACTGCAGCCAGCACCAACCCGGTCGTCGCGACCACGACGGCGACCGAGACGAGACGTCGCATGAAGCGGGTTATGCGGGTGTGCGAGAAAGACATGCCGGACCGTCGAGGGTGAACCTCAGATCAGAACCACGTCATACTGTTCTTGGGTGTAGAGCGCCTCGGCCTGGAGGCGAATGGGACGCCCGATGAAGGCCTCGAGCTCGGCGAGGTGGGCCGATTCTTCGTCGAGAAGCCGATCGATGACCTCCTGCGAGGCCAGCACCAGCAAGGTTTCGACATCGAACTGGCGCGACTCGCGCAGGATCTCGCGAAAGATCTCGTAGCAGGTCGTCTGAGCGGTCTTCACCGAGCCGCGACCGCCGCAGTAGGGACAAGGCTCGGAGAGCACGTGCTCGAGCGACTCGCGGGTGCGCTTGCGGGTCATCTCCACCAGGCCCAGCGAGGAGACCTCGGTGATGTGGGTCTTGGCGTGATCGCGCGCGAGACACTTCTCCAAGGCTCTGAGCACCTGGCGCTTGTGCTCGTCCTCGGACATGTCGATGAAATCGATGATGATGATGCCGCCGAGGTTGCGCAGCCTCAACTGACGACAGATCGCCTGGGCCGCCTCCAGGTTGGTCTTGAAGATGGTCTCTTCGAGGTTGCGGTGGCCGACGAATGCACCCGTGTTGATGTCGATGGTGGTCATGGCCTCGGTCTGGTCGATCACCAGATGACCGCCGGACTTGAGCTGAACCTTGCGCTGCAGCGCCTTGCGGATCTCCTCTTCCACCCCGTAGAGATCGAACAGCGGGCGCTCGCCTTGGTAGTAGTCGATACGCTCCTTGATCTCGGGGATGTACTTGGTCGCGAAGGCCATGGCCTTGTCGACCATCGCCCGGGAGTCGATGCGCACCCGCTCCACCTCGGGCGTCACCAGGTCGCGCAGCGCACGCATGGCCAGCGGCAGATCGTCGTGGACCAGACCGATCTCGGTCGCCGCCGCACAGCGCTCGCGGATCCCGCGCCAGAGCTTGGCCAGAAAGGCCATATCGCGAAACAGCGACTCCTCGGACACGCCGTCAGCCGCGGTGCGCGCGATGAAGCCGCCCTCGCCCTCGTGCGCATCGACATAGCGCTGCAGGATGTCGCGCAGACGGCGCCGCTCGTCCTCGTCCTCGATCTTCTGCGAGACCCCGGTGCTCGCCAGGGCCGGCATGCAGACCAGATAACGCGAGGCCACCGAGATGTTGGTCGTCAGCCGCGCACCCTTGGAGCCCAGCGGATCCTTCACGACCTGCACCACGAGCCGATCGCCCTCGTGCACCAGCTCGTGGATCTGATCGCTGCGCGGCTCGCCTTGAGGGCCCATGATGTCGGAGGCGTGGAGGAAGGCGGCTCGATCCAGGCCGATGTCCACGAACGCCGCCTGCATCCCGGGCAGGACCCGACAGACCCGACCCTTATAGATGTTTCCGACCAGACCGCAGCGCTCGGCGCGCTCGATGATGATCTCCTGCACCACGCCGTTCTCGACCACGGCGACCCGGGTTTCCGGCGGCGTGACATTGATCAGGATCTCTTCGCTCACGGGAACATCGCTCGTTGGCCTGTTTGAATATCGTTTTGAGCCTACCCGCGTTCGTCCCGGAAAGACAGGCGGCAGTGGTTTTCAGACGCGGGGCGAGACTGCGCCCGACGCTGAACCGATCACCTGGATCCCCGCAGCACCAAGCAGGCGACCCGTTTCGAACAGCGGCAACCCCATCACCCCCGAATAGCTGCCCTGCAGCTCGGAGATGAAGAGCGCGCCGATACCCTGAATGGCATAGGCACCGGCCTTGTCGCACGGCTCGCCAGTGTCCCAATAGCTCAGAATCTCGGACTCCTGCAAGGCGCGAAAGGTCACCAGACTGTCGCTCAGGTCGGTCAGCTCGCGCTCGCCCACGATCAGTGCAATCGCGGTCAGGACCCGGTGCGAGCGCCCGGACAAGGTGCCCAACATACGCGCGGCAGACGCCCGATCGGCGGGCTTACCGAGTGTCATGTCTCCGAGGACGACCGCCGTGTCCGCAGCCAGCACCGGCCGCAGCTCGCCCTCGGACACCGCGGCACGGCCCGCACGCGCCTTCTCCAAGGCCACCCGCCGGACATAGGTCTCGGGCGACTCGCCCGGCCGTCGTGTCTCGTCGGTCTCGGCCTCGACCAGGGCCACGCGCATACCGATCTGCTCCAGGAGAGCGAGCCGCCGCGGCGAGCGCGAGGCGAGATAGAGGTGGTGATCGGTTTCGTCGTCGGCTCGGGGTTGGGGCATGGTGGTTGAGCTCAAAGGTTTCGATTGGCGTCCTGCCTCCTGCCTCCTGCCTCCCGCTTCCTGCTTCCTGCCTCCTGCCATCAACCAAACCGAAGCTGGAGGCTGGAGGCTGGCGCCTGGTGGCGCCTGGCGGCTTCAGTCGCCGCGATGGTACGGATGCCCCTGCACCAGCGTCCAGGCGCGGTAGAGCTGCTCGGCGACGATGACCCGCACCAGCGGGTGCGGAAAGGTCAGCCGCGACAGGGACCAGCGCTGATCGGCCCGCGCCAGGCAGGGCTCGGCCAAACCGTCCGGGCCGCCGACCAGCAAGGCCAGATCGCGACCGCCGGCCAGCCAGGCCCGCAGCTGCTCGGCCAGGGTCTCGGTGCTCCAAGACTCACCCGCGCCGTCGAGCGCCACGACACGCGCGCCTTTCGGGATCGCTTTCAGCATGCGGGCGCCTTCATCCGCGCGTGCACGCTCCGCGCCGCTGCCCTTGCCGCGCAGGCCCGGCTCGATCTCGACCACGGAGAGCGCGCACTCGGAGGGGAGTCGCTTGGCATACTCCACGTAACCGGACTCCACCCAGGCGGGCATGCGCCGCCCGACCGCGATCAGTCGAACGCGCATCGGCTCGCGACCGCTCGGACTGACCCGCTATACTCGAACGCCATCTTCATCGATCCTCGCCATCGCCATCGCCATCATGCCAGACACACGCAGCCGAATCACCGACCTCGCGAACCGACGCATCCTCATCCTCGACGGCGCCATGGGAACCATGATCCAACGCTGTCAACTCGAAGAGGCCGACTACCGCGGCGAGCAGTTCAAGGATTGGCCTTCGGACCTCAAGGGCAACAACGATCTGCTGTCGCTGACCAAGCCCGAGGTCATCCGCGCAATCCACGAGCAGTACCTGGAGGCCGGCGCCGACATCCTGGAGACCAACACCTTCAACGGCAACCGACTCTCACAGGCCGACTACGGTCTGCAGGACTATACCGCGGAGATCGTCACCGCCGCGGCCCGGCTGGCCCGCGAGGTGGCCGACGTCTGGACCGCCAAGACCCCCGACAAGCCGCGCTTCGTCGCCGGTGTCTTGGGCCCGACCAGCAAGACCGCCAGCATCTCGCCGGATGTCAACGACCCGGGCGCACGCAACACGAATTTCGACGAGCTGGTCGAGGTCTATGCCGAGGCGACCCGAGCACTCATCGCCGCGGACGTCGACATCATCCTGATCGAGACCATCTTCGACACGCTCAACGCCAAAGCAGCGGCCTTTGCGGTCGATCAGGTCTTCGAGGAAGACGGCATCATCCTGCCCGTCATGATCTCGGGCACCATTACGGACGCCTCCGGGCGCACCCTCTCCGGCCAAACCGTCGAAGCCTTCTACAACAGCCTTCGCCACGTCAAACCCTTCGCCATCGGGCTCAACTGCGCCTTGGGTCCGGATCTGCTCAGACCGCACGTGGAGGATATGGCCCGCATCGCCGAGTCCTACACCACCTTTCATCCGAACGCCGGACTGCCCAACGAGATGGGCGGCTACGACATGACGCCGGCTCAGATGGCCGAGCAGATCGAGGAGTGGGCGCAGTCGGGTTTCCTCAACATCATCGGCGGCTGCTGCGGGAGCACGCCCGATCATATCCGCGCCATCGCCCATGCCGTGGAGGGTAAAACGCCGCGCCGACCGGTCGAAGGGAATCACCGGATGCGTCTGTCCGGGCTCGAGGCATTCAACGCTTGAACGGCGTCCGAGAGAACCTCGTCGACGCGCCGACCTTGCTCGCCGGGATCGAGGATCCGGACCTGCGACTGTTCGACTGTCGCTTCTCGCTGGCCGACCCCGAGGCGGGACGTCGAGCCTATGCGGAGGGCCATCCTCCCGGAGCCTATTACGCCGATCTCGACACGCATCTGTCCTCCCCGATCGGTCCGACGAACGGGCGCCATCCCTTGCCCGATCCAGCGCGCCTCGCCGCCTGGCTCGGCGACTGCGGCGTTTCGCCGCGGACGCGGGTGGTCGTCTACGATGATGTAGGCGGCGGATTCGCGGCGAGGCTCTGGTGGCTGCTGCGTTGGATCGGGCACGATCGGGTCGCCCTGCTCGACGGAGGGCTTCAAGCCTGGATCGCCGCAGGCGGCGCACTGACGGGCGAGGACCCTCGTCACGAGCCAGGGGAGCTGACCGCAAGGCCCGACGACACCCGATGGATCACCACCGAGGCGCTGGCCGCCGAGCTGTCCGCGGGCCGGCCGACCCTGATCGACGCACGCGCACCCGAGCGCTTTCGAGGTGACCAAGAGCCCATCGATCCGGTGGCGGGCCACATCCCGGGCGCCATCAATCTGCCGCTGACGGATAACCTGGATGCGGACGGGCGGTTTCTCTGCGCGGAGCGTCTGCACAAACGCTTCACCCGAGCGATCGGCCCGGCTCCCCCGTCATCCGTCGTGCACAGCTGCGGCTCGGGCGTGAACGCCTGCCACAACCTCTTGGCGATGGAGATCGCCGGACTGCATGGCTCGCGACTCTATGCCGGATCTTGGAGTGAATGGATCCGCTCACCCGAGCGACCGGTGGCGACGGGGTCGGACGAAGGTGATCTCGGGATAGGAACGACCACGGGGCGACTTTAGTCGCCCGACAACACTGACATGCCTTGATGGACACTTCACCGCAAAAAGCCCCGACCTTTCGGCCGGGGCTGTGTACGTCATTCAATCCGGATGCGCAGGCTCAGAGCGATTTCTTGCAGAAGTACCAGTCCACGCACTCGTACTCGCCGCTCGCCACCCGTGCGTTCGCCTCCTCCACGCTGCCCGGCGGGGGGACGATGACCTTCTCGCCCGGCTGCCAGTTCTCGGGGGTGGCGACCTTGTAGGCGTCGGAGGTCTGCATGGCCTTCACCAGACGCAGGATCTCGTCGATGGAGCGGCCGTTGCTCATCGGATAGTAGAGCATGGCCCGCAGCACGCCTTGCGGGTCGATCACGAAGGTGGCGCGCACCGCCGAGGTATCGCTCGCGCCGGGCTGGATCATGCCGTAGGCCTTGGCGACCTGCATGGAGAGGTCGGCGATGATCGGGAAACCGATCTCCACGTCGAACTTCTCCTTGATGTTGCGCACCCAGGCGACGTGGCTGTAGTGGCTGTCGATGGAGAGGCCGAGCAGATCGCAGTCGATCGCCTGGAAATCGGCATGACGGCGGGCGAAGCCCATGAACTCGGTGGTGCACACCGGCGTGAAGTCGGCCGGGTGGGAGAAGAGGACCAGCCACTTGCCGCGATAGTCTTCCAGGGTCTTGCGACCGTGGGTGGTCGGCGCATCGAAGGCCGGTGCCGGCTCGTTCAGGCGCGGCATGGCGGGGGCTGAAGTGGTCTCGTTGGTCATGGTTCAAGCTCCAGGTCTGCAGTGGTTGTTGCGTCGTCCCTCGTTCGAGGTTGATGCTAGGTTAGCGATTGCTGATGGGTGCATAAATTCGTTTGATCCGATGCCAATCATCGTCAAGGACGATTGCGTTATATCAATCGATTCCCGTGAACGATCGAGTCAGGGATGAGGGGAAGCTCTTGAACTCGGGGCCGGTGCAGCGTCTGCGATGGATCCGGATCATCTCCGGCATCGGGGTTCCAGCCGCTCGCGGGCGGTCTTGGACATTCGGAGGTCCGATACGGGCGCGAAGAGGTTATTTCGCTTGGTAGCCTCGGATCGGCGACCGCGCACCCGCCGTGGTCTCGGCCAGGTTCCACAATGCCGATGCCTCGGAGGGGACGTGCCGACCGCGACCCCTTCGGCCCGACGAGTTCGAGGTGACCGGCACCGGCGACACGCAGCCGTTACAGCCGACCGCGATGCAGGATGCGCAGCTCTCCGGCCGGGTCGAACCGCTCGGCGCTGTCAACGGCGTCTTGGGGGTCGGCGCCCGGCAGGGACCGATCTGGATGCTCGGCCCGCTCGAGTGCTGCGCTCATGAAGCGCTCTGCGCGGCGGTGGTCGGCAATCCGGCGGGATCGGCGTGCAGTGCGACGGGTGCGGGATGCAGCGCCGAGGAGGTCTCGGGCGGAGGTGTCGGGGTGTGGGTGCCCATCAAACCGAGCAGGAGGACACCTGTTGCAACCGTACTGATGAGAAGCTCGCGCATGCTGATGGCTCCAGGGTCGAGACGCCCTTGCCGGCGTGTCGACCCGATCGGGTGATCGGGAGGGCGGGGTCGGGCATGGGTGTCCGTCCTTAACACAAATGATAATCGTTCGCTAAGGGAATGCAAGGCCGATCGCTGCCGTCGGGTGAACGGGAGTCACGCAAGGTCGGATCGGCAACCGGCAAGGCGCCTCCGCAGTCCTGGACCCGGGGAGGTTGGACGCGACGCGGGACGCGGGCTGATCCGACGGGTGATGACGTCGATCGGCCGGTCGCAGGTGCGGGCGAGCGCCGACTAGCCGGTTCGCCGCGGGGTTTACGTCTCCAAATGCAACGCTATAACATCATGTGCAGTGCCGTAGCCGAGCCGGTGCGGTGGCCTCGCCCCGCGGTGCAAGAGCGAAGCCCCCCCCGCGCATCCTGTCCGAGTCGCCAAACGGGTCCGACCGTTCAGCCTGGAGGTGTCAGCCATGAGCGCACAGTCTGTGATCCCGAGCGCCGCGCCGCGCGGGCTCGGCGGCCCGAGCGACACGGTGCAGCGGGCCGATACCCTGGCGGACCTGACCCGGATCTTCATGCCCGAGACCCAGATCTGTATCCACTCGCCGCCCGGGTGCGCGAACCTGCTCGGCGCACTCGCGCGCATCCACGCGAGCGGCTGGTCCGGCCTGCGGGCGGTCGTCCCGCGCTGCGCCGACGGCGTTCCCGACATCGATGCCCTGCCGCTGCCGCCGGCGTTTGCGCAGCCGGCGCTTCGGCGCGAGCTTGCCTTCCTGCTGGAGCTCTACGGCGACCTGCTCGACTGCACGGCGATCGGCCTGCGCATCGAGCGCCTGGAGCGCGCCATGTGTCCCGGCTGGCATGTCGACCGCACCGGCATCCGGCTGCTCTGCACCTGGTGCGGTCCGGGGACTGAATGGCTCGATGCTCCCGGGATCGACCCGCGGGGTCTGCCCGGCAGCGCCGCGGGCGCCCCGGCAAGCGGGCAAGCCCGGCCGTTCGACATCCTGCTGCTCAAGGGCAGCGCCTGGCAGGGCAACGCGGCCGGCGGGGCGATCCACCGCTCCCCGCAGGTCGATCCGGGCTCGGGTGCGCGGATCCTCGTGGCCCTGGATGCCCTCTGGGACTAAGGCGGCGAGCGTCACCCGACGTCCGCCTCACGGCGGCGAGCACGCGGGCATACGCCCCGCGGCACGGGCCTGCCGATAGACCTCGACGGCCTGCTCCAGGCCCTCGTCCAGCTCCTCCATACGGTTGTCGTGGGAGGGATGGGTGGAGAGGAAGGCCGGCGGCTGGCTCCCGCCGGCGGCGGCCATGTTGCGCCAGAGCGCCACGCCGGCGCGCGGATCGAAGCCGGCCCGGGCCATCAGGTCGCGGCCGATGCGGTCGGCCTCGCGCTCGTGGGTGCGGCTGTAGGGGCGCAGCAGACCGTACTCGGCGCCGATGCCCAGCGCCCCGCGCAGCACCTCGTGCTGGAGACTCCCCGGCTCCTCGGCGAACAGATCCACCAGCATCAGCCCGCCCTGGACCGCGAGCTCTTGGGTCAAGCGCTCGTTGGAGTGGTCCGCCAGCACGTGCGCGATCTCGTGGGCGATGACGGCGGCAAGCTGATCGGGTGTGCGGGCGACCTGCAGCATGCCGGAATGCACGCCGATCTTTCCGCCGGGCAGTGCGAAGGCATTGGGCGTGGGGTCGTCGAAGACGGCGATGGACCAACGCCCGTGCGGCGGCGGCAGGGCGTCCACCAACGCCTCGGCGACGCAGCCGATGTAGGCGCGCATGTCGGGGTCGTCGTTCAACGGCAGGCTCTGCAGCAGCTCCGCAAAGCCTTGCTCGCCGAGCGCGGTCATCTGCGCCTCCGGCACCAGCGCGACCTGCTTGCGTCCGGTGGGGGACTCCTCGCACCCGGTGCCGAGCAGGGCGGCCGAGAGCAGGACCGGCACGAGGAGGAAGCAAAACGGTTGGGGGCGGCGGGTGGGCATGGCGTGACGTCGGCGCTATGAGGGGCGAGGGGAATGGTCGCAGATCGCGCGCCGCCGAGCGTATCCGTCGGATGGCTGCGCTTCTCGGCAGGGTCTCCACAGGACACGGAGAGTCGCGTATCGCTCGTCGATCCGTGAGGGTATCTTCCGGTTGCCCGGCCGAGTCCGCAGGTCTTGCGTCCGGCGGCGACTGTAGAGACCATCTGACGCGCAAGCAACACGACAACCACGCCAGCCGGAGCGCCTTCATGCCCGAAACCAACACTGTCCTCGCAGAGCCCCTGGAAACCTGTTCGCCGGAGTCGCCAGCCGGCTTCACCCGGTGCGGCACCTGCGAAACGGCGCTGCAGGCGATCGGTTCGCAGACCGTTTGCGACCGGGCGGGCCCGGCATGTCACCCGGTGGATCTCTTCTGATGTTGGTCTTCATGCCGGAGGGGGTGTTTCGGCGAGCCTTTCAGCTGGCGCTCTGGGGTTGCGTCCTGGTGGTGGCCTGGCTTGCGTTCGCGCCGCTCATGGAGCCCGCGGGCTTCTCGTGGGACAAGGCCAACCACGTGCTGGCCTTCTGCCTCATGGCTGCACTGGCCGACGCCGGCTATCCGGGGCGCGACCGGGAGTGGCCGCGTTGGGGACTGCTGCTCGGCTACGGGCTCGTCATCGAGTTGGTGCAGTGGCCACTGCCGTATCGCGAGCTCTCGTGGCTCGACCTCGTCGCCAACCTCGTCGGCGTCCTGCTCTATATCGGCCTGCGCGCGTGGGTCGTCCGGCGCCTGCGGCACCCGCGCGCGCCGAGCCACAGCCGGCCATGAGGCCGGGGCTGAGCGTCACCGGGCAGGTGGATGTTCAGCGCTCCGCCGGGTCTCGTGAACAATAGCAACCCCGAGGTCGTCATGCGTCTCGCCCACCGTCTGCTTCTTGCCCTGCTGATCGTCGTCGTGGACACCGCGGCCTTCATGCTCCCGCTGGCCGCACTGCTGCTCGCGTACGTCCTGCTCGCGCGACCCGCCTGGTTCCGGGACGGGGTGGAACGACTGTATCGCGGGGCTGCGCGTTAGGCGGCGGGTCGTCGCGTGCTGCCGGGGCCAGGCGGCGAACAGCGCCGCACCCTCCGCGTCGGCCACGAACCCGCTCGGTCGCGGGGCCGCTCAGCGCTCCACCGTGACCCCGCGCCAGAAGGCGATGTGCGCGGCGATGCGCGCGGCCGCGGGTTTCGGGTCCGGATAGCACCAGGCGGCGTCGACGTTGCAGTCGTTGCCGACCAGGATGTGGAAGTAGCGGGCCTCGCCCTTCTTCGGACACACCGAGCGCCGCTCGCTGGGCTCGAGCAGATCCTCTCGGACCGACGCGATCGGGAAATAGACATAGCCATCCATCTCCTGGACCTGCTCGCTCTCGGCGATCAGGCCATCCTTCCAAACGGCTTTGACCATGGTGCATGTCCTCCGGGGTGGGTGGCGGCTGCGGGGTGACCCGGTCGCGGGTCGTTAGATGCGCCGTGCCGAGCGGCAACGCCGGTGTGCATGGCGAGTCGGCATCCATCGGCGACGTGCGGCTGGATGGTTCCGATCAATCCTCTGCCGGCTTGCGCCCGAGGATCTGCACGACATGACCGCGCCCCCGATGGTAGCGCCCTTCGAACACCTCGCGCTCGTGCTCGCGCGCGAGCTCGAAGACCAGGCCGGCGAGCTCGGCCTCCAGGGTGGCGAGGTCCATGGTCAGCTCGGCCACGGGTGGGCCGCCGGTGCCCAAACGCAGCTGCTCGGGGGTGTAGGCTTCCAGGATCAGGACCCCGCCCGGTCGCAGCCCCGCCACGACGCGCCGGTGCACCGCCCGGCGCAGGTCCGGCGGCACATGGGCGACGTTCGAGACGATCCCCGACCAGGTGTCGGGCGCGATCTCGAAGTGCGCAAGGTCGCTGCAACGGGTCTCGATCCGCACCCCGCGCTCGGCGGCCAGACGCCGGGCCTTCTCCAGACCGACGCTCGAGGCGTCCATCGCGGTCACCGCATGGCCGCGCGCGGCCAACCAGACCGCGTTGCGCCCTTCACCCTCGGCCAAGCACAGCACCGGACCGTCCGGCAGCCGATCCGCCTGCTCGATCAGGAAGTCGTTCGGCGCGGTGCCGTAGGCATAGTCGTCCTCGGCGTAGCGTTCATTCCACACGTGCGCGATGCTCCTCTTGCGTTGTCGTCGCGGACTTTGCGGCAGCCGGATCATGCGTCTTGCCCCCGTCGTCGCGGTTGATGGCGGACGCTGCCGTGGGCGGCTCGATGATCCGCTTCGCCTGCAATCCGGCGCGCACGAGATCCCGACGCAAGGACAGGTCGGCGGCACCCCGGATGTCCATGTTCAAGGCGAAGATCCAGGTCGCCTCGGGCGTCTCGGTCTCGACATACCCGACATACCAGCCGATCTGCGGCGTGGCACGTGCGGCCCAACCGGTCTTCGCGAACAGACGGTGCTGCTCGGTCGTTTCGGCGAGCATGACCCGGCGCAGGCCCGCGTAGGCAGAGTCACGATACGGCAGGGTGCGCAGAATCACCCGGCGCAGGAACTCAACCTGCTCCAAGGCACTGATGGTGAGGGCGCCGTCGAGCCAGAAGGCCACGGGATCGAACGGCTCCGCCAGCTCGCCGTAGCCCGCGCGCGCGAGGTGGCTGCGGTAGCGCTCGGCGCCGATCTGTCGAGCCAGGCTCTGATAGCACCAGACGCACGAGGTCGCAAAGGCACTGGCGAGGGTGTGATCGCGATTCCAGTCGGGCATGTCATGCACGCGACCGTCCCACGGGATCAGAGCATCGGGTCCGGCAACGACGCCCTCCTCCAGTGCGATGAGGGTGTTCAAGATCTTGAAGGTCGAGGCCGTCGGGAACCGTTGCGCGGCCCGCGAGGCGTTGTGCACATGCACCGAGTCGCCGTCGAGGTCGGCGATGACGAGGGTGCCCTCGACGCCGGCCGCGGCGAACAGCGCGGCGAGGTCGGCGTCCTCGGCGTGAGCGGGTGCGGCGATGACGAGCGCCGCGAGCAAGAGAAGAAGCCGTGGCATCGGGAGATCCGGGTTCGGGTGAGCAACGGCGCGAGCTTACACCGGGTGGTCGGCATGCAGGCGGGTCATGATGCCTCGGAAATCGCCCGGGATCGAATCCCGTCCACGCCAAATCCTCGACGACCTGCTCGCAGGATGCCGTGCTTCTAGGCTATGGTTGAAGTCCATTTGCTGCATCGCGAGAGCATCGTTATAGACGAGACCGACATGTCGAACATCGAGACCGAAAAGACCCGGCGCCATGCCAGCGCGGAGCATCCGACCGGTGCTCCTGCACCGAACGCCAAACCATTGCATGACAAGACCCCCTCGCCCGCGGCGTGACGCAGCACGATTTCGAGTGCATCCTTGCCAACTCACGCGGCTCGAGCCTGCAGACCAACCCCATCGAGCCGAGCGACAGCGAGATCCAACGGATCCTGCAGGAACGCTGCTGACCCCGGTCGACCCGGGGGATAGAGAACCATGCACGTCGCGTGCGGCCTCAACCCCTCGGGAGGGACCGGTTTCGCGAACACGTCCAAGCGACGCGGCGAAACCCTGTGCTATATTTTTTGCACCGGTCACGCAGTCAACGAACCTGTCGGGCGCGGCGACGCCAGACCAAGCCCGACTTCCCGGAGCGATTAAGAGCAACGTCACCTGATTCATTCCCCCTGCCGCGCGTTTCCTATTAAGGAGTATCAGCGCCTTGAATGCGGTTGATATCCGTCGATTGATCAGTCGGCGCAGCCTGTTGCGACTGGGGGTACAGGGTGTTGCGTTCGCCGCAGTCGGCGCTCTTGCCGGTTGTGCGCGCTCGCCGCTGCGGGTTGCGGTCTCGCCTTGGGCGGGCTATCAGTTTATCGCGCTGGCCGAGCAGGAGGGCTGGTACGCACCCGATCAGGTGCAGCTTGTGAAGACCGCGACGCTCGGCGAATCGGCCAAGGCATTGGCTGAAGCGCGGGTTGATGGTGCAGCGCTAACCCTGGATGAGGTGCTGACCCTGCGTGCCGACGGGGTGCCTGTGGAGGCCATCCTCATCATCAATGTCTCGGCCGGCGGGGATGCGCTGCTGACCCGACCGGGTCTGGGCAGCTTGGCTGATCTCGCCGAAAAACGCATCGCCGTTGAGGACTCGAGTCTCGGTGCGGTGATGCTTCACCACGCCCTGCAGGCCGCCGGACTCGCCCCGGATGACGTGATCATCGAGTCGATGCAATTCGATCATGTCGCGGCCTGGGAGCAGCTTGCCCCCGATGCCATCTTGACCTACGAACCGGCGTTGACCCGTCTGGAGGCGCAGGGACTGGTCCGGCTCTTCGACAGCCGCGAGATCCCAATGCGGATCCTGGACGTCCTGGTCGTGCGCACCGGGACGTTGCAGCGCCAGGGCGGCGCAGTCCGCGAACTGATCGCCGGCCACTTCAGGGCGCTGGATCTGTGGCACAGCAATCCCCTCGACACCGGCTATCGTCTGGCGCATCTACTGGGCGTTCAGGTCGAAGACGTCAAACGCATCTTCGGCGGTCTGGATCTGCCCGACGCCCTCTATAACCGTCAATATCTGTCGCCGCCGGCCATTGAGCTGACCCGAGCGGCGCGCGAGATCGCCGAGATCATGACGGAGGCCGACCTGCTGCAGCGGATGCCGCCTCTGGATGGATTGTTTCGGCCCGATGGCTTGCCGGTGGAGCCGGCATGATCCAGCGACTGGCCAATTGGGCGCTGCTTGTTCTGTTCCTCGGCGGGTCGGCGGCTTCGGCCGAGCCGGCCCGAACACTCCGTGTCGGGATCCTAGCGGCCGGCCCGGTCGTTGAGGAGCAGGCGCGCTGGGCGCCATTGGCCGAGCGCCTGGAGCAGCAGCTCGGCGACGTCAGCGTCACGGCCCGGGTGCTCGGATACGCGGAGCTCAACCAGGCCATTGTCGCGCGTCAGGTGGATCTGCTCATCACCAATGCAGTCGATTACCTGGCACTCAATCATCGCATCGGCCTCTCTGCGCCTTTAGCGAGCCTGGTCGAGCTTGCCGATGGCAAGCCGCAGCGTGGCTATGGCGGCGCCATCCTGGTCCGCAGCGAGCGCACCGACCTGCAGCGTCTGGATGATCTGGCAGGCAAGCGGATTGCGGCCATCGATTCGCATCTGTTGACCGGTTTCACCGCGCAGGTCTACGAGCTGTTCAAGGCCGGTGTTCGCGTTCCGGAAGATATCGAATCGCTAAGCATTGATGTATCGCCCGACACCGGGCTTATCGCCTTGCAGACTGGGCAGGTGGATGCCCTGTTTGTGCGCGGAGGTGTACTCGAGCACTGGGAACGCGACGGCCGGGTCTTGCCCGGCACGCTTCGAGTGCTCGCGCGGCGAGATCCGCCAGGTTATCCCCATGCCTTGTCGACACCGCTTTACCCCGCGCGACCCGTGCTTGCCATGCCCCAGCTTGACGAGGATCTGGCCAAACGGGTCACTGCCGCGCTGCTGACAATGCCGAGCGGCAGTGTGCCGGATCTGCACGGCTTTACCTTGCCTTACGAGTACGAATCCGTTCGAGCCCTCCTGCGTGCGCTCCGGCTGCCGCCCTATGACACCGAATCGGTGCTGACCTGGGCATGGGTTTGGGACGAGCATCGCACCGGCCTGATCGCCGCCATGGTCGGCGCTGCGACGATCCTGGCCCTCCTGTTGGTTCTGACCATCTATGCCGCGCGGCTACGCACTGCGCGCGCGCAGAGCGAACGGCATGCGCTGGCGTTGGATGAGGAGCGCAGCCGCCTGGGTGTCCTGCTCCGAACATTGCCTGATTTGGTGTGGCTCAAGGACAGCGACGGCATCTTCCGATTCTGCAATCCGAACGTCGAGGCACTGCTGGGTGCCGGTGAGAACACCATTGTCGGCAAGCGCGTGGTCGACTTCTTCGACCCGGATCTCGCCGAGCGCCTGCGCGTGAAGGATGACGCGGTTCGCCTGACCGGTGTGACCGACTCCAGCGAGGAATGGCTGCCGCACCGCGGGCGCGGCGACACCCGCCTGTATGAGACCACGCGCACCCTGGTCACGGATTCGCATGGCCACACCGTCGGGGTGCTGGGCGTCGCCCATGACATCACCGAGATGCGCGCCACCCAGATTGCCTTACGCGAACGGCTCAAAGAGCAGGAGTGTCTCCAGGCCGTCCTGCGCGCGACCGAGTCGATGGAGACGCCGCAAGAGGAGATGCTGCGCGCGGTTGCCGCGCTGTTGCCCGGCGCATGGCTTCACTCGGACGTCGCCGCCGCGGCGATCCACTGGGACGGCGAGTCCTTCGCCACGGCGGGTTTCACGACCGCAGCGCCCGCGCGCCTGATGGCGCCGATACGGATCGGGGATGCCGTCCGGGGACATGTCGGCGTGGTGTATCTGCAGCCCTGTACGGAGCAGGACGAGGGGCCTTTCCTCACGGGCGAGCGCGCTCTGATCGACGCCGTTGCGGCGCGTCTGATCAGTGTCCTGGAACGTCGCATCGCGGCTGCCGCCGCGCTGGAGCGCGAGGCGATCCAACGTGTTGTCGTTGCGCGTGCCGAAGCGAGTCTACGCGCGAGCGAGGAGCGCTTTCGTCGGCTTTTCGAGGACACCAAGGAGGCTGTTGTCCTCATCGAGGACGGGCGCTATGCGCATCCGAATCGGGCGACGCTCGAGATGCTGCGGATGGATCATGCGGAACAACTCGAAGGGCTCACCCCCGCCGAGCTGTCTCCCGAGTATCAGCCCGATGGCCAGCGCTCCGCTGTGAAGGCCGAGGCCCTGATCCAGAGAGTTTTCGACGAGGGGGCGCTGCAGTTCGAGTGGGAGCACGTGCGTGCCGATGGCGAACCGGTCCTCGTGGAGGTACTGCTGACGCATATCCGACAGCCCGAGAAGAGGCTGCTGCACGTGGTGTGGCGTGACATCACCGAGAAAAAACGCGTTGAGCAGGAGCTCGACAACTACCGCCATCATCTGGAAACCCTAGTCGTCGAGCGCACCAGGGCACTCGACGCATTGAACGCTCAACTCAAGCAGAGCGAGGAACGCTACGCCTTCGCATTGGAGGCGAGCAACGACGGTCTCTGGGACTGGGATATCCGCACCGATCGCACCTATTACAGCCCCGCCTATTTCGGGATGTTGGGGTACCAGCCCGGCGAGCTCGACGACGAACGGCCTGATCTGTTGTCGGAACTCGTACACCCGGATGATCGCGCCCCGGTCCTTGAGGCCGTTCAAAACAGGTTGATGGTCGAGGGTGGCTATGAGATCGAGTTTCGCATGCGTGCCAGGGATGGAGAGTACAAATGGATCCTCGACCGCGGTAAGGTCGTTGCTCGCGACGAGGCCGGCAAACCGATCCGCGCGGTCGGCACCCACACCGATCTGAGCGCACGCAAACAGATCGAAATCCAGTTGCGCGAGGCCAAGGAGCAGGCCGAGTCCGCCAGTCGGGCCAAGAGCGCGTTCCTGGCGAACATGAGCCATGAGATCCGCACACCGATGAACGCCATCATCGGTATGTCGCATCTGGCACTCAAGACCGACCTGACAACCGGGCAGCGCGGCTATGTGCGCAAAATTCTCGGTTCCAGCCAGCACTTGCTGGGCATCCTCAACGATATCCTCGATTTCTCCAAGATCGAAGCCGGCAAGCTCACGGTCGAACAGCACGAATTCGAGCTCGAAGGCCTCTTCGATACCTTCGCCAACCAGCTCAACGAGCAGATCGGTCGAAAGGGCCTGGAGATGGTCATCGACATTGGCCCCGAGGTGCCGCGCTGGCTGATCGGCGATGCCCTGCGACTCGGCCAGGTGCTGATCAATCTGGGAAGCAACGCAGTGAAGTTCACCGAGCAGGGTGAGATCGACATCGTCGTCCGGGTCGCGCGGCGCACATCCGACGAGGTGTTGTTGCGCTTCGAGGTTCGCGACACCGGTATCGGTTTAACCGATGACCAGCGCGCCCTGCTGTTTCGCAGCTTCCAGCAGGCCGACAGCTCCACAACCCGCCGATACGGCGGCACCGGACTGGGTCTGGCGATCTGCAGGCGTCTCGTCGAGTTGATGGGTGGAGAGATCCATGTCGACAGCACGCCGGGCGAGGGCAGTACCTTCTGGTTCACTGTTGCGCTCGGGATCGGCCGCACCGAAGCGCGCCTGCTGGTGCCGCGTCCCGATCTCACCCACTGTCCGGCACTCATCGTCGACGATCACGACTACGCCCGGGCAATCCTGCGCGACATGCTCGCGAGCATGACGTTCGAGGTGACCGAGGCGGATTCCGGTCCGGCCGCGATCGATGCGGTCGACCGTGCCGCTCGGGAAGGTCGGCCTTTCGCCTTGGTCTATCTCGACTGGCGGATGCCGGGTATGGACGGACTGGAGGTTGCTCGGCGAATCCATGCGCTGCGGCTCGATCCGGAGCCGAAACTGGTGATGGTGACCGCCCACGGCAAAGAGGAGCTGATCGCGGACGCCCGAGCGGCCGGGGTCGCCGATGTTCTGATCAAGCCGGTCCACGCCTCGATCCTGTTCGACACCACGATGGATATCCTCGGCGGGGAGGTCCGCAGTTCGCGCGACCCCACCCCCGGAACGCACCCGGAGCTGGCGCAGCTCAAAGGCATCCGCGGGGCGCGCCTGCTGGTCGTCGAGGACAACGAGCTGAACCAAGAGGTGGCGATGGAGCTGCTGACCGGCGCAGGCCTGCTGGTGGACCTCGCCGAGAATGGGGCGATCGCGCTCGAGAAGGTACAGCAGACTCAGTACGATCTAGTGTTCATGGATATGCAGATGCCGATCATGGACGGCATCGAGGCCACGCAGGCGATTCGCAAGCTCCCTCAATTCGCCGTTCTCCCGATCGTCGCCATGACCGCCAATGCCATGGCCGGGGATCGTGAGCGTTGTTTGCAGGCCGGTATGAATGATCACCTGTCCAAGCCGATTGACCCCGAAGCGCTTTGGGCCATGCTGTTACGCTGGATCAAGGCAGGTGAAGGTGACGGCGCCGTCGGATCCGCTTCCGATAGACAAATTCAGATGCCGCACGCGGCCGGCCCGGTGCTTGAGCGTTTTGCCGGGATCGATGGACTCGACACGGCGACGGGGTTGCGCCAGGCACTGGGTCGGTCGGCCCTTTATCTCTCGCTGCTGCGCAAATTTATCGCAGGACAGCAGGATTTCGCGGTGCGATTCGACAGCGCTCTTGCTGTCGGCGACCGGTCCAGCGCGCAGCGCGACGCGCACACGCTTCGGGGCGTCGCAGCGCAGCTCGGTGCCATGAGGCTGGCCGAGCTGGCCGGACAACTTGAGCAGAGCGTTCGTGAGGATGCACCCGCCGCCTTGCTCGATGCGCCGCGGGCCGAAATCAAACAATGCCTGGGCGAGCTGATCGCGGCCATCGCCGCACGGTTGCCGGAGCATGACGTCGAACCACTGCCCCAGACGGCGGTGGATCCGGCCGAGATGCGTGCGAGCTGCAAAGCGTTGGCCCGTCTGCTGGCCGACGACGACTTTGCAAGTGCCGGGTTGCTCGAGAAGAATACCACCGCGCTGCGTGCGGCCTTGGGCAGTCAGTTCCCGGCGATCGCTCAGGCCATTGATCACTATGACTTTGCCGCCGCACTCACCATCCTGACTCAAGCCATTCCCGAGCTGGATACGTTGGACTGACGCTGAACTCGCGATCGCGAAGCATCCCTTCGACGGGCTCAAGCGCCATTGCGGGGAAACCGGGGACTGACCTGGAGGTGCCGAGCGGCGCGAGGGTCGCCGCTCGGCACAGGTGCACGGGAGGTTCAGCGACCGCGAGGCACGACATCGACAACACGCACCCAATCAGTGCCGACGAACGGCTCGCCGTCGCAGGTGACCCCGGTCAGCATCAAGGCATTCTCGCCACCGATGATCAGGCCATCCAACGACTTGACGGCGTTGATGCCGAATTTCGCGACGAAGTTGCCTTGATCGTCGGCCTTCCAGCTCGCGATCGGCACCGAGTTGAGGAACACCGAGTGGACATCGACCGACGCATAGGGGAGATCGGTGTGCACCGTGACGACGTTGCCCTGGCTGCCGATATTCAAGACATTGGGCGAGACCTGAATCATGGTCTCGAGCCCTTGGGCCTGCCAAGCCAACGCGGTGAGGACGAGACCTGCCAGTAAAGAGGCGATACGGATGATTCGCGACGTGGACATGATGACGCTCCAGTGATTGTAAACACGCGGGTTCGTCGCTCGGTTATCGTCCGCCGTCTCGAGTGTGCAATGCGGCTCCTATTCCTTTTGCGCTCGCCTCATCCCGGGATAACCATGCGGCGCGGTTTCTCCAACTCCTTGTTTAAATATAGTTCATTCGGCCCTGGAATACGACCGAGGCCGGAAAACCGTGAGCGCGCGAGAGTCTGCCCTCGGGGGTGGCGAGCTGCTCCGGGTCGCAGCGACGCCGTGGCGTGCATGGGCTGACTAGACTCAAGGTGGGTCGTCGCCCGCCAAGCGTCGGGCAGCGTTTTCTGCTTGTTCCATCGAGGAATGCGGCCATGCGAGCCGGTGAGTCATCCCATGCCATCGCGGACCGGGCTGCGCACCGGGCGCGTGTCCTCATCGGTGGCGTCCTCGCCCTGACCCTGCTGATGGGCTGCGCGGTGGCGGTGTCACCGAGCCGATCCGCCGCGACCGAAGCGGACGCCGGTTCGATCACCACCCCGCCGCCCGGCAGTCGGGAGCGGCGCGCGATCCTGGATGCACTGCGCGCTGAGCTGTCCCACCTGACCGGGCCGGATCTGGTGTTCGTGGTTGCGCTGCTGCGGGTGCGGGCGGATTGGGCCTGGGTCGAGGCCGAGCCACAGTCGTCCGACGGCTCGAACCGCCACGAGACGGTCACCGCGCTGTTGCAGCAACAGGACGGACGCTGGGTGGTGCGGGTGCTCGGCCCCTGTGATACGGAGGACGACCCGACCTGCGCCGAGCACGACGACCCCGCGCGGCTGGCGGCGCGCTTCCCCACGCTGCCGCCGGAGCTGGTGCCGCGCGCGAGCGACGACCCGGAGGAGGCGGGCGCGACGACGGATGGCTGCCGCCCCCCGCGTCTGGTGCGCTCCCCCGCCGATTGGGCCGAGGTCTTCGCCACGCTCGAGTGGTCCTCGCCGCGCGTCTCGCCCCCGTGGTGGAGCGCGCCCTCGGATGATCTGCGCATCGTGGGCCGGGTGGTGCTCGACAGTGCCCGGATCCCGCGCGATCCAGCCTGTCGGGAGGGCGACGACTGCCGACCGCGAGCGGTCCTGGCGATGCCTCCCGCCGCTCTGCCGGGGGTGCGCTGCACGCGGCCACTGAAGCTTGAGATCGAGACCTTCTGCGAGCGGCTGGAGCTGCACGACACCCTGGTGCGGTGGCGCGCCTTCCGCTGGAGCCTGCCGCCCTGGTTCTCCGGGACGATCCCGGTGGTGCAGATCATCCCGGCCTGCGCGACGCCCTGCCCGCCGGGGCAGGTCCGCTGTGCGCGGGATCAGACCTGCTGGCCCTCGATCGAGGCGCATTGCCTGGCCTGTCTGCGCAACCCGCCCGTCGTCTGCGCCTGCCGGGACGCATCGGGTGTACGACCCGACAGGGCCGCTTGTACCTATATGATCAGCAATGATCAGATGGGGAGCGGGCAGTGCCAGCAAGGGCGCTGTGTGAACGATGATCCCAGATGGCGCTGAGCCTGTGGTCGGGGCCAGGGACGGCCCCGTGGACGCCGCAGGCAGGTGGCCGGCGCGGGATGCGCTCCACCCCTCGGGGGGTGCTCGACGTTGGGGGGATCGAAGCGAGGTCGTGGCCCGCCGGTGTTGGGCATCGTGTGCCGATCACCGGCGGGGCACGTGATAGGGCCATACCGCAGCAGTGCCGGGCGTCGAGTCGAAGCGCGGGCGGGTTGGATACCCCAAGTGCGCGTGTCAAGGATGATCAGGGCCTGTCGCCGAGCTGCAATCAGTGGCTGTCGCGAATCCTCAATGCGCTGGCGCGGCGAAGCTGCTGCAATATCTCGTTTCACTGCCGAGAGAGGCGAGATGTATAACCTTCCGACCCCTGAAACCCCGTTGACCCTCATGGACTTCGTGACCGCGGCAAAGGCCTGCATCACCGAGCTGTCCCCCCAAGAGCTGCGGCAGATGCAGCACACCGCGGACGATCTGCTCATCGTCGATGTGCGGGAGTCCTCGGAGCATGAGCAGGGTCACCTCGAGCAGGCCATGTTGGTGCCGCGCGGCATCCTCGAGGCCGCGGCAGACCCGACCTATGAGAAGCATCTGCCGCAGCTTGCCGCTGCTCGCGAGCGTCCCGTGGTGCTCTACTGCGCCACCGGCGGACGCTCGGCGATGGGTGCGGCGGTCCTGCGGATGATGGGCTTCAAATCCGTCTACAGCCTTGCCGGTGGCTTTGGCGGCTGGGAAGCCGAGGGCTTGCCAGTCAGACGCGAAGCCCGCTACGTTTAGCTCCCTGGCTGCCGTCGGCCGCATCGACCACCGAGCCCGTGCCGCAGCAGCGCAGCCGGATCAGGCGTCGTGTGCCTGTTCAGGCGCAGCGCGCAGGCGCGGGCGGACTCTCGGTCGGCGATGTGGGTCGGGTCGGGGTACGCCCTCGCGACCCTGGTGCGCTCTCAGGATCGCGCGGACCTCGCCGCCAGCCACCATCCGAATCCGCAGCTCGGCCGCCGGGTCCGCCAGGGCCGCATCGCAGGCGCGCAGCGCCGCCGGAAAATCGAGCGCGGCCAGCGACGTGGCGATGGCTTGAGTCGTGGCGGGTCCATCGTGACCATGAGCGCTCGTCTCATTCATCATGTTTGCTCGGGATGACTGCCGGTGCCTGCTTGCGAGTCGCCCGGGAAGAGCCTCACCCCGTCTCCCCCGGCCTGTTTGGCCAGATACATGCTTTCATCGGCATGCCGGGCCAGGGTGATGGCGTCCTGGGCATGATCGGGAAAGAGGGCGACGCCGATACTGGCCGAGATGTTCAGGGTCAGGCCAGCGAGTGTGAAGGGCTGGCTCAAGCTGTGACGGAGCGCATCGGCGACCCGGGTCGCGTCGTCCGCGCCCGCGACCTCGTTCAGAAGGATGACGAACTCGTCTCCGCCGATTCGCCCCACCGTATCCGAGGTGCGGACCCGCGTGGTCAGACGCTCGGCGACCGCTTGCAGGAGCTGATCACCGACGGCATGTCCCCGGGTATCATTGATCGGCTTGAACTTGTCCAGATCGACGAACAGCAGCGCCAGAAGGGTGCCGTGACGGCGCGCCGAGGCCAGGGCTTGGTCGAGCCGCTCGAAGAAGAGGACCCGGTTGGGCAGATTGGTCAGCACGTCGTGATTGGCCATGTAGGCCAGCCGCTCATGGGCCTCCCTGCGCTCGGTGATATTGAGCTTCACGGCGACATAGTGCGTGATCTCGCCGCGCGCACCCCTCACCGGCGCGATATGGGCCTCCTCCCAATAGACCTCGCCGTTCTTGCGCCGATTGATGAGCTCGCCGACCCAAGCCTGGCCGCGTGCGAGACGCTCCCAGAGTCCTCTGAACAGGACTGGATCGGTCAGCCCTGACTGGAGGATCCGCGGATTCTGGCCCAGGATCTCCTCGGCCGAGTAACCGGTCTCCTGCGTGAAATAGGGATTCACGTATTGGGTCTTGCAATCACGATCAGTGATGATGATGGAGGTCGGGCTCTGCTCGACGGCTTGCCACAGCACCTGCAACTGCGCATGGGCCTGGGCGATCTCGGCCAGGCGCCCTTGCAGCTCCCGGGTCTGGCGGCACAACTCCAGTTGCAACCGCACCCGCGCCCGGACCACCGCCGCGTTGACGGGCTTGTGGATGAAATCGACCCCGCCGGACGTCAGGGCGCGGGTCTCGCTGTCGGCGTCGGTGCGGCCCGTGACGAAGATCACCGCGATGTCGCGTGTGGCCGGATCCGCCTTGATCCGTTCGCAGACCTGATAGCCGTCCAGGCCGGGCATCAAGACATCCAGGAGGATCAGCTCCGGCAGCGCGCCCTGCTGGAGGAATTCCAGGGCCTGGTCACCGGAGGACGCGATGCTCACGTCATAGTCCTGGTCCAGGATCTCGAGCAGGACCTCGAGGTTGGTCGGGGTGTCATCGACAATGAGGATGTGGGCGGGATGATCGGTGTGCATCGACGGCCTTGATCATCGGTTGGTCCA
>NZ_DIUM01000073.1 GCF_002423035.1 Thiocapsa sp. UBA6158
CGCGCATCAGTTTCGGTCGCACCCAAAAGTCACAGCCGGCTTGTAGAGCGCCGTGATGCGCGTATAATACGCGTTTCCACGCCGCAGTACCTGCTCCCTTCGTCTAGCGGTTAGGACGCTGGCCTCTCACGCCGGTAACAGGGGTTCGAACCCCCTAGGGAGCGCCAAACCCCAAGTAGATGATCGGAAAGCCTTTCCTGCGGACTCACCGATCGTTACCGTCCTTTTCAAAAGAAGTCTTACGCCTGATCGGCGCGCCCTTCGTCATCTCCGTCACGGACACATCCGGCCGGACTCTGACGAGCCATCCCGAAACGCGTGCGTCGGTGACGTGGCGCTGGAAGATCGACTCCACCCCTTGGGCATCTCCGAGCCGAAACCTTCGGCACGCGCTCCCGAGCCGGACCCGCACCGCCATCATCGGGCGGCGCGGCAACCGGCGCCGGAGAGCTACATCGGGAACCCGCCCGGAGGCATGCCACCCGGCGGAAAGCCTCCGGGCATGCGCCCCTGCATGGAGCGCATCATCTTGGCCATGCCGCCGCCCTTCATCTTTTTGAGCATCTTCTGCATCTGAGCGAACTGCTTGAGCAGGCGGTTCACGTCCTGCACCTCGGTGCCGGATCCCGCGGCGATGCGACGCTTACGCGACCCCTTGATGACGGCCGGGAAACGGCGCTCCTGCGGCGTCATGGAGTTGATCATGGCAATCAGTTTGCCCATCTCCTTGTCGCTGGCCTTGTTCTTGACATGGTCGGGGATCTGCCCCATCCCCGGGAGCTTGTCCAGAAGACCCATCATGCCGCCCATGTTGGCCATCTGATCGAGCTGCTCCTTGAAGTCGACAAGATCGAACTCCTTGCCTTTCTTGAGCTTCTTGACCAGTTTCTCGGCCTTATCCTTGTCGACCTTGGCCTGCACCTCCTCGACCAAGGAGACCACGTCCCCCATGCCGAGGATGCGCGAAGCGACCCGGTCCGGATAAAAGGGTTCGAGTGCCGTAGTCTTCTCGCCGGTGCCCAGGAACTTGATCGGCTTGCCGGTGATCTGGCGGATCGAGAGGGCCGCACCGCCGCGCGCATCGCCGTCTGTCTTGGTCAAAACCACGCCGGTGAGCGGCAGGGCCTCGTCGAAGGCCTTTGCCGTATTGGCCGCATCCTGACCCGTCATGGCATCCACGACGAAGAGGGTCTCGATCGGCTTCAGGGCGGCATGAACCGCCTTGATCTCGTCCATCATGGCCGAGTCGACATGCAGCCGGCCGGCGGTGTCGACGATCAGCACATCCTTGAAATGCCTGCGCGCCGCATCGAGTGCGCGCTTGGCGATATCGATCGGGCTCTGATCCGGCGTACTCGGGTAGAACTCGGCCCCGACCTCGGCCGCGACCGTCTTTAGCTGCTCGATGGCGGCCGGGCGGTAGACGTCGCAGCTCACGACCATCACCGACTTGCCCTGCTTATCCTGCAGCCAGCGCGCGAGCTTGGCGACACTGGTCGTCTTGCCCGAGCCTTGCAGACCCGCCATCAGCACCACCGCCGGCGGCTGCGCGGTCAGGTCCAACGCCTCGTTGGCCTGCCCCATCAGCTTGACCAGCTCGTCGTTGACGATCTTGATCATGACCTGACCGGGCGTCAGGCTGCGGGTCACGGTCTCGCCGAGCGCCTTCTCGCGCACCTCCTCGACAAACTGCCGCACCACCGGGAGGGCGACATCGGCTTCCAGGAGCGCCATGCGCACCTGGCGGACGGTTTCTTTGATGTTCTCTTCGGTCAGACGACCCTGACCGCGCAGATTGTTCAGGACATCGCCGAAACGATCCTGGAGATTCTCAAACATAGGATGGACCTCGATCCTCGTCGGGCCGCAATGCCCGCACGGATATTCGATCTGAATCAGGCCGGCGTCGGCCCGGTCTGTCGCGAAAGTTCCGAGTATAATGTCCCCCATCGGCAGGCGATACGACAAGGCCCCGTCCCGACGACGTCAGGTTGACGCGAGCCCTGTGTGCGATCCCACTTAAACCGCGTCCAAAGCGAGATGCNNTGAGTTCGACGTTTGGTGCATCCACAACACTTCGCGGGGACGCGGTTTAAAATGATGTGTTTTTAATCTTTTAAACCGTGCCGGCTCCAACGGTCGTCAAGTCTGCCGGGGCCGATCCCATCCAAAAACAACGCATACCGCGCCGGGCGCGGTTTAGGCCGATCGGTTTCCATCTATGACCCATATCCTCATCGCCATCGTCGCCATCCTCTGCTACTCGGCTGCCGCCACCTTGATCGGCATGCGCTTGTTCCGAAAGACCGAAGGCTGGACACCGCAACGCCCGCTGGTGCTCGCGCTCATTTTCGTCGGCCTGATGCTGCACAGTTGGCTGCTCTGGGACAGCATCTTCAGCCACGCCGGACTGAATCTCGGGTTCTACAATGCCCTGGCGCTCACCACCTGGACCATCATCACACTGCTGCTGGTGTCGAGCTTGACCAAACCGGTCGAGAATCTCGGTCTGCTGCTCCTGCCGGCCGCAGCCCTGAGCCTGGTCTTGGAGGCATCGTTCGTCGATGTCGACTTCATGCGCCCGAGTGCCGATTGGCCCCTGAAGATCCATGTCCTGCTCTCGATGCTCGCCTACAGCCTCCTGACCCTGGCCGCCGTGCAGGCGGTCCTGCTGGCCGTGCAGGACAGCCATCTGCGCAGCCGTCATCCGGGCGGATTCGTGCGTACACTGCCTCCTTTGCAGACCATGGAGAGCCTGCTCTTCGAGATGATCACGGCAGGATTCGTGCTGCTCACCCTGGCCCTGCTCAGCGGCTTCGCCTTCCTCGAGAATATGCTGGCACAGCACCTCGTGCATAAGACGGTGCTCTCGATACTTGCCTGGCTGATGTTCGGCGGGCTTCTGATCGGGCGCTTTCGCAAGGGCTGGCGCGGTCGCACCGCCATCGGCTGGACGCTCGGGGGGTTCGTGGTCCTGATCCTCGCCTATTTCGGAAGCAAGGCGGTGCTGGAGCTGGTGCTGCAGCGCACCGCTTAATCGTCGACGCGACCGGCACTCGGTCGCGCGTCGCCCCGATCGAGATCGAGGCGACGATAGCGCAGGAGATCCTCGGGCCGATCCAGATCCCAGAGGGTCGGAAGCTCCGCACAGCGCCACCCCAGAGAAGCGATGCGTCGCCGCGTGATCGCGGCAACGCGGTCTCCGCCCCACGGCATGTCCCCGAACAACGCCGGCGCAGGCGCCTTGAGCCCAAGCAAGACGTAACCGCCATCCTCGGCCGGACCCAGAACGGCATCCGAATCCGCGAGAGCCTCCAACGCCGATGCGCAATAGTCGGCATCGAGCTCCGGGATATCGGCACCGACCAGAAGCACCGCGTCTGCACGACCCAGCGCATCCTCCGCCGCCGCGCTCAAGCGGTCCCCGAGATCCTCGCCCCGCTGCGTGCGCAGCGCAACACCGGCCGATTCGGCGAGATCCCGAAAGAGCGGATGTTCGGGGTCGGGCGAGCACCAGAGCTCCATAGGGGCGAGTCGAGCACCCGAGAGTCGCCCGACCAGGCGATCGAGAAGATCGCACGCAAGCTCGGCGGCGCCCGCGCGACCCAATGCCGGAATCAGACGCGTCTTCACCTGTCCGGGGATCGGAGCTTTGGCGAAGATCAGGATGCGTGCACTCGGATAGAGCACCGACCCGCGATCGGGATGACGCGGGCCGCTCACGTCAGATCAAGGCCCCGCCGCAGCTACTGCCCTGGCCTGCCGTACAGCCATAACAGTGCTCGGCAGTGCGGATGCGCAGACCCTCGAGCCCATCAGCCCCGAGCGCCGAGATATGCAGCCGACCTGCGCCCTGCTCGAGCGCCAGACCGAGCATTTGATTGAAGTCGCAATCAAAGACGAAGCCCTGCCAATCCACGCTGATCAGATCGCGACACATGACGGCGTCGAGGTTCTCCGCGCGATAGGCGACCTTCAGAAGGGTCATATAATCAGCGAACTGCCCGGTCGATTGGAGCAGGCTGCCGAAGCGCTTGATCGGCATGTTCGTGATCGTCAGCAACCGACTGAAGACGATGCCGTAACGCTCGCCGAGAGCGGCACGGTAATCGGCCTCCAAGACGCCCTGCATGGGCGGCAAGGTCGGGCCTTGCGGGTTGTACACCAGGTCCAGCTCGAGACCGCTGCCCTCGACGCCGTAGCCCAGCCGATTGAGCTGCCGTAGACCGGCGATGCTGGCCGCAAACACGCCGCTGCCGCGCTGGGTGTCGACATTGTCCTCCAGGTAACAGGGCAAGGACGCGAGAATACGAACGCCCTGCTCCGCCAGGAAGGCGCCCAGATCCTCATGACCGGGTTCCGAGAGGATCGTCAGGTTGCAGCGATCGATCACCTCAGCGCCCCGACGCCGACCCTCGCGCGCCAGACGACGAAACTCGGGGTGCATCTCGGGCGCACCACCGGTGATATCGAGCGTGCGCACCGGATGCCGGTCCAGAAACGCAAGCACCGCCTCGACCGTCTCCTCGCTCATCGACTCGGAGCGCTTCGGCCCCGCATCGACGTGACAGTGACGACAGCTCTGGTTGCAGCGATAGCCGAGGTTGATCTGTAGGGTCTGCAAGCGACGCCGGTCGATCGCGGGAAAGTCGGACGGGAAGAGCAACGGCAGTGAATCCAGCATGCGCACTCCGGGAAGATCGTGGGGAAGGGTTGCAGGACTTGTTTCGAGACGCCGGCACGGTGCACAATGCGCCGTCGGCAGTGCTAGTGCCCTGATCAGAGTCGGGGCGGGACTTCGCCGAAACAATCAGACACTCGGGGCCGTAGCTCAGCTGGGAGAGCGCCGCGTTCGCAATGCGGAGGTCAGGGGTTCGATCCCCCTCGGCTCCACCAAATTCCATGGAACACCAGCGCTGCGCCGAGGATCGCTGCCTGCCGCAGATCGTTGACGGCGAAGAGCAACCCGGTCGTCATTCGACGGCACAGCACCGCCGGGGACCGGAGTCGGCACGATCCAGCCTTACGATCGCGGCGACGTCAGGATGATTCAGGATTGCAGCAATCGTTGCTCTCAGAGAAGATCTTCGACAACGCAACTTGTGTCTCCACCGTCAAGCGCGCAAGCTCGGGCAAGTCCGAGGTTAGATCCTCCAGATCGCCGCGGCGCCCGGCCTGCTCCATTTTGAATGCCAATGCTCCCAGTCGGCAGGCACCGAAGGTCAAGGCGCTCCCCTTTAGCGCGTGCGCCTCGTGACAGGCCGCGGACGCATCACCGGCGGAGACCGCCTTGTGGATCCCTTGTCGACGCCGCTCCGACTCTGTTCGGAACAGGTCCATGAGTTCCGTGACCGACCCCCGCCCTAAGTCGTCGTCCAGTCGGGAAAGCACGGCGAGATCCAGCAGCGATGTGTCGAGGGACCTCGCCGCATCGGCATCCACGGTCTGGTTTATTCTCTCACGCATAGGTCTGTTCCGATCGATCGTCGGGTACCGCGACATCCGGGCCGAAAGCATTGCCCGCAACGAGCGGGGCATCGGGACACGCTGCCGATCGCGGCGCGGCGAGCAGGGCCGAAGCGGACACGGTGACCGCTGCCTCGTCGAACCTGGTCGCGCGTACTGCACTGAAACGATACATCGCGGTGGGCCTCTGTCGTGGTTCGGTCGAGAACCTGTGCGCAACATTCGAGCCCGGGAGCCGGGGCGGGGAGCGAACGCGCGTGCTTTCAGGCGATCATACGCCATTCGGCACCAGGCTTGATCCCGCCTATCGGGCCGCTCGGCCTCGACGCGGCGCCCGGACATCCACTCGCGTCCCGCTTGAATCGAGCCCCCTCGACCTCATCGACAAGACGCGGTCGAGCGCTTCGGCACCACGCAATCCAGCGCCGGGTCCCGAACGCAGCGAGACGAAAGGATGGCCCATGAATCGTCATCAACGATCGCCGCGATAAAAACAATCCATTTTTCTTATCACTGAGACCTCGCTATTCTGCTTCTCATCGATGCAGATCATCCACCCCCAACCTTTCACTTCAACTTGGAGAACGATCCCATGTTCGAGAATCGTACCGGCAGCCATGTCCCGCAGGTGACGTTTCACACCCGTCGCGGCCACGAATGGGCCGACGTCACCACCGACGACATCTTCAAGGGCAAGACGGTCGTGGTCTTCTCGCTGCCGGGCGCCTTCACGCCGACCTGCTCCTCCTCGCATGTGCCGCGCTACAACCAACTGGTGCCGACCTTCAAGAAGCACGGGGTCGACGAGGTCGTGTGCATGTCGGTCAACGACACCTTCGTCATGAACGAATGGAAGAAGGCGCAGCACGCCGACAACGTCACCTTCATCCCGGACGGCAACGGCGAGTTCACCGACGGCATGGGCATGCTGGTCGACAAGGACGATCTGGGCTTCGGCAAGCGCTCCTGGCGCTACTCCATGCTGGTTCGCGACGGCGTCGTCGAGCAGATGTTCATCGAGCCGGAAGTCGAAGGCGACCCCTACGGTGTTTCCGATGCCGACACCATGCTCGCCTATCTGGCACCGGAAGCCGCGAAGCCGCTCGACGTGACCATCATGACCCGCGACGGCTGCCCGTTCTGCGTGAAGGCAAAAGAAGCCCTGCGCAACGCGGGGATCGCCTATGAAGAGCTGGTGCTGAACCGCGACTATACCGAGCAGACGCTGCGCGCCGTCGCTAACGCAGCATCCGTGCCTCAGGTCTTCGTCAACGGTAAGCTGATCGGCGGTTCCGACGCCGTCGAGATGTGGCTGAAGGACTACCACGCCGCGTAAATCCGACTCGGCTAGATCGACGAGCGATCCGGTTACGGCCGGATCGCTCGATCCGAGAGGGATCCGAAGACAGGACCGGGAGTCAAGAAGATGAGTCAGCATTTCGACCTGATCGCCATCGGAGGCGGGAGCGGTGGCTTGGCCGTGGCCGAGAAAGCCGCGCAGCTCGGACGCCGCGTCGCCGTGGTCGAGACGGGAAAGCTCGGCGGCACCTGCGTGAACGCCGGCTGTGTCCCCAAGAAGGTCATGTGGTACGGCGCCAACCTGGCGGCGGCCGTTGCCGACGCGCCCGGCTACGGCGTGAAGGTGCAGTCCGAGGGCATCGACTGGAGCACGCTGGTCGCCGGGCGTAACCGCTATGTCGCCGATATCAACGGCTACTGGGACGGTTATGTCGAGCAGCAAGGCATTACACGCATTCAAGGTCAGGCGCGCTTCGTCGATGCCAAGACCATTGCAGTCGGCGAGGATCACTACAGCGCCGACCATATCGTCATCGCCACCGGCGGTCGGCCGATCGTGCCGCGGATGCCGGGCGCTGAGTTGGGCATGACCTCCGACGGCTTCTTTGCGCTGGAGACTCAACCCAAGCGTGTCGCCATCATCGGTGGCGGCTACATCGGCGTGGAGCTCGCCGGAGTCTTGCGCGCACTCGGCACAGAGGTCACGATCGTGGCGCTCGAGGATCGCGTGCTTTTCCTCTTCGACCCCATGATCAGCGAAACGCTGGCGGAGAATATGGCCGCCGACGGCATCGAGATGCGGCTTGAATTCGAGGTCGCCGCGCTTGAGAAGAACGCCGATGGCCTCGCACTGGTCACGCGCGACGGCGAACGTCTGGGCGGCTTCGACACCCTCCTCTGGGCGGTCGGACGCACGCCGAACACGCGCGAGCTGAATTTGGAGGCCGCGGGCGTCACGATGCAGCCGAACGGGATCATCCCGGTCGATGCGTACCAGAACACCGACGTGCCGGGCATCTATGCCGTCGGCGACGTGATCGGTCGCGAGCCCTTGACCCCGGTCGCCATCGCCGCCGGACGTCGTCTGGCCGAGCGTCTGTTCGGCGGAAAACCGGATCTGAAGCTCGACTACGACAACGTCCCGACCGTGGTCTTCGCACACCCGCCGATCGGCAAGGTTGGCTTGACCGAGCCCGAGGCGCGCGAGCGCTACGGCGACACCCTGACGGTCTACGAGACCCGCTTCACCCCGATGCGCTATGCACTGAACGCGCATGGCCCCAAGACCGCCATGAAGCTGGTCTGCGTCGGTCCCGAGGAGCGGGTTGTCGGCATTCACGCAATCGGCGACGGCGTCGACGAAATGATGCAGGGCTTCGGCGTGGCGGTGAAGATGGGCGCGACCAAGGCCGATCTGGACTCGACCGTGGCGATCCACCCGAGCAGCGCCGAGGAGCTGGTCACCCTCAAAGAGCCGGTGAGACGTCCGGGACAGGGCTCCTGATCCAAAAAGCTCCGATCGACCGATCCCGACCCGAAGGTCGGCGGTCGATTGCGAGCGGCGCAGTCACGGCACCATCGGGCGAATGGCGGACGCCGTTAAGACAAACTGCGCATCGGAGCGCTTCACGCTACTCGGCGATCGTCACCCCATCGATGCCGGGGACTCCTTTGCTTTTCCTCGCGCGCGGGAATCCCGCCGCCAGGAATTCCCCGGCGCACAGGTCCTCGAAGAGTCTGCGCTCGTCGGTCGATAGGTCTCTTCGGCTCATTTCACTCCGCTCTTTGGTTTGACAACGCCTGAATAGACGAGGCGGGATCGAGGCATAGTGACCGTCGGTATCCAGGATCGGCTGGTGTCCGCCGCCGAGATCGATGATCGAGAGACGTGTGTGTGCCAGACCGAACGCGTCGACGCAGTGGACCCCGCTGCCGTTCGGGCCCCGATGCCCAAGCCTGATTGCAGCCAGCGACAAGGCAGCGATAACCGGGCGGCCGTGACGCAGGATGCGGTGTGTTGCGCCTCGCTCCCGCTCGGCACAACCGACGGAAACACCGGACATCTCCCATCGGCGGCCCGCTCGGGATAGACTCGACACACCTCGAGCCGGTCCGGGTCAGTGTGCATGTCGACTCCTCGCTCCATCCGATTGCCGATCGTCTTGTTGACCCTCCTCGGTCTCTCCCCGCTCGGGGTCCTGCTCCCCGACACAGCGGAAGCCGCCGACGCCTGCCGACAAGTCGAGCAGGTGCGGATTTGGACGGCGCCGCTGCAACCGAGCCCGGGCGCACCGCTGGAGATCATTGCGGTCGCCACCGACGCCGATCTCGGCGAGGTGCTGATCACGGACCCCGCCGGTCGCCAAACCAGCCTGCGCACCGCCCGCGCCGGCGGACCGCCATGGAGTCTCTACGGGACGCAGTTTCGCCCGGTCGCCGGGACCTATCGCATCGAGACCACACGCGCGGGTCAGGTCGCGGGCTGCACCGAGATCACGGTCGGCGGTGGCAGCGGCGAGCGCGGGAGCGGCGATTGGGACCTGGCGACCGAGGCCTTCTACTCGGCCTGGATCGAACACCTCTTCGAGGCCCCGCCCGAGCAATCGCCGAGCTTCGACTCGCTCGGCCCGGTACTGCGCGACCCCGAGCGCAACCTGCTTTTCAACTATCTGGGCAACGGCGAGGACAATCGGCTCCCCGCCGAGCCGGATTGCGCGGACCTGCCCTACTTCCTGCGGACCTATTTCGCCTGGAAACTCGGACTGCCGATCGCCTATCGCCCCTGCACGCGCGGGAGTCGGAGCAGCCCGCCGACCTGTCAGGCACCCATTGCCGAGACGCGCTTCGTCGGGTCATCCATAGATCAGGGGGCATCCGCCGAGGTCTTTGCAGAGGCCAGCCGAAAGCTGATGGATACGGTGCATTCGGGCAGCGCACGCACCGCGCTGGGCGATGAGGCGACCGATGTCTATCCGGTCGCGCTCGATCGCGCGACACTCTGGCCCGGGACCATCTTCGCCGACCCTTACGGTCACATCATGGTGATCGTGAAATGGCTGCCCCAACGCGGCAGGGAGAGCGGTCTCCTGCTCGCGGTCGACGCTCAACCCGACAACTCGGTGACGCGCAAGCGCTTCTGGGAGGGCACCTTCCTGTTCGCGCAAACCCCGAGCGCGGGGCCGGGCTTCAAGGCGTTCCGACCGGTGGTTCAAACCAGCGGCGGCGTGCGCCAGCTGCCCAACAGCGCACTCGACGGGCGATCCGGTCTGCAGCCCTTCTCGCTGGAGCAGGCAGCACTCTCGCCCGCCGACCTCTACGCCCGCATGCAGCAGCTCATCAACCCGCAGGGCCTGGAGCCCGAGGTCGCCTACGCGGCGACGCTGGACGCCTTGATGGAGCAGCTCGAAACACGCGTGACCTCGGTCGAGAACGGCGAGGCCTACATGCGCAGTCGACCCGGCACCCTCGTTCCTATGCCGAGCGGACCGGCCATCTTCGAGACCACCGGCCCCTGGGAGGATTACGCCACCCCGTCGCGCGACATGCGTTTGTTGATCGCAATGAATGTGCTCGTGGAGTTGCCCGAGCGCATCCGTCGCTACCCGGAGCTCTTCGTCCTGCAGGGACGCTCGCCGAGCGATGCCGCCGCGCGCATCGAGCGGCTGAACCCGCAACGGATGGACGAGCGCTTCATCACCTACACCCGCAGCGACGGCACACCCTGGCGGCTGAGTCTGAGGGACATCTACGACCGCCGCGCCGGATTCGAGATCGGCTACAACCCCAACGATTGCGTCGAGCGGCGCTGGGGCGCGTCCCCGGAGACCCCGGACGAGGCAACCTGCCGGCGGCGCGCGCCCGCGGACCAGCGCGCACGCATGGAGGAGTATCGCCCCTGGTTCCGCGACAGGGTCCGCCCGCCGCGGTAGCGCGAGAGTCGTCGTCCGATCACTCGCACCCGATGCCGACGCCCGGCTGCACCCAAACGGAGTCCGCCCCATGCCGAGTTGTCCCTCCGTACCCTGCCGAGCCGAGCAGGCCCTACCGCGTCTCGCCTGTGTCGCGCTCTGCCTGACGCTGGTCGCCTGCGGCGCCCCTGCCCCGCGGCCCGGCGAGGGGTTCGGAACCTGGGGCGGACGCCCCATCGGCCAGGCACCCGCGCCCAACCCGGGGCTCAAACAGGCAATGATTCAGCGCGCGACCCGCGAATGGGAACATTTCGATCGACAGGTCGTGGTCTTCAAGGGCACCGAGGAGAGCATCCCCCACGTCGGCGCCTGGGAGGACGAGGACACCCATGTCAGTCGCGTCAACCTCTACTGGCGCGCGGTGAACAAGCCGGCGCTCGACGGACTGGACTGTCGGCAGCCCTGGTCGGCTGCCTTCATCAGCTGGGTCATGCAGAGTGCCGGTATGCCGACGAGTCAGTTCCGCCCGGCGATTGCCCACTGGGTCTATCTGTCCACGATGGTCGAGGAGGCGAGCTATCCCGGCCGCTACTTCGTCCCCCGCCGGATTCAGGACTACAGTCCCCGGCCGGGCGACCTGGTCTGCGCACCGCGCGGCCGCATGCCGGTGCGTCCGGTCGACGGCTACACCAGTGCCTGGATGCTCCAGGGCGCGGAGACTCACTGCGATCTGGTGGTCGGCAAAAGCGGCCAAACACTCGAGGTCATCGGCGGGAACGTGCGCAACTCGGTCTCGAAAAGCATCCTCGAGCTCGACGCCCGGGGACGGCTCAAGCCCGTACCGCGCCGGCCCTGGTTTCTGGTCATGGAGAATCGGCTCTGAAGTGCAGGTGCCGCAACCCCCCTTTCCGCTCATCGGAGGTGACCATGCACGACGACGAAAGACTGCTCCGCACCGCATGCCTCGGGGCCGTTCCGGCCATCCTGTTGCTCTGCGCCGTTCACGCACACGCCGAAGCGCCCTGGACCGCGCCACTGCAACGAGGCGGTCAGGTCGAGGTCGATCCCCGCACCAACCGCCCGATCCTCGATCAGGACGGTCGCCGGACCCAACTCTGGGACGGCGTGCACCGACTCGAAGACGGCTCGGTCATCCGCATCGAGGGCGGCCGGGTGGTCCCGACGAGGGACATGCTGGCGCCAAGCGGCACGCCGAGCGAGTCGGCAACATCCGATGCGGAAGCCGGAGACGTTGCCGAAGCCGCAACCGAACAAACGACCGGCAAACGCATCAGCGGCGCGTCCCCTTGCGAGCAATTGGTGCTGCGGGTGTGCGGCGCCGCTCGCACGTGCTGGAGCGAGCCCGCATGCCAAGCCGCACGCCAACTCCGGGAGATGGAGCAGGAGGAGTGGCTCAAAGGTGCCGATCCAAGCCTCGTCACGGAGAGCGGAAAACAGTGCGAGGAGGCCATCAACAACGCCTTCTTCGCGCCGTGCCCTTAGCCTCGTCCAAAACGAAACCCAACCGAGCCAACGCGAGGATGGGTAGAGCACAGCGAAGCCCATCCTCCCTGTGGAGACGCTCGTCGGGAAAGGCGACCTCTTCTCGGATCAACTGCGATTTCGAACCGCCAGAAACTGCCGCAGAAGATCCGGATGGATCTCCCCCAACGCGCGACGCCGATCGATCGTGTCTTCGCCGGTCACCAACCCATGCAGGAGCCGATAGGCCGTGTCGCGATCATCGGTCGACGTCTCGCTCGGCGGGATCACCGCAAAGGCGCCGGAATCCTGAAGCAGGAGCCATGCCGGGAAATCCTCGGTCTCCAGCTCCCCGTCGAGGTCGAGATCGCCGTACGCGGCCCAGAGATCCGCCAGGCGACGATCCGGAAACGCCGGGTCACGCAAGGCGCGTTCGGCCGCCGAAGGGTTCTCGCGACAGAGCCACAACCAGTCTCGGCGGGCACCAAATGGATCCCGACCGCGCCAGCAGGCCTCGGCATGGATGAGGACCAGAACGGGGTGATCGCGCCAGTCGGACTCGGACTCGATCGCCTCGCGCACGCGCTCCCATCGCCCGGCCCGGGTCCAGGCGATCGCCGCATGGAATTCACCCGAGCCCGGATCGAAAGGACGCCCGGCCAGCCGCTCGGCAAGGTCCGCCCATAGCGTTCCGAGGAAATCCCGTGCCCGATGGCCCAACAGCTCTCCGGCCAGCGGCCCGACCTCTTGGAGCTCGCGCCATCGCTCCTCGACACGCCCGTCGCACCCGCTCGCATCGGCGTCGTCGAGGGTCTGGATCAATCGGAGAAAGCCGCCGAGTCGCGGATGCCGTGGCTCGCGATGCATCAATCGGGCGACCCGATCGCGTGCGCGCTCCGTGCGGTGCTCGACCAGGGCCGTGCGGACCTCTTCCTCGAGCAGGACCGCCGTGCTGTCCTGGAACAGATCCAGTTGGCAACGCTCCGGTGGCGGGGCATAGACGAGCGAGCAGGCGCGGGTTAGGCCTGCATGAGGACCGATGGGCAAAGGGTGCTCCCGATCGCCCCAAGACGTGTGCGCGAGCGCAACGGCCACAAGCTTCTGTGCGCACGCATAAACACCTGCGTCCTCCAGGAATCCCGCAACCACCTCAGGTGCGGCCCGGAGCGCGCCCTGCAGCTCCGACCGACGGCCGGTCCGCCAGGCGACATAATCCTCGTAGCCGAGCAGATCGGCCGCAAGCAGCAGCTCGAGCGGATCGAGCCGCCCCTGCTCGAGCAGCAGACGGTCCACGAGTGGTCGCAGTGCCTGATCCGGGATCGCGTTGAGTACCGAGTCCATCAGGTCGTCCTCAGCCTTCGGTCGGGTCGATATGGACCGCCAGCCAAAGGCAACGAGACTCGGTCGAGGTCTTGATGACACGGTGCGGGGTCCCCGCCGGGATGAACCGATAATCGCCAGGCCGCAAGGTGAGCATCTCTCCGTCGACCCAAAGCTCAGCTTCCCCCTGCAGCAAACAGACCCATTCGTCCTGGACCTGATCGTAAAGGACGGACTCGGGTCGATCGCTGCTCAGGATGCGCTCGATCCGGACGTTGGAGCAGCGCAACAGATCCTCGAACGCCTCCCCACGATCGATCTCCGGCAAACCGTCAAACAGATTTCCGCTCATGGGTGTACCCGACGCCAAGATTATTGCTCCTGAAGCCTCATCGCCCGCGCATCGGTTCTGCCGAGCATCGCGAGGCAAAAAATCGTCCGAAAGAGCGGGATGTGATTCCTGGCGTCAGCCCTGACTGCGGCGATTGAAAAGATTGCACGACGTCCGCCCCGGATCAGCCTCAATAAAAATCCTGAACCGCGTCTCACCGAGGTCACAGTTGGCCTCAACGCAGGTCAAATGCAGTGGCCACTCAGGAAGCACCGGACGCGGTTCAGCCTTACAACAAAACTCGCTCGATCCCCCCGTCCTGCACCCGCTCCAAGAACCGCTGCTGCCAGCCCTCCCCCAACATCCGACCGGCCATCTCGACCACGATATAGTCGGTCTTCAGACCCGTGTCGTCGCTGTACTTGGCGAGACCTTGCTGACAGGCGGGACAGGCCGTCAAGAGCTTGACCTCGCCCGCCCGAACCACGTCCTGCCCGGTGAGCGCCTGGATGCCGGCGGTCAGCTCCTCCTGCTTGCGAAACCGCACCTGATTGGCGATATCCGGCCGCGAGGTTCCGAGCGTGCCCGCCTCGCCGCAGCAGCGATCCGAGAGCATGACCGGTTGACCGATCAGACTCGCCGCGACCTTCAGCGGCGCATGGGTCTTCATGGGCGAGTGACAGGGGTCGTGATAGAGATATTGAACCCCTTCGACTCCGTCCAGACTCATGCCTTTCTCCATCAGCCACTCGTGGATGTCGAGCAGGCGGCACCCGGGGAAGATGCGCCCGAACTCGTATTTGAGCAGTTGATCCATGCAGGTGCCGCAAGACACGACAACCGTTCGGATATCCATGTAATTCAGCGTATTGGCAACCCGGTGGAACAGCACCCGGTTCTCCATCGTGATCTGACGCCCACGCTCTTCGAGGCCCGCCGAGCGCTGCGGATAGCCGCAGCAGAGATAGCCGGGCGGCAGCACGGTCTGGGCGCCCTGCTCGTAGAGCATCGCGAGTGTGGCAAGCCCGACATCGGAGAAGAGCCGCTCCGAGCCGCAGCCCGGGAAGTAGAAGACCGCCTCGGCGTCCTCCGCAGCGACTCGCGGATCACGCAGGATCGGCACCTGAGTCTTGTCCTCCAGCCCCAGGATCTGGCGAAAGGTGCGCTTGGGCAGCTCGACCCGGATCGGGCGGCTGACCAGATCCACCACCTGGCTCGCAAGCGCCGGACGATGACTGGTCGCGCCCGGCTTGGCGGTGCGCTTCGCGGTCAGCCGCAGCGTCTTGGCGAGACGATGACCGAGGTTCATCCCCGCAAAGCCCCACTGGGCCAGCCCTTTGCGGAGCAGTCGCACGGCACGCGGGTCCGTGACGTTCAGGAACTGCATCGCCGCCCAGGAGCCGACGTTGAAGCGCTTCTTCCCGCGATCGATCAGGATGCGCCGCATCCGCATCGTGACATCGCCGAAATCGATGTTCACCGGGCAGGGATTCAAACACTTGTGGCAGATGGTGCAGTGATCCGCCACATCGTTCATGGCCTCGAAGTGATGCAGCGAGAGACCGCGGCGGGTCTGCTCCTCGTAGAGGAAGGCTTCGATGATAAGTCCGGTGCCCAGAATCTTGTTGCGCGGCGAATAATTGAGATTGGCTCGCGGGACATGGGTCATGCACTTGGGCTTGCACTTGCCGCAACGCAGACAGTGCTTGACGTCGTCGTTGAGTGCGCCGAGTTCGGTCTCCTCGAGGATGATGGCCTCTTGCTGGACCAACCGCAGCGAGGGCGTATAGGCACCTTCCAGCCCCGAGCCCGGCATCAGCTTGCCCGGATTGAAGCGCCCGTGCGGATCGACGCGCTGCTTGTAGGCGACGAAGGCATCGAGCTTTTCGCGCTCCAGGAACTGCAGCTTGGTGATGCCGATGCCGTGCTCACCCGAGATGACACCGCCCAGATCGGTCGCCAGCGCCATGATGCGCGCGACGAGGCGGTCGGCCTCCTGGAGCATGGCGTAATCCGATGAATGCACAGGGATGTTGGTGTGCACGTTGCCGTCGCCGGCGTGCATATGCAGGGCGACGAAGAGGCGCGAGTCCCTGACTCGGGCGTGGATCTCGGTCAAGCGCTCGCGCACTCGGGCCAGTTCCTGGCCCGAGAAGATGTCATTGAGTCGATCAGCCACCTCGGCGCGCAGCGATTGACGCAGGTCGCGGCGAAGCATCATGGAGAGCAGCGTATCGCCGTCGCGAATACAGGCCTTCTCGGTGTCGCTCAGTCGATCGAGATGATCCACGGCGGGCGCGTCCAGACCGCTCAAGACAGTCTGCCAGCGCTGCCGCGCGGCTTGCACCGCCTCGCGCGCCGCATCGCGCTTGGCACTCAAAATGGCAACGGCCTCGGCCGAGTCTTGATAGTCGCCCTCCCCGCGCGCCCCGGCAAGATCACGGGCGAGATCCCCGGCGAGATACTCGAGCACCGCCGCCATAATGGCGTCCTTGTTGCGGATCGACTGCTCGATATTCATCCGCTCGATGCCGCGACTGTAGTCCGCAAGGCGATCCAGCGGGATGACCACGTCCTCGTTGATCTTGAAGGCGTTGGTGTGACGCGAGATGGCGGCGGTACGGGCGCGGTCGAGCCAGAAGCGCTTGCGCGCCTCCGGGCTGAAGGCGATGAAACCCTCCCCGTCGCGCGCCCGGGCGAGTGTCACCACCTGCGCGGCGGCCGTATCGACCAGCCCCTCGTCGTCGCTCACCAGATCCGCGATCAGCACCATCTTGGGCAGCTCGCGCCGTGCGGCCTTGGTGGTGTAATCCACCGCGCGGACATAACGCTCGTCGAGATGCTCGAGCCCGGCCATCTGCACGCCCGGCAGGGCTTCGAGATAGTCCTTGATCTCGACGATCGCCGGCACGGCCAGATCCAGATCCGTCCCGAAGAACTCCAAACAGACCGTGCGCACATGATCGGGCATCCGATGCAGGACGAAGCGCGCCGAGGTGATGATCCCATCGCAGCCTTCCTTTTGGACACCGGGTAGACCGGCGAGAAACTTGTCCGTCACGTCCTTGCCGAGACCGACCTTGCGCAGCGCGGAGCCGGGCATCTGGAGGATCTCGGGCTCGCCCTTGGGCGTGACCCCGTCGGGCTGGAAGCGCCGGATGCGAAAGCGCACCAGCGGTTGCTCGTGGATTTTGCCGAGGTTGTGATCCAGACGCTCGACCTCCAGCCAATCCGCGTCCGGCGTCACCATCCGCCAGGACGCCAGATTATCCAGCGCCGTGCCCCAAAGGACCGCCTTCTTGCCGCCGGCGTTCATGGCCACATTGCCGCCGATGCAGGAGGCGTCCTGCGAGGTCGGATCAACCGCGAAAGCGAGGCCCGACCGATCGGCCAGATCCGAGACCCGGCGCGTGACCACCCCGGCGCCGCAGCGCACCGTCGGCACAACGCCCTCGACGCCGGGCAGCGCGATGCGCTCCACGCCGGAGAGGTCTTCGAGCTTCTCGGTGTTGATGACCGCCGTCATCGCTTCAAGCGGCACCGCCGATCCCGTGTAGCCCGTGCCGCCGCCGCGCGGGATCAGCGTCAGACCGGAATCGATGCAGGCCCGCACGATCGGCGCGATCTCCGCCTCGGTGTCGGGCGAGATGACCACGAAGGGCATCTCCACGCGCCAGTCGGTCGCATCCGTCGCGTGCGAGACCCGCGCCAGACCGCCGAAATCCAGGTTGTCCTTGTGCGTGATCCCGACGAGCGCCTGACGCAGACGCGCGCGCTGGGCCCTCTCCTGCTCGAACCAGTCCGCAAAGCGCTGCACCGCCGCACGCGCCGCGGCCAGAAGCTCGCCGGCCCGGCGATTGTCGTTGAGCCGCAGCTCGAACTGATCGAGCCGATGCGTCAGCGCCTGCAGCAGCAGACGACGACGTTCCGGGTTGTCGATCAGGTCGTCCTGCAGATAGGGGTTGCGCGTCACCACCCACATGTCCCCGAGTACCTCGAAGAGCATGCGTGCCGAGCGCCCGGTCCGGCGGCTGCCGCGCAGCTCCTCGATCAGGCGCCACAGCGGCTCGCCGAGAAAACGGATCACGATCTCCCGGTCGGAGAAAGAGGTGTAGTTGTAGGGGATCTCGCGGATCCGTTGCTGAACAGCGGCGGTCATATTGGATCTGGTCATCGGCGGTTGTTTCTTGCACTGCACAAAATGGTACAGCAAAGGCCACTGATCATGGCCATGCGGTTGACGAGGCTGCCCGCGGGAAAAGACATATCTGTAGGTGCGAATGTATTCGCACACCTGCCGGGACGCCACCACCGCCCTGGCCGTGCAAATCAATTCGCACCGACGGGTGGGTCGTTGGTGTGCCGGAAATCTCCTTCGGAAACGCCGATTGACCTTCCCTTGACTTGGGTCAAACGGCCGACACTCGATCCCGGTTAGGTTTGCGCGGATGTCTGCCTCACCGACCCAGCACCGCACGCTCAGCGCTCGCGTCAACACCTTCGGTCAGTACCTGCTGAACCGCTTTGGTCAGCGGGTGCACAAGCTCGCGCTGAACGCGGGGTTTACCTGTCCCAATCGCGACGGCCAAAAAGGGATCGGCGGCTGCACCTTCTGCAACAACGTCTCCTTCAGCCCCAACGCGAAGGCGCCGGCACCGATCGCCGAGCAGCTCGATGCCGGACGTGCGGTCATCGCCAAACGCACCGGGGCGCGACGCTTTATGGCCTACTTTCAGGCCTACACCAACACCTACGACCCGATCGAGACGCTGCGCGAGCGCTACGACGCCGCACTCGTGCACCCGGACGTCATCGGACTCTCGGTCGGCACACGCCCGGACTGCGTTCCGGAGGCCGTGTTGGACCTGCTCGCCCGCTATCGGGCCCGCGGCAAGGAGATCTGGCTTGAGCTGGGCCTTCAGTCTGCGGACGACCGCACGCTCGAACGGGTCAATCGCGGGCACGACTTCGCGGACTTCCGCGCCGCTGTCACGGCCGCACGCCGTCGCGGAATCCCGGTCTGCGCACACCTGATCGTCGGGCTGCCGGGCGAAGGGCGCGACGCGGCCTTGTCGAGCCTGGAGCGGGTGCTCGAGCTCGGTGTCGAGGGATTGAAGATCCATCCGCTGCATGTCGTGCGCCAAACCCGCTTGGCGATCGACTGGCGACGTGGCGATTACACACCGCTCGCACTCGAGGACTACGTGAACATCTGCTCCGACATGGTCGAGCGTACGCCGCCAGAGGTGACCTTCCATCGCCTCACCGGCACAGCTTCGCGCGATGTCCTGCTCGCGCCGGCCTGGTGCAACCGCAAATGGGCGGTTCTGAATGCCATCGAGGCGGAGCTTTACCGACGCGGCTCGCGCCAAGGCGATCATACCGCGCCCGCTTCCCATCCAAAACTTGCAAGCACAGCCTGACCCTCGGAGACCACCCTGTATGGAGCTCGTCTGTCCTGCCGGCAATCTGCCGTCGCTCAAGGCCGCCGTCGACAACGGCGCCGATGCCGTTTATATCGGGTTTCGCGACGACACCAATGCCCGTCACTTCGCCGGCCTGAACTTCGGCGACAAACAGATCCGCGAGGGTCTGAAGTACGCCCGCGACCGTAAGGTCAAGGTCTTCGTCGCCGTCAACACCTATGCCCAGCCGAGCGGCTGGCCGCGCTGGACGGCTGCGGTCGACCGGGCCGCGGACCTGGCCGTCGATGCCCTGATCCTCGCCGACATGGGCGTGCTCGACTATGCCGCCGAGCGTCATCCGAACCTCAATCTGCATCTCTCGGTGCAGGGCTCGGCGACCAACCCGGCGGCGATCGGCTTCATGCATCGTCATTTCGGGATCCGTCGCGTCGTGGTGCCGCGCGTGCTCTCGCTCGCCCAGGTCGCGAACCTGATCGAGAACGTCGAGGTCCCGGTCGAGATCTTCGGTTTCGGCAGTCTCTGCGTTATGGTGGAGGGGCGCTGTCTGCTGTCCTCCTATGCCAGCGGTCAGTCGCCCAACACCTACGGCGCCTGCTCGCCGGCCGCGCATGTCGAATGGCGCGATACACCGCAGGGTCAGGAGACCCGGCTCGGCGGGGTCCTCATCGAGCGACGCGGCCACGGCGAGCCTGCCGGTTATCCGACGCTCTGCAAGGGACGTTTCACCGTCGAAGGCGAGATCCGTCACGCCATCGAGGAGCCGACCAGCCTGAACACGCTCGACATCCTGCCGGGCATCCTCGCGGCCGGGGTAAGCGCCATCAAGCTCGAAGGACGTCAGCGCAGCACCCGCTATGTCTCGCAAGTCACCCGCGTGTGGCGCGATGCGATCGACGCCTGCAAACGCAATCCGCAGGCGTTTCGCGCGAAGGAGAGCTGGCATCAGGCCCTTGCCCAGGTCTCGGAAGGCGCGCAGACCACCATCGGCCCCTATCACCGGCCTTGGCATTAATCTTCGATGAGTCTTGATCCGGAACGACGATGACAATGGATTCCACGCAGAGCCAATCGCCACGCCCGCGCCTCTCGCTCGGCCCGATCCTCTATCACTGGCCGCGCGAGCAGGTCCTCGACTTTTATGCCGAGATGCTCGAGACACCTGTCGACGTCATCTATCTCGGGGAGACCGTCTGCTCGAAGCGGCGCCTGCTGCGCCCGGAGGATTACTGGGAGCTGGCCGAGCGCGTCGTCGCGGCGGGCAAACAAGCCGTCATCTCGACGCTGGCCCTGATTGAATCCGACGGCGAGCTCAAGACCCTCAAACGCATCTGTGCCGACGAGCGCTTTCTCGTCGAGGCAAACGACCTCGGCGCGCTGGAGTTTCTCGAAGGCCGCCACTTCGTAGCCGGCCATTCGATCAACCTCTACAACCAGCGCACCTTGGCCTTCCTCGTCGCCCGCGGACTGAAACGCTGGGTCCTGCCGGTAGAGCTCGGCCGCGAGACCGCCGCCGATCTACTGGCCGCAAGGGCCGACGGCGTGGAATGCGAGCTGTTCGCCTTCGGACGCCTGCCGCTCGCCTATTCGGCGCGCTGTTTCACCGCCTACAACCGCGATCTGCCCAAGGACGACTGCCGGTTCTGCTGCGGGGACTACCCGGATGGCCTATTGGTCGCGACCCAGGACGGCGAGCCCTTCCTTGCGCTCAACGGGATCCAGACCCAATCGGCCGGCACCCATAACCTGCTTCCGTCGCTGCAGGAGGTCACACGCATGGGTGTCGATCTGCTGCGCATCAGCCCGCAGTCGCAGAACACCGCAGGCATCATCGAGGTTTTCGCCGCCTGTCTGACCGGCGAGATGGATCTCGCGGCAGGCATGTCGAAGCTGCGCGGCTGGACCCCCTCGGGCCTTTGCGACGGGTATTGGACGGGCCAGGCCGGGATCGCCAACAGCCCGGTGGAGCGACGGGTTTAGACTCCGGCGATCCGTTCGGTTCAAATCCTGCCATCAGGGCACTTGGCGCAGAGCGCAACGGGGCATGCGTGACACCGCGGAGCGGGTGTCACGAGCTCCTTGGGGGTTAGAGTTTGGAGTTTGGAGTGCGCCGTCGGTTGCACCGAGCCGTGCGAGGCACGGCCAAACGTCGGCGGACGTCGTGCCTCCTATCGTCGGCACAACCTACGGATATGGAAAGACCCGGCAGCCACGATCAACGCCCCGGAAAACGCAATCCCGCCATGCGATCAAGCGCCCGCGTGAGCGGCACCCAGCGCGCCGGCGGCTCGAAGGCGTCCAAGAAGTTCTTCAGATAAAGCCCCAGTTCGGTATCCCCGGACATCCGCAGGCGGCGCTGAAAAAACAGCGTATCCGCATCCTCGCGTCGCGCAGCCAACAGCATAAACTCGCGTAGACCGCCCGCAACGCTCGCGTCCGGCGGCAGATCCTTCCCGTATCCGCGAATATGCCCGCCGCTCACACCCAAACAGTAGCGGACCCCGATATCGTCGATCTCGATGCCGACTCGACGGCCATCCAGAAAATCCAACTCGCCTTCCGCGAGGGACTCCTTCATGACCTGGTTCAACAGTGTCGCCAGCGTTTGGCTGTGCAGAACACTCGGGATCAGACGCAGGGGGAAGGTCAAGAGAAACAACAAACGCTGAGTAGATGGCATATCCGGGTTCTCGTTGCGGTAAAGATGATCGGGCAGCAGACGATTATACCCAGCGTAAATGGTTTTTATCTCCGGCTCCCAGACGGTCGTTGTCACGGGTCGGAACCGTTCTAGCCGAGATCCGTCTCAAGCTCAGTGGCTGCTTCCAGGTACGGAGCTTCCCCCGGACTCGACCATCGCCCCTTGGAAGTTTCGAGACAGTTTGAGCCTATGGAATCCCGGCGCCAATCGAGCGAGCTGGCCTCAGACGGGGATGTTTGAAGCGTAGCGGGTTTGGCTCGGGGGTGAGTTGACGAGAAAAGGTGTTGTCCAGCAGGCGGGCACGTTCGTCGTCTTCCAGTGACCGGCCGAAAGGTCGCTGGATTCCTTTCGGCCGCGGGGTTGACCTTGAGCCCCTACCATCCTCGGTCGATCCCGGCCTTGAAGCATGTCGATAACGCGGCCTTGTAGTGAAGGCTTGTTTTATGGTGGGCCGTCTAGGATTCGAACCTAGGACCAAGGGATTATGAGTCCTATAAAATCAATAACTTACAACATCTCATCACACCTGATCGCACTAAATACAGCCGCTTATCGGGTCGGTCGTGCGGTCAGGTGTGGCGCTAAATTACCGGATATTGTCCCGCAGTGTCCCATGAGTGTCCCACGGTGCACCACGCAGCAGACAGGCACGACGGCCTTGCTGCCCACGATCGACGTGCATGGTGCCGGACATCTCGCCGGACATCTCGGGGCCTCGACGCAGTAGACATCCATCCGCCAGCCTTCTCCTCGTGGTGGGCTCCGCGTGCCGCTGGTGCGATCCGGCAGTCATCTCGACGTGGTTGCTGCCGTCAGCCACGGGTCAGGCGCAACAGCGTGCGATCGATGCCGTACACGCTCCCGGAGCCGAGTCGATTGATAGTCAGGCTCGATCGGGCGCGAATTTTGCGCCTACCGCCGTTCAGCGGGTTGCACGATTCAAGCAAATAACGCACCCGATAGGCTGCGACGATGCGACAAGGTATGTCGGATGATGGGATCCGAGCCGGTGCGGGCAAGGTGCCGGCCGATGGGCTCGGGTAGGTCATCGCAGCTAACTACAAGGGCGGAAGTCAGCTCGCGGCTTCGGGTTTAGCCGCCAACATCTCCGCAAGATTGCGGAGCGAGATGTCGTGACCGGATCCAGCGTCGCTTCGGACCTAAGTCGCGTTTCACGCGCGACTTCGCCGAATTCGCTTTTGAGTTCGCTGATTTTGTTGATAGGTCGGAAGGACTGACCGGGCCCGGGGCGGTTGGGGTCTCCTTGCGGATAAGGAGGCCTTGTTGATGTCGGAAGGCGTGACCGGATCCGGTGTGGAGCCGAACCCCCCGGACGTGGAGATGTCGGTGGAGCCATATCGTGCGGACGTGCTCATGGCGGTGATGTCCGAAAATCTAAGGTCACGTTTTCGGGCTCGGGCTCCGCAGTCGTGGCGAGGATCTTTAACCTGTTGAATATGAAACAATTATTCCGGGGGATGGGACCCTACCCCCCCGGCCGATACCGCGGGAAATTTCGGCCCCGGTTTTTCACCGTTTTTCGGGGCCTATGCGTCTCGGCAGCAGAGTGCCGACGTGGACGGTCGGGTCTGGATTGCGCCCTCCCGCACCAGCGCCGCGAACCCCTTGATGGATGTCTCGACGGTGAAGTCTGCCCCGTGCCAGACCGGGAACGACGCCGGCCAAAGGGCAGCCAGGGGCAGGACCAGGCGCCACGGCTGGCGGTCCTCCCGGTAGGCGAGGCAGGGCCACAGATGCGCCCTATCGGCCTGCTCGACGGCCTGACGCCAACAGGTTGCAAGCGTGCCGTTGGTGGTCGTGCGGTGACGCTTGACCTCGATGGCGAGTGCTCGCAGGGCATCGGCCACGGCTCCGACCTCATCGACGTGAACCGTCAGGTCGTGCCCTCCCGCGCGGCTCTGCTCCAGATTGCGCGTGAGCCGGACACCCAGCTCCTCATGGATGACGTGGGACAGCTCGCGCTCGCCGGTCGCACCCTTGGTGCGCTGCATGGTGCTCATGTCGGGCTGCCCTCCGTGGTCGGATAGAGATCGTCGAACGTCGCTTGCGGGTGCTCGCCGGGCTCGGGCTTGTGGTCCCATGCGCCCGACAGGACCACGGGCCACGCAAGGCAGATCGTCATCAGGATGGCGGTTGCGTCGATCATCGCTGCTCGACCTCCTCGAACAGCGTGGTCTGTCCACGGCTGCGCTGGCGGTTGCGTCGGCGGTGCGCCGCGTCATAGGTGTTGTGGCAGCGCTGGCACCAGGCGCGCAAATTCTCGGGCCGGCTGTCGGTGGTGTCGTGGTTCAGGTGAGCGATGGTCAGGACCACGCGCGATCCGGTCACGGGATGCGGCTCGTGGTTCGCCGCCCGACACTCGGGATAGGCGGGGCTGCCCTCGCAGCAGTTGCCCGCGCGCTCCAGGATCGCCGGCCTGATCTCGGTCTTCCAGTTGGCGGGGTAGAGGCTCCAGTTCACGGGCATCGACGTGTCTCCTCCTCCACCACACTCTCCTCCTCCGCGCCGCCCGCGGAGCGCGTCAGCTCGGCACGCATCGCGGACAGCTCGCGGGCGGTGACGGGTGCGCCGGGGCGTCCATCGGACGGACCCAACAGGTCAAGATCGGCGTGCCGGTCGTCTCCTTCGTGGCTGGCGGTCGGGGTCCACTGGCTCCGAGCGCGACGGGTCAGCTCCTTGACGGCTGCGTCGCGCGAGTCGAAGCCCATTTCCATCGGCAGCTCCACGCGCCCCGTGGTCCGATCCAAGATGCCCCAAATGTCGTCGGGCGCCTGGAAACAGACGGGGCTGTCGATCAGCAGGACATCGCCGGGGGCTGCGTTGGAGCCGGACTCGACCCGCCAGCCGACGATGGGGTGCGTGGTCACGAGGGTGTCGTCGGGGTCGTCGGGGTTTGCCCAGACCGACAGCAGGACAAGCGCGGGGTTGGTGTTGGGGATCAGCATGTCTTGGTTCCGTGGGCGGGTTGTTGGGGTTGGGGTATCACGTCGATCAGCCTTTCGGCGCCGAACCGCAAGGTCAACGCGTGGCGTGCCTCGCTCGACTCGCAGCCGGGGGCCAGCATGGTCAACCAGGTGGCGGGGTCGTCGGTCAGGCGGTAGCGATAGACGCGCATGGCGGATCGGGCCTGCTCCACGGCAACGGTGCGGGGCTCGCCGCCGTCCATCTCGCGTATCGCCGCGCGCTCCTCGACGGCCTCGGTGATGCCGTCCAGCTCCTCGGTGGTGAGCGTGGGCGGTTGGGTTAGGTGATCGATCAAGGCGCGCTTGTGGGTCTGGATCAATCCACGCAGGTGATCGGTCAAGCGCTCCCGTGGTCGCACCCGCAGGACATCGGCAGCGACATCGACGGTGATGCCGTGGGCACGGATCTCGGACAAGAGGATGGGCAGGTCCATCTAGAAGACCTCCCAATCGTCGTCTTCGGTCGCTGATTCGGCGGAAAACGCTGCATCGTGCGTAGGTGGGGGGTTCGCAAACGCTAGGACGCTAGAGCTTTGATTTACAACGGCTTTTTGTGCTTTCAAAACGCTAGGGCCTAGCGTTTCGGTTTTGCCATTTTCCTTTATGAAACAGTCCTCTAGCGTCCTAGCGTTTTGAATAGGGGGGCTAGAGGCACATAGCGGTTTCAGGTAGCGCCGGAAGGCGTCGGCGAAGTCCGCCAGCTCATAGCCGTGACGATTCGCGCCGCCGATCCAGAGTTGCTTGGACTTCACGCCGTAGGGCTTGAGCATTTTGGACAGACCCGTGGATGTCAGGGGCCGGCCGTGGCGCCACTCTGCCCACGGGCGTTCCTCCAGGTCGATCAAGGCCAGGACCAGCGCGTTGGAGTGCAGCCGAATCAGATTGCCATCGGCGAAGATGCGCCGGATGTCCTCAAGGATCATCGGGCCGATGTCGTCCTCCTCCTCCTCGACGTTCAGCGCGTGGAAGGCGTCCACCGTCTTCGTGGGCCAGTCATCGCCCACGGTCTCGGCGATGGCCAGTAAGGGCGTCCAGTTATCCAATGCGCGATCGTTGCCGGATGCCGGGAGTGTCGGGTGGGTCTCGCGCAGGATCTCGGCGTGGTCGGCTGCCCAACGCTTGCAGCGCTGGCGGATCTCCAGACAGCCGACCTCGAAGGCAATGCTCAGCTTGGTGACGCTCTCCCCGGGGAGTCGTCGCCGCAGTTGGATGACGACGGACCTGTCCACGATGGTGCTCGGGGGCCGCTTGATCATCGCAATTGCCATCGGCGCCCATGTGCTGAATTTCTTGGGCTCGTGGTCGTCGCCGACGGTGCGGACCACGAACGCGCCGGTCTTGGTGTGACCCGAGTTGATGATTCCCCTCAGCTCATCATTCTGTGCCAGGAACGTATCGGCCTCATCGATCAACAGCGTCGGGGTCCATGCTTCGATGACGCGAAAAACAGCAGCAGGCGAGATGTTGCTCGCGACTAAACCACGGTGGACCAGGGGGGCTAGGAGCCCGGTCAGCAAGGTGGACTTGCCGCAGCGCTTCTCGGGGCTCGTGATGGTGAGCTTCGGCCAAATGCGGAAGGCGTCATAGGCGTAGCTGCCCAAGATCCACAGGGCCAGCGCAACGGCCGCGCCGGTGGGGAGTGCCATGTGTCGAACCAGGATCTCGCTCAGCTCCTCCAACAGCCCCGCACCGTCCACGGGATCCGGGTACGCCTCGACCTCCTCGACCAATGGCGTAGCCGTGGGGTCGGTGCCGGCCGCCCTTCGCGCTGCATAGACCTCTCGATCCAGCGCCGCACCCCGCACCCCGAGTGCCTTCGCTTCGGTCGCGCGTACCCGCTCATAATCCAAGGGTTTCAGACGTGCCAAGCGCTCCACGGCTCCCTCCAGGGACTCGGGGACAGGCTCGGGGCTCGCCAGTTGCGCGCGAACGGCCTCGATGCCCTCGGTCTGGCACAGGTCGTTGAAGTCCGTGCCCTCGATGGCGTGGCCGGTGAAGCGTGGGACCACAACGGATCCGCCCACGGCCGCCGCCGCTGCCGTGGCGTGGGTGACGCCGGGGTTGCCTTCGGTGCGTCGGTCGTCGTCGGCGCAGACGATGATGGTGTGGTCGGGATGGGCGCCACGTAACGCTTTGGCGACGGGCTCCAGATTGCCCGCGTTGAAGGCGCACACCACGGCCGCGCCCGTGGCCTCGTGGATCGTCGCCGCGGTCGCGTAGCCTTCGGCGAGATAGACCGGGGCACCCGCCTCGACGCTGCCGATCAGGTGGAAGTGCCCGGCCACGGATGCGCCGCCGTTGAAGCGCTTGCTGCCGTCCGGGGTGATGGTCTGGATTCCGAACAGCTCGCCGGCCACGTCCCGGACAGGGATCAGCAGGTGATCGCCGTGGCGCCGGATGCCGTGGGGCTGCACCCGCTTGGCGAGGAGGTAGTCGTGGTCGGCGGTGGCGTTGGTGGCGCTCTCCCAGCTCGCCGCCGCCGTGGTACGTGCCGCCGCTCGCCGGGCCACGTCTTCGGCTTCGCGGGCCTTCGTGGCGGTCTCGATCTGACGCCGGATGTCCGCCAGCTCGCCGGGATCGGTGGCGTGGTCTTCTTGCTCCCAAGATTTCCACGCGACGGTGGGCGTGCTCACGTCGCCGGTCAGGCGTGCGTCGCCTGCCGTGATCATCAACCAGGGCCGCCCGGTGCGCCCGGTGCCGGAATCGGCGATGTACCACAGGTGATCGGCGTTTTTTTTGCGCCGCCAGCCGGAATTGAGCTCAAGGTGGTCGATCGCGATACCTGCCGCCGCCATCGCGCCCACGGCCTCGGTGACCAGCTCGGGCAGGCTGCGGGGCGGTGACGCGCCGGACAGGCGCCGTTCAAGGTCATCAAGCTGGCTGCGGTCGGGCTCGGGGGGTGCCTTGAAGCGCCGCCCGGTGCGGACCACGGTCTCGGTGGGGGTTGTCATCTGCATGATGCTCCGCGCCCCGGACGGTCAGGTCCGGGGCTCCGCGTGGTCTCAAAAAGGGATGTCGTCGTCGAAGTCCGGGGCCGCCTGGGGGGCTGCTCGACCACGGGGCGGCTGGGCTGTCGGCGCCGGACGCGGGGTGGGTGCGGGTGCCGGTGCCGGAGTCCCGACGATGCGCCGCTCCAACATCCACTTCACGATTGCGGGTGCGGTCTCGGGATCCGGCTGGGCCTGGGGGTCGTCCACGTCGGAGTAGGCGAGCGAGCCGGACCACGCCGGGGCGACCATGCCCCGGGGTAACGGGGTGGCGCCGATGACGCGGGGCTTGGGGCCTTTGGGGCTGTCGCGGTGGATGACCTCGATCAGACAGGGGCGCCCGAGCATCTGCGACAGATCAAGGTTGTCGGGGATCTCCCGGCCGCCAGCCAGTGCGCGGAGCCGCTTGAAGAGGTTGGCTTTTTGGCCGAACGCGACGGTCAAGACCTCCCACGTGGACAGATCGCCGCCATCGGCGCCGGCTTCGGGCGCCGTCCATTCCAGGCACACCATGTCGGACGTGGATCGCTGCCCTTGCCACTCGCGTTCATGCTTCCCGACGAAGTGCATACTCGTGAGCACGACGGCCGTGGTGCCCTCGGGAAACAGCTCCCAATCGTCATCTACGCTTTTGAATTGGCGCCCCATGTCACACCTCCTCCATGTCGGTCATCGCCCATGCGGGCAGGGAAAGCGCCTCGATGCGATCCGAGTAGGCGGGCCAGCGATCGGCCGCCAGACACTCGGCGTAAATCCGCAGTGCGTCTCGGTAGGCTGCGCGACCGACCGTCAGGGCCGTGTCGGAGATCCGATAGACGCCGATGGCGTAGGGCTGCGCCTTCTCCACGGCGATGATGAGAAAGTCGGTCAAGGTCTCGCCGGTGATGGCGTAATACCCCTCCGCGTACATCGCCGCCTGGGTGTGATAGCCACGCTGGTGCATGACGCGCTCGAACCCGCGTGGACTGGCGTCCAGCGCGCTTTTCAAATCCACGATGACGCCGATGTCCGCCCGCAGGGCATCGGGCCGGATGCGACAGCGCACACCTGTTTCGGCATCTACGTAGTACCCTGACACCTCCACGGCCGCGCCCTCGATCGCGGAGCGTGCGATGGGGTGGGCATGGATCGACGCTGCAATACCCTCGATGACCTCCGCATCGGCCGCGGTAATCGTGGTCGCGTCGGGGCGGGCCTCCAGGTGCGCCGTCCAGATAGCTTTGCCCTCCTTGGTGCGTCGGTCGCAGACCGGGGCCACGGCGAACCGCTCGCCGAACGTGTCGGGCTCCAGGATGCGCGCGTGGATCGCGCGACCTAGCAGCATGGCGGGCGTGTCGGCCCTGGGTGCGGCCTGCTCCGCTCGGTAGTGGGCGGGGCTGCGATTGACCAAGGTCCGCAGACCGGAGGAGGAGATGGTCGTTGGGTCGCCGTGGTACGCATCATCGGTGATGCCGGACGCCCAACAGGGCCACGTGGACGGACAGGGGATGTTGGCGGTGGTCATGCTGCGGACCTCCCGCGGGCCAACAGCCACGTCATGTACAGCTCACGGTGCAGCAGCAGGCGCCGGCCGCGCCGGATGACGGCGCCGGACTCCTCCAGTCCGTTGGTCGATCGATGGAATAGGTCGTCGCGGATACCGCCCACGGTAAGCGCTGGCTCGCATCGGGCCAGATCGCGGACGGTGTAAAGCGTCGGCGCCGTGGGATGTAGGGGCGGTGGCGCGGCCTGGGTGGCTGCGGCGAGTGCGGCCTGACTGGCTGCGGTCGTGCGGGTAGGCATTACCTGATCTCCGTTCGTCTTGTGGACATGCACCACGGGTTGTGTGGTGCGACGGTGATCAGGCTAGGCGCGGGCTAGGGCGGGTGTCCCGGGCGAGAATTCGGCTTTTCCGCAAAGGACGGAACGCCAGAAACTTAGGCCGAATCCGGGCGAATGTCGGCGGGGCTTTTCGCCCATGTCTCGCGCGTTTTCCATGTGTGCTCAAAGGTGTCGTCGGTAAAAAGGCGGGACTCCTTCAAGCACTCCACCTTGATCTTTTTCTTCCAGCCGTAGCGAGGACGCAGGACATCCACGTCAAGCGCTTGAGCAATCTCAAGGATGCGGTCGGCTCGCCGCCTTTCGATCGGACTTAGGTCCGGGTGCGGATCGGGCAAGATACCGGGGCACAGCGCCGCCAAGTCCGCCCGCTCCACATAGCGGTCGTGGACGATGCGCTCCTCGGTGCGGTGCGTGGGCTGTCGTGTGGGCCTACTCGGGTCTCCCGTGCCGGCCTGTCGAAAGCGAGCCGTCCGGGAGGAGACCGGAACCTCGATGGTCCGGGTCTCGATTTTCACCAGGGGCCGGACATCGCGTGTGGCGTTGGCGGTGGCTTGCCTGCTCGGCTCGCCGCCGCTTGCCGGGTGGGGTCCGCCGTAGCGTGCCCACACCACGATGATGACGGCCTCGTCCGTGGTGTAGCGCTCCCTGATCCAGCCGGGGGGTAGCGCTTCCACGTCAGGCACCATCGGCGAAGATCGCCGCGTTCATCCTTGCGACGACGCCGGCCACGTGGCTATCACTCAGGTGGGCGTAGCGCTTCACCATCTGCAATGTCTTGTGGCCCAAGACCTCCGCAATCTCGGCGAGCGAAGCGCCGTTCATGGCGAGGTAGCTCGCCGCGGAGTGCCGTAGATCGTGCCATCTGAAGTCATCGATCCCTGCCGCCAGACAGGCGCGCTCGAAGGCTGCGCTCACGTCCACGGGGGCGATGGGCTTCTGACTGCCGTCCGGGTTGCGGTGCGGGGTGCCGGGAAAGAGCAGATCGGTATCAAGGCGCCGGACCTTGGCGCGCTCCTTGAGCAGCTCCAGGGCGGGGCCGGTCAAGGGCAGGACGCGCCGCTCGCCGTTTTTGGTCATATGCAAGGTGGCCACGCACCTGACCAGATCGACATCGGGCCAGCGCAGACCCATGACCTCCATCCGCCGCGCGCCCGTGCTCAAGGCGATGACGACGGCAGGATAGAGCGCGTCGTTGCAGCTCTCTTTACAGGCGATCAGCAGGCGCCCGCGCTCATCGTCGGACAGGAAACGCACCCGGCCGCGTGGCTCCTTGGGCTTCGTGACCTTCAAGACCGGGTTGTTCTCGATCCACCCGTATTCCTTCACGGCGATGGTGAAGGCGTGGGACAGGACGGCGAGATACCGAACGAGTGTGGCGTTGCTGCGGTAGCGAGTCGGGCCGGCCTTCGCGGGGTCCGTGGTCCTGGGTGGGATCGGCTCATCCTTGAGGATGTCGCGATACTCCGCGATCAATGCCGGGGTCACGTCAGCCAGGGCGTAGCTCCCGAGCTTGGCGTTCCACCATCCCAGTTGTGCCGCTTGGTGGTCGCCGTCTCGCTTACCCGGCAGGACATCGCGGGCGTAGCGCTCGATCAGGTCGGACAGAGTGTGGCGCTTCGCCTCGGTGGTCTTGAAGTGCCGGCCTTCACGAATCGCCGCCTCGGTCTGCGTGCCCCACTTGCGGGCGTCGGTCAGCCTGGGGAACGTGGCGGTCTGGCTCGGGTGGCCCTTGAGCCGGACCTTCACGCGATAGGTGGTGGTGCCGGTGGCGTCGGTGCGCTTCTCGATGGTGGCCATCGATCAGACCTCCCGACGCAGGCGAACGGGGATGTCTCGACGTGCGGTAAACTTGGCGGTAGCCATTGCCGAACCTCTCACTCAGGTTGGTGGTGGTTAAGGGCCTCGTGGATGTTTGCAGCATCCTCGGGGCTCTGTCGTGTTGGGGGGTACTGCGGACGATTATAGCGGCTTTTTTCGTGGCGGTGTCCCGTGAGTGTCCCACAACGAAAAACGGCCTAGGCGGATTTCACCTAAGCCGTTGATTTCATGGTGGGCCGTCTAGGATTTGAACCTAGGACCAAGGGATTATGAGTCCCCTGCTCTAACCGCTGAGCTAACGGCCCGTTTTTTACGATGAGATGGTTGTTGCGGAAACGGCGCCATCCATGGCGATTGAAATCCGGGGCTAATCGGCGTCGAGGAAGCTTCTGAGCTTGTCCGAACGCGTCGGATGACGGAGCTTGCGCAGGGCCTTGGCCTCGATCTGGCGGATGCGCTCGCGCGTGACGTCGAACTGCTTGCCGACCTCTTCGAGTGTGTGGTCGGTGTTCATATCGATGCCGAAGCGCATGCGCAATACCTTGGCCTCGCGCGAGGTCAAGCTGGCGAGCATGTTCTGGGTCGCTTCGCGCAGACCTTCAGCGGTTGCCGATTCGACCGGGGAGATGACGCCTGAGTCTTCGATGAAGTCGCCGAGATGCGAATCTTCGTCGTCGCCGATCGGCGTTTCCAT
>NZ_DIUM01000102.1 GCF_002423035.1 Thiocapsa sp. UBA6158
GATTCGTGTGAGAAATGCGGGTTAGACGATGCTTTGGCAATGACCTCCGAGTGGGGCGTGATCGCGGCCCAGGCCAAGAGCAATCTGTCCCTCTCGGGGAACTTGATCAGCGAGTTCGGAAAGACGGTCGACCAAATCGTTCGGCAGTGGCGTCTTTGCCGTGACGGCACTGGCGACCTCGGTTGGAACCGGCCGCTTGACCAAGCCAAGGACCGCTTCTTGGTCGCGGTCGGGCCCGACTCACCGGCGACGATCCGGGTCAACCTCGCTAAGGGCCTAGAGGCCCGTCGCCAGCTTGGACCACCGGTTCTCACGGCGCAGGAGACCAAGGCGCTGACGCAGTTTGACACCTGCGTTCGCCTGGCATGGTCGGCGGCAACCACCGAGCCTCTCACCGACGAGATCCTGAGGTCGATTTCCAACTTGACCTTCGTACATGTGCTTGATCCCGAAGGGGCCGATCGAGCGGCCTGGGTGAGCGTCCTCATACCGGCGCTTGTCAATCCGGCCGATTCGACGAGTGTTCTCAACTTGCTGGAGCGGGTCGCCGGCGATCTGATGAGCGGCCGGGGTGGGCGGACCATTACCGAGCTTCGAAGTGACCTGATCAGGCGCGGTGCTCGGCTCGCCGCGCGTCCCAATTATCGCGACGACATTGCCGCTCTGACAGACTATTCGCTTCAAACCGAACAGACCCTCGCAGGCCTGGAGGTCGTCGAGGCCCAGGCTGGCTTCCCCGTTGGCATCACCCGCCACTGTCAGTCCACCGTCAATGCCGCGGCGCTTGGCGGACACCTGCTGTTGATTGGTGAACCCGGTGCGGGGAAAAGCGGTGTTATCAATGCGCTCGGCCGAGCACTACGCGCCCAAGGACACGACGTCGTTCAAATGGCGGTCGACCGGTTCTCGGTCGAATCCTTGGAAGGAATCTCTCGCGCGCTTGGACTGCAGCACGAATTGCCTGCGGTTCTTGACGCGTGGGACGGTCGGGCACCCGCCTTCCTTCTGATCGATTCCCTTGATGCCAGCCGCGGCAGCTCGGGCGAGGGCGCGTTCAAGCGGTTACTCCAGTCGGTAATTGACGTAGGCGGGCGGTGGACCGTGGTCGCGTCCATCCGCACATTCGATCTCCGTTTGGGTACGAACTTCAGGGCGCTGTTCAAGGGGATGCCACCGGACCGGACGTTGCAGGGCGAGGGCTTCGGTAACGTGCGACACGTCCAAATTCTACCTTGGTCGAATGATGAGTTCGATGAGCTTCTCACTTGCACTCCCAGGCTAGCGGAAGTTCTCCGGCACACGGGAGACAAGTTGCGCGAAGTGGCCAGGGTGCCGTTCAATACGCGGCTGCTCGCCGACCTCGTGGCTACCGGCGCGATGAGTCAGGACTTTAACGCCATCAACTCCCAGATCGCCCTCCTCAACCTCTATTGGGACTGGCGGGTCAAGCCACATGGCGTAGCCGCCGATGTCTGCCTGCATACCGTTGTCAAGGAGATGGTATCCAACCGCGTCCTTCGCGCGCAGCGGATCAAAGTCCGGCCGCCAACCCGGGCATTCTCGATACGCTGACTGGCGAGGGCGTGTTGGTCCTCACGAACGGTGAGCGTTCGGTCCAATTTCGGCATCATCTGCTCTTCGACTACGTGACCAGCCGCGTCTTCCTCGACGCGGACGGCATTGTAGACGGGACCGTGACCTTCCCAAAGACGGAAGGCGTTGGTCTGGTACTTGGCCCGGCGATGGGCTTCCTGCTTCAGGCGCTCTGGTCGGAAGACCAAGATCATAACCGCTTCTGGACCGCCATCGGCAACCTGGTTGGCGCGTCCGACTGCGATCCGGTCATCCGCAGCGTTGCTGCGAGGATGGCGGCGGAGCTGCCCGTCCTGCCCGAGGATGTCGACGCCTTCGCCCGCGCGATCAACGCTGGCGTTCCTACGGCAAACTTCACTCTCGCGCGTGTCGCCGGCGCCGTGGCGGTCAGACTGGAGGACGAGCCCGGAACGGCGTTGGCACCTTGGGTCAATCTTGAGCTTCAGCTCTCGGCCAGGCCAGCGACAGTCGCCGGTGTCTTGCGTATGTTGGCCTTTATGCTGATCGACCGCGTCCAGGATCCAGCTGTACGGGCTGATCTGGGGGCCGCCGTTCGCGCCCTCCTTGCTCACGGCTACGGCTTGGATGATTCCCGCACCCTCGCGACACCGGCGATCGGCTTCGTCGCCGATACAATCACGACCGGCGTGAACGACTCGGTTGCTTTGCTGCGGAACGTGCTGACCGACGACCGCTTCGATCGATTCGGCACCGAGGAACTTCCGGCCCTTGCTCGGAAGATTAATGTGGTAGCCACCGCCTCCCCCGAATTCGCCATTGAGGTCTATGAAAGCGCATTCGCCAGGCAGGTGACGGACAGTCGCCAGACGTCAATGGGAGGCGGGCGGATACTGAACCTGACCTCAAACGCCAGGCAGGACTTTGAGCACGCGCGGTGGTCGCTGAAGGAGTACTTCCCCCGCTTCCTCGCTGCATGGCCGGTGCAGGCAACCCAAGCGCTCCTCGCGGCTATGGCAGGCTACGTGGAGCGTCAACACCCGATCTCGGAGGGGTTGACAAAACGAAACTTTTTGATCCAGAACACTGAGGTCAGCCTGCAGCCTGATTACAGTTACATCTGGGCTCACGAGCCTCATCCGCGGCATGCCGAAGACGCCCTGGCGTTGCTTTCACAGTTCGAGAACTGGCTGGAGACTGGTGACGAGGCTACCGTGCTGACCGCTGCCGAATATGCTGTGCAGAAGGCGTCCCTCGCGGTGATCTGGTCTCGACTATTCATGGCAGCAGCCGCACGCGGCGGTGCGCTGGCGGATTTGCTGCGCCCCTACGGTGCCAGCCCTGAGTTCCTGATCACGTCTGACACGAGGAAGGATGCCATTGATCTACTCGCGACGCAGTACCACGCGCTGCCAATGGCGGAGCGCAGCGCTCTGGAGCAGGAGCTGATTGCCCGTCCGTTCGACGACTTCGCTGATCCTGACCGAGCCAAAGAGGGCTTCGTCAGACGCCTTTTTGGCGCGATCGGCGCCGATCGCCTGGCAACGGAGGCGGCGCGCGCGGTGTTGGCGGGGGCGCCGGAAGGGACGACCTCGAACCACCGTCTGATCACCATCACAACCGGCTGGGGCGCCGACGACGACTACGACTGGCTTGATCAGGAAAGCAGGGCCGAGCCCGTCGTTCGCGAAACCATCGACCAACTGGAGGTCGTCCGCCAAGCCCTCCACCTCGAGATCAACAACAAGGAGCCCATCGAGTCTCTCGAGAGCGCGCTCGCCGCCCTGGCCGGCCTCAAGGCCCGGCTCGACGCCCGCGCGATTCCCGACCAGACCCTAATCCGCCGGACCGAGGACACCTTCGCGCAGGGCGTCCATAAAGTTGTCAGCAGCGACTACATCAATGCTCACACGTCGGCCGAGACCGTGATCCAGCTCCTCGATTGGATCGAGGAGGCAAGCCGGTTTAGCACCCCCGAAGTCGACGATGACATGGAGGCGCAGTTTGAGAACAGCGGCCCGTGGAGCTCGCCCTTGGCGCAGCTTGAGGCGGCAGAAGCGGCACTCGACCTGTGTCTGAAGCGCCCGGAGACCTATCCGAGCCTGACGCCGCTGATCGACCGCATGCTGTTCGATCCCCACCCGGCCGTCCGGATGAACGCCGCCATTCGGTTGGTGCGGATATGGGACATCGATCGTACGGGCTTCTGGGTGCGCGCGCAGCGCGTCATCGAGAACGAGCAGAATTGGAGGGTGCTCGACCTTTTCATTACTGAGACGATGAGCACCGTCGTGCGGCATGGCGCGGCGCGCGAAGTGGCCGACCTAGTCCTGCCGCTCGTCGAACGATGCCCGGCGGGCGGGCCCCGCAGCGCTCACATCCGTGAACATCTCGTCCAATTGACCCTTCAATTTTGGATTCGTTTCGACTTCCCCGATGCCGCCCAGAAGGCGCACTTCTGGTTCGCGTCGGCAGTCGACAACGTCGAGGAGGTCCGTGGCTGTATCCAATGGTTGCGGGACGCCTACACTGTGGGCCTCCGGGGCGCCGAGGATCCTGCGCCTGCTCCACATCGAAAAATCGCGATCGCGCTAATGGCCCAGGCCGTCGAGCAGGCCACGGAGGTGCTTACTCACTACTCTACCCTGACTGCGCCCAGTGAGGCCGAAACGGCCCGAGCCCGGAGCGCCATGCAGATAGCAGCTACGTCGTGCCAGGAGCTGTACTTCAGCTCCGACGCCTTCCCTCGTGGGGACGAACAGAAGCGCCCGCCCATGACACTGGAGGGTTCGGCAATCTTCCTCCATGAGACCGCTCCCATCCTGCGCCAGCTCGGCAAGCATGGTGATCCACATACAGTCTACTATCTTATCCAACTCCTCGAGCCACTACTGTCCGGTTGACGGC
>NZ_DIUM01000034.1:0-14353 GCF_002423035.1 Thiocapsa sp. UBA6158
ATCAGACAGCCCAGCGGAATGCTGACAACGGTCAGCAGACATTGCTCGGTCAGCAGCAAGACCGTAATTTCTGCGCGAGTGAAGCCAAGAATGCGCAGGCTGGCCAGCTCGGTGGCATGCTCGGAGAGCGAGAGACGGGCTGAGTTGTAAATAATGCCTGCTGCAATGACGCAGGCGAAAGCAATAAGGACGCTGTTATTGATGCGAATGTTTTCTCCGACGGTTGCCAGAAAACTCTGAATGGTGGCTTCGCGCAGACTGGTACCGGACAGTGCCGGCAATGACTTGATCTTCCGGAAAAATTCATCGGCCTGCAGCGCATCCAGCGCAAGCCAGGCGCCATTGGCTGTCGGTGTTTTTTGCAGCAGTCGCGATAATGCTTGCAAATCCATATAGGCAAAGGCACCGATGGGTTCCTCAAGCACCATGGCCACGGGTAGCTCAAGCTGCTGACGTCGTCCGGTCAGAAACTGGATTTCCACCACATCGCCGACCCTGATTTGCAAAAGATCGGCCAACATGCGTGAAGACACCAAGCCTTCGCCGGGAAGTTCTATCGAGCGCTCATGATCATCAACGGTCAGTCGTAGTTGTCGTTGTCGTTCAAGACCCGTGATGATGGTTCTTTTGTGCCGATGCCGAAAACGGATCGTGGCTGGGGCTGACAGAAAAGCTTCGGAGCGCACCACGCCGGGTAACCGTGCAAGACTTTGGACGGCATCGATTGAATACTCGTCGTTGAATGTGACGCTCAGATCTTCCCGCTGCAGAACGCGATACTGAAAACGGATGACTTCGTTAAGTGCATCGAATGAGAAAAGCCCGGTGATGACCAGCGCCGCAGACATTGACAGACCGAGGATCGTCAGCGAAGTTTTCAAGGGCGTTCGCAAGAGATTGCGCAGCACCATACGCAGCGCCAGGGGCATCAGCCGCCACAGCCCGGACTTTTCCAGATTGCTTTGTCGGTAACGCAAGGGTGATTCCGAGCGCATGGCCTCGGCAGGTTTCAGGCGCAACACACGGTGCACCGCAAGGCCCGCACCTAGCAGAGCGGCCATCAGGCTCAGGGCCAGCGCCACCAGAATAAGCGACGGTGACAAAGAGAACGACAGGCTCGGAAAATGAAAAAAGCGCGCATAGAGTTGCGCCAGTCCCGCACCCAGCCAGCTGCCCAGCGCAATGCCGGCGGCACTGCCCGCTACCACGGTCAGCAGGGCAAACTGCAGGTAGTGGCGGGCGATCGCTGCATTGCTGTAACCAAAACTCTTGAGCAAGCCGATCTGCATGCGCTGCAGCGCGGTTAGCCGCGACAACACGTTATGCACCAGAAATGCAGCGACGCTCAGAAAAATGGCCGGAATGACCGTCGCACTGACCCTGGTCTGGGCTAGTTCATTACTGATGAACTGATGCGAGAGCTGATCGTCGCGGCCAACGGCACCCAAGCCACCAAAGGGCTCAAGCAGTCCGTCCAAACGATGAATGACATCAGCCTCGCTAGCGCCAGGTGCTAGCGTCATCACGACGTCATTGAAGCCATCGCGCATGTCCAGTAAGCCACTGAGTGCTGCCTGATCCATCCACAAGACACCGAAGCGCCGGTAATCCGGGAATCCGGTGCCGCGCATTTCACTAATGTACTCGGGTGAAATCGCGATGCCCGTCACCGTCAGTCTTTCCCGTCGGCCATTAACGATGGCGTGCAGAACAGCGCCTGTTTGCAAGCTGTTGGCTAGCGCAAAAGCTTCACTGACGAGAATTTCATGACGATTGCCCTGATCAGGCAGTCGGCCTGCGCGCAGGTAAACGCGATTGAGATCGTTTTGGTTTGAGGGTCGCAGCGAAACCAGTCGCCCGGTGGCGGGCTCGCTGAGTCCGGGTACGTCGAGCGGGGCCTCGAAAACGACGCGTGCCTGTACCTCGGCGACGCCCTCGATACGACGTATGGCCGAGGTCATGCCCACAGGCGCGCGACGCAGACTGGCAAAAATATCGGCAAAGCGGTACTGCTGATAGTACGTATGCCGGGCCATCAGCAAAGCTTCATAAGCACCCCGCATGGTCACCAGACTGGCAATGCCGCACATGGCCACGGCGGCAATCGCCACCGCCTGAGAGCGTAACCGCCACAGGTCGCGCAGGAGCTTGCGCTGCAGAGATGAGGGAGGTTTCACCAGGAAAGCGCTGCGGCCGAGAGTCGTGTTGCATTCCGTGTGATGGCGGTAATGCGGCCGCTGCCGAGGAAGATGACGCGATCTGCCATGGCGGCGATGGCTGCATTGTGGGTAATAACGACGGTGACCGTGCCAAGTGTGGTGTTCGCTTGCGCCAACACATCGAGTACCAGCCGGCCAGTGGCCACATCGAGTGCGCCGGTCGGCTCGTCGCAGAGCAAAATGTCCGGCCGCTTGGCAATGGCACGAGCGATGGCCACACGCTGCTGTTCACCGCCCGAGAGCTGCGCCGGAAAATGGCCGATGCGATCCTTGAGGCCGACGAGTTCGAGCGCCTCCTCCGGCCGCATCGGATGGGCGGCGATCTCCGTCACCAGCGCGACGTTCTCCTTCGCGGTCAGGCTCGGAATGAGGTTGTAGAACTGGAAGACGAAGCCGACATATCTGCGCCGGAAAGCGGTCAGGGCCTTGTCGTCGGCGCCTGTCAGGTCCTGGTCCAGATAGCGGACCTCGCCTCCGGACGCGCGGTCGAGCCCACCGAGGATATTCAGCAGGGTGGATTTGCCCGATCCCGATGCCCCGAGCATGACGACCAGCTCGCCGGCATAGAGCTCGATATCGACGCCGCGCAGGGCTTGGATCTCGACCTCGCCCATGACATAGATCTTGGTGAGGTTCCTGACCGAAAAGACGACCTTGTCGCGAGCGTCCGGATCCCGCATCCGCGTCAAACCGGCGGCCGGCTCAGTCTGCACCGAGGTGCCTCGGGCGTCTCGACAACTGGGCTGAAAGGGTCATCATGCGACCTGTCAGGGCTGCGGCTCGAGCTTCCAGACGTGCTCGGCGAGCGCGCTGAGTCCGCGTCGGCGAAATCCCGGTGATTCGTCGATCACGTCGAAACTCGCCAGCGGCTCGATGCCGTAGCGGTCCCCGAAACGCGCTTGGACCTCGTCGCGACCGACCGAGAAGGGCGGACCGGACATCTCGGTTTGATCATAGTCGAGCGTGATCAGGAGGCTCTTTGCGGTCGCGGGCACGATGGTTTTGAAGTGCTCGGCGTAGGCGGGACGCATCTGCGGGGGGAGAGCGATCAGCGAGGCGCGGTCGAAGACGGCACCGACGCCCTCCAGATGCGCGGATGTGAGGTCGAAGTAGTCGCCGACGAGTACCCTCAGCTCGTCGACCGCATAGGTGCGAAACGGCGGCGTCTCCGTCACGCGGGGTTTAAGCCCGTTCTCGGCGAAGAACTCCGTAACCCCGAGCTCGCTGATCTCCACGCCGACGACACTGTGGCCCTGGCTGGCGAGCCAGAGAAGGTCGAGTGTCTTGCCGCAGAGCGGGACGAAGACCAGGGTCTCGGGCGCGAGGCCCAGATCGGGCCAGAACTCCTGCAGATGCACGTTGATCTCGGGCAGGTGCCACCCGGTTTCGCCATGCTGCCAACGGTCGAGCCAGAATTCAGGTGTCATTGGGGGGAAAGTGGCGAGTGGTGAATGAAACTTCAGGCCGTCATCGCGTCGATCTCGGCGAGCAGACGCGTGTAATCCGGCGATTCGGGTGCGGCGTAGTGGAAGTTCTTGAAGAGTCCCGTCAGCTTGTTGAAGTGATGTCGCACCATGGCCTTGTCCTCGAAGCTGCGCTCTTGCTCGACAATGCCCCAGACGCGATCGAAGGTGAGCTTTTGGCGATCCATGGGGACCGAGCCGTCGACGTCATCGAAGGCGTCCTGCTGGAGGAAGACCATGTCGAGGAAGAGCGCCTTTTGATAAACGACATAGTCCTCCGTCGTGATGCCTTCTTCGCCCGTGACCTGCATCATCTGCTGGACGCTCTCGCCGCGCAGCAGCAGATCCTTCAGGGCCTTGACACGCTCGATCCAGGTCGGGTCGAGGTTGCGGGCGTACCAGTCGGACAACTGCTCGAGGTAGCGCGACCAAGAGATCAACGGATCGATCGCCGGGTAGAAGCGCCGGTACGCACGATCGTAGGAGAGACCGAGGAAGCTCTTGACCGTGCTGAGTGTTCCCTGTGTGACGGGCTCTTCGAAGTTGCCCCCGGCCGGGGAGACGGTGCCGATCATGGTCAGGCTGCCCGAGCTGCCGTCGGCGCTGCGGATCAGGCCGGCGCGCTCGTAGACGCTGCGGATCGCCGATTCCAAATAGGCCGGGAAGGCCTCCTCGCCCGGGATCTCTTCCAGACGCCCCGAGGTCTCGCGCATCGCCTGCGCCCAGCGGGAGGTCGAGTCCGCCAGCAGCAGGACGTGATAGCCCATCTGGCGGTAATACTCGCCGAGGGTGATGCCGGTGTAGATCGACGCCTCGCGCGCCGCCACAGGCATGGAGGATGTGTTGCAGATGATGATGGTGCGGTCCATCAGAGAGCCGCCGGTCGCCGGATCCTTGATGCGCGGGAATTCCTGGATGGTTTCCACGACCTCGCCCGCACGCTCGCCGCAGGCAACGACCAGAACGATATCCACCCCCGCATGCTTGGCCAGCGAATGCTGCAGCACCGTCTTGCCGGCGCCGAAGGGGCCGGGGATGCAGGCCGTCCCGCCGCGCGCGACCGGGAAGAAGGTGTCGATGGTGCGCATCGTCGTGATCATTGGCTCGTTCGGATAGAGCCGCTCGGTCGTGCGTGCGCGCAGCATGTGCTCGGTCAGCGGGCGGCGCACCGGCCAGCGCTGGGTCAGGTCGACCGAGCGCTCCTCGCCCCGGGCATCGCGGATGCGCGCGACCGGGGTGTCGAGCGTCACGCTCCCTTCCTGGATCCAGGTGACCTCGACCTCGCCGACCTGATCGAACGGCACCATGATCTTGTGCGTGAAGCGGCCTTCCGCGACGGTGCCGAGCAGGCCGCCGGCCCCCAAGCGCGCACCTTGCGAGACGACGGGGACGAAGGACCATTTGCGCTCTCGATCCAGAGGATCGAGATCCACGCCACGCGGCAGAAAGATGCCGTGCTCGATGGCGATCTTGTCGAGCGGGCTTTGCAGACCGTCGTAAACCTGGCCGAGCAGGCCCGGGCCGAGGACGACCGACAACATCTCGCCGGTCTGCTCGACCGGGTCGCCGATGGTGATGCCGCGCGTGTCTTCGAACACCTGGACGTCTGCGGTATAGCCACGCACCCGCAGGACTTCGGCCTTGAGCCGTTCCTGGCGTCCGTCGGCGGCGGCCCGCCCCGGCAGGATGAGGACCACCTCGTTCTTCATCAGTGAGCGACGTGTCCCGTTTTCCCAACCGGCCTCGATGGTCACCAGGCTCTCCTGCACCGCCACGACACGGGCGAGTGCATCGGCCTGCGCGGGTGGCGGCGGCGAAGCCGTCGGTGCGGTCGAGTCGTCGTCGCGCATCTTGGCGAGGTCCTGTGTCGGGGAGGCGCTTTCGGATGCACGCGGCCGTTCCTCGTGCCTGGGCTTGCCTCGGGTCGTGTGTCTTGCCATGAATAGATCCAGTAGGGCGCCGACGTCGGGCCAGCGGTCGACAGGGTTAAACCGCGTCTAGTCGGGGTGCGGCGGCGGACGGGTGCAGACTCTTCTCGACCCCCGCCATCGCCTGCTCGACCAGTTCCTCGAAGCGTCGCGCGGCGTCAGCACCGTCGTACGTCGTCCAGCGCGCGATCATGTCCCAGCGCAGCACGTAGATAACGACGGCCTCGAAATCGAGATAATGCCCGTCGCTGCGGCTCTCCAAGTAGTTCCAGACCGCCCCGAGCAGCAGGCGCTCGAGATCGACGGTGGCGCCGCGGCGGAGCAGGCGCTCAGCCTCCGGCAGCCAGGGAAAGGCACGCTCGAGACCGAAGGCGGGCTCGTTCCAGTGCTGCATGATTCGACCCACCCAGCGGCCGAAGCCCCAGCGGCGGTCGCGCGGCGCGGACTCGCCGCGGTGCCGCCGCCGCAGGGCGGCAATCAGGGTGCGCATCTCGAGGCGCCAGGTCACCAGGTCGCGGATGAAGGGATTCGTGATCCCGTCGATGACCTGTTGGGCTCGCACCACGGCTTGGGGGTCGGTCCGGTCGGGCTCTTGTTGCGCCCATTCGAGCAGCCGTCTGGCGTGGCGCAGACAGTCCGCCTCGATCGGATCCAGCAAGGCGAGACGCTGATTCAGCCGAATGCGCGACAAGGGGGTCTGCTTGGCACCGAAGAGCGGGCCGTGATACGGCAGGGAGCTCAGGAGCATCGCGTAACGGTCGGAGTGCGCCACGGTCGCCTCGGTTCCTTACTTCACCATGCCTTCGAGGATCGCCCGAAAGCGCGGCTGCAGGTGCGCCAGCAGGGTGGCCGCGACCGTCTCGTCGGTCAGGTCGATGTGCACGTCCTTGCCCTTGAGCGCGAGCCGGATGCCCTTGCCTTCGGCGCGGGCGGCGACCCCGAAGGTCACGCCCTCGGCCAGGATGTTGCCCGCCAAAGAGAGCACGAAGTGCGACAAGGATCCTTCGCGCAGCTCCAGTGGGTTGCGGCGAAGCTCGTCCGGGCTCACCAACGCCTTGGGCAATTGGATCTCGACCTCCTGTCCGGCGTCGACCCCGGCCTCCGCGCGTGCCTTGGCGGCCACCTCCAGGATCAAGCGCTCGAGGAATGCCTCCTGCTCGATCTTGGCGGCGATCAGGCGTTTGACCTCGTCGCTGAAGCGATCGGCGAGGTCGGCCTTGAGCCGCAGCACGGTGTCGCGCATGGCGATCCGCAGCGCCTCTTCGCCGCCCTTGCGCAGCGCATCGACCTCCTGTTGGGTCGCCTCACGGATCGCCTTGGCCCGGTTCTCGGCATCGCGAACGATGCGGGCGGCCTCGCGTCGTGCCTCCGCCTCGATGCGCTGCGCCTCGGCCTGGCCGACCTGGACACCCTCGTCGCGCAGTCGCTCGATCAGGGCCTCGACGCCGGAGGATGCCAGGCCCTTGAGTGCGCCCTTGTCTTCTGTCGTCATGGTCTCGCGCCCCTCGCTGCTGGTGCGGCTCATCCGGGGATCCCGCCGGCCAACACCAGCGCGAACACGAAGGCGAACACCGCAAAGCCCTCGACGATGGCAGCCGGCGCCAACGACAGACCGAAGATCTCGGGCTTGGTCTTGCTGGCATGAATCGCCGAGGCGCAGGCCTGACCCTGACGCATGGCCGAGACGAGCAGCGCGAGACCCGAGAGCAGACCGATGCCGAAGAGCGCCGGCGCGCTCACGGGCGTGACGTCGCGCTGCAGGCTGAACATGATGACGATGCCGTAAATGACCTGCGAAGAGGGCATCACCGACACACCGATGTAACGTCCGTATCCGGAATCGGTGTCGACCATCGCCCCGATCGCCGCCTGTCCGGCCACCGCGCAGCCGATGACGCTGCCGATCGCACCCAGGGCCATGGGGGAGAAGAGCCCGGCCCAGCCCAGCGCAACCACAAATTCGTTCATTCGCGCAACTCCGTCCGTTTAAAGGGTTTGAAGGGGTAGCCTTCGCCGGCCAGGGCCCAGTTGTAGAATTCGATGAAGTTCAGGCGCAGCCCGTGGACCACGCCGCTCATGAGCGCGAGCATCAGATTGAGCGTGTGACCGGCCAAGAGGATGAGGATGGCGAGCAGCAGCCCCAGACCGGGTAGCTCGGTCGCGACATTGCGGGCCAGGCCGTTGAAGGTCATCGCCATCGAGGCGGAGGCCAGGCCGAGCGCGAAGAGCCGCAGATAGGACAGCACATCCCCGAAGACCTGTGTGACCCGCACCAGGTTGCTCAGGCCGTCGAAGCCGCGCAGGGCCAGCGCCTTCACACCGTCCACACGGCGATCGCTGCCCAGAAGCAGGACCACGGCGAGCCCGAGGCCCATCAGGATCTGAGCCGAGAGGATCACCCACGCGGGCGCATGGGCATCCCCCGCGATCCAGAGCGAAAAGCCGCCGAGCATCACCGCGATCCAGCCGATCGCCACACGTCCCGCGGCTCGGCCGCGTTGGGCGCCCGCCATCTCGAGATTGGCGAGGATCAGGTGGACGACACCGATCCCGACCGACAGGCGCATCATGACCTCGAAATCGTTGATATCCAGCAGATGCAGCTGTCCCGGCAGACTGTCCGGCCGGGGTGCGAAACCGAAATAGCTGCCGACCAGGACACCCCAAACCACGGATGTGCCGACCAGCGCCGCGGCCAGGATGCGCAGACGTCCGCCGAGCGCGCTGCTGCCGATCTTGCGCCAATAGGCCAGCAGCAGGACACCTAGGAGGGCGGCATAGCCGGCATCCGAAAGGATCATCGCGAAGAAGGCCGCGAAGGAGAAGAACAACATGCGCGAGGGATCCCAGGCGTCGTAGGCCGGCATCTGGTAGAAGGCCACCAGGTCCTGGCCGGCGGCGATGGGGCCGGGATTGTCGAGCAGGGTCGGCGGTGCGTCGTGCGGTCCGGGCTCTTCCATCAGGAGTGCCAGGCCCCGGTGCTCGGCGAACGCCTGGACCGGCGCGACGGCGTCCTCGGGCACCCAGCCCTGCACCAGAAAGAGCGACTCCTCGTCGCGCGTCTGCGCCTGTGCGTGACGAAGCTGGGCCTCGTCCTCGGCTTGGGCGAGATGTGTCGAGAGGAGATAGATCCAGCGGGTCAGGGCAACGTGCTCGGCCTGGATCTCTTCGAGCTCAAGCTCGGCCGTTTCGAGACGGCGGCGGACCTCGGTCAGACTCAGTGCCCCGGCCAGGGTGCGCGGCACCGGCAGGGCGTCGCGGGGCGGCTCGTCCGGGTGGATCACCACGACCCAGGATTGACGGTGGTCGCGATGCACCACCTGCCAGGGCAGCTCGAGCGTCGCGAGCTGTGCCATCTGGCGCTGCGGCACGATGTAGAACCAAAACTTGCGCCCGGCCAGATCCTGCTCGGGCGGCAGGGTGAAATCGCCCCAGGGCTCGAGCTCGGCGATGCGCTCGACCAGGGCGTCGCGGCGGTCGCTCACGTCGCGCAGGCGTTGTTGATTCTCCAGGACGGCGGCGATGGTGCCGGGCAGATCGAAGCCCGCCGGGTCACGCACCTGACGACGCTTCTCGCGCATGTCCTGCAAGTATCGCAGGGCCTGCAGCGCCTCGACGGCGTGGCTGGCCGGCTCCTTCTCGGGCTCCCTCGGCGCCGGACGCAACGGGATCAGATGCAGACAGCCGAGCGTCTGGAGCCGCTCGAGCACGCCGTCCTTGTCCGTGGCAAGACCGGCCAGGGTCAGGCGCGTCAGACGTTGGATGCTCATGCCGAGGCCTCTCCGAGTCGTTTGCCCTTCGCGATCTTCGAGCGCACGATCGCCGCGCGCTCGCTGTCCGAGAGGTGGACGCGAATCCGCTTGATGTTCTCGCGCGTGCGCGGGATCAATACCTTGTCGAACAGATTCACCCGCTGCGTCACCTTGCGCACTGCTTCATCGAGCAAGACGAGACGCCGATCGTGCAGCGCCAGCTGGGCTTGGAGCGTCAACATCTCGGAGAGTGCATCGACCAAGACGTCCACCCAGTGGGGTTTGCTCAAGAGGCCGTAGTCGCGCTTGACGAGGTCGAGCCCTTCGAGCACGGGCAGGCGCGTGCCGAGGAGATTTTCCTCGCCGAGGCGTGCGCCGCGCACCTGCACCAGGCCGGACAGGTCGATCTCGCGATTGGCGAGCATGGGTAGATTCTCCGTCACCTGCTTGCGCAGCACCGCGATCTTGCGACGGGTCTCCCCTTGCGCCAGGACCTCTTTGGCGCGCTCGGTCATGATCTGTTTGCGCTTCAGATCGAGCGAGGGCAGGTAGCGCTCGTAGGTCTGCAGCGCACGGTTCTGCTTGGCCAGCGAGGACTTGCTGAGACTGACGCGTGACATGCGATGGTCTGCTCCGCGTCAAGCCGCCGCTTGAATCGGCGCGTCGTCGTCGAGCGTCGGGAGATACTTGTCGATCAGGGTCTCCTTCATCAGCAGCTCGTCTCGAGTGAAACATTCGGCCAGGGTCCGCCAGCAGAGATCCAAGCCCTTCTCCAGCGGGATGCTGACATCGATATCCATGAAGCGCTTCCGGAAGAGGTTCCCGAACTTGATCAAGCGGATGTCGAATTCGGACAGATCGAAGGCCATTGCCTGCTTTTGCTCGGCATCGCGGGCGCCCGAGTAGAAACGGATCATGGTGTTCATGATCTGGCTGTGGTCCTCGCGTGTGACCTTGCCGACCACGTGCTGCTTCAGGCGCGAGAGCGAGCCGAAGGGGTCGAGCACGCCGTCGTGGAGATAAAACTGACCTTCCGTGATGTAGCCGGTGTTGTCCGGCACCGGGTGGGTGACATCGCCTCCCGGCATCGTGGTCACGGTGAGGATGGTGAGCGAGCCGCCGTCCTTGAAGTCGGCAGCCTTCTCGTAACGTCGTGCAAGTTGCGAATACAGATCGCCCATGTAGCCGCGATTGGACGGCACGGCCTCCATCGCGATACCCACCTCCTTCATGGCGTCGGCATAGGCGGTCATGTCGCTCAGCAGAACGAGGACACGCTTGCCCTCCTCGACCGCGAACCGCTCCGCGACCGCAAGGGCCATATCGGGAACCAGCAGGCGCTCGACCACCGGGTCGGAGGCGAGGTTGACGAACATGACGGTCCGGGCGAACACGCCGGCGTCCTCGAAGCGGCGCAGAAAAAAGTGATAGTCGTCGAAGATGAGACCGAGCCCGCCGAAGACGACAATGTCGGCATCCGCCTGGATCCCGATACGCGCCAGCAGAGCGTTGTAAGGCTCCCCTGCGACCGAGAAGATCGGGATCTTCTGGCTCTCCACCAAGGAGTTGAAGATGTCGATCATCGGGACATCGGTGCGCACCATCTTGGAGGCGAGCGAGCGTCGCGCCGGGTTTGCCGAGGGGCCGTCGATCTCGATCTTGGGATCTTGAGCGAGGCCGGGCCCGGTATCGAAGGGGGTGCCGTCGCCGCGAAAGACGCGACCCAGGACGTTGGGCGAGTAGGTCACGCGCATCGGATGACCGAGGAAGCGGACCGACGCCTGCGTGGAGAGCCCCTTGGTCCCGGAGAAGACCTGCAGCGACACCAGCTCGCCTTCGAGCCTGATGACGCGCGCCATCGATTTGAAACCGCTCGGATCCTCGACCCATCCCAGGTCGCCGAACGCGACACGTTGGCCTTGCTCGGACACCGGGGGCGGAACCAGGACCTTGAGCAGGTCGCCGACGATCTCGACGACCTTCGAATAGCGCACGAGCGTGTGGGACATCGGACGTCTTTCCCCGCGTATTTGGGTGCCTGTTGCAGGTCACGTGCGATCGCGTGACTCCGAATTCTCGGACGCCGAGTCTAGTCTGCCCTCTCTGGAGGATCAAATGAAACGCGATGCGCGGGCGCTGTTGCTCAAGACTCCCGCAACGCCGTCGTCACCGGAAGCCTGGCGGCACGCAGCGCCGGGAAGATGCCCCCGATGAATCCGATGCCGAGCGCCCACTGCAGGCCGCGAATCAGAAGCTCCGGGGTGACCTGGAACTGGAAGACCACCTGACTGAAGTTGGATCCTAAGGTCGAGACCGTAAAGCCGTGAAACAAGGCCCAGGCGATCCCGGCCCCGAGGATCCCGCCGACACAGGCCAAGGCCATGGTCTCGAGCATGACGGCAACGACGACCGGCAGTCCGGTAAAGCCCAACGCACGCAAGGTGGCGATCTCGCGCGCCCGGCTCGCGACCGCCGCATACATGGTGTTGAGCGCACCGAAGACCGCCCCGAGCGCCATCATGACGGCGACCCCGATGCCGACCGCCCGGATCACCCGAGTGAGACGCTCCGACTGTTTGCCGTAATAGGCGCGCGTGGTCTGCACCTCGACCCGCAGGCGCGGGTCGGCGCTCAAGGCCGCGCGCAGGCGTTCGATTGCCGCCGGTTCGACCAACCGCACGGCGACGGACTGAAAGCCGTTGCGCCGGTAGGCCGCCGCGATGGACTCGGCGTCGCCCCAGACTTCGGACTCGTGCGTATCGCCGGAGGCGAAGACGCCGACGATGCGCCAGTCCTGATTGTTGAGGACGATGCTGTCGCCGATCTCGAGTCCGCTGAACTGTTGCAGTGCGCCCCGTCCGACGATCAGCTCGCGCAGTCCCGGCCGGAAGGGTCGCCCCTCGACGATCCGAACCTGCGGACGTACCGCCCAAGCGGCCGGCCCGACGCCGCGGACCTCGAGATTCGCATCCGTCCCCGTCGTTCGCTTCGGGACACTGGCGACGACCACCACCTCGGCCGATGCGACGGGGCGGTCGTTCGCATCGCGCTTGATGCCCGGTGCCTGGATGATCAGCGTCGTTGAGGGACGATCCAGCGCCGAAGAGAGCTCGGCATTGGCCGCGGCGCGCAGCACCAGCGCCGTGTCGTTGCTGCCGGCACCCGTGAGCGTCGCCTCGAAGCCCGCCGCCATCGCCTGCAAGGCGACCAGAACACCGACCACCCCGGCGATACCGACCACCACGACCGAGGTCGCCCCGATGCGCTCGGGTACCGTGCTCAAGCCGACGCGGGCGACCGCGAGCGCCTGCCGCCCGGTTCGCATCAGCGCCAGCCAGGCGACGAACACCAGCGCGAGCGCAACGACGAGCATCGGGGCCAGGATCCAGATCCCGAAGAAGGCCGCGATGGCGACCCCCGCGGCGATCGTGGGCAACGCCGATCGCAGGTGAGCCAGGGCAGCGCCCGACGCCGTCGGTCGGTCGCTCATCGGCCCGCCAACGCATCGACGATCCCCAGGCGCATCGCCTTGAGCGCGGGCGGCAGTCCGACCAGGATGCCGATGCCCAGCATCAAGCCGACCCCCAGCCACCAGCTCTCCGGACGCATCGCGACATCGAGCTGACCGGAGCTGGCCTCGCCGATCACCGGAAGGGCCAGAGCCGCGAGCATGAGCCCGATCAGCCCCCCGAGCAGCAGCAGGACGAGCGCCTCGGCCATGACAAGCAGAAGGACCGCGCGGTTGGCGAATCCGAGTGTCTTGAGCACCGCCAGCTCGGGGATCCGCTCGCGGATGGATTGCGCCATAGTGTTGCCGGTGAGCAGCACCAGGGTGAAGAAGACCGCCGCCATGATCGCCGTGACGATGAGCCCGATGTCGCCGATCTGCTTGGCGAACGAGAGCTGGAACTCGCGCTCGCTCTGGGTGCGTGTTTCGAAGGCTGAATTGGCGAACTGGCGGTCGATCGCCTGCGCGATCCGGTCGGCCTGCGACGCGTCCTCGACCCGCACGATGTACCAGCCGACCGTACCTTGTCCGATCTCGCGACCTTCGTCGAAGTAGGTGTGGTGAAACAACAGCTGCTTCTCGGAGCCGCGAAGTTCCGGCCGGGCGGCGGCAAAGATGCCGACGAGGTCGAAGGTCCAGACTTCCCCGCCGTCGCGGTGCGGATAGATGGTCGGTCGCAAGGGGATCTTGTCGCCGACCTTCCATCCGTGCAAATCCGCGAGCGCCCGTCCGGCGATCGCCCCGGTACGCATCTTGATGAAGGCTTGGCGCTGCGCTTGGGGCAGAACCAGCTCCGGATACATGTCGAGATAGCTTTCGGGCTCGACCGGGAAGTTCGGGAAGAAGTTCTTCGGGTCCTGATAGATGCCCCCGAACCAGCTCGCGTAGGTCACCGCCTTCACGCCGGGCGTCGACTGGATTCGGGCCAGATCCGCATAGGGCAAGGGCTGAATCAGCGAGAGACGCGAGGAGGTGATGAGCCGATCGATCCCGATGACGCTCTGAGGCGCGTTGAACGCCACCCGCACGGCGTCCAGCATGCCGAAGAGCGCAAAGGCCGCCGCTACGGAAAGCAGCGTCAGCAGTGTGCGCGTCTTCTTGCGCATGAGTGCGGCGAAGAGGAGGGGGAGGTATTTCATCGCGAGCGGAGCCTCCGGCCACCAGCCACCAGCCGCCTGCCGACAGAGGTCGGGAGCAGCGCGCAGGATGGGTAGAGCGCAGCGAAACCCATCCTTCACGCTCCGATTTCAGCTTGCTCGACCAGAATCCCCTTATCCAAATGAAGGACCCGTCGAGCAAACTCGGCCGCTTTTGGATCGTGGGTCACCATGATCATGGTCTTGCCGTACTCGCGGTTGAGCCGTTGCAGGAGGGTCAGCACCTCCTCGGCCGAGTGGCGGTCGAGATCGCCCGTGGGCTCGTCGCAGACCAAAAGCGTCGGATCCGAGACGATCGCTCGTGCAATGGCGACGCGCTGCTGCTG
>NZ_DIUM01000034.1:14483-67691 GCF_002423035.1 Thiocapsa sp. UBA6158
TTGCCCGATCCGGACGGCCCCATCAAGGCGAGAAAATCGCCCTCCGGGATATCCAGGTCGACATGATGCAGGACCTCGATGCGTTGTCGGCCGCGCTCGTAGACCTTGCTGACGGCGCGGATCACGACCAGGGGTTCGGGGCCGCCGGACTCAGGGCTCGGAATGGTGTCGGACATGGGTTCGGGCCGGCGATTCAATCCGATCTGTTCGGCGTCACGGCGTTTCGGCCCCGCCGCTCGGCGACACCCGCATGCCGTCGGCCAACGCGAGAGGCGGGTCGCGCACGACGCGCTCGTCCGCAGCCAGGCCCTGCTCGACGAGGCGTCGATCGCCGATCTCCTCGTCGGGGATCACCTGCCGCTCGCGGACATGATCGCCGTCCAGGACGAAGACGATACTGCCGTCGCCATGCTCGCGGATCGCGCTCGCCGGGATCATCACCCCATCGGTCGCGCCGTCCGAAACCCGGGTGTCGTCCCGAAGAAAGGACACCCGCACGCCCATCTCCGGGATGAGGCGCGGGTCCTTCGTAGCGATCCGGATGCGCACCCGCACCGTCGCCTTGCTGCGGTCAGCCGTGGGGATGATCGCGATCACCGATGCCGGGATCGTCCAGTCCGGATAGGCGTCGAGCACCGCCTGAACAGGTTGATCGGGTCTGACACGATTGATGAATGCCTCGTTGACGTCGACCTCGATCTCGAGCGAGTCCATATCCACGATGGTGCCGATACCGGTACGCGTGAAGCCGCCGCCGGCCGACATCGGCGAAACGATCTCGCCGGGCTGGGCCGCCTTCGCGACGATGACGCCTGCGAAGGGGGCCCGCACGACCGTGTTGTCGTAGGCGACCTGCGCGACCTCGACCTCGGCTTCGGACACCCGAACCTGACTGCGCTGAGCCTCGAGCTGGGCCGAGAGCGTCTCGACCTGCGTGGCGGCGGTTTCGAGCGCCTCCTCCGAGGCCAACTGACGCGAGCGCAGCTCGGTCTGTCGCTGGAGCCCGCGACGGGCTTGCTCAAGTTGAACTTGGATCTCGCCGAGCCGTGCCTGCGCCGCGGCCAGACGAGCACGCGCGAGCTCGAGCTGCGCCTTCGCGTCCGTATCGTCGAGACGCGCAAGCAGCTGGTCCGCTTCGACCTCGACACCTTCCTCGATCAAGACCTCGGCAAGCTTGCCCGAGATCTTGCTCGACACGGTTGCTTGGCGTCGGGCGATGACATAGCCGGTTGCATCCAGGACGGCCGTCGGACCCGCCGTCGGTGCCTGCGCGATCGCGACATCGACCGGGATCGGGCCTTCGGAGACACTATAATAGGTGCCGCCGCCGAGGGCGCCGACGAGGAGAATCGCGAGAATGAGCCAACGCCCGCGGTGACCGCCGCCGTCACGGTCGGCGCGATCGATGTGAAGCTCTTTGAGGGGATCTTGCTCCGACATGAGTCTGTCCGAAGAGGGATGGTGCCCGGGGCGGGAGTCGAACCNNCGAGGGATTTTAAGTCCCTTGCGTCTACCAGTTTCGCCACCCGGGCGCGGCGTGAGGCTTTCGGATGAGTCCGCGTATCGGAGCGCCGTTCGATCCTTGCTGCGGCAAGGGGCGACTCGATCCGAGCAGACGATTGACCGAGCAGACGATCGAGGAAGAATTCCGGGAAGAGTTTCCGCGGAGGTTGATGATGGAGGCTGAGCCCGGAATCGAACCGGGGTGCACGGCTTTGCAGGCCGCTGCATGACCACTCTGCCACTCAGCCCGAGCCCTCAAGTATAGTCGTGCCGCGCGTACTTGTCACGGGCTCCCGATGGTGAAAAACGCATACGCAAATCAGCCGATGACGACGACAAGGAATTTTGCGTTGCGTCGATTCGCGGAAACATGTTAGCTTTCCGCTTCTTTCTACCCCGAAGCACGACCTCCGAATTCTAGGGATTCCGCCATGTCCAAGGTATGCCAGGTCACCGGTAAGCGCCCGATTACCGGCAATAACGTCTCGCACGCGAACAACAAAACGAAGCGGCGTTTTCTGCCCAATCTTCACGATCATCGGTTTTGGGTCGAGAGCGAGAAGCGCTGGGTCAAGCTGCGGGTTTCCACGAAGGGCATGCGCATCATCGACAAGCGCGGTATCGACATCGTGCTCGGCGAGATTCGTGCACGCGGCGACAAGGTCTAACCGGAGGGCACACCATGGCCAAGGCAGCACGCGATAAGATCCGGCTCAATTCCAGCGCCGGCACCGGTCATTTCTATACGACTACCAAGAACAAGCGCAATCAGCCGGGCAAGATGGAGATCAAAAAGTTCGATCCCGTCGTCCGTCAGCACGTCATGTATAAGGAAGGCAAGATCAAGTAGCGCCTTCCATCGCCGCGGAGCCTTCGACTCGTACCGAGTCGCTGCGCTTGCGACGGCACTTTAGAACACGCCCGCGTAAGCGGGTTTTTTTTGGCGCCGGCCTCGGCGTGGAAGGCTTGCCGAGTGATTCGAACGGGTGACTCGGGTCGCGGAGCGCCAAAAGAGGCGTGACTCCGCCGGAGCGGCGTCACGAGAAGATTCGCCCGGCTTGGCTCAAGCCGATGCAGCACCGATGCGAGTCGCTTCCGGCACCTCGACCAGCTTGCCGGTGCGCACGTCGTAGATATAGCCGTAGATCGGGATGTCGCCCGGCACAAGGGGGTGCCGACGGATCCGCTGTACGTCCTCGACGACGCTTTGTGCGTTGTCCTTGATGGTCAGCCAGTCGACGTAATTCCCTTCGGACGAACCCGGCCCCTCGCCGCTGTCGTGCCAGCCGGAGGCATCCACGCTGGCGGTTTTCAGGCTACTGGCGAGCAGACCGCGCATCATCTCGTCGGTGAAGGTCTCCATGCCGCAGTCGGTGTGATGGACGACGAACCACTCTCGGGTCCCGAGCAGCTTGTAGGAGATGACCAGCGAGCGGATCGCATCGTCGCTGGCTCGGCCGCCGGCGTTGCGGATCACATGTGCATCGCCTTCGGCGAGCCCGGCGTATTTGGCCGGGTCGAGGCGCGCGTCCATACAGGTCAGGATGGCGAAATGTCGCCCCGGCGGCATCGGCAAGTTGCCCTTGTCGAAGTCCGCCGCATAGGCGGCGTTGGCGTTCAAGACCTCTTCGAGTGTCTGGCTCATGGTGATCCTCGTCTGGTGGATGCGCCTGTTCTCAAGGGCGATGCGTCGGCGCTCGGTCGAGATGCTCGCCCTTCGAAGAGATGGGGAGATGTGGTGGGTTTTTCGACCGGCGATCGGCACGGCTGAGGATGTCGGCAGGGCGTATCTCGGTCGGATTGGATTACGCGGCCTGACCCTCGGGCGGGCTCGGCCCCATGCCAAAGTACCATCGGCTACGCCAACCCGAGACCTTCAACCGAGATCCGGTCATGAAACGCATCTTGCTCATGCTGCTTGTCCTTGTTCTGGGGACCGGCCTTTACCATGCGTACAAGCCCCTTCCGCCCGGGATCAGCATTTCTGCACCACTGCGCCCGGTGCATGGCGTGGAGTTTCTCGCCGATCACACCTGGGTGGATGCCGAGGGCGAACGGCACACGCGACAGGTCATCTTCGATCGCGTCTTCGAGCTGATCCAGGGCGCAAACAGGCTGCTGGTGCTGGATATGTTTCTGTTCAATGCCATGCAGGAAACGATCACGGAAACCCATCGGCCTCTGTCTCGGGAGCTCACCGAGAACCTGCTGCAACGCATGCGCGACCGGCCGGGGCTCGTGACGGTCATCATCACTGATCCCTTCAACAGCCTCTACGGAGGCGTCGCGGCGCCGCATCTGGACGCGCTCGAGGCGGCGGGTGCGCACCTGATCTATACCGATCTCGGCCGACTGCGCGATCCCAACCCCATCTGGTCGGCGGCATGGCGACTTTGCTGCACCTGGCTCGGCAACGGTACCCGTGGCTGGCTGCCCAATCCGGTGGGCGAAGAGACCGTCACGCTGCGGACCTATCTGGCCTTGCTCAACCTCAAGGCCAATCACCGCAAGACACTCGTGGCCGATGACGGCGATGACTGGGTGGCTCTGGTGACGTCGGCCAATCCACATGACGCGAGCAGCGCCCATGTGAATACGGCTGTGGTCTTTCGCGGCCAAGCGGCACTGGATCTCCTGGACAGCGAAGCCGCCGTGATCCGCTTTTCCGCCGGGCAGGTACCCTTCGAGATCCCGGCCGATCAGGGCGCGTCCGCACAGAGTCGATTACAGGCGCGGATCATCACCGAAAGCCGAATCCGAGAGGCGGCACTCGACACGATCCAGAGCGCGACACGCGGAGATCGGCTCGATATCGCCATGTTCTATTTCTCTCACGAGGGGCTGATCCGGGCCGTCGAGGACGCCGCGGGTCGAGGCGTCGATGTCCGAATCCTGCTCGACCCCAATCGCGATGCCTTCGGCCGAGAGAAGAGCGGAATCCCCAATCGCCAGACCGGGCGACGTTTCCACGACGCCGGAATCCCGGTGCGCTGGTGTCAGACCACCGGGGAGCAATGTCACGCCAAGCAGCTTGTGCTGGAGCGCGCCGATGGCCAAGCCGCGCTCATCACCGGGTCGTCGAATTTCACCCGACGGAATCTGGACGACTTCAACCTGGAGACGAATGTCCTTTTCGTGGGTCCGGCGGATGATCCATTCCTAAACGCAGCCCTGACCTGGTTCGAGCAACGCTGGTGCAACGAGCCGGATTGGCAGGTTTCCGATCCCTACGACACTTGGGAGGATCGCTCCGCGGTGCGGTCTCTTCAGGCATGGGTCGGAGAGTATCTCGGCTGGTCCAGTTTCTAGCGGCTGGTCGGCGGGCGGAACCGCGAGCTCCGATCGGTACATTCAGGCGCGAGGAGGAACCTTAAGCCGGGAGGACGGTTCTCGCAACGCGCGACAGTGTTGCACTCGCTGCCTGCCTTACCCGAGGTCTGAATCACGCCGGTCTCGCAATGCTCCCGGACCGCCGCTGCGGTATAAAGCCATTTTGGTTCAACGTGAGGATGCTTACCCATGCCGCTTGATCGAATCCCGCACGGGCCCTCGTGGCCGATCGCCCTGCTCTCCTGCCTGATGCTCGCCCTCGCCTTCCCCGCCCTGGCGGATCGCGGCCCGGACCTGCCGGACTTCCCGGCGGAGCAGGTCGCCCCCGGTCTCTATGTGATCCACGGACCGGTGGACTATCCCACCCCCGAGAACCAGGGGTTCATGAACAACCCGGCCTTCTTGGTCACGAAGTCAGGCGTGATCGTCGTGGATCCGGGCTCAAGTGTGCAAACCGGGGAGATGGTCCTGCGCCAGATCCGCAAGGTGACCGACAAACCCTTGCTGGCGGTGCTGAACACGCATATCCACGGGGACCATTGGCTGGGCAATCAGGCGATGCTGGCCGCAGCCCCGCAGGTGCCGATCTACGGGCATCCCGAGATGCTGAAGCTGGTCGCCGAAGGGGCCGGCGAGGAGTGGGTCCAACGCATGCTGAGCGCCACCGAAGGCGCCACCGAAGGAACGCTCGCCAAGGGTCCGACACATGCGCTCGAAGGTGGCGAGACCCTTTCGATCGGAGGGCTTACTGTCAAGACCCACTATTTCCCGCACGTGCACAGCACCTCGGACCTGATGTTCGAGATCCCGGAGCTGGACGCTCTGTTCCTGGGCGACAACGCCTGCAACGGGCGCATCGTGCGCATGGACGACGGATCCTTCATCGGCAGCATCAATGCGTTGGATGGGGTCAAAGCCACGGTGACGGCGAGTGTGCTGATTCCGGGACACGGCCAAACCGGCGGCTGGGAGATCGTCGATGACTACCGCGCCTATCTGACAGGGGTCTATGACGGGGTCGCGGCCTTGTACGAGAGCGGCGGCAGCGACTTCGAGATGCGTCCGATCATCGCCGAGCAGCTTGCCCGCTTCAAGGACTGGCCGGGCTTCGAAGAGGAATTGGGCAAGCACGTCTCGCTCGCCTATCTGGAGGTCGAAGCGGACGCGTTCTGAGCGGATCGGGTTCCCGATCGCGTCGCCGAGGTCGACCGATGCGAGCACTGCACACCAAGCTCCTGCGCGATCTCTTCGACATGAAGGGACAGGTCGCCGCCATCGCGGTGGTGATCGCCGCGGGTGTGATGGTGCTCATCCTGTCCGTGACCACGCTCGACGCACTGCGCCTGTCGCAGGCCCGGTTCTACGACGGCCATCATTTCGCCCATGTCTTCGCAACCCTCAAGCGCGCCCCGGAGGGTCTGGCGGCGCGTCTGCGCGAGATCCCAGGGGTCAACCAGGTCGAGACGCGGGTTCAGGCACCGGTGCGCCTGGAGGTTGCGGGTTTCGACGAGCCGGTCCGCGGTCTGTTGCTCTCGATCCCGGACGGCCGTCAGCCGGGGCTGAATCGTCTGTATCTGCGCGAGGGCACACTGCCCGAGCCGGACCGATCGGACCAGGTGGTGCTGAGCGAGCCCTTCGCCGAGGCACAGGGTCTGCGGGCAGGCGATCGGTTGAAGGCGATCATCAACGGCCGTCTCCAAACCCTCACCGTCAGCGGTGTGGCCCTGTCGCCCGAGTTCGTCTATCAGGTGGGACCGGCGGACATCTTGCCGGACTACAAACGCTTTGCGGTCCTTTGGATAAACCGCCGAGCGCTGGCCCACGCCATGGACATGGACGGGGCCTTCAACAGCGTCCTGTTGTCGCTCCAGGCCGGGGCCGACGAGGCGACCGTCATCGAGGCGCTGGACCTGCATCTGGCCCGCTACGGCGGCATCGGCGCCATGGGTCGCGAGGAGCAGGTGTCGCATCGCTTCCTGTCCGAGGAACTCGACCAGCTGCGCGTGATGGCCATCGTGCTGCCCGCCATCTTCCTCTCCGTCGCGGCCTTCCTGTTGAATCTGCTGATGGGGCGGATCATCCAGACCCAACGCGGGCAGATCGCGATCCTCAAGGCATTCGGCTACGGCAACCGGGACTTCGCCGCGCACTACGGGCTGCTGACCGGACTCATCGTGGTCGTGGGGTCGGTGCTCGGGATCGCCCTCGGCGCTTGGGCGGCCGACGGGATGGCAGGCGTCTACGCCGAATACTACCGTTTCCCGGAGACGAGCTTCCGCCTTGAGCCTCGGTTCGTTGCTCTGGCGCTGCTGGTCTCCGCGTGTGCAGCGGCGTTGGGCACGGTTCGCGCCGTGGGTCGTGCGGTCGCGATGCCGCCCGCGGAGGCGATGCGCCCGCCCGCGCCCCGGCGTTTTCATGCCTCCTGGCTGGAAAGCTCCGCGCTCGGTCGGCGACTGGATCAGCCGAGCCGGATCATCCTGCGCAACCTCCTGCGCCATCGCACCAAGGCCCTGCTCTCGATGATCGGAATCGGGCTGTCCGGCGGACTCCTGCTGCTCGGGAGCTATCAGTTCGGTGCGGTCGACCACCTGCTCGACATCCAATACCGGCTGGTGATGAACATGGATGTCCATCTCAGCTTCACCGACCCCACACCCGAGCGCTCGCTGGCGGAGCTGCGCACCCTGCCCGGCGTGGCCTATGCGGAGGGCTACCGCAGCGTACCCGTGCGCCTGATCAACGGGACCCGAGACTACCGCACCAGCATTCAAGGCCTGGAGCCGCAGCCGCGTCTGCGCGGTTTGCTCGACGCCGACCACCGCCCGATCCGCCTGCCGCCCGAGGGCCTCCTGATGACCCGCTTCCTGGCGGAAGACCTCGGGCTCGCACCCGGCGATGCGCTCGAGGTCGAGATCATGGAAGGGCATCGCCGGACCCTTCGGGTCGCGCTGGCCGGCACCGTCGACGAGCCGATCGGCGTGAGCGCCTACATGGAGCGGCGTGCCCTGAACCGACTGATGGGCGAAGGCCCCGCACTCTCCGGTGCCTGGCTGATGACCGACGCCGCGCAGCACGACCGGCTCTTCGCGCGTCTTTGGGAGGTGCCGCGCGTCGCCGGCATCGGCCTGATTGCGGATGCGGAGCGCCAATTCCGCGACTACATCGACGACACCGTGCTGGTGACGATGGGCATCCTGCTGTTGATGGCCGGCTCCATCACCTTCGCCGTGGTCTACAACAACGCCCGTATCGCCTTCTCGGAGCGCTCACGCGAGCTGGCCACGCTCCGGGTCCTCGGCTTCAGCCGCGCGGAGGTGGGCTGGATCCTCATCGGCGAGATCACCGCTCTGGCCCTTTTGGCCATCCCGCTGGGCTGGCTGATGGGCACCGGGTTCGCCGCGCTGCTCAGCACGGCCATGGCGATGGACATGTTCCGGGTGCCTTTCATCATCAGCCCGCAGACCTATGCCTTCTCCGCCGCCGGTGTGCTGCTGGCCACGGTGCTGTCGGTGCTCGCAATTGTACGACTGCTGGGGCGGCTGGATATGATTGCGGCGTTGAAGAGTATCGAGTAGGGCTGAACCGCGTCCGGAGCGACCGATATCGGTTCGTGATGTCGTCGACCTCCGCGCGGCTCAAGACGCCGGCGGTGACGCGATTTAGGATGAGGAATTCGGTTCAATGGCTTAGCCGGGTTTGGCTTGTAGGTTGTGCCGACGATGGGCAGCACAGCTTGCGACGACGGTTGGATGTGCCTCGCACGGCTTGGTGCAACGCCTTGCGGAATGCACCTAAGCCGCATCTGCCGGCGCCTGCAGACGCACATCGAGATGTATGGCGGCGAATGGACAAAGGACCTTAGGGTCGCGGGTCTGCTCCACTAGACCCGACTCAGCCAGCTTGGGCATGTCTTCGCGGAGGCGTTCGAAGTCGCTGCCGGTTAGCCTCGCCAGCTCTGGCTCGCCGAGTGATCCGGCACCCAGCAGCGCTTGCAGCATCGCTCAGCGCTGCGCGCAGAGCGGAGCGCCAATCCGGTGAAACCGTGATCGTTAGCGTGCATTTCGCCGTCGTTCGACCTCCACGATGAAATCCGTGATCAATTGATCCACGTCGGTGAAGCTAGAAGGCCGCTCGATTCCCGCAAGGTGAGAGTGATCACCCTTGCCGCGCTCGTTGTCGAAACCGACGATGCGCTGCCCCTTCACGACGAACACCAGACGATACTTGTAAGGATGGCGGCACGGGCCGCGGCAAACGCCAAACCACCAACTCGACGATCCCGCCTTCCGGTGTAACATCTTTAAGAAGCGGTCATCAGCTCGGCGTGCATATCAGTGTGGTGGACTGCCGGAGTGAAGAGGATCAAGGGTCCAATCGACGCGACCGGTCTGCCAGTCGATCGGACAAATTTAGTCCGAGCCGGGCCGATTGAACATCGTGCAACGAGATCTCCATGTCTCTGAGTAAGAAGCTGATCACCGGATTCATCGGCCTCACCATCTTGGGCTTGCTGGCGCTCGCCCTGATGCCGTCTCCCGTGCCGGTCAGCGCGACCCGGGTTCGCCAGGACGTCTTCGTCGAGTCGATCGAGGACGAGGGTCGCACACGCCTGCGCGATGTCTATAGCGTCTCCGCGCCGATCAGCGGCTATCTGCGCCGCGTGAGGCTCGAGCCCGGTGACAAGGTCGCCGCCGATCAGGTGCTGTTCGAGCTGGAGCCCTTGCCGGCGCCGGCACTCGACGCGCGCTCGCGCGGCCAGGCGCGCGAAGCGCTCGCCGCAGCACAAGCTCACTTGGAGGAGGCGGAGGCAAACCTCTCGGCCCGACAGACCGAATACGAGCTGGCACGCACCGAATACGACCGCAGCGAGACACTGCACCGGCGCCAACTCGTCTCGTCCGAGGAGCGGGGCCGACGGCTCGCTCAGCGCGACGCTGCCGACGCCTCCGCACGCGCCGCGCGGCATTCGGTGGAGGTCGCCCGTTTCGAGCTCGAATCGGCCCGCGCACTCGTGGAGATCGCCGACGGCAAGCGCTCGCCGGGCGACTACCCGGTCCTGGGTGTCCGCTCCCCGATCGACGGGGTCGTGACTCAACGTCATCGCTGCTGCGAAGGGCCGGCGCAGTCCGGCGAGGCGGTGCTGGAGATCGGCGATCTGGATGCACTGGAGGTCAAGGTCGACCTGCTGTCGGTCGACGCCGTGCGTGTGCGGCCCGGGATGCGGGTGATCCTGGAACGCTGGGGCGGCGAGGATGCGCTCGAGGGTCGGGTTCGGCTCGTCGAGCCTGCCGGCTTCGAGAAGATCTCTGCCCTGGGCGTGGAAGAGCAACGGGTATCGGTTTGGGTCGAGATCGTCACGCCGCGCGCTCGATGGCGTTATCTCGGCGACGGCTATCGGGTGGAGGCACGCTTTATCCTCTGGAAAGGCGAGGACGTGGTCCAGATCCCGACCAGTGCGCTCTTTCGGCACCGTGACCGCTGGGCGGTCTTCGTTGCCGATCAGGGTCGGGCGCGCCTGCGATTGGTCGAGGTCGGACGGCGCAGCGGTCTTTGGACCCAGATCACCATGGGGCTTGAGCCGGGCGAGATCGTCGTCACCCATCCGGGTGATCGGGTGCACGATCGCCGACGCATCGCGGCCGAGATTCGGCCTTACGCGTAATGGCCATCCGCGCAAGGGCTTTTTTCAATGTCCCGACACAGGCTCTGGATCGCCAGTCCCGATTTCGTCCAGGACGAAGGCATCCTCCAGGCGTTGCAGCTCGCCGCGATCAGGGGTGTAGACAGGCCTAGTCTCCTGCCGATGAAGCCGGATCAATACCGAGTCTGGCTCGTCTCCTTCGCCCTGCTCAAGAAGCTGGATCATCCCAATCTAAATCCTCCCCTCGATCGCTGCGGTCTCCTTGCGCCGGTGGGCCACCAACGCCGCGACGGCACAAGACGCGAGGCGGCTCTGGACCGAGTCGGCGCGACTGGTGAGCGTGATCGGTACGCGCGCGCCAAGGACGATGCCGGCGGAGTCTGCGTTCATCAGAAAGGCGAGGCTTTTGGCGAGCAGATTGCCGGCTTCCAGATCGGGCACGACCAGGATGTCGGCGTGCCCCGCAACGCGCCCTCCAATCCCTTTGATCCGTGCCGCCTCCGGGCTGATGGCGTTGTCGAGCGCGAGCGGTCCGTCGAGGATCCCGCCGGTGATCTGACCGCGGTCGGCCATCTTACAGAGGGCGGCGGCCTCCACGGTCGACTGGAGCTTGGGGTTGACCTTCTCCATCGCGGACAGGATGGCGACCTTGGGGGTCTCGATGCCAAGTGCGCGCGCGAGATCGATCGCGTTCTGAAGGATATCGACCTTCTCCTCCAGGGTCGGGAAGATGTTGATCGCCGCGTCCGTGATGAAGAGGACGTTCGTATGACCCGGCACGTCCATGACGAAGCAATGACTCAGACGCCGCGCGGTGCGCAGTCCGGTATCGCGCTTCACCACCGGGCCGAGCAGCTCGTCCGTACTGAGCGAACCTTTCATCAGCATCTCGGCACGACCCTCGCGCACCAGGGCAACGGCCTTCTCGGCGGAGGCGTGGCTGTGCTCGGCATCCACGATCTCGTAGGGCGAGAGGTCGATCCCCGCATCCGACGCGGCGGCGAGGATCTTCTTGCGTGGCCCGACCAGAATCGGCGTGATGATGCCCGCCTTCGCGGCATCGACGGCCCCGCCCAGCGCCGCGGCGTTGCAGGGATGGGCGAGCGCGGTCGGCGCCGGCGGAATCGTTTCGACGGAGAAGATCAGACGCTGGAAATTGGTGTGCGTAGCGGTGTTCATGACGGCGGGCCCCTTGGACTTGAATCAGCTGGCGGAGGTTGGGTTCCGGAACCGCGCCGACGCGGGCGGTCACGGAGCCGGCCGACGCTGGCGCCGCCGGTCGCCTCCTCAGTCGAGCGCCTTGCTCAACTGCGACGCGGCAATCAGCAAGGGCGACCAAGAGGGACCGAACGGCGGCGCGTAAGCCAGGTCCATGTCGTAGATCTGCTCGGCGGTCATGCCGGCGTGGATCGCCGCCGCGGCGGTGTCGATCTTGTGCGCGGCCGCCTCGGGGCCGACCATGCAGCAGCCGAGCAGCTTGCGCGTCTTGCGATCGCCGATCAGCCAGACCGAGAGCTTGCCGCCGCCCGGATAGTAGCCGGCACGTGTCGCGCCGACGATCTCGGCGGTTGCCGTGTCGAATCCGGCCGCGTCGGCCTCCTCGCTCGACAGCCCGGTGCGTGCGACCTCGAGCCCGAAGAACTTGAACACGGCCGTGCCGAGCACAGGCGGCGCCGGGCGCTTCAGGCCGAAGACGTTGTCGCCGGCGAGCTTGCCGGCACGATTGGCACGCAGCGCGAGCGGAAACCAAACCGACTCCCCGGTGATGGCATGGAGCGCGTCGGCGCAGTCCCCGGCCGCATAGATGTGCTCGTCGGAGGTGCACAGATAGTCGTCCACCGCGATCGACCCGGCAGCCCCGAGCGCCAGCCCAGCCGCCGATGCCAGCTCGGACTCGGGTCGAACGCCGGTCGCGACCAGCACCAGATCGGCCTCGAGTGTGGCCTCGGAGGTCTCGACCGCGATGCCCGAGCCGCTTCGCTCGATCGCCTCGACCCGCGTGTCCAGCAGCATCTCGACCCCGTGCGCCTTGGCCTCCTCGAGAACGCGCGCCCGCAGGGTCTCGGGCAGCCAGGGCAGGACCTCGGGCAGGGCCTCCACCACGGTCACCTCGGCGCCCATCTCCCGGAAGTTCTCGGTTGCTTCCAGCCCGATATAGCCGGCGCCGATGACCACCACACGCTTGGGCGGATGCGCCGCCATGGCCGCCTTGATGGTCCGTCCGTCCTCGATTGTCTTGAGCGGATAGGCGCCCTGCCCCCGGAGGGTCTCGAGCCCCTTGATCGGCGGCGCCCAGACCCGCGCACCCGTGCAGATGATCAGCTTGTCGTAGCCGAGCACGAAATCGCCCTCGGTGTTGCGACCGCCGACCTCGCGCCGGCTCGGGTCGATCTTGCGCACCTCATGACCGAGACGCACGTCGATCTTGCGCTCCTCGCGAAAACGCTGCGCGGAGATGACGAGCAGGTCGTCCATGTCCGTGTCCGGGGGAAGCTTGTAGGGCAGTCCGCAGGCGCCGTAGGAGACGTCCTGTGTCTTCTCCAGAACCAGGATCTCGGCGTCCGGACGGGTCCGTCTGGCTTGACTTGCCGCGCTCATGCCCGCGGCAACACCGCCGATGATCACTACTCTCATACTCGCTCCTCGACGCCGCTCGGTTCTGTTCGGTTGCCGCGCCGATGGTAGCGACCGAGCGGACGACCGACAAGGTCATGGTGTCCCCGGGGGCGCCCGGACTGCCCTGCGGCCGAAACAAACCATCGCTTGCGAGCGACCGGCGCTCGATCCGTGTTTCCGGTAAGATCCATCCGTCGACATCGACATGATTTCATCTTGAATAAATAGACTTTTTGCATGAACCACGACAGGAGAACCCAGCGGTGACAACCAGGACACAGGCGCACGACTCCCCGAGAATCCTAATCGTCGGCGGTGTGGCGGGCGGCGCATCGGCAGCCGCGCGGGCCCGTCGAGTCAACGAGCGTGCCCGAATCGTCATGTTCGAGCGCGACCCCTACGTGTCCTTCGCCAACTGCGGTCTACCCTATTTCATCGGCGGCGAGATCGCCGATCGCGCACAACTCCTGGTCGCGACGCCGGAGCTGTTTCGCGATCGGTTTCTGATCGACGCACGCATCCGCCACGAGGTGATCGCCATCCACCGAGAGACCAAGCGGGTGCTGGTGAAGAATCTCGACACCGGCGAACAGTACGGGGAGGGCTACGACAAACTCATCCTCTCGCCCGGTGCCGCACCGATCGTGCCGCCGATCCCGGGTGCGACGGCACGAGGTGTCTTCAGCCTGCGCAACCTCGGGGACATGGACCGGATCATCGCCGGGATGGAACACGCGAAAGAGGCCGTCGTGGTCGGTGCGGGCTACATCGGTCTGGAGGTCGCGGAGCAGTTCGTCCATCGGGGTCTGAAGGTCACGGTCGTGGAGCTGCAGAACCAGGTCATGCCCTTCTTCGATCCTGAGATCGCCGAGCCGCTCCACCGCGAGAGCGAGCGCCACGGGGTGCGACTCGAGCTCGGCCGCGGTGTCGCCGCGATCGAGGAGGCCGACGGGGCCGTGACCGGCGTGACCCTCGCCGACGGGACACGCCTGGCCGCGGACCTGGTGCTGATGAGTGTCGGCGTGCGCCCGAACGTGGCACTCGCGGTGGATGCCGGCCTGACCATCGGGTCCAGCGGCGGCATCGCTACCGACGCCTACATGCGCACCTCGGATCCGGACATCTATGCGGTCGGGGATGCCGCCGAATACGCCTTCGGTCCGACCGGGGAGCGCATGCGTGTCCCGCTGGCCGGCATCGCCAATCGCACCGGTCGGCTGGCCGGCGAGCATGCCGCAACGGGGACCTCCCGCCCGGCTCCGGCGGCCTGGAGCACCTCGGTCGTGCGCGTCTTCGGCTACGCCGCGGGGATCGCGGGTCTGTCGCTGCACGCGGCACGGAGGGCCGGATTCGATGCGCGCGCGGTCCACATCGTTTCCTACCACCACGCGAGCTACTATCCCGGGGCGGCGCCGATCGGCATCAAGCTGGTCTACGAGACGGGCACGGGACGCGTGCTCGGCGCGCAGGTCGTCGGCGCCGCGGGTGTGGACAAGCGGCTCGACGTCGTCGCGACCCTGATTCACTTCAAGGGCACGATCGAGGATCTCGGGGCGCTGGATCTCGCCTACGCACCGCCCTTCGGCTCGGCCAAGGATCCGCTGCACATGGCCGCCTTCGTCGCACAGAACGATCTCGACGGGCTCGCACCGCTGATCCAGCCGGACGCGGATCTCTCCGCCTTCCAGGTCGTGGATGTCCGGGAGGCGGCGGAGCTCGAAGAGTTACCCCTGTGCGACGCACCCCACGCCAAACACATCCGGCTCGACGATCTGCGCGACCGTCTCGGCGAACTCGACCCCGCCCTGCCCACGGTGGTCTCCTGCCGCGGCGGGCAGCGCGCCTATGCCGCCGTGCGCATCCTGGCGCAGCACGGATTCTCTGAGGTCTACAATCTCTCCGGCGCGGCGGCGATGCGGGATTTTGCGCTAAACCGTCTCTCCGGTGCCGAGCCCGCAACGCATGTCGAGCTGCCGCGTCCCGAACACCTGGTCGACCAGCCCTGACCGGGCGGCTTGCCGGATCCTCCGATCCTTCTATCGTTCGTCCCTCACTCTCCTGGACCGGCGTAACAGCCGATGCAGGCCATCACGACCGGAGAGACCACGCATGCTCCATCTCGATCTTCCGACGACCGACGAGCTCGCCGACCCGGCGACCCGGCGCCACGACATCGCGGTGTCCATCATCCTGCCACCACGCCGATCAGCACCGAAACGGATGCGGATCGCATCCTGCTCAAGAATCTGACCAAGGAGGCGCTGAGTCAGTTGGAGGCGACAGGAGCAAACAAACGGCGCATCAACGACCTGATCGAGGAGCTGGACGATCTCGTCGAGGACGACGAGCTCCGGCGCTTCCAAGCGCATGGCCTGGTCGTCTTCGCGACGCCGTACAATCTGCGCACCTTGACGAGATCGCACGCCGTGTGATCCTGTCCGACGGCGAGGTGTCGAGCGTGTGCGCGCAGGATATCCCGGAAGGCACGGCGCTCGCGGCGATCCCGCGGTACGCCCTCTGCGAGCGACAGCGGCCGGGTTTGAGCCGCCTGCCTCCTGCCGCCAGATCAGCCGAATCGAAGCCGGTGGCTGGGCGCCGAGAGCCGGCGGCCGGCGGCCGGCGGTTCAGCTCACCACCGTGACCGGCCGATGCGCCGTGCGGATCACCGCATCCGACACACTGCCGATGATCAGCTTCTGTACCTTACCGAGACCCCTGCGGCCCATCACGATCAAGGCGTCGGTGGCCTCCGCGGCGGCGACGATCTTCTCGCGCGGCTCGCCCCAGACGCTCTTCTCTTCGATCGTCAGATCGTCCGCATTGCCGATCGCCTCCCGTGCCTTGCCGAAGGCGATGTTGGCCGCTTCATGACTGATCGCGTCGATCTCCGTGCGCGGGCGATGCGCCATGCCCAAGAGCTCGTTGCTGGTCGGGGAGAACACGTGCAGCAGCTGAATCGGGGAGTCCGTGGCACGCGCCAGATCGGCGGCGAACACGGCAGCGCGACCGGCACCCTCCGAACCATCCACCGGAACGATGATGAGGTTGTAGTGTGAAACCATGTGGGTAGAACCTCCTTTGCACTTGAGAATCGAGCTGGCTGCAACGTCCGGATCGAACAGGCGTCACTGAAATCGGAATAGGCCGACAGGGCGGACCGGCGTATGCTCTCGCGGCGGCTCCGGACCCGCCGTTACCGCGATCCGAGCCCTTCACCGGCTTCGACACAGCCTACCGGACCAAGTGCCATTATTAGGAGATCACGCATGGCGAACGACCAGAATATGCCCGTCTCGCAGCACCCCCTGTTCGGCGATCTGAGCCGCAATTGGGGATGGCTTCTCGCATTCGGTATCCTCTCCATCATCCTCGGCACGGTCGGCATGGGGATGACGTTCGGCCTCACGCTCGTCAGCGTCGTGTTCTTCGGGGCACTGCTGATCGTCGGCGGAACCCTTCAGCTCGTCGATGCCTTCAAATGCCAAGGTTGGAAGGGTGCACTCTGGCACATCTTGATCGCCCTGCTCTACATCGCGGGCGGATTGCTGATCGTCGTCGATCCGGGTCTTGCCTCCGAAACCCTCACGTTGGCGCTGGCCGGAGTACTCATCGCCGTCGGCGTGTCGCGTGCCATCATGGCCCTACAACATCGGGGACAGAGCGGCTGGGGCTGGCTGGTGCTGTCGGGCCTGATCTCGATCGCGCTCGGCGCCATGATCATCGCAAAGTGGCCGATGTCCGGCATGTGGGTCATCGGCCTTTTTGTCGCCATCGAGCTGATCTTCAACGGCTGGGCCTATCTGTTCGTCGCGCTCGCCGCGCGTCGCGCCGGGCAGCTCGCACGCTAGCGCGCCCAACCCTGCGGCGGCGGATAGCCGTTCGCCGGCGCCGCGGGGCGTTCGTACCCGGGCACCGGATAGGCTTGATAGGGGCCGGGAGCGTACCGGGACGGTGCGCCGGGGAACTGCCGATACACCGTGGGAGGCGCCTGATGGTGCGGATACACCGGGGCGTAACCTTGCACGGGCATCGGCATGTAGCCCGGCGCAACCGGCGGCGCGGGGGGCGGTGTCTCGGCGGTCACGGCGGGGCCGGTCGTCCGAAGCTCCTCGGACGGCATCGACGACTCGGACGGCGCTGCAACCGCCCCGACCGCCTCGCTCGATCCGGGCAGTGTCTCGATCGGATCCGCGGAGACGGCGGCCCGGGCTTCGGCCTGATCCGTAGAGAGGTCGGGCGGCAGCTCGGTCGACGCATCCGACGCCGCAGCCACATCGGTCGACCCCGCATCGGACGCAGACGCTTCGGCGATGCCGCCATCGGCGGAGGACTCGACCGGTGTCGACTCGCCAGCCGGCGCTTCAGTCGAAGCGAACGCGGTCTCGGCAGCGGGCGCGGCAACAACAGGCTCGGCGAGGGTCACCCGCCCGACCGGCGCGATCCGGTCCGCGACCAGAGGATCGGCCGCAACAGCCTGGTCCGGCGAGCCCGCGAAATAGAAGTCGACGAGGTACACATAGAGCGACCCCATCAGCGTCGCCACCACGACCGAGACGACGAAGAGCCGTTCGTAATTCACCCGCCCCAATCTCTTAAACAGTCCTTCAAGCCGCCCAACGATCGCTTGCATCGACAACGTCCTCAATCGCGATTCTTGATGCCCCGCCACCATCGAGGCGCACGGGGACCGACCAGGCTGGGAGGATAACCGAAAGCCGCGTCCGGTTGGCGATCCATCCTGCTCTCCGCGCCATGTGAGGGTATGATGACCGGCTTCTTAGACGTCGATCCTTGGTCATTCGCCTCATGAGCCATGCCCCCCGATCCGGAGCCGCCATCTTCTTCGATGTCCTGACCGACATCGGTGTCGAGTATCTGTTCGGCCATACGGGCGGGGCCGTGATTCCGTTGCATGTCGAGTTGAATCGGCGGATGCGTCGCCGCGATCCGGCACCCAAGTTTATCCTCTGTCGCCAGGAGGGCGGTGCGGGTCATGCCGCGGAAGGTTATGCCCGCACGAGCGGGCGGGTCGGGGTTGCGATCGCCACCTCCGGACCGGGCGCGACCAATCTGGCCACACCGATCGCGGACGCCTACAAGGACTCGATCCCGACGCTCTTCATCACCGGCCAGGTGCCGAGTGCGGCGATCGGCACCGATGCCTTCCAGGAGGTCGACACGGTCGGCTTAACGCGGCCGATCTCCAAGCACAACTATCTGATCAAAGACGTGCGCGATCTGGAGTGGGTGCTGCGCGAGGCCTATGCGCTGGCGACCCGCGGACGTCCCGGCCCGGTCGTGGTCGACATCTGCAAGGACGTGCAACTGGCCCAAACGAGCCGAGATCCGAGCGGGCAGAACCCGCCCCGGATCCGTCATCGCGAGCCGATCGCCTTCGACACGGTCAAGGCCGACGCCATCCTCGCCGCACTGGCCGCCGCCGAGCGCCCGGTCGTGAAGGCCGGCGGCGGGGTCATCCATGCCAACGCGGCAGCGGCTCTGCGGGCCTTCGCCGAACGCTTCGCCGTGCCGGTCACCACCACCTTCAACGCGCTCGGTGCCCTGCCCTTCGAGCTGCCGCACAATCTCGGCATGCCGGGCATGCACGGCACCATCCCGGCCAACTATGCCCTGCGCGATGCAGACCTGATCCTCTCGCTCGGCGGGCGGTTCGACGACCGGGTCGCCGTGAAAGGTTTTGCCACGGGCAAGCGCATCGCCCATGTCGACATCGACCCCTCGGAGATCGACAAGACCATCGCGACCGATCTGCACCTGGTCGCGGAGCTCGGGGACTTCTTCGAACACGCCTTGAGCACCGGTCAGGCCGCCGACCATCACGACTGGCTGGCCCAAATCGCGCAATGGCGCGAGCAGATGCCCAAGCCCTACGGCCGGTCCGAATACATCAAGCCACAGGCCGTCGTGGAGATCATCTCCGAGCTGACCGCGGGCGACGCGACCCTGGTCACGGGTGTCGGCCAGCATCAGATGTGGTCGGCGCAGTATTATCGCTTCCGCCGGCCGCGCCAGTGGATCAGCTCGGGCGGGCTCGGGACCATGGGCTTCGGTCTGCCCGCGGCCATCGGCGCCTGGTTCGCCGACCCGGTCCACCCGCTCGTCCTGATCGACGGCGACGGCAGTTTTCAAATGAACATCCAGGAGCTCGGCACCCTGGTCGCCAACCGGATCCCGCTCAAGATCTTCGTCCTGAACAACAGCTTTCTCGGGATGGTCCGCCAGTGGGAAGACATGATGGACGAGGGCCATCATTACGAGACCTGTCTCGCCCGCGACGCGAGCTGCGACCCGGACTGCATGGACCTGGACCAGACCTGTCGGCGTCAGATCCCGAACCTGACCGGCCTCAAATATGTCTATCCGCGCCTCAAAACCCAGCGCATCAAGCATCCGAAGGATCTGCGCGAGGGCATTGCTCAAGCGCTGGCCGAGCCCGGCCCGGTCCTGGTCGATGTCTGGGTCGACAAGGCCGAGAACGTCATCCCCATGGTGCGCCCCGGCCATCGCCTCGACCAGATGATCGAATCCTGAGCCGACGTCGCCCCAGCCTTAGAATCCATTCGCATCAGTCAAAAGGAGACCGCGATGCCTACCCCACACTGGCGTTCCGTGCCGCGCACGGCCGCAACCGACACCATCTACGGGCTCGCTCTGAGCCCCGACGGACAGCGCCTGGCCACCGCGAGCTGGGACAGCCTGGTCAAGATCTGGGACCTCGCCGCCGGGCGTGTCGAGCATGCGATGCAGGGTCACGACGGGCGCGTCTACACCGTGCGCTTCCACCCCGCCGGCCACTGGGTCGCCTCGGGCGGTACAGACACCACCGTGCGACTCTGGGACGTCGCCACAGGTGCTGCACTCTGGAGCCAAAGCGGGCACAGCAGCCTGGTCTACAGCGTCGACTTCCAGCCCGGCGGCGAGCTGCTGGCCTCCGGAAGCGAAGACGGCACCATCTGCATCTGGACATCCGCCGACGGCACCCTGGTGCGCACCATCGAGGGACATCCGCAATACGTGCAGGGCGTGGTCTTCTCGATCGACGGCACACGTCTGGTCTCGGGCAGCCGCGACTGCACCATGGCGGTCTGGGATGTCGCCTCCGGGGAGGAGCTGCTGCGCCTCGACGTCATCAACAACGGCATCAACAGCACCCAGTTCAGCCCGGACGGAACCCGGCTCCTGCTGAGCAACGTCGACGGCTCGATCGGTCTGTGGGACCTCGAGAAGGGCGGACTCATCATGGAGATGGAGGAGCACACCTACCCGGCGTGGAGTGCCGTCTTCAGCCCGGACGGCAAGACCATCGCCTCGGGCAGCGCGGACAAGACGATCGTGCTGTGGGACGCCGTCACCGGCGCGGAGATGTCGCGCCTGACCGGACACGAAAAGGACGTCTACTGCGTCGCCTTCAGCCCGGACGGCAAGTGGCTCTACTCCGGCAGCGTCGACAAGCACATCCGGGCCTGGAGCCTGGACAGCAGCGACCCGCGTTGGGAGACGCTCAGCACCGCCTGGCAGACCGCCGAGGCGGAGGACGCGAAGGCCGCGGCCGACACCGCGCAGTCGCTGGCCGAGCAAACGCCGGCGAAGGCACCTGCATCGGGACTCTTCGGACGGCTGTTCGGCGGCAAGCGCTGACAACCGCGGTTTAGAGATCGAGAACGGTCGTGTTAGCCTCGGCCCATCATGGCGACAGCGACCGCATCGTTCCAACGTCGGATGCGCGGATGCCGGTCAATTCGTCGGTGAAAGACGGGCCGACGCGCGTTTCTGATGCGTTGCGATTTCGACACGTCGTTGTCGGTGGCCGCTCTGAATTCAGAGACACTGATCAGTGACACTCATGACCTAAGCCGATCGTCAAATAAATATAAGGAAATTAGCGAGATGAATCGCAATTTTCAAAAGGGCGGCTGGGCTCTCGTGGCATTGCTCTTGCTGCTGGTCGGCTGCGGTCAGCAATCCACCCAGTTACTGGATATCGGTACCAATGTGTGGCCGGGTTATGAGCCGGGCCATATCGCCGCCTCGGAAGGTCTGTTCGGGGAGGCGCCGCTGCGCATGCGCCAGTTCACCTCCGCCACCGAGGTGCTGCGCGCCTTCCGCGCCGACGCGATCGACGTCGCTGCCCTGACGATCGATGAGCTGCTGCAACTGGCGCAGGACGGCATAGACGTGGTGGTGATCCTGGTCACCAATATCTCCGATGGCGCGGATGCCATCCTCGCCCGCCCGGAGCTTGAATCGGTCAGCGCACTGAGTGGCCGGCGCGTCGCGGTCGAGAATACCGCGCTCGGCGCCTATGTGCTGGCCCGCGCCTTGGAGATTGGGGGTGTGGACCCAGCCCGCGTCGAGATCCTGTCCATCACGGTGGACGAGTCGGTCGAGGTCTACACCGCCGGCCGGGCCGACGCGGTCGTCACCTTCGAGCCGTTCCGCGCCAAGTTGCTCGAGACCGGCGCCCGGCAGATCTTCTCGAGCGCCGAGATGCCGAACGAGATCGTCGACGTGCTGGTCACCCGTCGCAGCACACTGGAGACGCACGCCAAGACACTGCGGGCGCTGGTCACGGGCTGGCTGGCGGCGGTCGAGCTGATCCGCACCGAGCCCGAGCGTGCCGGCCTGCTCATGGCCGAGCGCCTGGACCTGGCCCCCGCGGAGGCGCTGGCCGCCTTCGACGGCCTGCGTCTGCCCGACGCCGCCGCCAACCGCGCCATGCTCGACGGCCCGGAGCCCGAGCTAAGTACCGCAGCCCGCCAGATCAGCGCCCTGCTCGCCGACAAGGGACTGCTCGGGAGCGAGGTCGACGTGGACGGCCTGTTCGACGGCCGCCTCATCCCCGAGTCCTGACCGTGCCGGGCTGGGTCAGCATCCGACTGCTCGCGCCCGCGGTGGCGACCCTGCTGGCACTCGGTGCGATCCTGGTCGAGTACCTCTCGCTGTCCTCTCGGCTGACCGCCGCGGAGCAGAAGAGCGCGCTCCAGACCCTGCGCTACAGCGCGCTGCAGACCCAGGGGGCGGTGAACCGCGAGCTGCGGCGGGCCGACGATCTCGTCAGCGTCCAGCAGATCCTCTCGGAGCTCTACTTCCAGCCGCTGGTGGTCGATGCGCTGGTGCTCGACGCCGCGAACAAGGTGCTGGCGGCCAGTAACCGCAGCCTGCGCGGCTTGTCACTGAGTCAGCTCGACCTGGTCAGCCCACGCGATATCGCCCGGATCCGTCAGAGCCACAGCGGGGAGGTCTTGGCCGAGGGCGAGGCGGCCCGTGCACTCGGGATCTTTCCGATCGTTCTGCCCCAGAGGGACGCCGAGCATCTGCACGCCCCGCAGGGCGTCCTGGTGATCGTCTTCGACTACAGCGAGCGCCTGCAGGCGGTGCAGGCCAACATCCGTCAGGCCACCCTGCAGAGCGCGCTGGGGATCGCCGGCACCATCCTGCTGCTCAGCCTCGCCCTGCACTTCGCGATTACGCGCAGGGTCACGCAGATCGTCAACGCCGCCGACCAATATCTGGCCGGCGCCGTGGCCAGCCGCGCACGACTGCGCGGCAGTGACGAGATCGGCGTGATCGGCCAGGCCTTCGACCGCGTCGCAGATGCCGCGGAGGCCGCCAAGGATAGCCTGCGCGAGCTGAACAAGGAGCTGGAATCGCGGGTGGAGCAGCGGACCGCGGAGCTGCGGGCCGAGGTCGAGGAGCGGCGGACCGCCGAGCGGGAGCTGGCCGTGAGTCAGGGCCAGCTCCGCGCCATTCTGGACACCGCCGCCGATGCGGTGATCGCGATCGACGGCGCCGGAATGGTGCACGAATTCAACTCTGCGGCCGAGCGCATCTTCGGTTGGCGCGTGGAGGAGATGATCGGCACCCCGGTCACCCGCCTCATGCCGAGTGACACGGCGGCTGTGCACCAACAGCATGTGCAGCAATTCCAGAAAACCAGTGATCCAAGGGTCATGGGCAAGGAACGCGAGATCCTGGCCCAGCGGCGCGACGGCAGCCTGTTTCCGCTCGAGTTGACGCTGAACGCCAGCCAGATCGACGGCCAGACGCTCTACATCGGGGTCGGCCGCGACATCACTGCGCGCCGGGAGGCCGAGGCCGCCCTTGCAGCGGCACAGGACTCGCTGCTGCAGGCCGAGAGGATGGCTGCACTTGGCCACCTGGTGGCTGGCGTCGCGCATGAGGTGAACACCCCGATCGGCATCGGTGTGACCGCGGCCAGCCATCTGCGCGAGACCGCCGAGGCCTTCGAGGTCAGATACCGCGAGGGCGGCATGCGTCGCAGCGATCTCGAGGACTTCCTGCGCGTCGCCCGCCAATCCACCGGGATCCTGGAGGCCAACCTGTTCCGCGCCTCCGAGCTGATCCGTGGCTTCAAGCAGGTGGCGGTCGATCAGTCCGGCGAGGAGATCCGCGAGCTGGACCTGGCCGAGTATCTGGAGGAGATCCTCACCAGTCTGCGGCCCAATCTGAAGAAACGGCCAATCCGGGTCATCACCGAGATCCCGCCCAAACTTCGAGTGACCATGCAGGCCGGCGCCCTGGCGCAGATCATCACCAACCTGGTGATGAACTCGCTGCTCCATGCGTTCGATCCGGAGACCCCCGGGCAGATCCGCATCGCGGCCGCGCTCAACGGCGACCGGGTCGAGCTCGACTACAGCGACGATGGCAGGGGCATGGACGGGCAAACCCTCCGCCGGATGTTCGACCCCTTCTTCACCACCAAGCGCAACGCCGGCGGCAGCGGCCTCGGCATGCACATCGTCTTCAACCTGGCGACCCAGGCCCTGCAGGGCTCCATCCGCTGCGAGAGTAGCCCCGGCAACGGCGCCCGCTTCTGGCTCGACTTCCCGGCGCGCCCCCTGCAGGGCACGGCGTCGCCAAGCGCCGAGAACATGCAGTCATGAACAACGACAATGACGACCTGAACCTCCTGTTCGCCGAGGAAGACGACCCGCCGGCACCCAAGGCACACACCAGCCCCCCATGGAAGATCATGATCGTGGACGACGAGCCCGCGATGCATGAGGTGACCACCCTGGCGCTCAACGGCATTCGCTTCCATGACCGGGATCTGAGCTTCATCCACTGCTATTCGGGTGCCGATGCCCGCGAGGCCATCCTCCAGCACCCGGATACCGTCATGATGTTGCTCGACGTGGTGATGGAGTCCGATCACGCCGGTTTGGATGTCGCACGTTACGTCCGCGAAGTGGCCCGCAACCAGAGGGTCCGGATCGTGCTGCGCACCGGTCAGCCCGGCCAGGCCCCCGAGCGCCGGGTGATCGTCGACTACGACATCAACGACTACAAGGAAAAGACCGAGCTCACCGCCAGCAAACTCTTCACACTGGTTTATTCCTGTCTGCGCGCCTACCGCGACATCGAGACCATCGAGCGCAGCAAGCAGGGGCTGGTGCGGGTAATCGAGTCCTCGGCCGACATCTTCCAGCTCTCCGCGCTGGACCGCTTCGCCGGCTGTGTGCTCGAGCAGCTCGCCGCCCTGCTCGGCGCGGACCCCGGAGTACTCTACCTCGCGGGCAAGAGCGAGCTCAACGGACTGGCCGCGCAGTTGGATACCGGGGTCTGGCAGGCGATTGCCGGCACCGGTGACTATCGCGCGGTCCAAGGCAAACCGATCGACAACCTGCTCGACGATGACCACCTCGCGCTCTTGAAGCAGGCGCAGGAGACACGGAGGAATGTGTTCGCCGACGGGGTATTTGTCGGCTACTTCGAGGACCGGATCGGTCACCACAACCTGCTGCTCGTCGACGGCGTCGAGCGCATGGATGCCCTTGAGCAGTCCCTGGTGAACATGTTCACCCGCAATGTCTCGATCGCCTTCGAGAACGTGCATCTGCACAAAGACATCGAGGAGACCCAGTCGGAGATCGTCTACATGCTGGGAGAGGCGGTGGAGCGGCGTTCTCGCGAGACCGGCTACCATGTCAAGCGGGTGGCGGAGATCTCACGGCTGCTCGGCCTATCGATCGGCATGAGCGCGGAGGAGGCCGAGGTGCTGCGACTCGCCTCGCCGCTGCATGACCTCGGCAAGATCGCCATCCCGGACGCCATCCTCAACAAGCCTGGCCGGCATACCCCGGAGGAGCAGGTGATCATGCGCACGCATGCCGAGATCGGTTACCAGATGCTGCGCAACTCCAAGCGGCGCATTCTGCAGGCCGCGGCGATCATCGCCCACGAGCACCATGAGCGCTGGGACGGCGCGGGCTATCCCAGGGGGCTGGCCGGCGATGACATTCACATCTATGGTCGCATCACCGCCGTAGCGGACATCTTCGACGCACTCGGCAGCCCCCGTTGCTACAAGGATGCCTGGCCGCTGGAGAAAATCCAGGCACTGTTCACCGAGGAGCGAGGCCGCCACTTCGACCCGACCCTGGTCGATATCCTGTTCGACAAGCTCGACGAGCTCATCGCCATTCGTGAACGCTTGCCGGATCAATAAACTCATCCCATCGCGTGAACCGCCATTCCCTGTGAGGCATAGCGGCCTAAGCACAGGTGCCGCGATTGCCGAGGATCCTGGTGTGCTCCTGCATGTCGATGCCGCCCGGTCGGCAGGAAAGTTTCACATCGATCTTTCACAGATCCCCATCGACCTGCTCTCGTTGTCGGCCCATAAGTTCCATGGACCTAAGGGGTCAGATGTCTGTTTGTTCGAGATCGCCCCCGATTGCGGATGCGACCGCTCATTTTCGGTGGCGGGCAGGAGTTCGGCTTGCTTCGAGCACGCAGGCTTACTCTCCGAACAGGTCGTTGATGATCTCGCCTGACCATCTTGAACTGCCGAAGCATGGCAACTCCGCTCTCGACCACCCCGTTGCTTGGCTCATGCATTCACCCTTCTTGATCCGGATCCTCGTCGAGTTGCCTTGGGCCGATCCGGTAGCGTCGCTTCTCTTCGGCGACCTGCAGTAGCCGGCGCGGATCGAGCGTCCCGACGTCGAAGCCGCCGTCCTCCTGAACGGCAGCTCCCTCGGTCAATGCCGCAAACACGCGAGACGCGACCGCGACCGGATCGCGGTAAAGCTCGCATTCCCACACCACGATGACCTTCCAACCCAAGGCATCGAGCGCGGCGACGGCCTCGGCGTCGCGCGCGACATTGCGTTCGAGCTTCTCCTTCCAGAAAGCCGCGTTGGTCCGCGGCAAGGTCGCCCGTTTGCAATCGGCATGGTGATGCCAGAAGCAGCCGTGCACGAAAACAACGGCGCGATACTTGGGCAGGACCAGATCCGGTCGACCGGGCAAGCCGCCGCCGCCCAGTCGATAGCGAAAGCCGAGCCGATGCAAGGCCGACCGCAGGATCCATTCGGGCTTGGTGTCCTTGCCGACGACCCGGGCCATGAGACGCGAGCGCCGGGCCGGCGAGAGCTTATCCGTCATCGGTCGGGCCGTCCGGTCGTGCGCCGCAGAGCCAAGGATCAGCCCGCATCGGTAAGCAGCAGCGCGGTGACTGAATCGGCATCCAAGGGCCGACTCTTCAGATAACCTTGAAAGAGATCGCAGCCTTGGTCGCGCAGGATGTCGAGCTGGGCTTGGGTCTCGACGCCCTCGGCCAAGACCTTCAATCCGAGCGCGTGTCCCATGGCGATGATGGCATCGACGATGGTCCGCGCATCCTGCTGTTGGTCGATCTCGTCGATGAAGCCCTTATCGATCTTGAGCACGTCCAGACGGAATCCGCGCAGATAGGCGAAGGAGGAATAGCCGGTTCCGAAGTCGTCGACCGCCATGTGGATGCCCTGCGCGCGCAGACGATCGAGGACGCCTGCGGTATCGCCCGCGCCCTCCATCAAGGCGCTCTCGGTGAGCTCGAGCTCGAGCCGATCGGCCGGGAAACCGGTCTGGCGAAGCACGCGCGCGACGGACTCGACGATGTCGCCTTGACGCAATTGATGCGCGGAGAGGTTGACCGCGACGACCAAGGGTGCAATGCCGGCCTGCATCCAGCGAACGCCTTGGCGGCAAGCCTCATGCAGCACCCACTCGCCGAGCGCTCCGATCAAGCCCGTCTCCTCGGCGAGCGGGATAAATTCGCCGGGCGGGATCAACCCGCGCTCGGGATCGCGCCAGCGCAGCAATGCCTCCACGCCGATCACGCGTCCGGTGGCGATCTCGACCTGGGGTTGATAATGCGCGACCAAGTGCCCCTCGGCCAGGGCGTCGCGCAGCCGCCGCTCGGTCTCGACGCGCTGCCTTGCGCTGAGGGTGAGATCCTCGGTATAGAAATCGAATCGACCGCGGCCCCCCGCCTTCGCCCGATAGAGTGCGGCGTCGGCTTGCCGCAGCATTTCCCCGGCATCCTCGTCTTGCCCGGCGTAGACGCTGATGCCGATGCTGGCGCCGATGCGCACCTCGGTGCCATCCGGCAGCCTGGTGGTCTCGCCCAACACCTCGATCAGCCGCTCGGCGACACGGGCGGCGTCCTGCGGATCGACGATAGCTTCGAGCAAGATCGCAAACTCGTCTCCACCGAGGCGGGCCAAGGTATCGGCCGCAACCAGACAACCGCCGAGGCGCCGTGCCGTCTGTCGGAGCAGAACATCGCCTGCGGGATGACCGAAACTGTCGTTGACGTCCTTGAAGCGGTCCAGATCCAGCAGCAGCAGCGCCACGAGCTGACCCTCTCGGGCCGCGACGTCGATCGCGTGATCCAGGCGCGAGACGAGCAGCAGACGATTGGGCAGCTCGGTCAGAGGATCGTGATGGACCAGAAAATCCAGCCGAGACTCGGACTCCTTGATCTGCGACAGATCCGAAAAGGCGCCGACATACTGGATCACCCGCCCCGCATCGTCCCTGACCTCGCTGATGTTGAGCAACACCGGATAGAGCTCGCCGTTCTTGCGCCGGTTCCAGAGTTCGCCCTGCCAATGACCGGTTTCGTCGATGCTGCGCCACATCGCATCGAAGAAGGCGGCGTCGTGGCGGTCGGATCGCAGCAGACTCGGAGTTTGTCCGAGTGCATCCTCCTCGCCATAGCCCGTCAGCTCGACGAACGCCGTGTTGACCTGGAGGATGCGCGTGTCGCGATCCGTCACCACGACACCCTCGCGCGTGTTGTCGAACAGCGCTGCGGCCAGGCGGAGTCGTTCTTCCTGACGCTTGCGCTCGCTGATGTCCTCGACGGTCGCGACGAAGTAGTCGATGGCCCCGCCGTGGTGCCGCACGGCGCGGACATCGATCTTCGTATGGACGATCCGCCCGTCCTTGCGCACGAAGCGCTTCTCCATCGCATAGCCGTCCGACTGCCCGGCCATCACGCGCTCGAACTCGGCCAGATCCGCCTCGAGATCCGGCGGATAGGTCACCTCGACCCAGGTCATCTCGGCCAACTCCTCGCGCGCGTACCCGAAGATCTCGCAGAGCCGATCGTTGAAGCGGCTCCAGCGTTTGGTCTGCGGCGAGGTGATCGCCATGCCCACGAAGGGAAGCTCGAAGAACTTCATCAGCAGCCGATCCTTCTCGGCGGCCTGCGCCGCCAACTCGAGACGATGGGCGCGCTGCTGCAGACGTCTCGACACACCGCCGACGATCCCGACCACCACAAGTGCGAAGAAGGCAATGAGGCTGACCCAAAAGACCAGGACCTTCAGCGGCGCCATCACCTCGGCACGATCGATCTTGGCGACGAGACGCCAATCGGGCCCCGCGATTTGACGGTAGACGGCCAGCACGGGCATGCCGCGATAGTCGACTCCGGGAACCCGTCCGGCGATCGCGGTCTGCTCAAGCGCGTCGGTGGCCGGCAACACCGTCGTCAAAGGTACCCGATGGCCGACCGAGGACCAGTCCTCATGCCGGGGGGCGGTCAGAAACACGGCGTCCTCGCCGACCCTCTCGACCAAGAGAGTCTCGGCACTCGCACTGGAGGTCGGCCCGATGCGAAAGAGCGGGAAGAAAAAGGCGGCGGGATCCGTGTGCAGCACCAGGGTCGCGACCGCCCGGCGTGTCCCGTTTTCGGTGACCGAAATCGGCACCGCCAAGTCCAGATGATAGGCACCGTCCTCGCCGCGATGTGGGCCGTGATACAGGGCATGACCTGCGGCACGGGCCCGGGCGATCAGATCCGCAAGTCCCTCGTGCGGGGCGTAGTCCTCCCCGATGGTCAAGAACCGCTGTCCATCCGAACGGAGGATCAGGATGCCTTCATAGTTGCGGGCAGCCGCCAACGCGGCGAGTCGGCCCGCAATATCGTCTTTGAGCAACGGATCGGATGTGTCCTCGCGAAGCAGGGCGTCGAGACGCCGAGCGAATGCGGTGTCCGATGCGAGCAGCGTCCCGTCGGCATGACGAACGGCCATCCATTGTTCCAGTTGATCCGCCTTGAGTGCGGCGATCGCCTCCAGGTTCTCGTAGGCCTGGTGCTCGAGCTGCGGACCATGGATAACGACGACGCCGAAACTGAGCAGAGGAACCAGACAGACGAGACCGAGGAAGGCCAACAACAGATGGCCATGCTTGACCGGCTCGTCGGCCGCATCGACCCGTCGTTCGGTCCGAAGCTGCAGCAACAGATAGAGCAGGCCGGCCGTTACGACGACGAACAGCCAGCCCTTGAACATGCTCAGCCAGAGCAGGGCCGGGGAGTCGCCCGCGCCGCGCGTCAACAGCCAGTCCGAGACGGCGATCCAGACCAGCGCAAAGCCGAGATAGGCAAGCGTGATACGCAAGGCTGGCGACGACCGAAAGAGGTGCTTCATCGGTTTCCTCGGTAGGCGACCGCCCTGTTGCCGGCGCCCGCGCGCGTTGCGACCTGATTCCCCGGCCCGAACGTCTGCAGCAGATGCCATGAAATAAGCATTGCCGGGACGAATGCTCTCACTTGACAAAACTCATCAGGTTATACTTGCCGTGTCTGTGCAAGCACTCCATCTTAGTGTAGTTAACATCAGGGCTCCAGAAGCGCTCCCGGCACCCGATCCGCGACACACTCCGATCGAGGCCACCCGGTCGCGACTTCAGAGAGACGATCGCAGCGATGGCCGGTGTGGAAGCACGGCCGCTTGCGATCCGCACAATCCCCGACACCACTGAGACGGCCCTCTCGAAACGAGGGATGGAGACCGAATGATGCAGAAGAACAGGATGGAACGCGTGGACGTGGGTGGCCTGAAGGTCGCCAAACCCCTCTACGACTTGGTCGAGGGCGAGGTGCTCGCGGGCACCGGGATCGACCCGAATCAACTCTGGGGCGCCTTCGGGTCGCTGTTGCACGAGCTCGCGCCGCGACACCGCGAGCTGCTCGGTCGACGCGATGCCTTGCAGGCGCGCATCGATGCCTGGCATCTGGAGCATCGCGGCCGGACACTGGATTCGGGCGCCTATCGCGCCTTCCTGTCGGACATCGGCTATCTGGTCCCCGAAGGGCCGGGCTTCGGCGTCACCACGGCAAACGTCGACCCCGAGATCGCCGAGATCGCCGGTCCGCAGCTCGTGGTGCCGGTGAGCAACGCACGCTACGCACTGAACGCCGCGAACGCGCGCTGGGGTAGTCTCTACGATGCGCTCTACGGGACCGATGTGATCCCGGACGCCGACGGAATGGAGCGCGGCAAGACCTACAACCCCAAACGCGGTGCGGAGGTCATCGCCCGCGCTGCCGCCTTCCTCGACGAGGCCGCACCCCTGAACCGCGGCTCGCACGGGGAGTCCTGCGGCTATCGGATCGAGGACGGCAAGCTGGTCGTGTGCCTGCCGGACAACAGCCAGACCATGTTGGAGGAGCCAGGCCAGTTCGTCGGCTACCTGGGCACCCCGGAGAAGCCGGATGCCGTCTTGCTGGTCAACCATGGCCTGCACATCGAGATTCGGATCGATCGCGAGCATCAGGTCGGTCGCGCCAGCCCAGCCGGCGTGGCCGACCTGATCTTGGAATCGGCCATGACCAGCATCCAGGATTGCGAGGACTCGGTCGCCGCGGTGGATACCGAAGACAAGGTCGAGGTCTACCGCAACTGGCTGGGCCTCATGAAGGGCGACCTCACGGCCCGTTTTCAGAAGGGCGGTAAGCTTGTCGATCGCGCCCTGGACGACGACCGGGTCTACCGCACCCCGCTCGGCGGCACCCTCGTGCTCCCGGGTCGCGCGCTCATGCTGGTGCGCAACGTCGGCCATCTCATGACCACGGATGCCGTGCTGGACGCCGACGGCAACGAGATCCCGGAGGGCATGCTCGATGCGCTGGTCACGGTGGCCTGCGCACTGCACGACATCCATCCGACCTACGGGGTCCATCGCAACTCGCGCGCCGGCAGCGTCTACATCGTCAAGCCGAAGATGCACGGACCCGAGGAGGTCCAACTCGCGGTCGACATCTTTGCAGGGGTCGAGGATGCGCTCGGACTCGCCCGCAACACCATCAAGATCGGCATCATGGACGAGGAGCGCCGCACGACCCTGAACCTCAAGGAGTGCATCCGGGTGGCCTCCGAGCGGGTCATCTTCATCAACACCGGCTTCCTGGACCGTACGGGCGACGAGATCCACACCGACATGGAGGCCGGCGCGGTGCTGCGCAAAGGCGACATGAAAACCGCGCCCTGGCTGCTCGCCTACGAGAACTGGAACGTCGATGTCGGTCTCGCCTGCGGTCTGCGCGGCCACGCCCAGATCGGCAAGGGCATGTGGACCATGCCCGACGAGATGCGCGCCATGGTCGCGACCAAGGCGGGTCATCCCAAGGCCGGCGCCAACTGCGCCTGGGTCCCCTCCCCGACCGCCGCGACCCTGCATGCCATGCACTACCACCAGGTCGACGTGGCCGCCGTCCAAGCCGAGCTGGCCGCCGGCGGACCGCGGGCCAGCCTGGACACCATCCTGCAAATCCCGCTCGACCCGAGCTGCGCCTGGAGTGCGGAGGAGATTCAGCAGGAGCTCGACAACAACTGCCAGGGTATCCTGGGCTACGTGGTGCGCTGGGTCGATCAGGGTGTGGGCTGCTCGAAGGTGCCGGATATCGCCAACGTCGGCCTGATGGAGGATCGCGCAACCCTGCGGATCTCGAGCCAGCATGTCGCCAACTGGCTGCATCACGGGATCGTATCGCGCGCGCAGGTCATGGAGACGCTCAAGCGGATGGCCGCCGTGGTCGACGCCCAAAACGCGGACGATCCCGTTTATCGCCCGATGGCACCCGGGTTCGACGGCATCGCCTTCGAAGCCGCCTCGGACCTGATCTTCAAGGGTCGCGAGGCTCCGAACGGCTACACCGAGCCGACCCTGCACGCGATGCGCAGGCGGCTTAAAGGCCATTGAACCGCGTCCCGGGGCGACATGCGCTGGCTCCCCGGGGTTGCGGTCGCGCCCGTCTGCTGAGTCTGCAGCGGGCGCGGTTTAAGTGAGCAGAGGTATCGACAGCACTGCGGTTCAGGTGCGGTTCAGCGTGGAGGCTCTATGATTGGGGTGATGACGGGGTATCGGTTTCCCCGTCGTTTCGCTGGAGACGATCCATGAATATCAGCCGGACGCTGTTGATCCTATCCGCTGTCGGTCTCGCGACACTCGTCATCGCACCGACGATCTCGACCGCGCGGGAGCCTCCCGTCCGGGAAGGGCGCGACGGTCGGGAATGGCGCTGTGATCGCGATCGGCCTTGTCAGACCTACCCACGCCGTTATCGCCCCGAGCGCGGCACCACGACGATCACGGCACCGGAATACGGCGGCCATGCCATTCGCGGTTATGTCCCTCCACGCTCGGTCATCCTGAGTCCTTCGCAGCCCGGCTACAGGAACGATCGCAACCCGAGATAGTGCGCTGCTGCGCGCGGATGCCTTCGGCCCGACAGGCCGTCTGTGCTAGATTCACTCGCACCTGGAACGGATCCCGGAGCCACCAACACCATGCGCTCGACCAGACTCGCCCTCGCCGTCTTGCTTCTCGTTGCCGTCACCGCGACGACCGGGGCGGCTTGGGGCCGCGATAAGTCGGGCCAAGGACAAATGAGCCCTTCGCAAGCGGAACAAGAGGCGCGGCGCCAGACCGGCGGCGGGCGTGTGCTCTCCGTGAAGGCGGCCGACGGCGGTTATCAAGTCAAGGTTCTGACACCGTCGGGCGAGGTCAAATACGTCTTCGTCTCGGGTCGCTGAAGGGTGAACCTATGCATATCCTGGTGATCGAGGACGAGACCGAGCTGCGTCGCCAAATCATCGAGCGTCTCGCTCGCGAGGGCGCCGTTGCGCAGGGCACCGGCGAGGGTCACGAAGGTTTGTACCTGGCCACCGAATACCCCTTCGACGCTGCGGTGATCGATCTCGGTCTTCCCGGGATGAGTGGGCTGGAGATCATCCGCAACCTGCGTGCCGGCAACAGCCTCCTGCCGATCCTGATTCTGACCGCGCGCGACCGCTGGCAGGACAAGGTTGAAGGTCTCGAGGCGGGGGCCGACGATTATCTCGCCAAACCCTTTCAGACCGAGGAACTCTTGGCCCGACTGCGCGCCCTGATCCGCCGATCCAACGGAGCGGCGTCGCGGGAGCTGCGCATCGGTCCGTTGCGCATGGATCTGGTCGCCCAGTCGGTCTGGATCCACGAGCGCCCCACCGAGTTGACCGCGTACGAGTACCGGCTGTTGGAGCAACTGGCGAGCGCGCGCGGCGGTGTGCTCTCCAAGCAAGCCTTGGCGGACCGACTCTATCCACACGACGAGGATCGCGACAGCAACGTCATCGAGGTGCTTCTGGGCCGCCTGCGTCGCAAGCTCGACCCGGACGGCTCGCTCGCGCCGATCGAGACCTTGCGCGGTCGCGGCTATCGCCTGACGCTCGCAAGCGAGGACACGCACCCGGGTTCCGCCTGATGTCGCTGCGTGCACGCGTCGTCGCCTCCGCCGCCGCGGTGCTCGCGCTCTTCATCCTGCTCACCAGCCTTGCCCTGGAACGCGCCTTCCGCGACACGGCCGAATCATCGCGCGAAGAGCGTCTGCTCGCCCAGATCTTTCTGCTCATGGCGGCAGCGGAGGCGGAGAACGAGGGCTTGGTCTTTCCCGAAGCGCTCGCCGAGGCTCGCTTCAGCCTGCCTGGATCGGGCCTGTACGCCCGCGTTTTCGACGGCGCCGACCGTCTGATTTGGGAATCCGACTCCGCGATCGGCACCCCCGAGCCCGGCCCCATGGCGCTCGTGCCCGGCGAGCGACGCCTCGAATTTCGAACCGACGGCAACGGACAGGACTATCTGGTGGAAGGCTTCGGCGTGTCTTGGGCGACGGGGGCGGTGCCGCGCCACTATGTCTTCCTGGTGGCGGAAGACACGGTCGCCTTCGACGAAGAGGTCGGACGCTTTCGCGCAAGCCTCGCCGTCTGGCTCGGTGCAATGGCCCTGCTCATGTTGACGGCGCTGGTCTTGATCCTCGCTTGGGGATTGGCCCCTTTGAGACGGGTCAGCGCCGAGGTCGTCGCCATCGAGTCCGGCCAACAAGACAAGATCCTCGGCCGCTATCCGACCGAGATCAGCACCCTGACCGACAATCTGAACGGACTGCTGGCCCATGCGCAGGCACGCCAGATGCGGCTCGACAACGCGCTCGGCGACCTCGCGCACAGCCTCAAGACGCCGCTCGCGGTAATGCGGGGCGCGCTCGGCGATGCCGGCTCCGGACAGGACATGCGCGCGCTCATGGAGGAGCAGCTCGGGCGGATGGACAACATCGTTGCGCACCAATTGCAACGCGCCCGCACGGGCACCGCGCCCGCATCCATACTCGCGCCGCCCGTGCCGATCAGGCGCGTGGCTGAACGTCTCCTCGCCTCGCTCGCAAAGGTCTATCGCGACAAGGGTGTCGAGGTCACGCTTTCGGTCCCGCAAGAGCTGCAAATCAACGGTGTCGAAGGGGATCTGATGGAGATGCTCGGCAACCTGCTCGACAATGCATTCAAATGGTGCCGAAAGGAGGTCCGAATCGGCGCCTATATGTCCAAAGGGCTGCTCATCATCGCCATCGAGGACGACGGACCCGGCATTGCGCCGCAGGATGCCGAACCTCTCCTCGCCCGCGGCGTCCGCGCCGACGAGGCCGTGCCCGGTCACGGTATCGGTCTCGCCATGGCCCGCGAGATCTGCGAGGCCTACGGTGGACGCCTCGGCGTCGAGTCATCGACGCTCGGGGGTGCGAGGATCTGTTTGAATCTCCCGGCCTAAACCGCGTCCGGAGCCGACATGCATCGTTTTGGATTGGATCTGCCTCGGCGAGATCCTTGAACGCCGGAGCTGACATGCCTTCAGTCGCCGAACCCCTGCGGGTTCTCGGAGTGCCACCGCCAACTGTCCCGGACCATCGCGTCGATCCCGAATTGCGCCTCCCAACCGAGCTCCGCCTTGGCGAGCGCCGGATCGGCATAGCAGACGGCGATATCGCCGGGCCGACGCGCGACGATCTCGAAGGGCACCGGGCGAGCGCTCGCGCGCGCAAAGGCATCGACCATGTCGAGCACGCTGTAGCCTTGCCCTGTCCCGAGGTTGTAGGTCACCACGCCCGGAGCCTGTTCGAGCCGACGCAGCGCCGCGAGATGTCCGCGCGCCAGATCGACGACATGGATGTAATCGCGCACGCCGGTGCCGTCCGGGGTCGGATAGTCGTCGCCGAAGACACGCAGCCGCGGCAGCTTGCCGACGGCGACTTGGGCGATATAGGGCATCAGATTGTTCGGAATGCCGTTGGGGTCCTCGCCGATGCGCCCGCTCGGATGCGCGCCGACCGGATTGAAATAGCGCAGCAAAGCGATATTCCAGGCGCCGTCCGAGACGTGAAGGTCGCGCAGGATCTCCTCGATGAAGAGCTTGGAGCGTCCGTAGGGATTGGTCGCCGACAGCGGAAACCCTTCGCGGATCGGCACCGTCGCCGGATCCCCGTAGACCGTGGCAGACGAGCTGAAGACCAGATTCTTCACCGCGGCGGCGGCCATCGCCTGGCAGAGCGTGATGGTGCCGCCGACGTTGTTCTCGTAGTAGGCAAGCGGGATCTCGACCGACTCCCCGACCGCCTTGAGTCCGGCGAAATGGATGACCGCGTCGAAGGCGCCGTCGCGAAAGATCGCATCGAGTGCCGTGCGATCACGCAAATCCGCCTTGATGAAGGTCGGGGTGCGCCCCGTGATTTCGCCGACCCGTCGCAGCGACTCCTCCTTGCTGTTGCAGAGATTGTCCACCACCACGACCTCCATGCCCGCGATCAGCATCTCCACGCAGGTATGGCTGCCGATATACCCTGCACCGCCTGTGACTAGCACGCGCATTGTGATCACTCCGTTGTCTGCTGCCGTTCGTTCGCTGTATCGTTTGTCGCCCCATGAGCTGGCCTCGGGTGCCGCAGTACTCCGCGGCCAGCCGTAACGGAGTCGAGTCTTACGCCCAAGTTTGACCCTCACATGGTTGCCCGTCGAAGGTCAAGCGCCCCGAGCAACCGCCCGAACTCCGCCCGGACGTCTCTTCTGCACCCGGTCGGGACTCCCTGCGCCTCGCAAATCTCGTGCGCCGCCGGCTGAGCCGCACCACGAAGGTGCGAGAGCGATCGATCCTTGTCCCGAATTCAATGCGACAGGCATTCCGGAACGTCGCCGAACGGCGAGCACACCGGGATCGTCGACGTGCAGTCGACCTCTTCCCCCGGCCTGACGGCAGGCCGGCAGGTTCCCTCCAGCTCGACGATCCCGGTGCTTGCGCTCGGCGGCTGTCGGCCTCGGTCAGACTCCAGCGCCGCGGCATCCAGAGTGACTTGTTTGAAATCCGACACACGATGCATGTGAACGCCATCGGACCAGGGGCGCCCCACGTGGCGCCGTTTGTGCTTAACTCTTCTGTAGAGTGACGCCTCGAATGCTTTTCGCAACGACGGGCGCCGTGCCGCCGCGGCAGGCCCCGCCCAACACTGCAGGTCACCGAACATGATCGATCCCATTCGCGAGCTTGGTCTCCACACCGGCACGTCCGCCGATCTTCACGACGGAGCCTATGCGCCGCTGTCGGCCGAAGACCGTCAGAAGCTCCATCTCTACATCAACTTCAAGCTCATCTCCTCGGGTCAACCCTCCTGCGGCACGGCGGCGACGGAGGACTTCATCGAGATCGCCCACGATCTGCTGTTGAGCTATCGCGAGAAAAACCGGCTCCTGTCGACCTACCACTGCCCGGTGGATCGTCGGATCCAGGATTTCCTGGGGCGCTATTTCGAGGATCTGGAGCTGGATCGAATCCCGACCCTGCCCTATCAATCCTTCATCCTGGACCGTCATGGACTCGCCCGCGAGCTCTCCGTCCCCGTCGACAGCAACGTCTTCACCTCGGACATCATCTCGAGCTATCGCGTCGCACAAGGCGTGCTGCACAACCCGGCGAGCGACCGGCGCACCACCGAGGGGTCTTTCCACGTCGCCGAGGGCGGACTGCCCATCCCGGGCGACAAGAAGGCGGTGCCCAAGGCGGTGTTCGCAAAGTTGCTCGAAGCCGCGCTCGATCCGCCCGAGGACCTGCTGACCATTCCCTTTACGGCCAACCACAGCGAACCGGCACGGATGTTCGTCTCGCTGCTGCTGCGCCCCTTGGTCTGCCCGGAGGTGCCCGGATTCCAGCCCGAGAAGAACATGGAGATCCGCTTCTTCGCGCCGGGCAATCTGGTCTCCAACCTGGATTTCGTCGAAAGCATCTTCGGCAACGGCGGCAACCCCTATCTTGCCGACTTCGATGCCGCCTTGGATGTCGATCACTGGACCGGCCATAGCGGCTGCGTGCTGCTCGCACCGCACCTGACGCAGCTGACCAAGCAAGCGCTGGGTCTGCCGCACCGTGACCACGCGACCGAGCGCCAGCGTGCCGAGGGCATGTGCTGGAGCGAACCGGATGAACGCTACAACGACGGCAATGCCTTCAAGATCACCGCGCGCGACGCCTCCGGGGTGATCGTTACCATCTTGGCGGACAACTACTTCGGCTACTGCAAGAAAGAGGTCAAGACCCAGATCAGCTTCGCCGCCAATCTCTTCGGCCTGGCCGAGGAGGAGCACTCGGGCGGCGCGCTCGCGTTCCCGCGCTTCAACCACGGTGAAGAGTTCGGCGTGGATCAGACCACGCGCGAGCCCGGCTATTCCTTTGCCGATGTGGCCGCGCGTTACGGCGCGATCATGGACCTGCAGCCGGAGGGTTACGGGATCGACAAACGCTTCCCGCAGGTCATCTATGTCCCGCAGAGTCTGCGCATGGACCTGCTTGCCCAGGTCATCACCTGGGATTACCAAGGCACGACACGATCCATCCGGCTACAGCCGGACAAGATCTACATCCAGCCCAACGGCTACAAGATCGAGATGCAGAAGCACCCGGGCGCACCCTCCTGGCGACTCATCGGCACCAAGCCGGAAGGAACCTTCTGTCACAAGCCCTGTACCGTCTCGGGCGGCGGCAAATCCGAGATCTCCAAGTCGCTGGAGGACGCCGTGCTCTACGGCCCCATCTTCGTCGACGATCTGACTCAGGATCTGGACCGGGTGCAGGAGATCTTCGATCGTGATTACCGAGATCGCTTCCGTCCCGGTTTCGAGCACGAGGACCACGACGCCGGGCGCAAGCCCTTGTCCCCGGAGCGCAGTCTGGGCTCTCTCATCAAGCTGCTGACCCCCTCGCCCAGCCACACCCGCGAGTACAACACCTGGCTCACGATGATCCCGCCGCGGTTGCTGGCCCTGACCTTCATGATCAAGCGTCTCTACCGTCCGAGCTGGGGCGAGGCTTGGCGCGACCGTTTCTCGGTCGACGAGGTCGACGGTGCGCCCGGCCACGAGCTCAAGGCCTTCGGGCGGCGCATCGTGGCGACCTACCTGCGGGTCGGGTTCGATCCGGACAGCAAGTGGCGGACCTTCAAGCTGCGCCAGGACTTCATCGCCGCCGAGAAGATCCAGATGGAGGACGACATTACCGCCTCGGTCGTGGTCCCGGCGGGTGCGGTCAGCGGTTGCAGAGCCGCGGCTCGCGAGGACGGACACAGCCTCAAGCTGGCCCGAAACTGCGAGTACCGTCTATTCCAGCGCCCGGACGACGCCATCATCCCCGGCTTCGACAAGCAGACCGAGCTTGAGATGGCGCAGAACGGCAACTTCATGGCCAACTACGAGCCGCTTGCGGGACCGACGCTGGACGCGGTCATCGGCGATATTCTGACCCTCTCGACCTTCACCGCACCCATGCGCCAGCGTCTCGAGCAGGCGGCGCATGACGGCCTCGCCGTCGTCTCCTCCGCCCACCCGCGCCTGGTCGACGGCAAGCCGTCGAAGAACCCGCGCTATCTTCAGATCCGCCCGGATCTGGTCAACCCGGTGCGCAAGTACGTCGCCGAGATGGGTGCGCGCCTCCATCGCAAGCTGCCTCTGGACATCCCGGTCTGCCACCCGGTGGACGCGGTCCTGACCGGACGACGCAACAACCCGCCGGAGCCCGGCATCCGGGCGCTCGCGGTCTACAACCCGATCCACTATCAAGAGCTTCCCGAACTCTTCATGGACTTCATCTGCTCGCTCACCGGCAAGTCACCCTCCACGACCGGGGCCGGCAGCGAAGGGGCACTGACCAAAGCGCCCTTCAATGCCGTGCGCCCGACCGTGGATCTCAACAACGCACTGGTGTCCTACATCCTCACCGGCTACGCCGGGTTCTCGAGCTCAGCCGGACACATCGGCCCGGACGTGAAGGTCTCGCACGACGTATCCCTCTTGATTCCGGAGATCTGGGCGCGTCTCACCGAGCAGGAGCGCGATCCGCACTATCTGATCGCCAACGACTATCTGGAGCCACTCGAAGACTTCGAGTACCAAGGCCGTACCGTGCTGGCGAGCCGGCTCGGCTACCGCATCACCGAGCGCTTCGTCGCCCACTTCATGGGCAAGATCTTCGACAACCCGCGCGCGGTCTTCACCTCGGCCATCCTGCGTCCGGAGTCGCAGAGCCTGGAGGTCTTCGTCGACGGCATCGAGAACATCTGCGAGGCACAAGAGCGCGTTGCCCGACGCTATTTCGAGGACGGCAGCATCGAGGACGCCTGTCCGCCGCTCGCGGCCCTGCTCCACATCATGGCGGAGGGCCACTATCGGGGGAGAAAGGTTCACGACCCCGTGATCCGCAACCTCTTTACACGCGAGTCTCTCTTGAGCTCCGATTGGTATCGCGAACGTCTGCAGATCAAGCAGCAGCGCGATCTCCAGCTCGCTCGGAGGATGGTGCTGAATCTGCAGCAGTTCATGGATCTGCGCCACTACGCAGACGAGGCCGACCGTCTGGATGCCGCCGCACGCCTGGAGCGCGCCAAGGCCGATCTTGCAAGGGTGCAGCAGCCCGGCTATCTGGATGCCTTGATCGGCACCATCGGTGCGGATCCGCTCGCGCCGGCGCGGGAGATCATGGTCGAGGCCGAGCGAGAGGCTGCCTAAACCGCGTCCGGCGCGAGACGCTGAGTTTCGAGTGAGTTCGATGTCTGGTGCATCCACGGTCCTTAGCGGAGAGGCGATTTAAAATGATATATTTTTGAATATCTTAAGCCGCACCGTCTTGAGCGGTCGTCAAATCTGCCGGGGCCGATTCCATCTACAAACATCGCGTACCGCGCTCGGCGCGGTTTAGGATGGGCCTGTGTTCGGTCGTCGGGGCCTGAATGCCGCGACGACCATCCGACCGACCGGCGGCCAAACCGACACCCCGGACCGCCTTGTGTTAGCGTTCCGGGCATCAAACAACCACCCCGGAGCCGTCAAAATGCAACAGCTTACACCGCAGGGCCAACAGATCGTCGAGGACATCGCCCTGCGTCACGGCTTCAGCCAGGATGCAGTCATCCACATGCTGGTCGCCGTGCTCAACGGCAACGGCGGCATGGCCCAATTCAGCCACCCGGAATTCGGCGGCTCGGGCCAGTGGATGCAGGGCGGCATGTTGATGCTCGGCGACATGTTCAACGCCTCGCTGAAGGGCCGGGTCGACGCACTCTGCGACGAACTCTCCAACCTGCTCGCCAACCAACCCGGCCTACTTCAGAGCGGGAGCTTCCAATCTCAAAGTCAAGGCGGCGGATCCTTTCAGAACCAAACGAGCGGCGGATTCCGCGGCGAATCCGATCTCTTCGTACCGGACCCTGCCGATCACTGGTGGCCGCAAGAGCTCGGCGCACCGAGTGCGACCGGGAGTCAGAACAACGTCAAGTACGCCTATTTCGCGAATGCGCAGCGCCTGGCCGTCAACACCGGCGGGGATGTCTGGGTCTACGACACGCTTGACCACCGGATCGGTGGATTCGCCCAGCAGCAAGGCATCGGCGGCTCGATCAGCTTCGGCAGCCAATACGGCACTGTCGATCTCGGACGCCTCCCGGTCGTCTCGCGCAACGGTCAACCCCTGGAAGTGCCGCTGCCGCCGGTCTATGCGACGGATCGCTCGACGCAGTCCCGGTCCGCGCCCGCCCCGGGGGCGAGCGAGGGCGACATCTTCGCCGCCATCGAGCGTCTCGGCGATCTCAGAGCCAAGGGCATCCTCACGGACGAGGAGTTCAACGCCAAGAAGGCCGAGCTGCTGGCACGGCTTTAAGCTGAAGGCTGAAGGCTGGAGGCTGGCGGCCTTTCCCACTACCTCGCCGCCAAGGTGAGCTGATTCTTCTCGTCGTCGATGGTGACGCGGAAGCGTCCGAGCAGGCTCATCCCCAAGAGAGCGTTCCCGCCGAGCCGGGTGTCGTCGATAAAGGCCGCCGAGACCCCTTCGATCCGCGTCTCTCCGAGCCACACGCCACTCAGGGTACCGAGCCGCGCGTCGACCGTCCCGTTGGCGGTCTGCACCGTCTGCATCCGCAGATCGTTCGGCGAGATCCCGAGCGGGCCGATCAAGGAAGCCGGCAGGACCACATGATCCGAACCCGTGTCGATCAGCAACACCCGCTGGACGCGCTGGCCGTTCGGCCCCTCGATCGTCAGGTTCACGGCGTGCGAGGTTCCCTGACGCTGCGTCGGCAAGACGATCGGATCGCCCGGTTGGCCCTCCTCGCCCTCCGATGCGGCGTCCGAGGGAGAGCCCGATCCCTCGCTGTCGATGATCAGCGGCGGCGCGACCACGGCAACCTTCTCGCCGAGGATAATGACCCGATCGACCCCGCCGTTGTCGGTCTGAACGATCACATGGTCGAAACCATCCAGCAGTACGCGAAGACGAGGCACCAGCTCGGCACCCTCCGCGCGTCCCTCCATCTCGGCCGTTTGCTCGATGCCGCGCACCTCGAACCCGTACTGGGCCATCAGACGCTGCAGCTCCTCCTCGACCTTCACCAGCGGCGCAGCATCCGCGGCTAGAACCAGTATGCCGGAGATCCAACAGAGGTTGACCAGGACCCGACGAACAAGGTGCTTCATGGCTCCGGACTCCGGACGCGATCGGTGCAAAAGATGAGATCAAGACTAGCAGTGCGCCGGGTTCAGAGCTACAGACCGGATTCCGACAACACCGAGGTCGGAGACACCGAAACGCGTCCTCCAAGTCGGGCGCACACACAAGACCTCGAAGAAAACCGGGAAAAACCGGATCGGTTTCATTATGATCACCAATCTTGCCGTGGTCCATTCAGGGCACAGCGACAGGAGCCGTTCACGCCCCGAGCCTAAACCGCGGGGTCCGCCGGAACGTCTGCCGCAACACCTGAAGGAGCCGTCGTCCCGCGACACCGCGCACCAAGACAACAGGTCCGATCGCCACACTGTCGAAGACTCGGCACCGAAGCCGTTACACGGACCCGAACACAGAGAGGACACTTCAGCATGCTCGCCGCTTTTCGCGCCCTGACCAAGACCGACCTCGCCGCAGTCGTCTTCGCAGTCGTCGGGTTCTACCTTGCCGGTATCGTCCCGTCCGTGGAGATCGCCTGGGTCGTCGGCTTCCTTCTTCTGACCATCTTCCTGTTCGCCTTCGAGGTCGTCACGGTCGACGTCGCCGCGATCAGCATCATGGTGCTGCTCGGGCTGTCCGGGCTCTTTGCTCCATTGATGGGGCTCGAGCAGGGACTGGTGCCGGTCGAGCATCTGTTCGACGGCTTCGCGAGCAACGCGGTCATCTCCATCATCGCGGTCATGATCATCGGGGCCGGGCTCGACAAGACCGGGATCATGTCCAAGGTCGCGGGCTTCATCATGCGCATCGGCGGCAAGACCGAGTCGCGGATCATCCCGCTGATCTCCGGAACCGTCGGCGGCATCTCGAGTTTCATGCAGAACGTCGGGGCCGCGGCGCTCTTTCTGCCCGTGGTCAGCCGCATCTCCGCGCGCACCGGGTTGCCGATGTCGCGCCTGCTGATGCCGATGGGCTTCTGTGCCATCCTCGGCGGCACCATCACGATGGTGGGCTCCAGCCCGCTGATCCTCTTGAACGACCTGATCCTGACTTCGAATCAGGCACTCCCGGCCGGAACGGCGCCGATGGAGACCTTCCAACTCTTCGATGTCACCCCGATCGGCATCGCCTTGCTCACCGCCGGTATCCTCTATTTCGTGCTCGCCGGGCGCTTCGTCCTGCCCTCGCGCGGGAACGAGATGCTGACCGGCAGCGACACCAGCAGCTACTTCGCCGAGACCTACGGGCTGTCCTCCTTCGAGATCCGCGAGGTGCGACTTCGTCCGGAAAGCACGCTGATCGGTATGAGCGTCGACCAGGTGGAGCAGACCTGGCGGGTACGGGTCATCGCGGTCGAGAAGGGCGACGGCTTGCGCCTGGGTGCCGACGGGGTGGACCGCTCGCTCGGTATCGAGGCCGGCACCTCGCTCGGCCTGCTCGGGACCGAGGAGAAGCTCGAGCGCTTTGCCGAGGAGAACGCGGTCGATGTCAAACCCGACCTCGAGCTCTTCTCCGAGGCGATGTCCAACACCAAGGCAGGTATCGCCGAGATCGTCATCCCGCCCGGCTCGAGCCTGATCGGCAAGACCGCGCGCGATGTCTGGATGCGCAAGACCTACGGGCTCTCGCTGCTCGCCATCAATCGCGGCGGTACCCAGATCACCTTCAACACCGGCGGCGTGCGCAATACGCCCCTGCTCGCGGGCGATGCCTTGGTGGTCCACACGACCTGGGCAGACCTGACTCGCCTGACCAAAGACCGCAACTTCGTCGTGGTCACGACCGAGTATCCGCACGAGGAGCTGCGTCCGCATAAGGTCCGCGCGGCTCTCGTCTTCTTCGTGATCACACTGGCCTTGGTGCTCCTGACCGATCTGCGGCTCTCGGTGGCCCTGCTCACCGGTGCCATGGGCATGATCCTCGCGGGCGTGCTCTCGATCGACGAGGCCTACGAGGCCGTGAGTTGGAAAACGGTCTTCCTGTTGGCCTCGCTCATCCCGCTCGGACTCGCCGTCGAGGCCAGCGGCACCGCCGCCTGGATCGCCCAGCAGACACTGACGGCGCTCGGCGACGTGCCGATCTGGGTCGTCCAGGCCGCGCTCGCGGTGCTCGCGACCTTCTTCACCTTGGTGATGTCGAACGTCGGCGCGACCGTCTTGCTCGTCCCGCTGGCGGTCAACATGGCCTTGGGGATCGACGCCAACCCGGCCGTCTTCGCCTTGACGGTGGCCATCGCCACGTCGAATTCCTTCTTGATTCCGACCCATCAGGTCAACGCTCTGCTCATGGGGCCCGGCAACTATCGGGTCGTCGACTTCATGCGTGCCGGCGGCATCATGACGATCATCTTCCTCGTCGTAGCACTGACCATGCTCAATCTGGTCTTTGGCTGAACCGCGTCCGCTGCAGCGGGCGTGAACTCCTGCGAGGGCGAGACCCGAATGAACAGAGTGCATGTCGTACGAGACGCGGTTTTATAGGGCTCGCGAGGGATGTCGCTGTTGCGCAAGACGCCGACCTGCCCGGTTCATGGCTGCGAGCTGGTGCTCTCGCACCACGGCAAGAAGAGCAATCTCGGCCATTACTTCGTCGAGGTGGTGGGCGCGCCGCTCCTGTATTGCCCGCAGTGTTTGGAAAGGGGTCAGGACACCTCGGTGGAGGTCGAGCCAGCGGCGTCCAATGCCTTTCTGAAACGGCTGGTCCAGGTGCTCGAAACCTCCGCGTTTCCGGGGCTCCTGAACAAGCCGAAGATCCGGGTCGATTTCAATCCGACAAAGACGACCTTGGAGCACCCTTACGGCCAGGGCATGACCCCCAATGCCGGGCCGATGGCACAGGCAAGTCCCGCCGCGGCGCCCTCCGAAGAAGCCGACGAGACGCGCCTGGAGGGCATCGATCCGGTCGAGCCTCGCCACACCCTCAATCAACTCATCCTCGATCAGGACACCTTGGAGCGCATCCGCGAGGCGACCAACGTGCTGGTCTCTCAGGACTTGCTCTACGTGACCTGGGGTCTGTGCTCGGTGGCGCGCACCGGACGGCGCGTCGCGTTGAATTTCTACGGTCCGCCCGGGACCGGCAAGACCTTGGCCGCCGACGCCATCGCCGACCTGCTCGCCAAGAAGATCCTGCGTATCAGCTATGCGGAGCTGGAGTCGAAGTATGTCGGCGAGACACCCAAGAACATCAAGGCCGCCTTCGCCAAGGCATCCGAGACCGGCGCCCTGCTCTTCTTCGACGAGGCCGACTCCATCCTCGGCAAGCGTCTGGTCAACGTCTCCCAATCCGCCGACAACAGCATCAATGTCGCGCGCAGCACGACCCTGATCGAGCTCGACAACTTCGACGGCGCGGTCATCTTCGCCTCGAATCTGGTCGGGAGTTACGACACCGCCTTCCTGCGGCGCATGCTCGCCCATGTCGAATTCAGGCTCCCCGCCACCGAGCAGCGCGAGCAAATCTGGCGCTGCCACATCCCGCCCCAGTTGCCGCTGGCGGAGGATGTCGATTTCGCGAGCCTGGCGCTCTATTCGGAGGGGGCCGCGGGCGGCGACATTCAGAACGCCGTTCTGCTCGCGGCCTCTTACGCCTCGATGCGACAGGGGTCCGAGCAGGTGGTCATGCTCGCGGACCTGAAACGCGCCATCGCCTTTCTGCTCGACGGTAAGCGTAAGATCCTCGAAGGCGAGTCCGGCTCGGACGACGGCCGGTTCGACTGGGGTTAAACCGCGCCGCCTCCAACGGTTGTCGCGTCTGCCGAGACCGATCCGATCCAAAACATCGCATACGCCAATCGAATTCTTCGCAAATCACCTCGCCGACAGTGGCAAGGGAGCCGGCATGATCAATTCCAATCTGCGCCTTGACCGATCATGCAACCGCCGTATGCCGTTTTCGGACCTCTGAGCGCCGTCTGCGCAATGGGTGCGTCGCCTTCACTTGTGCTGATTCCGGCGGTCACTGCCGTCTTGGCGTTGATCATGCTCAGCCAGCGACCGGCCGGGGTAGAGCCGATCCATGTCGGGGTCGTGCATGCCTTGTCCGGTCCCATGGCCGAAAGCGAGCGAGGACTCGTGGATGCCGCGCGGCTCGCCGTGGAGGAGATCAACGCCGAGGGTGGACTCCTCGGGCGTCGCGTGGATCTCATCCTCGCCGACAGCCGTTCGGATTGGATGACCGCAGCCACGGAGGTCGAACGCCTGATTCTCCAAGAGCGCGTCAGCGTCCTGTTTGCCTGCTGGACATCGGCGTGTCGAAAGGCCGTCACGCCGGTCGTGGAGAAGCACCGTCACCTGATGTTCTATCCCCTGCAGTACGAGGGCCTGTACGCAGTTTGGGGTTACTTCCAGAGCCTACCCGATCCCGCCAACCGTCGCTTCGTCGATGCATTCCGGCGGCGCTTCGGTGCCGAGCGTGTCGTGAGCGATCCGATCGTCTCCAGCTACAACGGGGTTAGGCTGTGGGCTGCAGCGGTTCGCGCGGCCGGAACGGACGATCCCGAAACGAGCGCTTGGTCGATGCCCGCTCTTTCGCGAGCCAGGCACTGGTTCGCGACGCCTTGTCGGCACTGGTCGCGACCCGGACGCTGAGCACGACAGCAAGCACGGAGCTGGCGACCCTCGGCGAGCGCGCGGATTACCACGACCTGCTGCTGATCGATGCGAACGGCGATGTCGTCTTTTCGCTGCGCGGCGAGGCCGATCTGGGCACCAACCTCCTGCATGGCCCCTTTCGCGACTCCGAATTGGCGGCGGGCTTTCGCCAAGCGATGGTCTTCATGCACATCGACATGACCCGTTTCGAGCCCTACGCGCCGTCCGGGGGCGAGGTGGCGGCCTTCGTCGTCGCACCGATCCTCGATGCGCAACGTCCGCTCGGTGCCCTGGCGCTCCAGGTCAACCTCGCCACCCTGATGCCGGTGGTCAGCGACCGCACCGGACTCGGCGCCAGCGGCGAAACCGTGCTGGCCGTTCAGGAGAGTCAGGCCGTGCGTTACACCGTCCCACTCGAGCGCATGCCGGGGGCAGCCTTTACCAACCTGGTTCAGCTCGCCCGAACGGCCGAGCCGATGCGGATGGCATTGGCCGGCAATCAAGGCCAGATCCTGATGTCGCAGGCCCTGCACGCCGCCCACCGCGAGGGTCGACTGCTCGCGGTGCTCTTCATCGATCTGGACCGTTTCAAGGTCATCAACGACACGCTCGGCCACCACATCGGGGATCTGCTGTTGGTCGAGGTGGCACACCGCCTATGCCGCGAGGTGCGCGAGAGCGACATCGTCGCCCGCCAAGGCGGGGACGAGTTCGTCGTCGTGCTCACCGCACTCGAGTGTGCGCAGGACGCGGCCGTGGTGGCTGACAAGATCCTGCACGCCCTCGGCGAGCCTTACGACATCGAGAGCGACCGGCTGCACACCAGCCCCAGCATCGGAATCAGCGTCTATCCCGATGACGGCCTGGACGCCGACACCCTGACGAAGCATGCCGACACGGCGATGTATCACGCCCAGGAGCAAGGCCGAAACAACATCCAGTACTTCACCGAGGCACTCAACGTGGCGGCCGGCGAGCGCCTGACGGTCGAGCGCGAGCTGCGGTTCGCCATCGAGGAGGGTCAGCTCGCCTTGCACTATCAGCCCCAATTCGAGGGCGCTGCCGACCCGCGCGGTGCCCCCTACGCCATGGAAGCCCTGGTGCGCTGGCGGCATCCGCGGCGCGGCTTGGTCACGGCCGATCATTTCATTCCCATCGCGGAGGAATCCGGACTCATCCACACCATCGGGGACTGGGTCTTGAACGAGGCCTGTCGCCGTCTAGCCGAATGGAAGGCCGCGGGCATCGGACCGCGGCGCATCGCGGTAAACCTCTCGGCCCATCAACTGCGCAACCCCGCACTCCTGCAGAAGGTCGCCGCCGTGCTGCGGCGTTATGAGCTGCACGACGACGAGCTGGAGCTCGAGGTCACCGAATCGGTCGCGATGCGCGATCCGGCGCGCGCGGTCGAGACCCCGCAGGCCCTGCGCAACCTCGGGGTTGCGTTGGCAATCGACGATTTCGGGACCGGCCATTCCTCGCTGGCCTACCTCAAGCGTCTGCCCATCCAGACGCTGAAGCTCGATCGCGAGTTCGTGCGCGACATCGAGACCGACGAGAACGACGCCGCGATCAGTGCCGCGACCCTCGCACTCGCCCACGAACTCGGCCTGCGAGTCGTGGCCGAGGGCATCGAGACGGAGGGTCAGAGCCGTTTCCTGCGGGCCCACGGCTGCGACCTCCTGCAAGGCTATCTCTACGGCAAACCCGAGCCGGCCGAGTTCTGGACGGCGCGCTGGGCCCGGGACAGGTCCGCCGAACTCACATGTACCCGAAACCACAGCGCATAGAGCGCCGGCAAAAACAGCAGTGTAATCAGGGTCCCGACCAATACACCGCCGATCAGCACGAAGGCGAGCGGCCCCCAGAAGGTATCGGTCGTCAGCGGGATGAAGGCAAAGATGGCCGCCGCCGCAGTCAGCACCACCGGACGCGCACGCTGCACCGTCGCCTCGACCACGGCAGCGGAACGCTCCAGTCCCTGATGCAGGTTGTCCTCGATCTGCTTGGCCAGGATCAGGGTGTTGCGCATCAGGATGCCGGCCAAACCGATCAGCCCGAGCAGGGCGACGAAGCCGAACGGGCGATCGGCGATCAGCAAGGCGAGCGTAGCCCCGATCACCCCGAGCGGCGCCGTGGCCACCACCATGAGGGTCCCCGAGAAGCTGCGCATCTGGAACATGATGACGATCAGCATCAGGGCCAGCATGATCGGCTGGACGCGTTGGATCGAGGCGTCGGCCTTGCCCGATTGCTCCACCGCGCCGCCGATGTCGATCCGATACTCGGGCGGCAGCTCGGCGATCAGCCCCTGCAGCTCGCTCCAAATGGCCTGCGTCACGTTCGGTGGCTGCGCGCCCTGGACCTCGGATTGCACCGCAATGAAGGGCTCGCGGTTGTAACGCTTGAGCACAGGATCCTCGAAGGCGATCATCAGCTCACCGGCCTGCTCGAGCGGAATGGTCCGGCCGTCGAGCGTCTTGAGATTGATGCCGGCGAGGCTGGTCGGCGTGAGCGCCGGGTCGATTGCTCCGGGTCCTCCTGCACCGTCCGCGCTCGCTGCGCCCTGCTCGGCGAGCCCCCGAAGGATCAACTGAACATTGCGGACGTCCTCGCGGATCTCGGTCGCCGGCAGCCCGGAGAGTTGATACTCCAGTTGACCGGCAAGCTCGCGCGGCGTGAGCCCGATCAGACGCAGACGCTCCGGATCGAGCGCAAGCCGCACTACGGGGACACGCTCGCCCCAGTCCAGATGCGGATCCAGCGTATTCGGATTAGCCGCGACCACCGCGCGCACCTCCTCGGCGATGCTGCGCAGCACCAGCGGATCGGGCCCCACCACCCGAAAGGTCACGGGCCAGATCACCGGGGGCCCGTAGAGCAGCGTGTGCACGCGCACTCGCGCCTCGGGAAACGCACCGGCCTCCACATGCGATTGGAGCTGATCAATGAGCGCGTCGCGTTCGGCCGCGCCTTCCGCCACCACGATCAGCTTGGCAAAGGCCGGATTCGGAAACTCCGGATTCAGCGCGAGGAAGAATCGCGGTGCCCCGGCCCCGAGATAGGCCGCGCTCGAACGCACGCCGGGTGCCTCCGCCAGGATCGCCTCGACCCGCTCGACCACAGCCGCGGTCGCGCGGATCGCGCTGCCCTCGGGGAGCCGGATGTCGATCAGGACCTCGGGGCGATCCGAGGACGGAAAGAACTGTTTCTGCACGCTGCCGGCCAGCCCGACGATCGACAGGACCAACAGCCCGAAGGTCGCGACCACCACCCGGATCTTGTAGCGAACACAGCCGCGGATCAGCCCGCGCAGCTTGCGGTAGAGCGGCGTCGTGTAGGCACTCTCCGCGGAATGCTCGCCCGTGCGCTTCGGTGCCTTCAGCAGCAAGGTGCCCAGATAGGGCGTGAAGGTCACCGCCACCACCCAGGAGGCGAGCAGCGCAAAGGCCAGCACCCAGAAGATGTTGCCCGCATACTCGCCGACACCCGAGCGCGCGAATCCGATGGGCACGAAGCCGATCACGGTCACCAGTGTGCCGCTCAACATGGGCGCGGCGGTCACCGTCCAGGCATGGGCCGCGGCACGCAGCCGATTCCATCCCGCCTCCATCTTCACCAGCATCATCTCGATGGCGATGATGGCGTCGTCGACCAGAAGCCCCAGGGCGATGATGAGCGCACCCAGGCTGACCCGATCCAGGTTGATGCCCTTGATCAACATCAGCAGGAAGGTGATCGCGAGGGTCAAGGGGATGGCGATGCCGACGACCAGACCGGCGCGCCAGCCGATGGCGACGAAGCTGACCAGCATCACCACCGCGACCGCGACCAGGAACTTGATCTGAAAGAGGTCGACGGCATGCGTGATGGCGTCGGCCTGATTGGTGAGATGCGTGAAGCCGACGCCCAGCGGCAGACTGGCCTCAAGCCCTTTCTGGACCTCGACCAGGCGCTCCCCGAGCGCCAGGCCGTTCTCGCCGCGCTGCATCACCACGCCGAGCAGGACTACATCCTCCCCGCCGGAACGGATCAGAAACTCGGGTGGATCCTCGTAACCGCGGCTGACCTCGGCGATCTCGCCCAGCGTCAGAAGATGCTCGCCGACACGCAGCGGCACCTGACGGATATCCTCGAGCTCACGCAGCTCGGCGTCCGGACGCAGATAGAGCCGCGGCCCGTCGGTCTCGACCAGACCCGCCGGGGAAAGCCGATTCTGGGCATCCAGGGCCTCGCGCACCGCAGCGGGCGATACCCCGAGATTGGCGAGACGCGCCTGATCGAGCTCCACGAAAAAGCGCTGCGGCCGCTCACCCAGGATGCGCGCCTTCTGCACCCCTTCGACCCGGGCCAGCCGATCGCGGATCCGCTCGGCCTCGCGCACCAGCAGGCGGTTCGGCAGATCAGGCGCAGAGAGTGCATAGAGCGCGAAATAGACATCCGAGAAGTCGTCGTTCACGAACGGTCCGAACACCCCGGCCGGCAGACTCCCGGCCGCATCCGACATGCGTTTGCGCACCTGGTAGAAGAGATCGGGGATCTGCTCGGAGGGCGCGTAGTCCTGAAACTCGACCAACATGTCGACCCGTCCGGGACGCGCCGTGGTTTCCAGCCGGTAGAAGAGCTCGACCTCGCCGATGCGCTTCTCCAGCGGATCGGCGACCAGATCCTGCATCTGTTGCGCGCTCGCGCCCGGCCAGAGCGCCGAGACCACCATCACCCGCACGGTAAAGGCCGGGTCTTCCGCGCGGCCGAGCTGCAGGAAGGCAAGCAGACCGGCGAGCGCGGTCACCAGGATGAGAAAGAGCGTGACCGAGCGCTCGCGCACGGCGAGCGCGGAGAGATTCATCCGCGTCCCCGCTGACCTGTCGTCGGAGGTGCTCATCGCTCGAGCACCCGCACGGCCTGACCAGGCAGCAGGAGATGCGCCCCGAGTGCGACGACCGGCGTGCCCGGCGCCAGGTCGGTCCGAATCTCGGCCAGCTCGCCGACGATACCGATCAGCTCGACCGGCTCGGGCTCGACCCGCCCGCCCGCGATCCGCCAGATCAGCGGCCCTTCACCGCGCTCCAAGATCGCACCGAGCGGAACCCGAGCGATCGGTCCGGACACCCCGCGCGCCGTCTCGAAGGTCAGGGTCACGGTCGTACCGAGACCGGGCTCGCTCGGCAGCTCGGGCAGACGATAGCGCGCACGCCAGGTCCGGCTGAGCGGGTCCGCGCTGCCGGCGATCTCGCGCAGGGTCACCTGAGCGGACGCCGGTCCGTTCGCCGGTCCCGCGCCGTTCGCAAGCCGTGCCGTCGCCTCGGTCGGCAGATCGACACGCCGCGCCTCGGGCACCTGGACCTCGATCTCGCGCGGCCCGTCCTCGGCCAGGCGTGCGACCGCCTGACTGGGCGACACCACCTGCCCGACCTGTCCGTCCACATCCAGGATCACACCTGTCGCGGGCGCGACCAGGTCGGCATAGAGGATGGCGTTGCGTGCCTGCTCCAAGGTCGCCTCGGCCGCGACCAGCCGTTGCTCGGCGGCGCGCGCGGCGGTCACGGCCCGATCATGGTCCTGCTCGCTGGCGAGCCGCTTGACGAGAAGATCACCGAGACGGTCGCGCTCGCGCTCGGCGTTCTCGTGCTCCGCCCTGGCGCTCGCCACCGTCGCCTCGGTCGCCAAACGCTGCTGGGTCACGTCGCGCGGATCGAGCCGAAACAGGATGTCACCGGCCTCGACCCGCACTCCCGCGTCGACCAGACGCGCCTGGATCTCGCCGCCGATGCGGAAGGACAACGGGATCTCATGGCGGGCGCGCACCGTGCCCGTGAGTGTCCAGACGCTGTTCGGCGCGGGCTCCACCCGGGCCGACAACACCCAAGGCACCGATTCGCGATCGGACTCTGCGGTAGGCACGGCCGACTCGTCGGTACTCGGCCCGCATCCCGAGCCGAGCAGCGCTGCGACGAATACCGCTCCGATCCTGTTTATCCTGGTCGACAAGGGTCACTCCTGCACCGCGGGCACCGGCGTTGGTCGGGATACCGAACGCACGTGCGCGGGGTATCTTTAATCGCATCATTATTCCTGTACGATTGCGTTTAGTAAATGACCGAAAACATGACGCTTGCCACCTATCAGTTTACCCAG
>NZ_DIUM01000132.1 GCF_002423035.1 Thiocapsa sp. UBA6158
GCATCAGTTTCGGTCACACCCGTTGGAACACCTTGCATGATGGCCACCTTGCGGCCTTGATCATCGTTTGGTCCAACTGCTTGCGGACCCTGCGTCGTCAGGGCTTCCAGCCCTGATTCTGTCAGGCCAGGATGGCCTGACTACGCATTTGGCGGCCGATGTGGGCGAAGGGATGATCGAGGCCCCACCTTGCCCTTGCCGCCCATCAGCTCCGCCAGCCGCTCCGCGGCCATTGTTGCCTGGGCGCGGAAGTCGTTGCCGATACTCAGAATCCCGAGTTCATCGGGAGCGACCGAGTCGAATGCCACCATGGGAATGTCGGCCGCCAGCGCAGCGGCCATGGCAGGTCGGTTCAGCGCGGGATCGAGCAGATCCAGCGCGATACCGTCTGCGCCGCTGGCGGTGGCCTCTTTGATGAGGCGGTTCTGCTCCGCGACGTCTGCAGCAGTCGGCGGACGGTAGTCGATCTCAAACCTGGCCCCCGTCTGCGCCTCCAGGAAGCGGGCCTGCTCCAGGGCGCCATCCTTGACCTTCTCGGACCAAGGATGCGCGACTTTGGGGATGAGGACGAAGCGATACTGATCAGGTGACTCAGTAGCTTGGACTCCGCTCGCCATGGAGACCAACGTGATCGCCAACAAGGCGATGGACATGTGCGCAAACATGGAACACCTCCAAACAACAGCGTTCATTTTGACGATGAAACACGCGCCTCGGCTGTCAGCGCCGTTCTCCCCGCCGGATGATTCGCCCGGCATCAAAGGCCCCTATGCGTCGTGCCTTGACATCGTCGAAGTCCGCTCGGATCCTCGCGCGGATGTTGGTGGGCGCCCGCTGCCGCAGTGCGCGCTTGTGGCGAAGCTCCCACAGGGCCTCACGCCCGTCAAGCCGGCGCCAATGGTGCGCCAGCTCCTTCGCTGCTGGAAGGCTCGCGGCAGCGAGTGCACGGGCGGATCGGCAACATCACCGCGGGGGTTCCCAGATCATCCAACAGGCTTGGCCCGAGGAGACGCGCCCATGTCGTCGCCATCCAAACGCGCAGAGACTCATTCCCTGCCTGACTCCGAGCAGTTCATCGCCGTCGAGCAGGGCTACCGCATCTGGTCGCGCAGCCTCGGCGGCGGTGCGCCGCGCGAGCGGACACCCCTGCTCATCCTCCACGGCGGTCCCGGCGTGCCTCACGACTACCTGCAGAATCTCGCAGCGCTCGCCTCGCCCGTGCAGCGCGTGATCTTCTACGACCAGCTCGGCTGTGGGCGCTCCGACCGCCCCGACCGCCCGGAGCTATGGCAGCTGCCGCGCTTCGTCACTGAAGTCGCCACCGTGCGCCAGGCCCTGGGGCTGGATCAGGTGGTCATCCTCGGCCAATCGTGGGGTGGGATGCTCGCCATCGAGTACGCCCTCACCCAGCCGCCCGGGCTGCACGGGCTGATTCTCTCCAACAGCACCCCCAGCGCGCCCCTCTGGGGCGCCGAGACGCGCCGTCTGCGCATGCAGCTCGCCACCGAAGTGCGCGCCGTGCTCGACCATCACGAGACCGCCGGCAGCACCGACAGTGCCGAATACCAGGCCGCCATGGGCGACTTCTACGCCCGCCATGTGATTCGCCTGCAGCCGTTGCCGGCTGAGGTGCAGCGCTCCTTCGACCAGATCGGCCAGCCCTACACCGTCATGTGGGGACCGAGCGAGTTCTGCATCACCGGCAACCTCAAGCACTGGGACCGCACTGACCGGCTCGCCGAGATCCGCATCCCAACCTTACTGATCTCAGGGGAGCACGACGAATCCACGCCCACGATCAACCAGGTCATGCTCGCCGGCCTGCCGGATGCCGAGTGGACGCTCCTGGAGGGCTGCTCACACTTGGCACATGTCGAGGCGCCGGAGCGCTACCTGGCCGCTGTCGAAGGGTTCTTGCCGCGCATCACCCTGCGCTGCTCCGCATGTGAGCCGAAAGCAGCCTCACGCGAAGCCAGCTCAGCGAGTTCAGCCTCATTTGGCAGAGATATCGGTTTCTAAAATTGAAGAATTTCCATCCGTCGTCATCACCGTTCGATCGCCTCGGGGTGTCGGGTGTGGTGTGCGCAGGTTCCGGGGGAAGGCCCCGGGGTCCTTCGACGCGCCGTCGGCAGTGGGCGTGCACGTCGGGCCGCATGCTCGCGGCTCGAGCGGGATCGGGTGTCCTGATGCGGTCGGTGGCATGATGCCGAGACCATCACTGAACCGAGGCCCGCCCGCTCGCCGCGCCCGTCCACATCCACACCTACTCGGGCATCGCGTTCGACCTGCGCGATCCGCGTCCCGAGATGGTGTGCCTGGAGGACATCGTCCATTCACTGTCGCTGATGAACCGCTTCAACGGCGCGGCGCTGTTCCCCTACAGCGTGGCCCAGCACTCGCTCCACGTCGCCGAGCTGCTGTCCCCGGTGCTGCGTCTGGACGGGCTGCTGCACGATGCCGCCGAGGCGTACATCGGCGACATGGTGAGTCCGCTGAAACAGGTGCTGCCGGAGTACAAAGCCGTGGAGGCGCGCATCAGCGCCGTGGTGGCCGAGGTCTTCGGCCTCATCCAGCCCGAGCCGCCCGAGGTCAAGGGCGCGGACCTCGCGGTGCTCGCCGCCGAGCGCGAGCAGGTGTTGCGGCCCTCCTACGGTCCCTGGTTCAAGGACTTTCCGGCGCCGGCACCGATCACCATCGCCAGCCGATCCTGGATGGAGGTGAAGCAGGCCTTCGCCGAGGCCCTCCAGGGCGAGTTGGCGCGGCGCGCGGGTCAATGCACCCGGGTGGGTTGATCGCGATCCGGACAGGTCCGATGCAGGCCCGCATGACGTGGAGCCCGGACCATCATCCTGGCGTTCGGGTCGGCGACCCGGTGTCGGTATTGCCTCGGGAGTCGGTGGAGTGTCGGCAGAGCCGACCGGGATTCTCCTGGTCCGGCCCCCCGGTAGTCCGCCGATGGGGCCGGGATCTTGTTGTGTCAGGATACCGGTATCTCCCAGTAGTCCTCCGCGACCGTTCCCGTGAGAACGTCTTCAAACGTGATCCGCGATTTCCTTAAAAGTATAGTTCTGGCATGGTTATCTGTTTGGATGCTGGGGTTCGACCTCTTGGGCGTCGTCGTTAGCCGATTCGCGACCACCACCGGTTAATCGACACCGTGAAAGGCATCCGACCGGGTTTGTCGCATCGTCGTGTCATCCTCGGTGCACCCAGCTCTCGAACGCCGCTGCATAGGGGCGATCGCCAAGGACTCCGTTCCCCGGAAAGACGCGATGCGACACGCGATACCGCCGATCCTGGCCATCACCGCGACGCTCGGGTGTGCGTGCGCGAGCACTCAGAATTCGCAGCCCGAACAGCCGCTCCTGGAATGGTCTCGGGCTCTCTCTCAAGCCGAAATCCCTGCGTCGGCGACGGCGACGGCGATGGTATCGGTGCCGAGTCCGGCGGAGACGTCCTACGCGGCGTTTTTGCGCTGCCGCGATGCCCTCGGACGGCATCTGGAGTGGGTCGGCGAGATCGCCCCGGCGCTCGCTGCATGCCATCGCGACTTCGAGCCACGCTCGCCGAGTTGCGAGGAATTGAACGCACTGCTCGATCCGAGCCAACTGGATTGGCAGACCGAGGTCGGACGTTGCGTGGCGTCCGGAAACCTCGGGGGCTACGGGATCGAGGAGGTCGGTGCTTCGATCGTTGCCGGCGAGGCCCTGATCCCGGGACTCCTCGCACTCCAAGCGCGGATCCTCGGCGAGTGGTGACCACGGAGATGACCAAGGAGAAGACCCGATGACATTGTCGATGAGGACGATCCTGTGCGGGGCCCTGCTGGGTGTCGGTGCCATGCTCGCCACATCCGCACCGGCCGACACGGAAATCCGCCGCCCGCTCCCCGGCACCAACACCCCCGACTACGGCGGGCCGCTCTTGATCGAGCGCAACGGCATCGTCTATCCGGCAATCCCCGGCACACGCACGCCGGATTACGGGTCCGATGACCGTCTGATCATCCGCGACGGCAAGGTCTACGATGCCATTCCGGGGACCAACACGCCGGATTACGGGTCGGGGCGGTGGTTGTTGCGAGAGCGTTGAAGGGTTGCGACGTTGTTTCGTCATCGGGGTCAAAATGAGTTCGGAGTGAGCGAGGATGGCGATGCCGTGCCGCCCAGGCCGGGTTGCACCTTCGATGCCGCCTGGTTTGAGCCGATTTCGCTGATGTGACGCAGTGCTCGGTTGACCGACCAAGGGGCGCTATCATCAGGAAAGAAGCACTTGGCTGTTCAGCGCCTTGGTTCGATCAATGCGTGGAGTCATGAGCGTGCAGTCGCGGCATTAGTAACGATTCACTAACAAGTAACGCATTTGACCTCAGCCATCTTGTATGAAAAGTGCGTTAGCGACTTGAAAAGGAATCGACGTGCTGCGAGCATCGCTCCCGATGATCCGAACGGGAGTGGTCGCCGCATGAACGAGCTTCCGGGCTACGGCGCAGCGCACGAGGAGACGATGCGGATCTTCGCGCGCACCTTGGACGAGGACCATCGCCGCCGCTAGGAGCCTGTCCGACTTGTC
>NZ_DIUM01000051.1 GCF_002423035.1 Thiocapsa sp. UBA6158
GGGCCGTTCAACTGCCGGATCTAGGATGAAGGGCGACGGGACGACTGCGCAGGTTCCGATCAGTACACTCTCGAACGCGAGCCGACGCAGCGCAGCCTGCGTCAGCCTTGACGTGACGCGTCCGAACGGCGCGATCATCTTCAGAGGCCCAAGCGTCACCACAAAGAGGCCGAGGATCTGCAGAAAGCCCAGCCGGTAACCACCCTCGTCCGCTGCCGGCGCGATGGACGGCAACAGGAGCAGAATGATCGGGAGACAGATCGTGAGGGAGTCACACTCGGGGTATCGCTGTTTTGGCCTGGACGCGGCCAGCGTGCTCGGTTCTCGCCGCGACCCGACGTCGTAAGACCATCGGCGACGGGCACCGGCAGGGTTCGGATCAACCGCAATGAGGTTAGCCGCGACCTTCCGCGACGGTCAAGGCGCCGCATCGCCGGCCGGCCCATCCTGCCTTTGGAGACTTGCCCGATGCTGCGCCGAGTACTCCGTTGACTCTTGCCGATGGCCATCGCGATGACACCGACCACAGCTGCCCTGCCCAATGCCGCGCCGCACGCGGCTCGAGTCCCCATCGTCATCGCCCACCGCGGCGCCTCCGCATACCTTCCCGAGCACACCTTGGAGGCTAAGGCCATGGCGCACGCCATGGGCGCTGACTTTCTGGAGCAGGATGTCGTTCTCACCCGCGACGCTCAGGCGATCGTTCTTCACGATCTCTACCTGGAGAACATCACCGACGTCGCTCGGCGCTTTCCCGACCGCGCGCGTGACGACGGGCGCTGGTATGCGATCGATTTCAGCCTGGCCGAGATCCGCAGTCTGCGCCTGCACGAACGGCTTGACCCCGCCACCAGCCAACCGGTTTTTTCCGAGCGGTTTCCGCCCGAGGCCGATCTGTTCCGGATCCACACCCTCGAGGCAGAGCTGCGACTGATCCGCGGCCTGAACCGATCGACCGGACGGAGGGCGGGGATTTATGTGGAGTTGAAACATCCCGCGTGGCATCTCGCCGAGGGCCTGGATCCCGTACCGATCCTGATGCGCGAGCTGGATCGGGCCGGCTATCGCGGCCCGGAAGACCCTGTCTACATCCAATGCTTCGAACCCGACACCCTCAAGCGTCTGCGCGAGGAGATCGGCACGCGCATCGCCTTGATTCAACTCATCGGCGAGAAGGACTGGTCACCCGAAGATCTGCCGGTCGACTTCGAGCGGATGCGCACACCCGAGGGCCTGGCAACCGTCGCCGAGTACGCCCGGGGGATCGGCCCCTGGATCGGCCAAATCCACCGGGGCACGGACGAAACCCATACCCACCGGGCCACACGCTTGGTCGCCGACGCCCATGCCGCGGGACTCCTCGTCCACCCCTACACCTTTCGCAGCGACGCACTCCCCGAAGGCTTCGGCGACTTCGAGGCGCTCCTGCACTTCTTCCTTGTCGATCAAGGTGTCGACGGGATCTTCACCGACCATCCAGACGTTGCCGTTCACTTGAGAAATCGGTTCATCGGCAGGCATCAAGCGGAATAGACGGCGGCCGTGCTCGAACTCGGGCGCCTGCATCGACGTCCACTGCCCTCGTCATGGACAGAGGGTCTGTCTTCTCAGGACGTGCGCCGAGGAGTCGGATCCATCTGCGTGACCTCCAGGGTCACCGCGGCCGAGGCGAGCGAGCACGCCAAATCACGCGCCCGCCTCACGGGAAAATGGGAGAACAACAAGGTCTCGGCCGGGCCCCATAGGGTCACCCAAGCCACGATGATGAGACTCTCGCTCAGCACCGTGATGAAACGCCCCTCGAACCAGTACACGATCGCCTCGTTGACCAAGATGACAAGTCCGACGACCAGGAAGGCGACCAGGAAGGTCCAGCGACCCTTGTAGGCCAGCCCGCGGATCTCTTCATCCGCATCCGCGGATTCCTCGCGAAAATGGCTTCGAAGCGCGTGACGTACCTCGTCGACGCGACCCAGGTCAGCGCTCGGGACACCGACCCTGATCCGGAATCGCGAGCCTTTCGGATGGCCGGCCGCCTCCGCCCGAATTGCACGAGCGACCTCGGGGTGGATCCGGGGGTCAACCAACGGGGAACCGTCGCGATCGAGCAAACGCTCGACCGAGTGGACGTCAAACCTCAGATCGATCTCTTCTCGTATGGGCTTCATGGGCGTGGAGACCAAAGGTGTTGGAAGGATGTTGCTCGGCGGTTTCGTGACGAGAGCCGGATGTGTCGAGCGCCGAAGCGCCGACACGGCATGCGCTCGGTATATCATCATCCATAGACGAGGATCCGCCACGGCGTCAATGCAGCGTACAGGATCGCAATCAAAGTGAGCCAGTTGGACCGGTATAACCAAGCATGACCGACATCGACCAGTTTGTCCTGATCGCCGGAGCCCTCTTGCTGGTGGCGATCCTCGCCAGTGCGCTCTCGTATCGGATCGGCATGCCCTTGCTCCTGGTCTTCCTGGCGGTCGGCATGCTGGCCGGCGAAGACGGGCCCGGCGGCATCGTCTTCAACGATGTCGGCATCGCCTATGCCGTAGGCAGCGTGACGCTGGCGGTCATTCTGCTCGACGGCGGTCTGAACACCCGCTCGGAAACCTTTCGCACCAGCCTGCGTCCCGCGTTCGTCCTGGCGACCCTGGGCGTGGTGATCACCTGCGTGGTCGTAGGCCTGTTTGCCGCTTGGCTGTTGGATCTCGGCCTGCTTGAAGGCTTGCTGGTGGGCGCAGTGGTGGGCTCCACCGACGCCGCCGCGGTGTTTGCCTTGCTCCGCGCCCGTGGTCTGCAGCTCAAGGAACGGGTCACAGCCACGCTGGAAATGGAATCCGGCAGCAACGACCCCATGGCGGTCTTCCTGACGATCGCGGTCATCGAGCTGTTGGTCTCCGGGCACTGGGTGCCGAATCTGGACGTCCTGCCGCTGTTCGTACAACAGATGGGCATGGGGTTGGTCGCGGGCATCGCCGGAGGCTACGCGCTGGATTGGCTGACCAACCGGTTGTCGCTCGAACGCGGGATGTACCCGCTCCTGATACTCGCCGGAGGGCTCGCGGTCTATGGTTTGACCACGGTGCTGGGCGGCAGCGGCTTTCTGGCGATCTATCTGATCGGGGTCGTGCTCAGACACCGCGCGCCGCGTGAATCGCACAACATCCTCCAAGTGCACGACGGTTTTGCCTGGCTGGCACAGATCGCCATGTTCCTGATGCTGGGCCTCCTGGCAACCCCCACCGCCCTGATCGCCGATGCGCCGGCCGCCTTCGCAATCGCCTTGGCCCTGATGTTCGTTGCCCGACCCATCGCGGTTGCAGTCTGCTTGATCCCCTTTCGGTTTCCCTGGCGCGAGCAACTCTTCATCGCTTGGGTCGGATTGCGCGGGGCAGTGCCGATCATCCTGGCGCTGTTCCCGTTGCTGGCGGGTATCGCGCAAGCTGAGCTGATCCTGGATCTGGCCTTTTTCGTCGTGCTGATCTCGCTCACCGTGCAGGGCTGGACGATTCCACGCTTGGCGCGGCGACTCAGGCTCGAGGTGCCGGCGAAACCGGGGCCGGACGAGCGCCTGGAGCTGACACCCCGACCGGCGGACGGTCACGCCATCCTGGGCTACCATCTGGGTACGAGCACCCGCGCACTCGGACGTCGGGCTGACGAGCTGCACCATCCCGGCGATGCCTGGGCCGTGGCGGTGCTGCGCGACGGTCGCACACTCATGCCGGAGGTCGCGGGTCCATTGACCCCCGGAGACTGGCTCTATCTGGTCGCCAAGGACGCAGACAGCGCGACGCTCGGCGATCTACTGGTGTCCCGCGATGCACCCGCATTCCTCGACGAGCGGGTGTTCTACGGCGATTTCATCCTAAACGGCAGTGCGCCCCTCGGTGCGGTCGCGGCGCAGTACGGTCAGCCCGTAGAGGACGGGATGGAAGGCCTGACCCTGGAGCAATTCATGTGTGCCAAGCTCGACGAGCTGCCGGTCGTCGGGGATCGGGTTCGTTTGGGGAAACTCGAGCTGGTTATCCGCGACATTCGGGGTGACACCATTCATCAGGTCGGTCTGCGCATTCCGACGCATCTGCAGTGATGCAGCCGTCCGGAATGCATGCCGTACCATGAGCCGAACAGGAGTCTGAGATGAAACGCTTCAGGAACATCCTCTTCGTCGCGGATCCCGAGAAGACCTGCAGGCCCGCCTTGGAACGCGCGGTCCTGCTGGCCGAAAACAATCAGGCCGAGCTCACCGTGGTCGACGTGATTCCGCGCCTGAGCGCCGGGTTCCGCCTGCGCGACGGCGGCGCGACCGCGGAAGACCTACAGTCTGCAGCGGCGAAGCAGCACCTGTGCCGACTGGATGCGCTGATCAAACCCTACGCGCCGCGACTGGACATCCGGGTGAAGGTGCTCACGGGCACGCCTTACCTCGAGATTATTCGGGAAGTCCTGCGCAGCAAGCATGATCTGGTGATCCGCCCGCCGGAGGATGCTGGCTGGTTCGGCCGCTTGTTCGGCAGCGACGACATGAACCTGCTGCGACAGTGTCCCTGTCCGGTCTGGGCCATCAAGTGCAAGGGATCCGGGTCGTTTCAACGGATCCTGGCGGCAGTGGATGTGGACGACAGCCTCCGACCGGAGGAGATGCGGCATGCGATGAACCTCCGGATCCTGGAGATCGCGGGGACTCTGGCACTGTCGGAATTCGCCGATCTGTATGTCGTCCATGTCTGGGATGCGATCGGCGAGATCCTCCTTCGCGGGACCGTCGTCAGTACACCGGAAACCGAGGTTGCGGTCTATGTCGACCAGGTCCGAGAGCGCCATGCATCCTATCTGGCCGCTCTCCTGCAAGAGGTCACCGGGATCCTGGGAGCCGATGCGCTGGACTATCTGAAACCGAAAACGCACCTGGTGCGCGGAGAGGCACGAAAGAAGATCCCGGTGCTCGCGCGCAAGCTCGGTGTCGATCTTGTCGTGATGGGCACGGTCGGTCGTGGCGGTATCCCCGGATTGCTCATGGGCAACACCGCGGAGACCATCCTGCAGCAGGTTGATTGTTCGGTGCTCGCGATCAAGCCACCCGGATTCGTCACATCGGTTGCGCTGGAGGGCTGAGCGCGGGCCAACCGCGCCCGCTACACGGCGGGTGCTTAGTCCGCCTCCGCCGGCGTCCGCTTCGACACCGTGCCGAGTTCCTCCGGCCAACAGCCCGCGGGCGGCCCGAGCTCGGCGCCCTCCCCTTCGAACCGCACCAGATACAGCTCCCGTTCGGGATCCTCTTCAAGGGCATGACGCTCAACGAGGCACTCGAGGTCACCAACCCGGACATCGCCGACTATCTCCACGGGCTGCCGGCCGAGAAGATGCACTGCTCGGTGATGGGTCGCGAGGCACTGCAGGCGGCGATCCTCTCGCTCTGTCGGCACCTGGAGACCGAGGGCGACAAGGTCCATTAACTCACCGTCGACGGCAAGGGCCTGCTGGATATCCAGCAGTACATGAATCTGCTCTCGGAGCGTGTCGCCATCGTCTCGGTGATGTGGGCGAACAACGAATCCGGCACGTTCTTCCCGGTTCAGGAGATGGCGGAGCTGGCGAAAAGCACCTCCATCGTCGGACTCGGCAAGGCCTGCGAGATGGCGATGGAACACATCGACGACGAGAAGACCAAGGCGTGGGCCATGCGCGATCGGCTCGAACAAGGCATCCTCGCCGCCGTGCACAACTACTTCAATTAGGCTGCGCTCCTGCGTAAGCTCTGGCACCATGCGCGATCCATCAGCTTCATAGGATCCGCGCAACGATGAAAAACGAAGTCGTGCTGCTCGTCGGCCATGGTGCCCGTGACCCGGGGAACTAGGGCAACGCCGAGGTGGAGGCCTTCACCGAGGCTTGGCGGATGCGCCACCCCGAGGTCGAGATTCAGGTCTGCTGGATCGAGCATGCACCCGTCCTGCTCGACGCTGGCTTGGATCGCGCAGCCACTGCGGCCGGCTCGGGTATTGGGTCGGGCACTGCATCAGGCGACAGGCGGGTGCTGGTCCTGCCCTTGATCCTCAACGCCGCAGGTCACGTCAAGGGCGATATCCCGCAGGCGATCGCTGCCGCACGCCGGCGCCATCCGGAGGTGGAGTTCCGCTACGGGCATGCGCTCGGCACCTCGGATCAACTACTGAGGGCTCTGCGTCATCGTCTCCATCAGGCGATGGCCGAGCTCGACATGCCGGATCCGCGCACCACCGGCGTGGTTTTGCTCGCACGCGGGGCATCGGATATCGAATCCACCGGCGAAGTGGCCAAGATGGCCCACTGGCTCTACGAGACGACCGACCACGAACGCGTCGAGATCGCCTTCACCGGCATCAGCTTTCCGCGGCTCGAACAGGCCGTGCAGCGGCTCGACCTGCTCGGCGCCAGCCAGATCATCGTCCTGCCCTACTATCTCTTCACCGGACGACTCATCCAGCGCATCAGCCGCCAAGTCGGCCGATTGCGCCAACAGTACCCGACGCGCGTGTTCGCACAGGCCGGCTATATCGGCCCGCACGAGCAGTTGATGGATCTTCTGGATCTGCGCCTGACGCAGTGCCGCGACGGCACTGCGCTGCTGCCCTGCGACGGCTGCGCTTATGCGCTGGCGGCACACCATGACCATGAGCACTGACCCGAGCAGCCCGGCGCCCGGCTCCGCGGAGACCGGCGGCGCCCTTTTGACCGCGGCAGGTGCTCGCATCGAGGAAGGATCCTTCGCCATCATCGATGCGGAAGCCGGGAGCCACGTCTACGACCCGGCGCAGTGGACACTGGTCAGACGCCTCATCCACGCGAGTGGCGATTTCGACTTCAACGGGCTGACGCGTTTCCACCCCGACGCGATCGCCGCCGGCTGCGCAGCCTTCAAACGCGCCACCCCCATCGTCTGCGATGTGGAGATGATCCGCGCCGGCGTCTCGAAGACACGCATGTCGCCACTCGGCGTGAAGGCGTATCAGTTCATCGATGACCCCGAAGTGATTGCACGCGCACGCGCCGAAGACACGACCCGCGCCACGCAGGCCATGCGCCGGGCCGCACGTGAGGGTCTGTTGGACGGTGCCGTCGTCGGCATCGGCAACGCGCCGACCGCCCTCCTGGAGGTCATTCGGCTGATCGAGTCCGAGGATGTCCGCCCGGCGCTTGTGATCGGGATGCCGGTCGGATTCGTTGCCGCAGCCGAGTCGAAAGATCTCCTGATGCGTGTCGAGACGGTGCCTTGGATCGCCGTGCAGGGCCGCAAAGGCGGGTCGACGCTGGTGGTTGCGGCGCTGAATGCACTCATGATCCTGAGCTAAACCGCGTCTTCAGCAATCGGGTTGGTTTGAAGATGGAATCAACTCTCTGCGATGAATGATCTCGGCGTGACGCGGTTTAGGAGAATGAGAACAATTCGTTGCACAAGCCCAGGGTGCGTGGCCCGCACGAACGCCACCCAACCCGCCGGGGAACTCATGACACTGCTCAAGCGGTTTCACGCGTCTTTTGGCGCTCCGCGCCACGTCGCCTCTCGGCCGGCTGATGAACGAGGCCATCCGACACCAATGAACCTAAAAAGAGCAGTTACACCTT
>NZ_DIUM01000064.1:0-87581 GCF_002423035.1 Thiocapsa sp. UBA6158
GGTTTTTTTATGGGCGCGGAAAAGAGGACACGAAACTGCGCCCGGGCGTGCGATCGATGCTCTCGAGCAGGCCCGTCGCTTCGGCATCCATCAGCAAGGCTTGTAATCGCAATATCGGCTCCGCTGCTCCGTATAACGGCGGCTGGAATTCGCCTAACTTGTTCGTGCCGCGCGCAAAACGCCTATCTGCCGTGCAGACCACGGCCCTTCGCGATTTCCCTGACGCACTCAGTAGAATCAACCCACCGAAGTCTTTTGATTTCTTCGAACACCCTTCCCCGCAACCCCACTTGTCTGCTTAGCGACCCGACTCCTTGACGCTGTTGGGGGTTGCCCGTCGGAGATGGCGAGAAGTATGCCTACACTGATGAATCCCGTGATCAGACTGCTTCCGCCGTGACTGATGAAGGGCAAGGGTAGGCCGGTGAGAGGGACGAATTTGGTGACCCCGCCGATATTGAGAAAGGTCTGGGTTGCGAGGACCGTTACGAGCCCGATCCCGACCGCTCGGCCATAGTTTTCGGGCGCTCGGGAGGCGACCAGCAGGCTTCGCCCGAACAGGATCAGGAAGAAGAGGATCACGATTGCGCATCCCGCAAATCCCAATTCTTCTCCGATAACCGAATAAATGAAGTCCGATTGGGCGATGGGCGTATATTCCGGGCTGCCGCGTCCGAATCCTTCTCCCCAGAGTCCTCCGGAAAACATTCCGGACAATCCCTGCAGGATCTGCCAGCTCCCTCCCGTGGGATCACGGAAAGGCTCGAGCCAAGCCGTGACCCGACGCTCTCCATGGGGCAGAACCTTCAAGACGGCCACGGCCAGTGCGATCGCGCCGATCCCGCCGAAGAGCAGATAGCCCATGCGTCCGCTCCCGACGACGAGCATCGTCAGCAAGGCGATGCTCAGAATGATGAAGAGTCCAAGATCGCGTTGGACGACCAAAAGGCCCGCCAGAACCAGCCAGAAACCGGCGAGCGGCAGCAAGGCGCGCCACGGCGGCAGCGGCAAACCTTTTCCCCAAACGGCGAGTGATTTTGCGTTGCGCGCGATAAATCCCGCCACGAACAGCACGATCGTCACTTTCAGGATCTCGCTCGGTGTGATCAAACCGGCAGCATAGATGCCGCCGCGAAAGCGCTGGCCGAACAGCAGCAAGACCGCCAGAAGCCCGAGCGATACCCCGGCCCAGACCCAGATCCAGTGCGCTAGCCCGAGGGCCTGATAACGGCCGCGCATGAGGATGGTCGCGGTTGCTCCCATCAGGATCAACCCGATCGGAAAGAGAAGCAGGTTGAGCGAGATCGTTCCCCCGGTTTCGAAAGATCCCATCCGGTATTGGGCGAGCATCCCGAATCCCGATAGAAAGGCGACGGCGACCAGGATGAGTTGATCGCCCCTGAATCGCGTCGTTACCAGCATGAGATGCAGCGTCAGCAGCGAAAGGGCATAGAGCCCGAGCGGCAAAAGATCGAGTCCGTCGAGCATTCCGCCGCCCACGTACGTCGAGCCCCAGAGCATGACGAATCCGAGCGCGATACAGACGACACACCAGGCCAGAAGTGCACGCTCCGGCGCGCGTAGATGCCAGGTATCCGCGACGTCGATCGGCCCGTTTGCCCGACTCATCGGATCAACCCCAGATCGACTGCACGCGTCAGGAGATCCCGCGCGATCGGCGCCGCCGTCGTCGAGCCATAGCCGCCGTGCTCGACCAACACCGCCACTGCCAGCTGAGGCCGCTCGGCGGGTGCAAAGCCGACAAACCAGCTGTGCGACGCACCATGTGGGTTCTCGGCGGTTCCGGTTTTTCCTGCAATCGCGAGTCGAGGGGTGTCGATCCCGCGGCCGGTCCCGCTGATCACGACTTGTCGCATCATGGCCGATAAGCGTTCGGCGACGGATGTGCTCATGAAATAGGCCAAGGGCGCGGGCTCTTCCGTCTCGATCAACCGCGGTTTCACGGCGAGCCCCCGATTGCCGACCGCGGAGGCGATCAGCGCCATGTGTGCCGGTGTCACCAGCGCGGCGCCCTGACCGATGGACATCTGAGCGAGTCCATACTGGTCCGAGGCGTCGAGTCGCCGGATCTCGCCCGTGCGCATGGACCAGTCTCCGTAGGGCGTCTCGTGCAGGACGATCCGGCGATTGAGCTGCATCCGTTCGGTCATGCCGTAGAAGGCGTCATGCCCGTAGCGCACGCCGAGCTGAGCGAAAAAGACATTCGAGGATCGGGCGAACGCCGTGGCGAGATCGATGCGCCCGTGCCCCGCCCACATCGAGCCGCTCTTCCTGGCGGTATAGTACTCATGGTCCCGGATCTTCCGATAGCGCGGGGAGGTCGTGAAACCATCCGCAGGGCATTCGAGCGTCCCGGAAAAACCCTGTTCCAGCGCCAAGGCGGCAAGCAGGATCTTGAAGGTCGAGCCCGGTGGATAGAGACCCTGAGTGGCGCGGTTCAACAAGGCCGCGCCCGGGCCCGCATCCTGGAAGAGTGCCGAGGTGATCCGATTCGGATCGTAGGAGGGTGCGCTCGCGAGCGTGCGGATCGCCCCGTCCTCGGGCCGCATGGCAACGATTGCCCCCTGTTTTCCTTCGAGGAGGGCGAAGGCCGTTCGTTGGAGCTCGGCATCGAGCGTGAGTGTCAGGTCTCGGCCGCGCGGACGCTTGTCCTGCGTGACGAGCTGACGACCGAGCTTCCCCCAGTCGCCGAGTCCGTCCGGCGCGCCGCCGTTGAGTCGCACGTTCGCCACCGATTCCATCCCCGAAGCCCCGAACCAGGGATGGCTATAGCCGACGACATGGGCAAAGGCGGGCCCATCGGGGTAGAGCCGATAGACCTGTCCGAGGATCTCCTCGCTGTAGGCGAGCACCTCGCCGCGATGATCCAGGATCCGCCCGCGCTGGATCCGATGCGCCGGGTTCAGCTCGCGCCTGTCGTGCAGCTGCATGAAGGCGATGAACTCCGGGCGAGACGCACCGATCAACTGCCATGTCGCTTGATAGACCAGGATCCCGATGAACAAAAGGATCAAGAGGACGATCGGTACCCGCACCGACCATTTGGGGCGCGGCAAATGGCGCAGCTCGGTGACCCAGCGGGCGTCGAACATCGACCGGAGCAGATAGGCGGCAGCGAAGAAGAAGCCGACATGCAGCGCCACGCGAACCAGCGACCAGAGTTCCGGATCCAGGTGTGTCGTCATGCGGGGACTTCGATCGAAACCTTCTCGTCTTGGTTTTACTCCGGGTTGGGATCCGGATGCGGCGTAAATCCGGAGCCCGGTCGGTCGGAGAGCGACAGGTGTGCGCCGCACAAGCGCGGCACAACCCCGAGATCCTCGGCCAGCCAGTCCGCGGTAGCGAGTCCGTGCGGGAGCGCGCTGCCGGTAGCGGCGGCCAGCTGAGCAGTCGGCCAGAGTCCGGCTGCGCTCTCGACGACACCTGTGACCACGACCTCGAGACCGGCCCTGGCTGCGCGTCGCGACAGGTCGAGCGCCGACCCAAGCCCACCCACGACAGCCGGCTTGATGACGATGCGCCTTACACCCAGCCCGCCGAGATCCGCATCGGCAGTCAGCCCCGCCAGGCTTTCGTCACGCGCCAGCGGAAAGCCCGCTCGCTCCTGAAGCGCATGCAGCCGGCTCGGGTCCGGGATCCGCAGCGGTTCCTCCAACGATTCGATCGGCAGCCCAGCCAGCTGATCGAGAATGCGACATGCCTCGTCATAGCCCCACGCACCGTTGGCATCGAGCCGAAGTTGCATGTCGGTCGGCACGAACGGCGCGAGCGCCGTCAGGCGGGCAATCTCCGAGGCAGACGTCTCGACGCCCACTTTAAGCTTCACCACCCGAAAACCCGCCACCGCGGCTTGTTGAAGATCAGCCGCCGTCAGGGTTGCGAGTGCGCCGAGGATCCCGTTGACCGGAACAACGTCCGATGCATCGGCTGCCAAGAGCCTTCGCAAGGGAACGCCTTCCGCTCGGCTCAGGAGGTCGAGCAGGGCACATTCGAGCGCGAAGCGCGCGGCCGGCGTTGCGGCGTATCCAGTGTCCAGCATCTCCAGGATTTCGCCGACCGATCTGCCGGGCGCCCGGGCACAAGCATTCAACAAAGCGGATTTGGCTGATTCAGGATCCTCCGTTCCCGCGGCGGGAATCGGTGCACAATCGCCGAAACCGATCGCACCATCCGTCTCGGCGCAGACCAGCCAGCCACGTCGTCGCTCGAATCCGCCCCGAGCACTGTGCCAGTCACGACGCAGCGGCAGGTCAAACGGGCGTATCCGGAATCGATCGATCCGGAGTCGATCCATCATGCGATGCGGCTCAGAGCGAATCCGACGAGCAGCAACACCGTTACTGCCGCTTGAAAGAGCCCGGTTTGTCCCAGGAGTGGATTGATCTGCTTGCCGGTTGCGCCGCGAACGAGCTTCAGTGTCGGAAGGACGCCGAGCGGGACGGCCGCGAGTAGAGGCCATGCGATGGTCGGGCCGAAGGTCAGGCCAAGAATTGCGATCGATGCCAGCAGCAACAGGCCATAGAGAACACGCGCCCTCGGTCGGCCCAGATGGTGGCACAGTGTGCGCCGTCCAGCGATGCGATCGGTCTCCAGATCCCGATAATTGTTCAGGAGCAAGACGGCGGCGGCTGGCAGACCCAGTGCGACACCGACCATGAATGCCGACCAATCGAAGCTCAATGTCTGCAGGTAATAGGTCCCGCCCACGGCGGCGAGCCCGAAGAACAACAGCACATAGAGCTCGCCGAACGGGCCGTAGGCGATGGGACGCGGGCCGCCGGTGTAGGCATAGCCCGCGACCAGCGATGCGATCCCGATGGCGAGGATCGGCCAACCGCCGCGCACCACCAAGGCCAGCCCGATCACGAAGGCGAGCCCGAACGCCAGGTGTGCCGCCCGCTTAACCTGCTCTAGACTGAACCAGCCCTCGGCCGTTGCCCTCGGGGGGCCGAGACGATCGGCGGTGTCCGTCCCGCGCTCGTAGTCGGAGGCATCGTTGTGCAGGTTGGTGCCGATCTGGATCGCCACCGCCGCGATCAATGTGAGCAAGGCGGTGCCGGCGGCAAGCTCTCCGGTCCGAAAGACGGCCAGCCCGATCCCCGCCAGGACCGGGGCCATGGCCAGAACTAACGTCTTCGGGCGCGCCGCCGCAATCCAGAGCGCGAGATTCGACCCGGAACTCGCCACGTCAGGGACGCCGCGGGAACTTGCCGAAATCGGGTTCGCGTTTCTCGAGGAAGGCATCGCGTCCTTCTTGTCCCTCGGCGGTCGTGTAGAAGAGCGCGGTGGCATTCCCGGCCAGCTCCTGGATACCGGCGAGTCCATCCGTCTCTGCGTTGAAGGATGCCTTCAGCACACGCAGCGCGGTCGGGGACAGTCGGTTGATCTGCCGGCACCAATCGAGCGTGACGGATTCCAGCTCGCGCAGCGGGACCACCGTGTTGACGAGCCCCATCGCGAGCGCCTCCTGCGCGTCGTACTGACGGCATAGGAACCAGATCTCCTTGGCCTTCTTCAGGCCGACGGTGCGGGCCATGAGTCCGGCCCCGAAACCGCCGTCGAAGCTGCCGACACGCGGCCCGGTCTGGCCGAAGCGGGCATTGTCCGCCGCGATCGTCAGGTCGCAGATCAGGTGCAGTACATGCCCGCCGCCGATCGCATAGCCCGCGACCATCGCCACGACCGGTTTGGGGAGGGTGCGGATCTGACGCTGCAGCTCGAGCACGTTCAGGTGCTCGACCCCGGACTCGTCGCGGTACCCCTCGTCGCCCCGGATGCGCTGATCGCCGCCCGAGCAGAAGGCCAGATCACCCGCGCCGGTCAGGATAATCACGCCGACACGCGGATCCAGATGTGCGCGACGGAAGGCGTCGATCAGCTCGCGGACCGTCTGCGGCCGAAAGGCGTTGCGCACTTCGGGCCGGTTGATGGTGATCTTGGCGATCTGCTCCACCTGTTGGTAGAGGATGTCTTGATAGAGGTCGCCGGGGGGCGTCTCCCACACGACGGGGCTCGGTCCCTCGATTTCGTTTTGACCGGCCTGCTGACTCAACGCTGACGACACCTTAGGAACCTCATTCACTCTCGATGATGGATTGCTCGCGAACGCCGTTCCAGAACGCACGGTGCGTCCGGAGGCTCAGCTCCGCATCCAGACGGACCTCGATGAGTCCGGCCGGCTCTGCACGCATTCCGGCGTCGATCGCCTCGGCCAGGGCCTGCACGAAACCCGATGCGTCCTCGACCGAACGATACGGCAGCCCGAAGGCGCGTGCCAAGGCATCCGGCTGCACGCGCTGCGGCGTTCGCCAGAGTGCCTCGAACCCCGCCAGTCCGCGCTGCGGCAGATAGTCGAAGATACGACCCCCGCCATTATTCAAGACAATGCATGGGCGGTCGAGCTTCTCCATCAGCATCAGGCCGCTGAGGTCATGGATAAAGGACAGATCACCCAAGAGTCCGGCGACGCCGCGTGTCGGCTCGACCCTCCCCGAATTCAGGCCGGCGAGCGTGGAGCTTTGTCCGTCGATCCCGCTCGCACCGCGATGACCGAAGATCCGCAGCGGTTTGCCCGATTGTCCCGACCAGGTGTCGAGCTGACGGATCGGCAGCGAATTGGCGCAGAAGAGACCGTCCCCCGCGGGGAGGTGTTCCAGCAGATCGGCGATGAGATGGCCCTCGCACCAGGGCGACTGCTCCAGGAAGGCGCGGGCGAGCCGCTCGAGCGTCTGCTCCGCGGCGCTCCAGCGCCGGATCCAGAGCCCGTGCGCGTTGCGTTCGATACGTGTCTTCAGCAGCCTGTGAAATGCGATCGGATCTGCGCTGATCCGGGCAATGACGTCGTGGGTCGGATCCGTCCAGCGCTCGCCGGGATCGACGAGGATGGACGGGATCCCCTCGAGCCAGCCGGACAGCATCTTGGAGACGGGTGTCCCGCCGAACCGGATGACCCAGTCGGGTCTCAGCGTCGCTGCGGCCGCGGTATTGCGCAGCAGGCTGTCGTAGCGCGTGATCCGAGCGCTCGGCGCCGGGCGGAAGCGAAGGCCGCACAGTGGGTCCGCCAAGACCGGGGCGTCGAGCCGCTCGGCACAGGCGAAGATGGCCTCGGCCGCTGCGTCAGAGTGCCTCATCGGACCGCAGCAGATGATCCCGCGCCCGCCGAGGAGTGTCGTGAGCTCCTGCGGCCACTGCGGTGTGTCGAAGCAACGCACCTGATCCGCCGCCGACGAACCCGCCTCCGGTCCGTCACGCGGGCCGGTCGCCGGTGCCCGGAAGGACCCGAGCGGCTCGGCCGTGCAGGATGGCCCCGGCATGACCGGCTCGCGAAACGGCAGATTCAGATGCACCGGGCCGGGCCGCGGACCCCGACTGACGAGCGCGGCGCGCAGCCCGAGCGCCCGTATCGCCTTGAGCGCGGCAGGGCCTTCTTCGGCCGGACCTGGATCATGAAACTCGCGTGTAAAACCGCCGAAGAGACGCGTCTGATCGATCGTCTGGTTCGCACCCCAGCCGCGCAGCTCGGGCGGGCGATCCGCCGAGAGCAGGATCAGCGGGACACCGGACTCGGATGCCTCGATCACCGCCGGAAACCAATGGGAGAGGGCGCTGCCCGAGGTGCACACGAGCGCAACCGGCCGAGCTGAGGCCTGCGCCAGCCCCAATGCGAAGAAGGCGGCGCTGCGCTCGTCGAGGATGGGGGTGATCTCGACGAGGAGCTGTCGTTGGGCTGCCAGAATGAGCGGCGTCGAGCGCGAGCCGGGCGAGAGCACGACCCGACGCACACCGCCGCGGACCAGGCCATCGAAGAGCGCCAGTGCCCAGCGTAGATTGCGACAACCCTGATCAGGCGTCTCGGTCTCGCTCATGCGAACTGCAGTGCCGTCGACATGGCCGCAAGCTTGTGCTCGGTCTCCTGCCACTCGGATTCCGGATCCGAGCCCGCGACGATCCCCGCCCCGGCGTAGAGATCCGCCGTGCTCTCGTGGATTTCGGCGCAGCGCAGCAGCACCCAAAGCTCGCCGGTGAGATCCGGCTCGATGATCCCGGCCGCACCTGTATACCAACCGCGTCGGAGCGGTTCGGAGCGCCGTAGCCAGGCCCGCGCCAGCTCGCAGGGGTGACCGTTGGTCGCCGGTGTGGGATGCAGCAGCTCGGCGAGCTGAAAGACGTCCATACCGGGATCCAGCTCGGCGCGCACCAGGCTCCAGAGATGTTGCGCGTTGTTGAGCTGCATCACTCGAGGTCCGTCCGGCGGCTCGATGCGACGGCTGCAATGGCCGAGCGCATCGGTCACGGCATCGACGACGACCATGTGCTCGTGCAGGTTCTTGCGCGAGGTCTGCAGGGCACTCGTGAGCTCGGCATCGCGATCGGCATTCGGCGCGCGGCAGACCGTCCCGGCAATCGCATCCACCTCGATGCGGTCGCGCTGTTGGGTGAAGAGGCGCTCGGGTGTGGCCGCGACGAAGCTGGTCGCGTGTCGGCGGATCGTCACCACCTGACAGGAGGGAAAAAGATAGGCCAGCGCGGCGTTCAGCCGGGTCAGATCGAAGCGCCGGTGACCCTTGAGTCTGAGACGCCGACAGACGACGACCTTCTCCAGATGCGCCTGCTCGATCTGCTCGAGGGCGGACAAGACGAGGTCCTGCCAGCTTGCCGGATCCGGCTCGGTCGGCCCCTGATCGAGACGTGCCGGTGTCAGCGGATCGAGCGCCGGCTGATTCAGGCGTGGAATCACCTGCTCGAGCCGGTCTTTCCAACGCGCGAAAAGGAGATCTGCGGCAACCGGCAACGCACTCGAGAGGATAACCGCGGCCTGACCGCCACGCGAGGACAGCGCAAGCTCGGGAAGCCAGAGCAGCGCGTTGGGCAAGGTCTCGGGCTTGCCCGGTGCGTCGGGCACGGGCGATGACGCGAAGCCGAGCATCGCAAACCCCGAGAAGCCGGTCTCGTCCGGGTCGAGATGCTCCCAGTGCGCCGACATCCGCTTGGCGTGCGTGCGTAAGGTCTGGAGACGTGCCTCTCCCTGCGCGGTCCATTCGCCGGCGATGCCGTAGCCGGCCCGCACCTCGCCCCGATGATTGTGCGCGAACTGAAACTGCGGGCCGGGGATCTCCGGAGCGATCGCCAGGGCTTGAGGCAACTCCAGGACGAGGGAGACGAACCCCTCGGAGCGCGTGAGCGGCAGGTTATCGATCGTCTCGGCGAGGCGAGCGACGATCTGCTCGAGGGTCTTGAGCGGTGCAAGCATGAGTCAGTTTGAAGAACCGGCGGTCTGGTGTCTCTGCCCCGGATGCGGTGTCAAGCGCCGCATCCGGGACAAGGCATCCTCGAAAAGCTCAGGCGGCCTGAGGGATCGACCAGAAGCGATCGATCGCAGCCGCCGCCTGCGCCGGCTGCTCCCACTGGAGTAGTCCGCGCGTCGGCGCGATGCGTTCGGCCCGCCAGTTCGAATGGTGGCTCAGGAAGTCCGGAAGCTCGTGAAAGTCGATGTTCGGATCGCGATCGTAGAGCACAAGCACGGGTTGCGCCACGTTCGCGTAGAGGTTCTCGCGTGCGTTCGGTGTAAACAACTGACCGGACAGGAAGTAGAGCGGCGCGTACTTGGCGCCTGGCTGATGCGATGTCGCGTAGGCGTAATCGATCATCTCGGGCGGGATGGCGCCGTGGAAAGCCTGCTTGTAGAAGAAGCGGATGCTCGGGCGCGAGGTCAGCAGGGCAAAGAGTCCGTCGTTCAACACGGGCACGCTCAGCACCTTGTAGGCGCGTTCTGCGGCCTGGCCGGTCGGCAGTCGGCGCGCGCTGAACCCGGTCGGGGAGATGAGCACCAAGGACTCGACCAACTCCGGCTTGATCAGCGCCGCCTGTGCGGCAAACTCGCAGCCAAGCGAAAAGGCGACCAGATCGCAGGGCCTGCCGACCACCTTCTCCAGAAAGTCGACGATGGCGTTGGCGAAGAGGCTCGGCGAATAACGCCGGCTGCTGCGATCGGAATGGCCGAAACCCGGCAGGTCGAGCGCATAAACGGGCCGCTGCGAGCGATACTGCTGAAACAGCGGCTTCATCTCGAATGCGCTGGGTGCTGCATTGATGCTGTGCACCAGGACCAGCGGACGGCCCGTGGCCGAGGTATCCGCATAAGAATGAATGCGTCCGCCGTGCTCGGTCGCGAGATCGTGCCGCGGGGCGTCGAGCGCGGCCGGAAGTGCGACCTTGCCGGTCTTGGCCGCGCCGTGCGGTTGCGAAAGTGCCGAATCCTTACCTGTATCCATGTCGATAAAACCTCGTTATAGACTGCCTTCGATCGGGTGTGGTCTGTGTTGATCCCGCTCGGCGCGGCGACAGATCTCACGCGTGAGTCCTTTGAAGACGAAGCGGTGAATGGGTTCCAGTGAATACCAGTACAGCAGTCCCCAAACCCCGGCCGGGTGCCAGTAGGCCGTCGCCGTGAGGCATGTGCCCCCGTCGGGCAGCGGGGTGAGGTCGAATTCCATCACGCCCGCTCCGGGGGCGCGCATGCCGAAGGCCAGGCTGAGACGTTTCTCGGGCTCGACGCCGAGCACCTTCCAGTGGTCGATGCGGTCGCCCGTACGCACGTTCTGCGGATGGCGTCGGCCGCGCATGCGACCGGGGCCGCCGATAGCCCAGTCCATCCACTCGCGGATGGACCAGAGCGTATCCAGATAGTAATAGCGGTTGTCCCCGCCGATCGCCGACACCAGTCGCCAGACCGCCGCCGGATCCGCGCGGGTCTCGGACGTGCCCGAGGCACGCTTGGCATAATAGGCGTAATCGATACGTTGATTGCGCACGCTAAAGGCACCCTCGGTCCAGCGCGTAATAGGCTCGCCGCTGCGCTCGAGAGCAAACGCGGCATCGACGGCCTCCCGAAACCCCAGGAGGCGTTGGGGGACCAGCCGGCGGGTCTCGGCATCGTCGGCATAGAAGTCATGGCGCAGACCCTCGATCAGGGCACGCGCCACGTTGGTCGGCACCGATGTGATGAAGCGCAGCCAGTGCGCCGAGAGCCCCGGTGTCAGTACGGGAACCGGGATGATCCAGGGGCGGCGTTTGCCCGCTGCATCGGCCAGGATGTACATCATCTGCGTGTAGGTCAGGGTCTCGGGGCCGGCGGTATCCAGGCTCAGCGACGCGGCCTCCTTCACCCAGGGCAGCCGAACAAGATAGACCAGCAGATTCTCCAGCGCGATGGGCGGCGATTTGGCACGCACCCAGCGCGGCGTGACCATGACCGGGAGATGATAAACCAGGTCGCGCATCACCTCGAACGCCGCCGAGCCCGGACCCACGATGATCCCGGCGCGGATCTCGGTCACGGGGACCGAACCGCGGCGCAGCACCTCGCCCGTGTCGCGTCGCGAGACGATGTGCTCGCTCACGGCATCGTCCGGCACCAGTCCGCCGAGATAGACGATGCGCCGCACGCCGGCCTGTGCCGCGGCATCGGCAAAGTTGCGGGCCGCTTCAAGGTCCAAGCGCCCGAAATCGCGCCCCGCCGCCATGGAATGCACCAGGTAATAGGCAACATCGACGTCCTGCAGCGCCGCGGGCAGGGTCTCGGGCGCAAGTGCGTCCGCCGGTACGATCTCCACGCCGGGCCAGCCGCGCGCCTCGAGCGTCTCTCGGCTGCGCGAACTCGCCCGCACGCGCCGTCCTTCGGCGAGCAGACGCGGGACCAAATGGCCGCCGATGTAGCCGCTGGCGCCGAAGACCAGGCACAGCCCTCCCGCGCCCTCGGGTGCGGGCATCTCTTGCTCCTGCGCGGGGGTCTGGGTCTCGCCTGCGCGAACGGCCGTCGCTTCTGCCATCGGGATCCTGCTGCGGCGGTTGTCGCCGGCATCGGAGGTTTTCTCGTCATTGGTCAGCCACACTTTGCCGATATGGGGGCAAATCGCCGCCCGGCATCTAACCGATGCCTCCGCCGGCGCTGGTGGACTGCGCTGTGCTTGTCCCGACCTGACCTTAGCCACGCCGTCTCCAGCGGCTGTCAAATCTGCCGGGGCCGATCCCATCCAGAAACATCGCATAACGCGCCGGGTGCGGTTTAAATAAGGAAATCGGCACCGAGCCTGCGTTTCGGTACCGATCCTCCGCCAGTCCAGGCGGCCCCGCGTTGATGCGGCGCAATAAATGTCAATTCCGTATTACGGGTCGAGTGTCAAGTGAAGTTTACAGCTATTTTGTGCGTTTGTCTGGTCCTGGCGGGCTGCTTCGGGCTGGTCGCACGGGAGGCCAAGCACACCAGGTCATTCGACAAGGAAGTCGCCGAGGCGTTGCCCGGCGCGTCTTTTTCGCCGGGAGGGGATCCTTCCGACACGCACGTCGAGACCGGTGCGGTTGACTCGGCGACCGGTTGCGCACTGCACTATCGCCTGTATCGACCGACAAGAGCGCGGACCGAGGATCTGGTTGTCCTCGGGCATGGTTTCCTCCGCAGCCAGGAGCGGATGGTCGATCTGGCGCAAACACTCGCGGATAAGGGGGTCCCGACCGTGACGCTGGACTTCTGCAACGCGCGATTCTGGGACGGACGGCATGTCCGCAATGGACTCGATATGATCCTCGTGGCGGATGCCCTGGCTGCGAAACAGGTGGTCTATGCCGGATTCTCGGCAGGCGGGCTGGCGGCACTGGTCGCGGGCCGCAACGATCCACGGACACTCGGCGTGGTCGCGCTCGATCTGGTGGACGCCGGTCGGCTCGGCGAGGGGATGGCTGCCGGTCTCGATCGCCCGCTGATCGGTCTGGTCGGTGATCCCTCGCCCTGCAACGCCGAGAACAAGGGTCTCGCCGTCTTCTCCGCGACCGACCAGGCCGCAGTGGAGCGGGTGACGGGCGCCGAGCACTGCGATTTCGAGTCCCCCACCGACTGGCTCTGCCGGTTGGTCTGCAAACGCGACACGTCCGACACGGCATCGCCACGTCGCGACATCATCGCGGCAGCCACCGACGCGGTGTTCTCCTTGGTCGCGCTTCCGTCCGAGGCGGAGCAGGCGGATCAAAGGGCCGGCGGATGACGCCTTGGTCGCTCAGCGTCCGCGGCCCGCTGAAAGGCCCGAATCGAAACGCCCGACCAAGATCAAACCGGCCAAGCCACCATAGAAGCAGAGCGAGCCGAGCGGAATACTCGCGAGCGTCCAGAGCCAGGCGAGCGCCGCCACCGAAACACAGATCATGGCGCCATAGCCGGTCGCGACAGGCCGCGCGATCGGATGACCGAGCCGCCAATACACAAGTGCTGCGGCCGCCAACGCGATAATCCCCTTGATCCCGACCATCGCGTGCAGGAGCCGCACCAGATCCGGATCCATGCCGTCCGCGGCCGAGAAGGGCGCGGTCACGATCGTCGCCACCGCGGCGGTCGCTGCAATCGTAAAGAGGAGCGCAGCCCTGCGGACAAGCGGACGGTCGCCGGTCACCGGCGGGGTCCGGACGAGGGTTCGATCGAGAACGGATGTCAAAGACGCATACATGCTCATGCGATCGCCTCCGGCAGAGTGGGAGAACAGGTCTGAAACCACGCCGAGGCTAAATGGCGAAAGCTCGGACTTCAACCCCACCCGATGCGATTGAAACCCCGATTCCGCGACACCCCGCGAACCGATGCAAGCTCCGACGGAGGCGGCCGATGAGTCGCACTCAATCCGACGAGCAAGACTATCTGAACCCTTCCGGATCTAGGGGGACGATCTCGGCTCGCTCTAGCGCGAGCCCGACGACGACCGCTATGCCCTCCTGTTCGAGCAGGTCGTTCGGCTGTCGATCACACCTTCACACTTCGCGCGGAAGGATCGGATTGAGCCAGAGGTGTCCGTCGCGTATCTCGATGCCGGTGTAGCAGCGCTGAATCAGATCCACCGTACCGGCCATGGCGCCGAGATGAATGCCTTCGGAGGTGGTGCCGCCCTGAATGTCGGCGACATCGCTTTCCGGCGCCCGGGCCGCCATGCTGGACCGGAAACGCGCGATCTCCAGCAGCATCTCGGCGCCGTAGGCGGCGAGGAATTCGTAGTCGCCGGTGCTCTCGTAGTAGCGCCAGATGTTGAAGGCAACGGCGCTGCCGACATGGCGCTGGAGCTGCGTCTCGTCCGGCGTCCATTGTCCGGAGCGCGGATTGAGATGGACCGATTGACTCTCTTCGCGACCGTTGCTGCCGCTCTGCCAGGGATACATGGCGCCCCGCAGCCCGGCCGCCTGCGCCGCCGCGCGGCTTGCGTCGAGCCGTCGGTAACGGTATCGCAGCAGCGAGCGGGTGATCTCGGGCAGGCGCAGATTCAGCAACGGCAAAATCGCGTGAGCTGTATAGGGCGACGATCTTCTCGACAATGACGGGTGTCTCGCGCGCGAGCTGGAGTTGGAGTTGGAAGGTGTGTTCGATCCTGTCGGGCAACTTGCTCACCGCGGGTTCGATGTCCAGCCGCTCGCCATTGCAATAGGCATGCGTGCGCGCGGCCAACGCAACCTCGATGCGCGCTTGGCGGGTTCGAGACTTGAGATAGATCGCGTCGTCGCGGACGGCCCGGGTTTCCACTGTCTCCAGATGCTGCCCCTCGAGATCGCGATAGCGCGCGACACCGTTGTTGCGAACCCCGCCATCGATGCCGCTCATCACACCGAGCGAGCCGCTCCAATTGATGGCTGTGATCTCGCTCCCCGGCACTCATCGTCGCTCTCCGCCGCGACCAGTGCGCGCAGCAGTGCGGCGACCGCGTCGGGGTCGCGTACCCGATAATGCGCCGCGCTGGGGTCGATCCGCCACCAGGATCCCGAGATCCTGTCCGAGCAGGACGCGCAAGGCATCTTCATGACTGCCGGCATCGACGAGGGTGTCGATGTCGACCATGCAGCGCACGTCGACCAGGTCGCGACCGCTGACGATGGCGACCGGCATGATCCGCGCAGCTTGCTGCAGGACCTGGCGCATCTCCCGAAACAGGGTCGCGTCTTACGAACGCTCGACGATCGGCGTGAGGGTGCCGTCGTAGTCGAGAAAGAGGGCCGGACGCTTTTCATTCAGCCGCTGCGCGAGATCCTCGATGTCGATGAGCTCGGGCGGGATGTCTCAGGCTCGGTCATGGTCTTCGCTCGTCAGGAGTCCCACCGGAAAACGCTGTACCAGCTCCGCCGCAGGGATGAGGTGGCGACCCCGGTCGGTTTTGGTCTGCTGAAGCGCGCCCGACAGGCGGTCGCGCAGGCGAGGGGCCGGTGCCTCGACCCAGGTCGAGGACCAGCCGGGGTGATCGAAGGGATCCGCCTGCAGGGTGTCGGCGGCCTCCGGCTCCGGAACCAGCCCGGCCAACAGGCGCGGGACGACCACCATGACCGCGCGGTCTTCCAGACGGCGGCTGAAGGCACAAAGCCGTTCGGCGTGCGGTCCCTCGACCGCCAGGGGGCGGTAGTCGCCGAGCGCGAAGAGCTCCGGATCGGCGCGGCGCAGCGTCAGCGCTTGGCGAATCAGAAAGAGCTTGGCGCGCCCGTCTTCGATCCGTTCCGCCAGGGCGCGCGTCAACCCGGCGCCTTCCTCGCGAGCGTCCGCGAGCCTGTCGCTCAAGGCCATGCGCAGGGTAAAGTCGACGGGACGGCGATTGTCGGGATCGGCCAGGCTGAAGTTCCACAGCTCGCACCCCTGATAGAGATCGGGCACGCCCGGCGCGGTCAGGCGCAGCGCGGTTTGGGACAGGCTGTTGAAGAGCCCGAAGCGTGCGATGCGCCGCTGAAAGGGCAGAAAGTCGGCGAAAAAGACCGCGCTGCGCTCGCGCTCGAAGAGGGCGTCGATGAAGGCGGCGAGGGCCTCTTCGTAGTCGCCGTCGGGGTTGGTCCAGGCGGTGTGGATCTTGGCCTCCTTGACCGCCTTGAGCATGTAGTCGCGGACGCGCTTGCACAATTGCTGCAACGCCTCTTCGTCGGGATCCTCCAAGGGCCACACCCCGAGAAGGGTCTGATAGAGCAGATATTCGGTGCCCGGATCGGGCAGGACTCGGTCATCGAGCTCGCGTCGCAAGCGCCGATTGATGCGGGACCAGCGCGTGACGTGGCGCCGCCATTCCTCGGGGAGCTCGGAGAGGACATGCAGACGCGCGCGCAGATCCTCCGAGCGTTTGCTGTCGTGGGTGGAGCCGTTCAGCATGGCGTGCGGCCTGGATTTCAAGCGTTTTTGGTTGGCGCGATGCCAGGCGTCGATCCCGATGCCGAAGCGGCCGGGATCATTGCCGACCTCGTTGAGCGAGACCAAACGGTGGTGGCGGTAGAAGGCCGTATCCTCCAGGCCCTTGGCCATGACCGGCCCGGTGTATTGCTGGAACTTCATGGCAAGCCGCAGCACCCGCTCGCGCAGCGGCGCCGGTTTGCCCTCGGCGATGTCGGTCAGGAGCACGTCCCGGACGAAGCCGAAGACGGTCAGGTCGGCGGCCCGACTGCGCCGCCTGGCCTCCGCGACCGCCTTGAGGACCTGATGGCGATCACTGTCGGAGACCTCGCCGGGTGTGAGATAGGTGCGGTAGACGGGGAAACAGGCGGTGATTTCGGTCAGTGCGTCATGCAGCGCATTCTGACTGAAGTCGCGCGTGTGGGGGTCCGCCTCGGCGATACGCGACAGCTCGGTGGCGAGGACCTGGAGCTCGGAGGAGAGCAGGTTGCGCATCACCAGCCGCTTGGCGGCGTAGACCTCGTCGGCCAAGGGCCGAATCGCGCCGGCGAAATCTCGGTAACAGTCGCTCAGCGGAACGGCGCCGCGGGTATCCACCATCAACGCATCGTCGAGCGCCGCGAAGTCATAGCCGGTTGTGCCGTGTAGGGGCCACTCGGGCGGCAGCTCTTCGTCGCCGGTCAGGATCTTCTCGGCAACGAGATAGAGTGGAAGATCGGTCTCGGTCGGCTGATCTTCGCCCGCCGCAAAGGCATTGGCGCTGTGCTGCTGGAGCCAACGGAAGTAGCCGGCGGGATCATGCAGCCCATCCGGGTGATCGATCCGCAGCCCCGTGACTCGGCCGTTGCCGATCAGCTCAAGCACCAGCGCGTGGGTGGCCTCGAGCGCCTGCGGATTCTCCATGCGCAGCGCGGCGAGGTCGTTGATGTCGAAGAATCGGCGGTAGTTGATGTCGTCCGCGGCCACGCGCCAGTGGGCCAAGCGATAGGCCTGGGCTTGGAGCAGGTCATGCATGCGGCCCGGATCGGGTGGATAGTCCTCGGCGCCGTTGAAGTGGCGTAGACACTCCTGAACATACCAGGCGAGATCCGCATGGCGTGAGCACAGCTCCGCCAGACGTTGTTTATGGATCTGCGTATCGCGTCGTCGCTCGCTCAGCGCCTCCGTGTCTCGTGCGTCTCTGGAGGGCAGATTCCCGAAGGCGGTCATCAGGCTTTCAAAGGCGGCGAGGTCGCCGTGATCCCGGCCCATGCGCTCGCGCAGTCGCTCCAGATCGGTGGTCATGGCGAGGATGCGGGGATACTCGCGTGGATCGATCGGAAACCGGTGCTCGTAATACTCGATGCGAAATGCGCCCTCGGCGAACACCAGCTCGAGCTCACCGCTGTCGAGGATGTCGCCGTAATGACCGCCCAGGACCGGTACGAGGATCTTGCCGCGCAGCTCCGCCTTCAAGGGCTCCCAGTCGATATCGAAATAGTCCGCGTAGAGTGAGGCCGGCCCGTTTTCCAGGACATCCAGCCACCAGCGGTTTTCGCTGCCCATGACGCCGACATGATTCGGAACCACATCGAGGATCTGGCTCATACCGTGCTCCGCCAGCGTCTCGCAGAAGCGCTCGTAGTCCTCGCGGCTGCCGAGCTCCGGGTTGATCTGATCGTGCGCGATCACGTCATAGCCGTGCCTACTGCCGGGGCGGGCCTTGAAGATCGGCGAGAGATAGCAATGGGAGATGCCGAGCGCGTCGAGGTAGGGCACCAGCCGGGTCGCTGCGCCAAAACCGAAGCCGCCGTGGAGCTGTAGCCGATAGGTCGCGCGGGGAATGACGGCAAGGCTGCGTGCCCTGCCGGTGTCGTGCTCGGCAGCCGGTCGATCCCGCGGTGTTGTCGCACACTCGGCACCGCGCGCCGTGCGTACCGCCGCGAACAAGGTGCGGATCTCCGGCCGATCGGGCCATTCGTCGATTGCGAGCTTGTGGCGTATCGGCCCCTCGGGAGAGCCGACGTCGCGACCGCCCGCTCGGATCGGTCCGGTCTGACCGAGGATGTCCGTTGCCTGAAGCAGCAACAGGCGTGAGGGTGCGCGAGCGAGATAGACCTGGACGGCGCGCAGGTGCTCGGGCGTGAGTTCGGGCACGGCCAGCGGATCCTTGCTCTGCTCCGGGGTCAGCAGTCCCTCGCGATCCAGTGCGAGCAGCAGATGTGCGCGGTCGTTGTTGCGCCGGACCAGTAGATCCTCGTAGACATGCTTGTCCGCGGCGGGGCCCAACGACCGCTGTTGCTCCAGGTCGGTGCCGCGCCAGAAACCCGCGAGCGGCGGTGTCTCGGGATCGCTCGCCGAGACGAGTGCCTGCTCGGGGTACTGCGAGGGCGGGAGGAAACCGCCGTGCGCGTCGCGTTCGCCGTAAAGGCGGCGGGTCTCGAGGACGCCCAGGTCCGCGAGTGCCTCGCGGATCGATTCCGGTGCGCCGTCCGGGTCATTGTCGATGAGCAAGCACTGATTGCGCCGGCTCTCCAGCGCGAGGACGGCGAGCACCTCCTCTTGCGGTAGGGCGACATAGGTACCGGCCTCCGGCTGCTGTCCCTCCGGGATCAGAAAGGGGCGGAGCAGCGTGGACAAGTGTCGGATGCGCAGAGCTCCGGAGTCGCGCATGTTGGCCCGCAAGACGGCCACGAGCGGGGCATAAGCGGCCTCCCTGAGCGCGCGCGGATGCCAGGACAGTAACCCCCAATCCTCGCCGTCGGGCGACTGCGGCCCGGGGCAGGCGCCCAGCCGTGCGGCAGCGACGAACAGTTCCGGTTCGCTCCAGGCGTCGGCGCCCTGCGGGGCAACGCCGGGCGCGAGCTCCGGACTCAGTCCAAGCGCCAGATGCAACTCCAGAGAGCGCCGCCCGACCCCTTGAAGCTGCCGGTGTGCGATCCATTGCAGCCAGGCGTGGAAGTCGATCTGCTCGGCATGCGCCCGAGCGAGCGTTGCGGCTTCGGCCGATCCCGCGGCGGGCAAAGAGACATGGGCCTCGTCGGCATCGGTCCGCGCGCCGGCGGTTTCGATGGATCCGGCAGCGATGGCCTCGAACAGGCAATAGCGTTGCAATGGCTCGCCGGCTTGGTTGCGGAAGGCCAGAAAGGCCGCTGCGCGCGGACTGTCCGGGTTCGGATGCTGCCGACGAAAATACCGGAACAGGGGTCGTAAGATATCCAGTTTGGTCCGGGCGACAGCGCCCGGATCGCCCGGGGGATCCGCGCGCAACGCGCGCAGGCGGGCCTGAAAGGGCTCCTCGGCGATCTGCGCTCGGGCCTCGGGGGATTCGGCGAGTTCGACAATCGCCTCGACGTCGATATAGAGCGGATTGATGAACTGTCGGCTCGATGCGAAATAGGGGTCGCACAGGTGAACGCGTCCGTCGGCCCGTGGGTGCAGGGGAGGCGTGGCGAGCATGCCGCCGCCGGATTCGGCCAGCAGCTCGATGAGACGGGTGAGGTCGGTGAAATCGCCGACACCCCAGTTGCGCCCCGACCGCAGCGCTTCGAGCGAGGTGGCGAGGCCCCAGGAGCGGCGCTCCCTGCAGATACTTGCGGGTTCATAGGCGCGCCGGGGCGCCAGGATGAGGGTCGTGACCGCTAGCAGTGCGCCGTCTGCGCAAGCGTGCAGCTCCAGGCGATGCCGGCCTGGCCCCGCGGGTAGCGGCAGGGCCACGCGCCGTCGAATCCAGGATCCGTTGTCGAGTCTGCGCCGACTCGACGCCTGCCCCGGCGCGGTCTGCAGAGCCTCTTCCCGGATGCCTGCATCCTCCTCGCGCAGCACCCACTGCAGGGTGTCCGGCTCCACGGACTCCGGCAGCGACAGGTCGATCCAGTGTTCGCGAGAGCCCTCCCGAAGCGCGACCACCGGCTGCAGGATGCGACGCCAGTCTCGATCCAGTGCCGCGCGCAGGGCGACGCGCTCCGTCGCCGCGTCGCCGGCCGGGATCCCGAGTGTCCGCAGCAGTGCGCGCAGCGACTCAGGTGCGACTTCACGGGGCTGGCCGAGGCGATCCGCGTAGCTCACGGCGACGCCGTAATGGGTGCAGAGCTGCGCGAGATCAGAGTGCTTCATTTGAATCGCGTCCGGTTAAACCACGTCCATTACCGTCCTTCACCCTGCAGATGCCAGGCAACCGACCAGGGCGGCAGACGGTTGTCGTTCAAGTCCGTGCCGGCCTCGGAGGGCTCCAGATGCAGAAGTGTGGCGCCCGCATAGGGTGAAGGTTCGGGGAGTCGGAGCTCGGTATTGCTCAGGTTGGCGCGGAGTATGAGTCGGGAGCCGTCGCCCAGCTCCCAGCCCACCGAGAGCCCCTGGTCGCCGAGCAGGACGAAGTCGGTCGCACCCGCGCGAATACGTTCGATACGCGGAACGATCTCGCGTCGTCGCAGCTCGAGCAGCTTGCGATGGACGGCGAGCCATTCTTGGTGCGGGGCATCTCGTGCGCTGGCCCAGTCGAGCTTGCAGCGGCTGAAGGTCGCCGGATCATTGGGGTCCGGAATGGATTGCCGCGCGGCCGGATCGGCGAAGGCGGCGAACTTCGCGAATTCCTGGCGGCGTCCTTCGGCGACGGACCGGGCGAGCTCGTCACCGAAATCGCAGAAAAACAGGAAGGGGGTCTGTGCCGCCCACTCCTGGCCCATGAAGAGCAATGGCGGGGAGGGCGCCAGCAGCAGGATCGCCAGCATGGCCTTGAATGCTTCGGGGCTCGTCAACGTATGGAGACGTTCGCCGAAGGCGCGATTACCGACCTGGTCATGTGTTTGCAGCCAGTTGACGAAGGCGTCGGGCGGCAAACCGGCGCTCGGCTCGCCGCGTGGCTCACCGTGACGACACGTCGAGGGTTCGCCTTGATAGGCGAAACCCTCGGCCAGGCAGCGCGCCAGATAGTCGATGGGGCGATCGGCATAGTCGGCGTAGTAACCGTCGCGTTCGCCGGTCACGATCAGGTGTGCGACATGATGGAAGTCGTCGTTCCACTGCGCGGTGTATCGGCGCGGTGCGCCCGTGTTGTGTCGGGTGAGATAGGACGCGGTATTGCCGTCGTTCTCCAGAACCAAATGGATCGGTCGGTGCCGGCCGGGACCGGCCCGCACGGCCTCTGCCAATTCGGTGAGGAAGTCGGGCTGCGAGTCGTCGAGGATCGCGTGGACGGCGTCCAGGCGCAGGCCGTCGAAATGATATTCCTGTAGCCAGTAGAGCGCGTTTTGAATGAAGAAGGCGCGCACCTCGAGGCTCTCGGGGCCGTCGAAATTGATCGCGGCACCCCAAGGGGTATGGTGGCGCTCGGTGAAGAATTGCGGGGCATAGAGATGAAGATAGTTGCCCTCGGGTCCGAAATGGTTGTAGACGACATCGAGGAACACCATCAGGCCCCGTCGATGCGCCTCCAGCACCAGGCGCTTGAGGTCGTCGGGGCGGCCATAGCTCGAGTCGGGGGCGAAGAGCAGGGCGCCGTCGTAGCCCCAATTGCGTCGGCCGGGAAAATCCGCGACCGGCATCAATTGAACCGCTGTGACACCGAGTGCGATCAGATGGTCCAGCCGCTCGATCACGGCGCGGAAACTGCCCTCCCGGGTGAAGGTGCCGATGTGCAGCTCGTAGCAGACCGCGTCGTACCACGGCCGCCCCTCCCATGCGTGCGTGCCCCAGTCGAAGGCCGCGGGATCGATGACCTCGCTCGGTCCGTGCACGTCGTGCGGTTGAAACCGCGAAGCGGGGTCCGGAACCTCGATCCCGCCATCGATGCGGTAGCTGTAGAGGGTGCCCGGATGTGCCTCGGTGGTCCGGCATTCGAACCAGCCGGCGCCGCTCGCCTGCATCCGTCGTAGAGGGAGGAGATCAGGGAGAGCGCATGCTCCGGCATTCGAACCAGCCGGCGCCGCTCGCCTGCATCTCCAGACAGCGCTCGCCCGCGGGTTGTTTCAGGCAGAGATCGATCCGCCGCGCGGCGGGCGCCCACAGCCGAAACCGCACGGATCCGTCGTGCTCGACCGCCGCACCGAAGGGCATCGTCTGTTGCCGTTCTGTCATTTCAGCAAGCCTCGTGCTTGACGCCGACTGCTTTCTTGGTCTCGTCAATGCCTATACTAGTCGGTAAAACGCCGAGGGTCGGGGCAGCGGCCTTCGGCGGATGCGTCGGGATCAGGAGAGCGCTGTCGAGGCTGGCTCAAAACCACCATGATCGGCGCATTCGACGCGCACACACTGTATTGACGGCGGTTGCGACAGGGATCGCATCGGCACAACCGGTGCGGGATCCTTCCGTGGCTCGGGTGTTGCCGTAGTTGCTTATCGACAAGGGTTCTCGACAGGTTAAATCACGATGTCCGAAGACCTGCTCTGGTACAAGGATGCCATCATCTATCAAACGCACGTCAAGGCGTTTTTCGATACCGACGGGGACGGTACCGGCGATTTCCGCGGGCTGACCCGCAAGCTCGATTACATCCGCGATCTCGGCGCCAATACGATCTGGCTGCTGCCCTTCTACCCGTCGCCCATGCGCGATGACGGATACGACATCGCCGATTATCGCAACATCGATCCGCGCTACGGCAGCCGCCGCGATTTCCGTCGTTTTGTCGGCGCGGCACATCGGCGCGGTCTGCGGGTCATCACCGAGTTCATCATCAACCATACCTCCGACCAGCACCCCTGGTTTCAGGCTGCGCGCAGGGCGCCGAAAGGGTCGAAGAAGCGCGACTTCTATGTCTGGAGCGACGACGACAAGCGATTTGCCGAAACGCGCATCATCTTTACCGATACCGAGACCTCGAACTGGGCCTGGGATCCCGTCGCTCAGCAATACTACTGGCATCGGTTCTTCTCTCATCAGCCCGATCTGAACCACAACAATCCGCAGGTGGTCAAGGCGGTGATCCGCCTGATGCGCTTCTGGCTGGACTTGGGCGTGGACGGATTGCGGCTCGATGCCATCCCTTATCTGTGCGTGCGCGAAGGAACCAACAACGAGAATCTCCCGGAGACACACGCCGTGATCAAGCAGATGCGCGCCGTCGTCGACCACCACTACGGCGACCGCATCTTTTTGGCCGAGGCGAATCAGTGGCCGGAGGACGTGCGCGACTATTTCGGCGACGGCGATGAATGTCACCTCGCCTATCATTTTCCGCTCATGCCGCGCATCTACATGGCGCTTGCCCAGGAGGACCGTTACCCGGTGGTCGAGATCCTGGAGCAGACCCCGGAGATCCCGCCGAGCTGCCAATGGGCCATCTTCCTGCGCAATCACGACGAGCTTACGCTCGAGATGGTCAGCGACCGCGAGCGCGATTACATGTACCGGACCTATGCGGCGGATCCGCGCATGCGCATCAACGTCGGCATCCGGCGACGGCTCGCCCCCTTGCTCGGCAACGACCAGGACAAGATCCGGCTGTTGCACAGCCTGCTGCTGTCGATGCCGGGTTCGCCGATCCTCTACTACGGCGACGAGCTCGGCATGGGCGACAACATCTATCTNNGGCGTGCGCACGCCCATGCAGTGGTCGCCGGATCGCAATGCGGGATTCTCGCGCGCCGATCCGGAGCGGCTCTATCTTCCGCCCATCATGGACGCCATTTACGGCTATCAATCGGTGAACGTCGAGGCGCAGCAGCGTCATGCCGCCTCCCTGCTCAACTGGATGCGGCGGATCATCGAGGTGCGCAAGGCCCATCGGGTCTTCGGACGCGGCAGTCTGCGCTTTCTCGACCCCGGCAACCGCAAGATCCTGGCCTATGTGCGCGAAGGCGGCGCGGCAGATAAGGATGGCGAAGCGTTGCTGTGCGTCGCCAACCTCGGGCGCGGTGCCCAGCCGGTAGAGCTGGATCTGGCGTCGTTTCGCGGACGGGTGCCGATCGAGCTGCTTGGTCAGACAGCGTTTCCCCCGATCGGTGATTTGCCGTATCTGCTCACCCTGCCGGGGCACGGTTTTTACTGGTTTCTGCTCTCGCAGGACGCCGCCGCACCGGATTGGCACGAGGAGCATCTCGCACCGCTGCAGCTTGCGACCTTGGTGACGCCGGAGGGTTGGCGCAGCTTGCAGCCGACGCGGGCGATGCGGCGCGATGCCTCCAAGCGTGCGCTGTCCCTGATGGAAAACAAGATCCTTCCTGCCTATCTGAGCACGCGTCGCTGGTATGCCGCGAAGGGTCGGCCGATCCGCGCCGTGTCGTTCGCGCAATGGCAGGAATGGCGCGAGTGGCTCTTGACGCTGATTCGGGTCGAACTCGAGGATGGCGGCGAGCAGTACTATTTCTTCCCGCTGGCGATCCTCTGGGACGATGGCGACGGCACGGGCATGGCAGGTCCCGGACTCGGTACGGCGCTGGCGCGGGTGCGGCGTCAGGCGACGACGGGTACCCTCTGCGATGCCTTGGCGGACGCCCGTTTCGCCCGGGAGATGACCGCCGCGATTCGGGCGGGTGACGAGATCTCGCTGGATGTCGGCAGCCTGGTGTTTCAGCCGACAAGCGCGATGGCGTCGCTTGTCGGAGACCTCGATGCGAGGCAGGAGGTCCGGCAGCCGCCCGATCGCTCCTACAGTGCGGCCATCCTCGACAACCGACTCTTTCTGAAGATCTATCGGCGGCTGCGGCCGGGTCTCAGCTCCGAAATCGAGATGGGACGCTTTCTAACCGAGGTGTCGCCTTTTGCGGGCATCGTGCCGTTGGCCGGGACCCTGGATTTCCGCGACGAGGATGGTCTCGCGACGACCCTGGCCGTCCTACAGAAATATGTCCCGAACCAGGGCGACTTGTGGGGGGTTACACTGGATCTGCTCGGACGCCTCGGCGATGCCTACGGTGACCGTGTCGATGAGTGGGACAGCGACCTCGCTCATGTCAGTTACGCGGCCTTGATCGACACCTTGGGGCGGCGTCTCGCCGAGCTGCATCGGGCGCTGGCCCGCACCGGCGTTGGCCCGGCCTTCGAGCCCGAGCCGGTCGCCGCTACCGATCCCGGTGCCTGGCGCGAGCGTTTGCACGCCGATGCGCTCACGACACTCGCGCGCTTGGAGGCGCAGCTGCAGAATCTCTCCGATCAAGCGCGCGCAGTCGGCGAGGAGTTTCTTGCCGCGAGCTCCCTGCTCCTGGCGCGCCTCATGGACCCACTCCCGGCGGATCTCGATCTGCTCAAGATCCGCTGTCACGGCAATCTGCATCTCGGCCAAGTCTTGGTCGTCGGCAACGACGTGGTCATGATCGATTTCGAGGGCGAGCCGACGGGTGGTCCGGGTGCCGGACGTCTGAAGGAATGCCCATTGATCGACGTCGCCGGGATCCTTCGCTCGTTTCGGTATGCGGCTGCGCGCACGCTGACCCTCGTGTCGCAGGATCATCCCGCGGAGCGCGAGCGCATGGCCGATCCGTTCGCGCGCTGGAGCGGCGCCATGAGCGAGCGCTTCCTGGCCGCCTACCGCGAAGCCGCCGCCGATGCGCGCCTCTATCCGCCGGCGGCCGAGCAGAGTGATCTCCTCCTGAGGCACTTCATGTTGCGCAGGGCGCTCTACGAGATCCGCTACGAGTTGCATAATCGACCCGAATGGGTCGCCATTCCCTTGCAAGGAGTGTTGGAGCTGCTGTGAGCCGCGAAACCATCGTGCACCGTCGCCCGAATAACCTGGCGCCCATCACATGAGCAGATCGGGCCGTCGGCTGGTTGCCGGAGCCATCCTCGTCCTCCTTCTCGCCGCCGTCATGGCGGGTTGGGTGTTCCTCGGCGGCGGTGATTTACGGGTCCTTCCGGCGGCGCTGCGCGGGTGGCTGGACGATTCCCCGCTGCCGGAGGGTTTTGCCGTGGGCAACGGTCGGATCGAGGCGACCGAGGTGGATGTCGCGACGAAGCTGGCCGGGCGGCTGACGGAGGTGCGGGTCCAGGAAGGCGATCGTGTCGAGCAGGGGCAGGTCGTCGCGGTGCTCGACACCGACGCCTTGGAGGCCCGGCGGCGCCAAGGTCGAGCCGAGCTGCGTCAGGCCGAGCAGGAGCGTCAGCATACACTTGCGGTGGTGGAGCAGCGCGAGAGCGAGCTGGACTATGCCCGCCGCGATCTCGACCGGCTGCAGCGGCTCTCGCGCACCGATCAATTCGTCTCCGAGGAGCAGGTCGATCAGGCGCGCACCAGCGTGCGCAGCGCCGAGGCGGCCCTCTGGGCCTCGCGCGTGCAGGTGGTCGCGGCCGAGGCGGCGATCGAGGCGGCGCAGGCGGGTCTCGAACGGGTCGAGGTCGACATCGCCGACAGCACCCTCCAGGCGCCGCGCGGCGGACGAGTCCTTTACCGTCTGGCGGAGCCGGGCGAGGTGCTGGGCGTGGGCGGCAAAGTCTTGACCCTGCTCGACCTCGCGGACGTCTATATGGTCATCTTCCTGCCGACACCGGCGGCCGGACGGGTCCGGTTGGGTGCGCCGGCGCGGATCGTCCTGGACGCCGCGCCCGAGTATGTGATCCCCGCAGAGGTCTCCTTCGTCGCCCCGCGCGCCCAGTTCACGCCCAAACAGGTCGAGACGCAAAGTGTGCGCGAGTCGCTCGCCTTCCGCGTGAAGGTGCGGGTTGCCCCGGAGCTGCTCGCGCGCTACGAGACGCTGGTGAAGACCGGGCTCCCCGGCGTCGCCTCTGTACAGCTCAGCCCCGACGCGCCCTGGCCCGAGCATCTGGAACCGAGACTGCCGCCCCCGAGGTCATCGCTATGGCCGAGCACGCCGCCGGCCCCGTCGTCAGACTGAGCGGGCTGAGCCACGTCTACGGGGGTTTGAACGCCCTCGATGGTGTGGCGCTCGAGCTCTCCGCCGGACGTCTGACCGGCCTGATCGGGCCCGACGGGGTGGGCAAATCGACCCTACTCGGGATCATCGCCGGGGTGCGGCAGATCCAGTCCGGTCGGGTCGAGGTGCTCGGGCACGATCTGCGGCAGTGCCGCGAGCGCGACGCCGTGATCGAGCGCATTGCCTACATGCCCCAGGGCCTCGGTCGCAATCTCTACCCCAGCCTCTCGGTCCGGGAGAACCTGGATTTCTTCGGTCGCCTGTTCGGGCAGAACAGGGCGACCCGAGCGGAGCGCATCGCCGAGCTGACCGCGGCCACCGGTCTCGCACCCTTCACCGAGCGTCCTGCGATGCACCTCTCCGGCGGGATGAAGCAGAAGCTCGGGCTCTGCTGTGCGCTCATCCACGACCCCGAGCTGTTGATCCTCGACGAGCCGACCACCGGGGTGGATCCGCTGTCGCGGCTTCGCTTTTGGGAGCTGATGGAGCGGCTGAGGCGGCGTCGCCCCGATCTGAGCATCCTGGCGTCGACGGCCTACATGGAGGAGGCGGAGCGCTTCGACACCTTGGTGGCAATGGACGCCGGTCGCGTGCTCGCCGCCGGCACGGTGACCGAGCTGTGTGCACGTACCGGCGAGCGCGACATGGAGTCGGTCTTCGTCGCGCTGCTTCCCGAAGAGCGCCGCGGCGGTCATCGGCGCTTGGTGGTCCCGCCTCGCACACAAGGCGGTGATGGGCCGCTCGCCATCCGTGCCGAGGGCCTGACCCGGCGCTTCGGCGACTTCACCGCGGTCGAGCGGGTCAGTTTCTCGATCCACAAGGGCGAGATCTTCGGCTTCCTCGGCTCCAACGGCAGCGGCAAGACCACGACCATGCGGATGCTCACCGGCCTCCTGCCGGCCACCGAGGGCGAGGCGTGGGTCTTCGACCGGCCGGTGGATGCGGAGGACACGGCGCTGCGCCGGCGTCTGGGGTTCATGTCCCAATCCTTTTCGCTCTACGGCGAGCTGAGCGTGCGGCAGAACCTGGACCTGCATGCGCGGCTCTATCGACTGCCCGCGAAGGACATCCCCGCGCGCATCGCGGAGCTTGCCGAGCGTTTCGATCTCGCACGCGTCATCGACGCCCGTGCCGAGGCGCTGCCGCTCGGCGTGCGCCAGCGTCTGTCGCTCGCCGTGGCGGTGATCCATGCGCCCGAGCTTCTGATCCTGGACGAGCCGACCTCCGGGGTCGATCCGATCGCCCGAGACGGCTTCTGGGAGCAGCTCCTCATGCTTTCGCGCGATCAAGGGGTGACCATCTTCATCTCGACCCACTTCATGAACGAGGCCGAGCGTTGCGACCGCCTCTCGCTGATGCATGCTGGTCGAGTGCTGGCCGAGGGTACCCCCGCTGACATCAAGTCCCGGCAGGGTGCGGCGACGCTCGAGGACGCTTTCATCGCCTACATGGAGCAGGGTGCGGCGGACGCGGGCGAGAAGACCGTCGCCGATCGGGAGGCCGTACGGGATCCCGCGCTTCCCCCGCTGCACCCGCGGTCTCGTTCCACGGGCTTTTCACTGCGCCGGCTCTGGGCCTATGCCCGGCGCGAGGGTGCTGAGATTCGGCGCGACCCGATCCGACTCGCCTTCGCCCTGCTCGGGCCGGTGATCATGATGATCGCCATGGGCTACGGGATCTCGTTCGATGTCGACGAGATTGCCTATGCCGTGCTCGATCACGACCGCACCCCGGCAAGCCGCGACTACCTGGAGCACTTCGCCGGCTCGACCTGGTTCTCCGAGCAGGCGCCGCTGGCCGACGCAGAGCAGATGTGGCGTCGGCTCGCAAGCGGTCGGCTGGCCGTGGCGATCGAGATCCCGCCGGGATTCGGCCGCGCCTTGACGGGTGGCTCCGGCTCCGAGGTCGGATTCATGATCGACGGGGCCGTCCCCTTTCGCAGCGATTCCATCGGCGGCTATGTCGAGGGCGTGCATCGCGGGTATCTGGAGGCTCGCGGGGCCGATCCGTCCGCCGGCCCGTCCGCATCGCCGGTCAGGGTCGAGACGCGCTTTCGCTACAACCAGGACTTCAAGAGCGTCTACGCCATGGTGCCCGGGATCCTGATGCTGCTGCTCATCATGATCCCGGCCACCATGACCGCGGTAGGGGTGGTGCGGGAGAAGGAGCTGGGCTCCATCACCAACCTCTACGCCACACCGACCAAGGGCGGGGAATTTCTGCTCGGCAAGCAGCTGCCCTACGTGGGTCTGGCACTCCTGAGCTACCTGATGTTGCTCCTCATGGCGCTCTTCCTGTTTCGTGTGCCGCTTGCCGGGAGTCTCCTCGGGCTCACGCTCGGGGCGGTGCTGTTCGTCTTCGCGAGCACCGGGCTCGGGCTGCTCATGTCCACCTTCATGCGCACCCAGATTGCGGCCGTATTCGGAACGGCCATCGTCAGCTCCATGCCGACCATCCTCTTCTCGGGCATGCTGGTGCCGGTCTCGGCGCTGACCGGACCTGCGCGCATCATGGGCTACGGCTTCCCGAGCGCCTGGTTCAATCACGTGAGCGTGGGGAGCTTCACCAAGGGGCTGACCGTCGGTGATCTCTGGTTGGACTATCTGGTGCTTGCGGCCTTCGGGCTCGCCTTCTTCCTGCTCGGGCTTGTGCTGCTTCGCACCCGGGAGCGCTGAGATGCGGCTCGCGAACGTCTACCGTCTGGGGCTCAAGGAGCTGTTCAGCCTGCGCTACGACCCGGTGTTGGTCTTTCTGATCATCTATTCCTTCACCTTCGCCATCATCGCCCCGTCGCGCGGGGTGAAGCTCCAGCTCGAGCATGCCTCGGTAGCGGTGGTCGACGAGGACCGCTCGCAGCTCTCGATGCGTCTGACGGAGACCCTGCTCCCGCCCTATTTTCAGGCACCCGAGCAGATCGATGTCGGCGAGATCGACGCAGCCATGGATGCGGGCCGCTACACCTTCGTGATCGACATCCCGCCGCGTCTTCAGGCCGATGCCTCGCAGGGGCGTCGCCCGGCCGTGCAGGTCATCGTGGATGCGACCGCCATGGCGATGGCGGGAGCGGGGGTGCGCTATCTGGAGCGTGTGCTTGTCGAGGAGCCGCTGCTCTATCTGCGGGGCGATCAAGCCGAGTCGCCGCCGGCGGTGGGGTCGGTGATCCGGCTCGCCTTCAATCCAAACAGCGAGTCGATTTGGTTCATGTCGGTGATGCAGATCGTCAACATGGTCACCCTGCTCGGCATCGTACTCACCGGGGCGGCACTGATCCGCGAGCGCGAGCACGGCACCATCGAGCATCTGCTGGTGATGCCGCTCACCGCGGCCGAGATCATGCTCGCGAAGGTCTGGGCCAACGGCCTGGTCATTCTCATCGCCGCGACCTTCGCGATGGTCGTGGTCGTCCAAGGGCTGCTCGGGGTGCCCAACGCGGGTTCGCTCGGGCTCTTCGTGCTCGGTCTCGGGGTCTACCTCTTCTCGATCACCGCACTCGGCATCCTGCTCGCCACCCTCGCCCGGACCATGCCTCAGTTCGGGCTGCTCTCCATCCCGGTGTTCCTGGTGATGTATATGCTCTCGGGCGCCAACACCCCGCTCGATGCCATGCCCGAGCTGCTGCAACGGGTGATGCTCGTCTCGCCCACGACCCATTTCGTCGCCTTCATCCAGTCGGTGGTCTTCCGGGGTGCCGGGCTCGATCTGGTTTGGCCGCACCTGGCCGCGACCCTGGGGCTCGGGGCCATCGCCTTTGCCGTCGCCTTGGCTCGCTTTCGGCAGACGGTGAGTCTCAGTCGGCTGTGATCCCGCATCTCGCCATCGATGCAGCCGCGCGAATCAGATCCAGACTTAAACCGCGCCCGACGCGGTATACGATGTTGTTGGATGGGAGATCGGCCCCGGCGGACTTGACGGCCGCTGGAGTTGGCGCGGTTTAAGTAATTAAAAAATATACTATTTTAAACCGCGTCCACGCTAAGGGCCATGGCTGCATCAAACGTCGAGGTCACTTGAGAATTGAGCCTCTCGCTCTGGATGCGGTTTAAGCCGCAGCGCCCTCGCGCTCGACATAGTCTTCGTAGTTCCCGCGGAAGTCGACCACGCCTCGGGGTGTCAACTCGATGATCCGCGTCGCAAGAGACGAGATCAGCTCGCGATCGTGGCTGACGAAGATCAGTGTGCCCGGGTAGTCTTCCAGCGCGGTGTTGAGCGACTCGATGGACTCCATGTCGAGATGGTTGGTCGGCTCGTCCATCAGCAGGATATTGGGCTTCTGCAGCATCAGCTTGCCGAAGAGCATGCGGCCCTGCTCGCCGCCCGAGATCACGTTCACGGGCTTTTTGATCTCGTCCTGGGAAAACAGCAGCCGCCCCAGCGTGCCGCGGATGACCTGCTCGTCGTCGCCGGGCTGTTTCCACTGGTCCATCCAATCATACAGGCTGGTGTTGTCGGCAAAATCGGCCGCATGGTCTTGGGCGAAGTAACCCAGGGTGCTGTTCTCGGACCATTTGATCACGCCCCCGTCGGGTGCGAGGTCGCCGGCGAGGCTGCGCAGCAGTGTGGTCTTGCCGATACCGTTGGGGCCGATGATGGCGACCCGCTCGCCGACCTCCACCGTCAGGTCCAGGCCGCTGAAGAGCGGCTTGCCGTCGTAGCCTTTGGCGAGGCCATTCACCTCGAGCGCCAGGCGGTAGAGCTTTTTGTATTGGCCGAAACGGATGAAGGGGTTGACCCGGCTCGATGGCTTGATGTCTTCGAGCTTGATCTTCTCGAGCTGGCGCTGCCGCGAGGTAGCCTGCTTCGCCTTGGATGCGTTGGCCGAGAAGCGACTGACGAAGGTCTGCAGCTCTGCGATCTGAGCCTTCTTCTTGGCGTTGTCCGAATAGAGGCGCGTGCGCGCCTGGCTGGCGGCGGTCATGTACTCGTCGTAGTTGCCCGGGTAGACGCGCAGCTCGCCGTAGTCCAGGTCGGCCATGTGGGTACAGACGCTGTTCAGAAAGTGCCGGTCGTGCGAGATGATGATCATGGTGCTGTTGCGTGCATTCAGCACCTCTTCGAGCCAGCGGATGCTGTTGATATCCAGGTTGTTGGTGGGCTCGTCGAGCAGCAGGATGTCCGGGTCGGCGAACAGCGCCTGGGCAAGCAGCACGCGCAGCTTCCAGCCGGGTGCGACGGCGCTCATGGGGCCTTCGTGCTGCTCCAGCGGGATATCCAGGCCGAGCAGCAGCTCGCCTGCACGCGCCTCGGCCGTGTAGCCGTCCAGCTCGGCGAAGTGCACCTCCAGGTGCGCGACCTCCATGCCGTCTTCCTCGCTCATCTCCGGCAGCGCATAGATGCGGTCGCGCTCCTTCTTGATCTGCCACAACTCCTCGTGGCCCATGATGACGGTGTCGAGCACCCCGTCGTTCTCGAAGGCGAACTGGTCTTGGCGCAGCTTGCCGAGACGCTTGCCGGGCTCGACGGAAACGTTGCCCGCGCTGGGCTCCAGATCCCCACCCAGGATCTTCATCAGGGTGGATTTTCCGCAGCCGTTGGCGCCGATCAGGCCGTAGCGATTGCCTCCGCCGAATTTCACGGAGACGTTTTCGAACAACGGCTTGCCGCCGAACTGCATGGTGATGTTGGCTGTGGAGATCAAAGGAGGGTTCCGCAAGAGACAAAAAAGAGAGGGGCGGGCCGCCGACATTCGACGGACCGAAAACGCAAAAAGCCCCGCAGTTGGCGGGGCTTTTTCAGCTCAGGTGACTGGCACCTGAAGGCTGTTTTTACTTGGGTACGACGTTGGTCGCGCTCGGGCCCTTCTGGCCTTGCTCGACGTCGTAGGAGACGCTTTGTCCCTCGGCCAGCGACTTGAAGCCACTGCCTTGGACGGCGCTGTGATGGACGAAGACGTCCTTGGAGCCGTCGGAAGGAGCGATGAAGCCGAAGCCCTTCTCGTCACTGAACCACTTAACTGTGCCTGTAGCCATTTACGGTATTCTCTGATTTAACGAAACGTGTGTACATATGCAGGCGACTGTCGCGAGATTACGGAAGGATCTGCCACGTCACGCGGAGAGGAGTAACAACCGAAATACTACAAGGAAGCACTGCACGAAAGTCATGATGCCCAAGACCGAATGGTTTATCAAGGTTTTTCTCTAGGTTTTTCTGCAGGCCCGGGTCGATGCGAGAATGTCGGCACAGGCTCGACGACAACCCGAGACCACAACGCAAGAGGTCACCCGGATGAGAATCCTCCATACCATGCTGCGGACCGGCAACCTGCAGCGCTCCATCGATTTCTACACCGAGATCCTCGGGATGCAGCTGCTGCGTCAGAAGGACTATCCCGACGGCGAGTTCACGCTTGCCTTTCTCGGCTACGGCGCAGAGTCCGAGCAGACCGTGATCGAGCTGACCTACAACTGGGGTGTCGATCGCTACGACTTGGGCAACGGCTACGGCCATATCGCCATCGAGGTCGACGATGTCTATGAGGCGACGGACCGGATCAAGGCCAAGGGCGGCAAGATCATCCGCGATGCCGGGCCCATGAATGCGGGCAAGACCATCATCGCCTTCGTCGAGGATCCGGACGGCTACCCGATCGAGCTGATCGGTGCGCGATAACGGGCTTCGAGGGCTCGCGGATCTCTTGGCCCGCTGCCCGACCCGCGCTGTCGCTCGGGTGATTCCGGGACCAAGCATCCCGACTGCTCATCTCTGTACGACATGCAGGAGCCACGTCGGGGCGCCTTTAGTCGCCCCGACGGGTCGGTCGATACGTCTAGCGGAAATCACCTCAGCCGCCCACAAGGGCCGCCTTGAACGTATCCACCTCGCTTGAGGTGTATGCCCGGGTCATTTCCAGGTACCCCCAAACGGGCTTGGGCCAGCAGGGATCGGTCGGGCTTCGGCCGATGACATGGACATGCAGTTGCGGCACCAGATTGCCGATCCAGGCCACGTTCACCTTCGGACAACCGAGAACAGCCGTCAGATAGTCCGAGGCCAGCTTGCAGTCGGCGAGGACCGTATCGCGCTGCGCGACGGGCAGATCCAACAGGTTACCCAAGTCGGTCTCGGGCACCAGGATGAACCAGGGAACGGCCGCGTTGCGATGCAGGAGCAGGTGACTCGCGGACAATCGGCCCAGCGGATGACAATCGGCAAGGAGTCGGGGGTGCAGGGTAAAGTCGGGCATGACCAGCGGGCTCCGTTGAATCCAAAGGCGGCGATCGATCAGGTCGGCACGCCGAGACGGTGATACGCAGTGGATGTCCTGTCGAGCCGGCTTGCGTAGAGTCTCCGCCGCCAGCCGTCGATTCGGACAGATCGTATGAATGGAGCGCAGGCATGGCCCGATAACCGGCCCGACCGACATCCTCTACCCTAAGGAGTCACTGCACATCATGCAAATCAACGATCCGAATGCCTACCGTCGTTGCGAGGAGGTCGATCTCATCGGCGACTTGATCGAGGTACGCGACCGCCGTGTCCTCGAGCTGGGTTGCGGCGCCGCCTACATGACCCGTGCGCTGGCCACCCGCTTCGGCGCGGCCCGCATCACGGCGACCGAGGTCGATCGCATCCAGCATGCGCGCAACCTCGCGATCGCGGATCTGCCGCAGGTCTGCTTTCGCTATGGCGGCGCCGAGTCGATCGCGGATCCGGACGCCAGCTACGACCTCGTCGTCATGCTCAAGTCGCTCCACCATGTCCCGGTTGCGGCCATGGATCAAGCACTGCGCGAGATCCATCGCGTGCTGGTCCCGGGCGGTCTGCTCTATGTCTGCGAACCCGTTTACTGGGGTGACTTCAATGCCATCATGCGCCTGATCGACGACGAGCGTCTGGTCCGCGAGGCCGCGTTCGAGGCCCTCCGCAACGCCGTCGATGCTGGACGGTTCGAGCTGGTGGAAGAGGTCTTCTTCGAGTCCGAAGGCATCTACCCCGACTGGGAGAGCTTCGCCGCACGTTTCATCGACGTGACCCACAGCGAGCGAAACCTCGATGCCGCATGCCTGGCCGAAATCCGCGCGGCCTTCGAGCGCCATCTGACACCGCAAGGCGTGCGCTTGTGGAAACCCCATCGGGTCGATCTGTTGCGGCGGGTTGACTGAAGCGACCGGGAGCCGATCATGATCCACGTGCGCGATCCAGACAGCATCGACCGAGCCGGAGACTCATGAGCACAGACCCCATGCCCCCGGCCCGCATTGCCTTCTGGCATCGCAAGGGCGGAACGGGCAAGACCAGCCTCGCCATCGGCTGCGCGGTTCGTCTGGCCGGCGGATCCGCAGCGGACCTTGACGCGGACCCGCACTCGCCTGCGCAGGGTGCGCGGGTGCTGCTCTTGGATACCGATCCCCAGGGCACGGCCGCGGCCTGGGGCGAGCGCTTCGCCGATCGGTTCGGAATCGCCGTGCGGGCGGACAGCGGTTTTGCCCTCTGGCACGACTGGGCCGAGCGCGCCATGGGTTTCGATGCTGTCCTGGTCGATTGCCCGCCCACCGTCGGCCCCGAGGTCATGGAGATCCTCGCCGGTGTCGATCGGCTCCTGATTCCCACTCGCCCGGCTTGGCCGGATGTGTGGGCGCTGGAGTCCGTCGCGGATCTCGTCGCAGATCTTCATTTATCCGGTGGCCGCGGCCGACGGGCGCACGCTGCGCGACGTCATCGGTCAGAAGAGCGCACATGGGTTCGGCTTCTGGGATGCCATGCTCATGGAGACACGCTTGCTCACCGAAGACATGCACGACGCTCGCAGGGTTGGAGCCCTGCGCCTGAAGAACCCGTTCAAGGCTGATTTCGATCTCGGACTGGATTGAACTCATCCCGGCCGTCCACCTCGGCGGCGATCGCCTCGGCCTCGACCAGGCGACTCATCAGAAAACCCTGGATCTGATCGCAGCCCTGCAAGGAGAGCGATTCAAGCTGCTCACGGGTTTCGACCCCCTCGGCCACCACCAGGAGACCCTGCGCATGGGCCAAGTCGATGGTCGAGCGCACAAAGCTCTGATCAACGGGATCCCGATCCATGTAGCGGATAAAGCCCTTGTCGATCTTGACCAGGTCGATCGGGAGCTGTTTGAGCTGGCTCGCCGGGATGTGACCCGTCCCGAAGTTGTCCAGGGCGATGGCAACGCCCAGCTCGCGCAGCTCGGCAAGCGGTGCGAGCCCGGCGAGCGGGTTGCGCGGCAGGAGCGTCTCGCGCACCTCGAGACAAATGAGCTCGGGTGGCAATCCGATGCGATCCAGGAGCTCCCGGATCTCGCGTGCCAAGCCAGGGTCGGCGAGCTGGCGGGCCGAAAGATTGACATGGATCCTGACCCGTCCTCGATTCAACCAGTCCCGCGCCTGCTTGGCGGCCTCTTCCAAGACCCAGCGGCCCACGGGTTGGGCCAGGTCGCTCTGCTCGATCCCGGCGAGGAAGTCGCGCGGCACCAGGAGTCCGTCGCGCGGGTGCTGCCAGCGCATCAAGGCTTCCACCCCGACGATAGTGGCGGTCGCCAGACCGATGATGGGTTGGTAGAGCAGATTGAATTCGCCGCGCTCCAAGGCCTGGCCAAGCTCGAGCACCCGCTGACGGTGTCGGCGCGCACCATGGTCCGAGCTCGGCTGCAAGACGGTTCGGTCGGGCGCGGCACGCTCCTCGGTGATATCTTGGATGGCCAACACGACACCAGAGCCGAGATCGTCGGCTGTCTTGGCGCCCAGGATGCGCAGCCAGCGTCGGCCGCTGTCGGTCTCCCGGGGCAGCTCCACCGTCAGATCGCGTGCCGCGGCGAGCCGGCCGGGCAGGTCGGACTCGGCCAGTCCGGCCGCGTCGAGCAGCTCGTCGAGACCGAGACGGACGCTGGACTCCGCGGTCAGTCCCAAGGCCCGCAAGGCGGCATCGTTGATGAAACGAATCACGCCCCCGCTGTCCGCCAGGATGAGCCCCGGGAGCCCGCACTGCTCGAGCATGCGTTTCCACTGGTCCAGCTCGCGCAGCTCGTCCTCGGCCTCCTGGAGCGCCTCGCCTTGCACGGCGATGACCCGCCTAAGCAGTTTGAGATAGATCTCCTGGACATCCTTCAGGAGGTCGCGGCGGGTCAGGATGCCGACCAGACGACCCTGCTCGTCCTCGACCACCAGGCGCCTGATCCCGAGCTCGCGCATTCGGGTCCCTGCTTCCCGCGCGGGTCGATCCGCGCCGATGCTCTGCAAGGGCAGCGACATGCGCCGGGCCAGCGGCGTGCTCCCGAGATCCAGTTCCGAACCCGCGAGACGAACCGCGTCGCGCTCACTCAGGATGCCGATCGCGCGCCCGGCCTCGGCCACCACCACCGAGCTGATCCGCCGCTCGGCCATGATCCGCAGCGCCTCGGCCACCGTCACCTCCGGGGGCAGATTGACCGGGTCGCGGGTCATGAGATCCGCGACCCGCCGCTCGCCGAGCAGATCACCCCCGCCCAGGATACGCGCGAAATCGGTCTCGGAGAGCACCCCGACAAGCTGGCCTGCACTGTCGACCAGCACCAGGTGTCGGCAGCCGCGCGCGCTCATGCGGGCATAACCCTCGGCGAAGGTCAGCTCGGGCGTCGCGGTGAGCGGATCCGGCGACATCCGCTCGCGCAAGGGCGAGCTTGGATCATAGGTGCCGCGGGCGAGGAGCGAGAGCGCGTCGCGCTCGGTGAAGATGCCGACCGGGTGGCCGGCGATGGCCAGCACGACCGAGCTGATCCGACGCTCGCCCATCGCCGCGACCGCCAGCCCGAGCGGATCCTCGGGGGAGAGGACGAAGGGGGTCCTGGATTGGCACAGATCAGCCAGGGTGAGTGTCTCGATCATGGTGTGACTCGCTGCGCATTCTCTAAAACCGATGACGATCACGATTCAACTGAGTGCCTCGAAACCCTCGCGGGCATCTTGTCTCCATGCCTCGCAGGCGGTCCGTGGCCCGCTCCTGGCCGGATCATAGCATCCTTCTAAAATCGGCACGGATCCCTCGACTCGCCTCGTTGCGGTCTCGGCTCTGGATGCTGTGGTCTCTTCAGCTTGCGAGAGACAGTGAAAGGGGCAAGACGCCGGAGTCTTGTGTTCCAGCTGTCGCTATGGCGCGTCGGGATCAGCACTGTCGGTCGGCAACCCTTTGCCGAAACGGGCGCCGCGGGCGCCGATGTTGCGTCGCCGGAGTTGCTCCGACGGCGGCCGCTCGAGGGTCTGCTTCGGCGGATGGCGTTGCTGCGGGCTTGACCGCCGTCGATCCCTGGATTTCCTAAGGTGCCGTAGCAGGTAGCCTTGCGGCAGCAACGCCAACACAAGCCGCCTTGGATAGAGGGTGCCGTTGCCTCCTGCATCGACACCCTCCGCGGGCCAGCTCGCCCCGCCCTATCCCTCCGACGAAGACTCGGCCGCTGTCGGCGCGAGCGGCCGCCCGAAGGTCTGCTCGTAAAGCTCCGAGTAGGGCTCGAGCGTCTCGTAGACGTGGCCGGGCACCACGCGCGACTCGAACTTGGGGAACTTGCTGCGGACATAGTTGAGGTTGCGCAGCAACTTCATCTCGATGACGGCGCGGGCGAATTCGAGGCCCTTGGGGCCGCGGGTGCGCTGGAGCATGGCGACCAGCTTGCGGATCGGCATCGGCGGGCGTTTCTGTCCCGGCGGGTGGCTCAGGCGCTCCATGTAGCGCGGCATCCCGCGGTTGCGGTCGCCGGATTCGGTCAGCTCGCCGATCTCAAGCTCCGGGCGGAGCATCTCGAAGAGCTCCTCGCCCCTGGGCGTGCGCACCATGACCCATTGCCAGCCGAGCGGGGCGCCCATGTAGCCGATGGTGATGTCGCTGAGTGTGTTGGCGTAGTCGAAGCAGGAGAGACAGGACGACGGGAAGATGCCATGCAGCTTGTCCATCGGGAAGTCGATGTAGTTCAGGCGCTCGACATGCCCGTCTTCATGGCGCATCCAGAGGCTGAAGTCCTGCATGAACTCGTGATGCACGACGGTCTCGGGCGACTTCGAGACCTGGGTCAGGAAATATTCGAGATCCGGATAGCTGACGTTGTCGCTGCAGGGGATGCCGATGACGTAAAGGCGCTCCAGACCCAGCTCGGCCTCGGCGGCGCGCAGTTGATGGACCTGGCAGCCGGTGCCGACGACGGCGAGGCGCTTGATGCCCTGATCGCGCACCGCGTCGATCAAGCTGAGCGCCGGGGAGAGGCAGGGTTTGTTTCCGGCGGTCGCCAGAACCTCCTGCGGGGTGCGCGCCAGCAGGGGCTGTGCCTTGAAGCGCGTTCCGGGTGCGGCGGCGGTGGTGATGACGGCGTCGACCTTGTCCTGTTCGAGCAGGCGCGCGCCCAGGGTCGTAACCATCCCGCTCCATTGCGCATGGGGGTTGGGGCGTGCCATCCGCGCGGCGTACATGGCGCGATAGATCCCGAAGCGGCCTTCTTCGCCGGCGTGGCGGGTGCGCCCGTGCAGACGCTGCTCGATCCCGCGGGTCTGGTTGCGCACGAAGGTGCAGGTCTGCGACATTAGCAGCTTGAGGCTGCTGTCGCAGAAGCCGCAGTCGCTACACAGACGCGGACGCCCCTTGAGCCGCTCGTCGCTGCTGAGCAACGAGATCTGGTCGAGTCCCTTCGAAGGACCTTCTTCCATCGGCGCAATGTCGGTGCTCGTCATTCGCTGGCCCCCGGCAGGTCGCGCCTGGGCTCATGGGCGGCGAGGAGCGCCCCGCTCGTGATTGGGCTCGTCATTGAAGGAACGGACATGCTTCGAATTCTCCTCAGGGTGTTGGCTGGTCTCGTTGTACTTGTCGTGTTGGCGGTCGTCGCCGGGCCTTTTCTGATCTCGGGGAAGCCGAGCGACGGGCTCGCCTCCAACGCCGAGGCGGCATCGACCGAAAGTCGTTTCGTCGGGATTCCGTTCGCGGGGACCGCGGGGCTTTCAATCCATTATCTCGAGCCGCCGTCGCAGGCTTTGTCCGGGGCGCCGTCGGATGCGACGGCCTTCCTCCTGTTGCACGGCTTCACCTTCAACGCCTGGACCTGGCAGCCGGTGCTCGACGCCTTCGCCGCTCGGGGTCGGGCGGTCGCCTATGATCAGTTGCCCTATGGTCTCAGTGCGAAGCCGATGCGGGCCGACTGGGACGGTCCGAATCCCTACTCGAAGGACGCCGCCATCACCCAGCTCTTCGCGGTGATGGATGCCCTCGGGTTGGAGCGCGCTGTCCTGGTCGGGAATTCCTCGGGCGGAACGCTCGCACTGGAGGCGGCGTTGACGCATCCCGAGCGGGTGTCGGCCTTGATCCTGGTGGCGCCCTGGGTCTACGCCACGCGTCCGACCCTGCCCGAGTGGCTGGCCAGTCTGCCGCAGATGCGTCGTCTGAGTCTATTGATCGCGCGCAAGTTGGGCGAAGATGGCGCTTTGATGGATCTGTCCTACGCGGATGCAACCAAGATCTCGGAGGAGCGTCGCGCGCAGTTCGGGATTCACGCCCGGGTTGCGGGTTGGGATCTCGCCTGGGGCGAGCTGCTGGCCTTGTCGCTCTCGGCACCGGTGACGGTGAGTGCGCATCTGGCGGAGGTGGCGATGCCCGTGCTGCTCGTCAGCGGGGAGACCGATCGGCTGGTGCCGATCGAGGACAGTCGGCGCGTGGCCGAGACGCTGCCGGACGCGACCTTCGCCGTGATCGAGGGCTGCGGGCACGTCCCGCAGGAGGAATGTCCGGCGGCCTTCAAGGCGGTCGTCGAGGAGTGGCTGGATGCCCGCGGCTTGTGACGAGCGTTCCGTTTTAAAGTTGAAACAGCCTCTCGACCAAGCTCGGTGAAATCGCCAAGGCCGAATACACCATGAAAACGACGCATGTCGCTCTGGGCGCGGTTGAAACGCCTTCGCATTGATCGACTCCGCTTGACCTGACTGAAGTCGGGGCGCTAGGGTCGCGCCCCGTATCCCTTGGTCCAAGCACACTGCAATCCAATCTCACTGCAACCAGGTTCGCTGCGTATGCCCATCCCGTTTCCGTTTTCCGCTGTCGTCGCCCAGGAGGAGATGAAGCGCTCCCTGTTGATTGCGGCCATCGATCCCTCGATCGGCGGCGTTCTCGTCTTCGGTGACCGCGGGACGGGTAAGTCCACGGCGATTCGTGGTCTCGCGGCGCTTCTGCCGAAGATGCGGGCGGTCGACTGCGTCTATAACTGCGACCCGGAGGCGGGCGAGGATGCGCTTTGCGCCGAGTGCCGCACCAAGCGTGCCAAAGGTCCGCTGAAGAGCCGGATGGTGCCGGTGCCGGTGGTGGATCTGCCGCTCGGTGCGACCGAGGATCGCGTGATCGGTGCGCTGGATCTGGAGCGTGCTTTGACCAAGGGCGAGAAGGCCTTCGAGCCCGGCCTCCTGGCCCGCGCCCATCGCGGTTTCCTCTACATCGACGAGGTCAACCTGCTGGAAGACCATCTCGTCGACTCGCTGCTCGACGTGGCCGCCTCGGGCGAGAACCTGGTCGAGCGCGAGGGTCTGAGTATTCGTCACCCCGCCCGTTTCGTGTTGGTCGGCTCGGGTAACCCGGAGGAGGGCGAGCTACGGCCCCAGTTGCAGGACCGCTTCGGTCTCTCCGTCGAGGTCAAGACGCCGCAGGATCTGCCGACCCGCATGAAGGTCGTGCGTCTGCGCGATGAGTTCGAGCGCGACCCGCCGGCCTTCGTGCTGAAGTGGAAGCGCCAGGACAGCAAGGTCCGCAATCAGATCCAGAAGGCGCGTGATTTTCTGCCGACCGTCGAGGTCCCGGACGCGACCCTGGAGCAGGCGGGACGGCTCTGCATCAAGCTCGGTACCGACGGACTGCGCGGTGAGTTGACCCTGATCCGCGCCGCCCGTGCCTTTGCGGCACTCAAGGGCGATGGCGTGGTGCTGGACGAGCATCTGGTTCAGGTGGCCGCCTCCGCACTGCGGCATCGGCTGCGCCGCGATCCGCTCGACGAATCCGGCTCGACCAGCCGGGTCGAACGGGCGGTCGGGGAGTTGTTCGGGGAATGAACAGTCCTGCGGCGATGCCTGAGTCGGAGCCCGAGCGTCCGCGCGGCGAGGCCGGGGTTTCGCGCTGGGGGGATGCCGTGCTTGCGGCGGCCCTCATGTCCGTGGATCCGGTCGGGACCGGCGGGGTCGCGCTGCGCTCGCTCGCCGGTCCGGTCCGCGACCAGTGGCTGACGATCATGCGCGACCTGCAGCCGCCCGGCACGCCGATGCGGCGTATCCCGCTGCATGTCTCCGATGGGCGTCTGCTCGGCGGTCTGGATCTGGCCGCGACCCTGAGCGCCGGCCGACCGGTGGCCGAGCGTGGTCTGCTGGTCGAGGCCAACGGCGGGATCGTGGAACTGGCGATGGCCGAGCGCATCGGTGCCGGCACCGCGGCGCGTCTCACCATGGCCTTCGATTCGGGCGAAGTGGTGCTGGAGCGCGACGGTCTGGCGATGCGCTCGCCGGCACGCTTCGCCGTGGTCGCGCTGGACGAGGGTGTCGGCGACGACGAAGGTCTGCTCAACGCGCTGCTCGACCGTCTGGCCTTCCATCAAGACCTGACACATATTCGGGTTCACGAGGCGGTCGCCTGCGACTACGATGCCGACGAGATCCTCGCCGCGCGCGCACTGCTTGCCGGGATTCAGGTCAGCGAGGCGCAGATCGAGGCGCTGTGCAGCACCGCGCTGGCCTTGGGGATCCCTTCGCTGCGCGCATCCATCTTTGCCGCCCGAGCGGCCTGCGCCTCCGCTGCGCTTGAAGGTCGCACCGAGGTCACCGACGAGGATCTGGCCGTCGCCGGCCGACTGGTGCTCGCCCCGCGCGCGACCATGTTGCCGCCGATGGAGCAGCCGCCGGACGAGCCGCCTCCGCCCGAGCCGGAAGAGCCGGATCAGGAGCAGGACAAGGGCGAGGATCAGCAAGAGCCCAAAGAGCTCGAAGATCAGGTGCTCGAAGCCACCAAGGCGGCGATCCCGGCGGACCTGCTCGCGCAGCTGCAACTCGGCAAGCTGCGTCGCTCGCGCGCCCGAGCTACGGGCAAGGCCGGTGCGGTGCAGAACGCGCCCCTGCGCGGGCGCCCGGCCGGTGTCCTGCGCGGCGAGCCGCGTGCCGGTCTGCGTCTGAACGTGGTCGAGACACTGCGTGCGGCCGCGCCTTGGCAGCGTCTGCGTCGCGAAGAGGTCGCCCGTTTCGGGGGCGAGTCCAACCGCATCGAGATCCGTCAGGACGACTTCCGCATCACCCGCTTCAAGCATCGCTCCGAGACCACGACCATCTTCGTCGTGGATGCCTCGGGATCTTCGGCACTGCATCGTCTGGCCGAGGCCAAGGGCGCGGTCGAGCTGCTCCTGGCGGACTGTTACGTGCGCCGCGACCGGGTCGCCCTGGTCGCCTTCCGCGGTCAGTTCGCCGAGGTGCTGCTGCCGCCGACACGCTCGTTGGTCCGCGCCAAGCGCTCGCTGGCCAGCCTGCCGGGCGGGGGCGGTACGCCGCTCGCATCCGGGATCGATCTGGGGATGATGCTGGCCGATTCGGTCAAGCGCCGGGGCGGCACGCCGATCCTCATCATCATGACCGACGGTCGCGCCAACGTGGCGCGCGACGGTACCGGCGGGCGTGCTCGGGCCAACGAGGACGCGCTCTCCGCGGCGCGTTTGGTGCGCTCGGTCGAGATCACCTCCTTGGTGATCGACACCTCGCCGCGTCCGCAGCAGCAGGGGCGCGATCTGGCCGTCGAGATGGGTGCGCGCTATCTGCCCTTGCCGCACGCCGACGCGACCTCGCTCTCCCATGCCGTGCGCGCCGCAGGATGAGCCCGGGGACGCGCTGATGACGTCCGAAGGCGCACAGCCCGGGATCGTTGCGTTGCACTCGACTCTTCGGCGGCGCGGCCGGAGCACGGCGTCGCATGCCACTCCACTGCCCCGTGAGCGGCTCAGCCTTGCGGGCGACGCATGATGGTCGATCGCCCGCGCTGGGACATCGAGGGTCGCGACTGGCCGAATCGCACGGCCAGCCGCTTCGTCGAGGCCGGCGGCCTGCGCTGGCATGTTCAGCAGATGGGCGCGGGTCCGACACTCCTCATGCTCCACGGCACGGGTGCCGCGACCCACTCCTGGCGGTCCTTTGCCCCTGCGCTCGCCGATCGCTTTACCGTCGTCGCGCCTGATTTACCCGGCCACGGGTTCACCGGCGCGTTGCCGTCGAAACGCATGTCATTGCCCGGCATGGCCGCGGCGGTTCACGCCCTTCTTCGCGAGCTCGACTGCACGCCCGATCTGGTTCTCGGGCACTCGGCGGGTGCGGCGATCCTGATCCGGATGACGCTTGATGGCTTCATCCGGCCGCGTGGTCTGGTGAGTCTGAACGGCGCACTCATGCCCTGGCGCGGACTCCCGGCACACATCTTTTCACCCGCCGCCAAGCTGATGGCCGCGAATGTCCTGGTCGCGCGTCTCTTCGCCCGGCGTGCCGCCGACCGGCGGGTGGTCGAGCGTCTGGTCGAGAGCACCGGCTCGACCCTGGAGCCGGCCGGCGTCGACCTCTATCAGCGCCTCGTGCGCCATCCCTCGCATGTCGGCGCCAGCCTCGCCATGATGGCCAACTGGGATCTCGCCGCGCTCGCCCCCGAGCTGAGCCGTCTCGAGCCGCCGCTCTTTCTGGTCGTCGGCGAAGGCGACCTGACGGTGTCGCCGTCCGAGGCCCGCCGCGTGCGCGAACGACTCCCGGGTGCGGAGGTCATTTCCTTGCCGGGTCTCGGACACCTTGCGCACGAGGAGCGCCCCGAAGAGGTCGCGGATCTGGTCAAAGGTCTCGCCGACCGACTGGGTGTTGCAGATGGAAGAACCCGGGCGGTGTAGAGATCGATCGGCGCAGCGAGCCGCGTCGGGGTGCTTCATCTTTCCGATCGCGAGTTTGGCTCCGACTTGACCCAGCAGGGGCTGACAAACGCCCATTCCTGCTATAATGTCAACCAACATTGACATTACTGAAGGTCATGCAGACTTGACACTCCCGGCATCGCAGTTCTCCGAGCACTACTCAGGTCGCAGCAAGCCGCATGCGGTCGTTATCGGCAGCGGATTCGGCGGGCTAGCCGCCGCGATTCGCCTTGGTGCTCGGGGTTATCAGGTCACCGTGCTCGAGCGTCTCGATGCGCCCGGCGGGCGTGCCTATGTCCACAAGATCGACGGCTTCACCTTCGATGCCGGCCCGACCATCATCACGGCGCCCTTTCTGCTCGACGAGCTGTGGGGGCTGTGCGGACGCAGCTTCTCCGAGGAGATCGATATCCGCTTGATGGATCCCTTCTACCGGATTCGTTTCGACGACGGCAAGGTCTTCGACTACAACGGCGACGCGGATGCCGTGAAGGCGCAGATCGCGCAGTTCTCGCCGCGCGACGTCGAGGGCTACGATCGCTTCATGGAACACAGCCGGGCGATCTTCAAGATCGGCTTCGAGCAGTTGGGCCACGTGCCCTTCAACTCCTGGACCGACATGCTCAAGATCGTCCCGGACATGATCACGCTCGGCAGCCATCGCAGCGTCTATGCGATGGTCTCCAAGTACATCAAAGATCCCTACATCCGCCAGGTCCTGTCCTTCCATCCGTTGCTGATCGGCGGCAATCCCTTCTCCGTCACCTCCATCTACACGCTCATCTCCTTCCTGGAGCGCAAATGGGGCGTGCACTCGGCCATCGGCGGCACGGGCGCGCTCGTCAAGGGAATGGTGAGCCTGATCGAAGGCCAAGGCGGGACGATTCGCTACGGCGCAGAGGTCGAGCAGATCCTGGTGAAGGACGGCACGGCGACCGGTGTTCGGCTCAAGTCCGGCGAGGCGATCGCGGCCCCTGTCGTCGTCTCCAACGCAGACGCGGCCTGGACCTATCGCTATCTCCTGCCGGCCGAGCATCGCAGCCATTGGACGGATCAAAAGATCGATCGCGCACAATACTCCAACGGGCTCTTCGTGTGGTATTTCGGCACCAAACGCCAATATCCCGAAGTCGCCCATCATACGATTCTGCTCGGCCCGCGCTACAAAGGCCTGCTGGACGATATCTTCAAGAACAAGCGCTTGGCCAAGGACTTCAGTCTTTATCTGCATCGCCCGACGGCGACGGATCCGGGTTTGGCACCGGAGGGTTGCGACACCTTCTATGTCTTGGCGCCGGTTCCGCACCTCAAAGGCGATATCGACTGGGAGAAGGAAGCCGAGCCCTATCGCGCGCGGATCGCGAAGTATTTGAGTGAAACCGTCTTGCCCGGGTTGGAAGACGAGATCGTCGCCTCGCTCGTCGCGACCCCGCGGGATTTCCAGGACAGGCTTCTGTCCTACAACGGGGCCGGGTTCAGTCTCGAACCTATCCTCTTGCAAAGTGCCTGGTTCAGACCGCACAACGCGAGCGAAGAGGTGAATGGCCTTTACTTGGTCGGTGCGGGGACGCATCCGGGTGCAGGTGTGCCCGGTGTCCTATCGTCGGCCCGTGTCCTCGATACGGTGGTACCCGATGCCTCAACCTATGCTTAAGACCGATCACGCGAGCGCGGCGGACATCGCCGCGTGTCGCCAACTGCTGCGGACCGGCTCGCGTTCATTCTACGCGGCCTCCTTTCTCTTGCCCCAGCGCATCCGCGATCCGGCCATCGCGCTCTACGCCTTCTGTCGCATCGCCGACGATGCGATCGATTGCGCGGGCGACGAGCCCGGCGCACAAACGCGCGCTTTGGCCGAGCTGCATCATCGTCTCGACCGCATCTACGACGGCGCTCCGATCGATGAGTACACCGATCGCGCACTCGCCGACGTGGTCGCCTGCTTCGGGCTGCCGAAGGCGCTGCTCGAGGCCCTGCTCGAAGGTTTCCAGTGGGATGCCGAAGGCCGACGTTTCGAGGACCTCTCGGGCGTCTATGACTATTCGGCGCGTGTCGCGGGCACGGTCGGCGCCATGATGGCCGCCCTCATGGGCGCTCGGAGCACCCAGCTGGTGGCGCGGGCCTGCGATCTAGGCGTGGCCATGCAGTTGACCAACATCGCCCGCGATGTCGGGGAAGACGCCCGCAACGGCCGTCTCTATCTGCCGCTGTCCTGGATGCGCGAGGCCGGGATCGATCCCGAAGCCTGGCTGAAGGAGCCCGTCTTCAACGATGCGCTCGCCGGCGTGATCGAACGCCTGCTGCGCGCCGCCGACACACTTTACGTGCGTTCGGATGCGGGGATCGCCGGTCTGCCGATGGGCTGTCGGGCCGGTATCAATGCCGCGCGCTATCTCTATGCCGAGATCGGCCGTCAGGTGGAGCGTCAGGGTCTGGACTCGATCTCTCGGCGTGCCGTGGTCCCCGGCAGTCGCAAGGTGCAGCTCCTAGCCCCGATCCTCGGGACCGCCGTGCTGTCTCCGCGCTATGTCTCCGCTCCGCCGCTCGACGAGACACGCTTCCTGGTCGACGCCGTGGTCTACTCTGCCCATCGCTCCAGCGAAGAAGATGCCGAAGCCCGTGCGGGCCTGGGCGGTCGTGTGATTTGGGTGCTGGAGCTCTTCGAGCAGCTCGAAGAGCGCGAGCGCGCAGTGGCTAACTGACGCGCGTCGCGCCTGAGGGTTTCAGGTGATTTCCGGGAATTGATGCGGGGGATGAGCGAGGCCCTGGCCGAAGGCAACCCTCGAGAGGTTGCTCGGCCGGGGCCGTACGCCGGCCGCTCCTGCGCCGGTGTGGTGGACGCTGCGCTTGTCCAACCTACCGCCTGGATCAAGGGTGGGCGCTGCCCGGCGGAGGCATCTGCATACTCATGTCGCGTTCGCCGTAGCCCTGCGGGATCTCGAAGACGTCGGCGGGGATGGCCTCCTTGCGGATCACCGTGACCTCGGTCTCGGTCTCCATGGTGGTGCCCATCATCTCCATCTTGGTCTTGGTCAGGATGGGATAGCCCTTGATCTTGCTCATCTCTTCACGCTGGACGAGGCCGGCCGGCGAGTTCGCCAGCATGCCGCCGGGGCCCGAGAGACTCATCATGTCGGTGTAGCGGGTGACATCGATGTCCACGTCCTCGGTCGCCCAGATCTCCTGATCCACACCCATCATGCCGGTCTTGGTGATCCGATACTGTTTGGTTTCCCAGTCTCCGATCTTCTTGGCCTCGCCGGTTGCTTCGACCTTTACGGTCATCTCGCCCATCATGGTGCGCATCTGTTCGGCGGCCGGACCGGACATGCTCTCCATCACGGATTTGACGTTGATCGGGAGATATTCCTTCTCGGCGTGATTGATGAAGACGATGGTTCCGGCCGTCGGATCCATGATCATGTCGGTGGCATCGGGCCCCTCGTTGACCACCTTCATCTTGTCGTAGGCGAGGTAGGTCTTGGAGAGGTCTTCGCTCGCCGCTTCTCCCATGACACCCGAGCTGCGATTGATCGTCTCGACGTAATAACCCTCTTCGTCCGCCATCGCGGCGGACACCGGCAGCAGAGCGGCCAACGCGAGGGCCAGCCCGAGACGACGGGTCATGACCGGCTGACGCCCGATGCTCGAGCCTTGCTGATTCATCATGCTTATTCCTCTGCGGTGACTGGATTGTTTTCGACGCGCCGAATCGACGGCGCCGGCGTCCAAACGCGCAAACAGGGTAATCGATGCAGTGCGCGTCGGGATAGGGCTATTCGCCGAGATCGCGTCGGTCGAGCACCCGCTTGGCCTTGCCGACGAAGCGCTCGATGCTGCGCGGCTCGACCAGATCGACATGGGCGCGGATGCCGGCGACCGTATTGATCTCGCGGCTGATCCGCTCGCACAGCGCCTGCATGCGGTCCATGCGGTCGGAGAAGATCTCGGGTCGGATCTCGACCTTGACATGGACCTCGTCGAGCGTGCCGGGCCGGGAGACCTCGATGAGATAGTGAGGAGTCGTACCCTCGACCCGCAGCAGCGCCTCCTCGATCTGGGAGGGGAAGACGTTGACGCCGCGGATGATCAGCATGTCGTCGGTGCGACCGGTGACCCGGCTCATGCGTGTCGTACGTCGGCCGCAGGCGCAAGGCTCGCGATAGAGTCGGGCGATATCGCGGGTGCGATAGCGGATCAGCGGCATCGCCTCGCGGGTGAGTGTGGTGATCACCAGCTCGCCGGGCTCGCCTTCCGGCACCGGCTCGAGGGTCTCCGGGTCCAGACACTCGATGAGGAAATGGTCTTCCTGGATGTGCATCCCGGTGCGCTCGGGGCACTCGCCGCTGACGCCGGGACCGATCACCTCGGAGAGCCCGTAATTGTTGAAGGCGGCGATGTCGAGCTGATCCTCGATCTCGCGGCGCATGTCCTCGGTCCAGGGCTCGCCGCCGAAGTGGCCGAAGCGGATCGGCAGGGAGCGCGGATCGATGCCCAGCTCGCGCGCCGAATCCGCAATCGTCAGGGCATAGCTCGGGGTGCAGATCAGGACCTCGGGGTCCAGGTCGCGCATGATCTCGATCTGGCGACGCGTGTTGCCCGCCGCCGCCGGGATGATGGCCGCGCCGACACGCTCGATCCCGTAGTGCAGTCCGAAGCCGCCGGTGAAGAGTCCGTAGCCGAAGGCGACCTGCGCCGTATGCTCGGGCCTGAGCCCGCCCGCGACCAGGAAGCGCGCGCAGAGATTCGACCAGGTTTCGAGGTCATGAGCCGTGTAGGCGACGAAGGTGGGCCGCCCGGTCGTACCCGAGGAGCCGTGGATGCGCGCAAGCGCCTTGCGCGGAACCGCCAGAAACCCGAACGGATGCTGACGACGCAGATCGTCCTTGGTGGTCAGGGGCAAGCGACGTACGTCGGCGAGCGAGCGGATGCTGTGCGGTCCGATCTCGCGATGGGCGAAGTGGTCGCGGTAGAAGGGCACCCGCGCCACCCGCGTCACCAGCTCGCGCAGACGCTCCAGCTGCAACGCCTCGATGCCGTCGCGCGGCAGGGTCTCGGCATCCGGATCCCAGATGCGGTGCTCGGTGTGCCGATGGGTCTCATGAGTCTGCGCGACCATCATCCTCGATCCGTTGATGGGTGTTGCATCGGCGCGGAACCTGCTGCGTCGACGCTCGATATTAACGTCCGAAGCTCGAGCCCGGGACCGGCCAGGGAGCACGGACGAGCGCGACGTCCGCCAATCTTCGCGCTACCGTCCGGCGGACCTTGTCTGATATCTCCGGCCATCGCGGCACGTGGCGCAGAGCGCCGCAGGGCATGCGTGACACCGCGGAGCGGGTGTCACGAGTCGCTAAAGGTTGGTGGCCGGTCTCATGAACGCGGGCGCCCGATGGGCTGCGCTGGTTCACCCAACCTCATTCCGCAATCGATCGAACATCCTGAACCGCGTCCGCCACCGCGGCCGCAGACTCGCGCAAGCGTGACCCCAACCATATCGCAAAGGGACGCGGTTCAGCAGCCGGAGACCACGCTCAGCAGCTCATCCCCGTCGACGACGTGCAGCCCCTTCTCCAGCAGCACGGCAATTGCCCGATCGGGATCCTCGAACCGGAAGATGAGGATCGCCTTGTCGCCGCGCCGCAGCGAGAAGGCGTACATGTACTCGATGTTGAGACCCGCGCCTTCCAGCACCGCCAGCGCCTCGGCCAGCCCCCCCGGCCGATCGAGCACGTCGACCGCGACCACCTCGGTCAGGTTGACCACCCATCCGGCATCCTCCAAGACCTGCTTGGCCTTGTCCCATTCACGTACGATCAGGCGCAGAATGCCGAACTGGGCCGTGTCTGCGAGCGAGAGCGTCAGGATATTGATCCCTTCCTTCGCGATGGCCTCCAAAGGCGCACCGAGGCGCCCCGGGCGGTTTTCCAGAAAAAGCGAGAGTTGTTGCAATTTCATGGTTTTGAGTCCTCGTGGTGCTCGGTTGGTCTTTTTCAGCCGCCAGCCGCCAGCTTCCTGCCTCCAGCTATCAGCAATTAGCCAGCAGCGCTGGGCCGGGTTTTTTGCCGCTGCAGGGGTTGCGCCAGGGGTTCGGATCGGCACAATCGCTGGCGGCTGGCGGCTGGCGGCTGGCGGCTGGCGGCTGGCGGCTGGCGGCTATGCCCCCTCGTTGCGCCTGTCGATGACCCGCTTCGCCTTCCCCTCGCTGCGCGCAATGCTGCGCGGCTCGACCAGACGCAGCCCGACGCGGATGCCGAGGATGTGCTCGATCGCCTTGGCCAGGCGCGCGCGCACGTCCTCGAGCGCGCGGATCTTGTCGCTGAAGACCTCGGGCGTGACCTCGACCTCGACCGACATTTGGTCCAGACCCTGATCGCGGGTGAGGATGATCTGGTAGTGCGGGAGCGTGCCCTCGACCGCCAGAAGTGCCGCCTCGACTTGGGACGGGAAGACGTTCACGCCGCGGATAATGAACATGTCGTCCGAGCGTCGTCCGATGCGCCGCATCCGCCGGATGGTGCGTCCGCACGCGCAGGGCTCGCTGATCAGCGAGGTGATGTCGCGGGTGCGGTAGCGGATCATCGGCATCGCCTTCTTGCTCAGCGTGGTGAGCACCAGCTCGCCTTCCTCGCCGTCGGGCAGGGCCTTGCCGGTCTCCGGGTCGATGATCTCGGGATAGAAATGATCCTCGAAGATGTGCAGACCCTGTTGGGCCGAGCATTCGCTCGCCACGCCGGGTCCGATGATCTCGGATAGGCCGTAGATGTCGTAGGCCTTGATGCCGGCGGCGTCCTCGATGTGATCGCGCATCCCGTCGGTCCAGGGCTCGGCCCCGAAGATGCCGGCGCGCAAGGGGAGCGAGCGCATATCGATGCCCAGCTCCGCCGCACGCTCGATCAGATAGGTGAAATAGCTCGGCGTGCAGCAGAGTGCGGAGACGCCGAAGTCGCGGATCAGCATGATCTGACGGTCGCTGTTGCCGCCCGAGATGGGGACCACGGTCGCCCCGAGGGCTTCCGCGCCGTAGTGGGCGCCGAGTCCGCCGGTGAAGAGTCCGTAGCCGAAGGCGTTCTGCAGGATGTCGCCGCGGTGCAGCCCGCAGCAGGCGAGGGTGCGCGCCATGACCTCGGACCAGACTCCGACGTCCTCGCGTGTGTAGGCGACGACGATCGGCTTGCCGGTGGTGCCGGAGGAGGCATGCAGCCGGACCACGTCGCTCATGGGCGTGGCAAAGAGCCCAAAGGGGTAGGTGTCGCGCAGGTCGGCCTTGACCGTGAAGGGGAGCTGCTGGATGTCTTCGATCCGCTGAATCGAGTCCGGGGTCAGGTCGCGCTCCTGCATCCGGGCGCGAAAGAGGGCGACGTTGTCGTAGGCGAGCGATACGACCGCACGAAGCCGTCGCAGCTGCACCTGCTTCAGCGCCGTCTCCGGCAGGAAATCGGGCGCGCTGGCCGGGTGGAAACCGCCCTCGGCGTCGTTCCAGAGCTCTGTCAGCATCTTGGTCCTCTCTTAAACCGCGCCCGGCGCGGTTTGTGATGTTTTGGGATGGGATCGGCCTGGCAGACTCGACGATCGTTGGAGGTGGCGCGGTTTAAGATTTTAAAAAAGATGAAATTTTAAACCGCGTCTCCAGCGAGGTCGGTGAAATCCCCAAGACGGAATACAACACGAAAATGACGCATGGCGCTCTGGACGCGGTTTAATGGTGTTGAGCGATCGAGCCCTGGAGCGCGGCCTCGCGACCCAACGCAAAGGCCTGGTCGTTGACCTTATGGAGCTTCTCGGCCAGATTGGCGTAGATGGCGGCCATCCAATGCTCCTGCGGGATGTCCAGCACCGTGGAGACGGCGCCGAGCAGGGCGACATTGAGGCTCTTCTTGTTCTTGAGCGCGCCCTCCGGCAGCAGGCCCGGATCGATCAAGACCCCCCCGGTGCGCAGCATCGGGCGATTGATCTCGATCTGGGTCGCTTCCAGGACCAGGAGGACGTCCGCCTCGCCGGCCGGAACCATCGGGCTCAGGACCTGCTCGCCGTAGCGCACGTCGCTGCTCACCGAGCCGCCGCGCTGGCTCATGCCGTGCAGCTCGCTCTTCTTCACATCGAAACCGGCGCGAAACGCCGCCTCGGCAAGCATGTCGGAGGCCGTCAGGACCCCTTGGCCGCCGAGTCCGGCGATGACGATGTTTTTCACCTTCTCCATCTGTGTCTCTCCGATCTGAAGTCAGTCCGCAACCGCCGCGGAGCAGGTGTGCACGCGCGCCGACTCGGCCGCGGCCTTGTCGTAGAAGCGGATCTTGGGCGCGGCCAGAACACAGGGTTGGCGGGTGATCAGGAGCGATGTCTCGGGTTTGGCGAGCAGCTCCGCGATCAGGTCCTTGAGCGACAGACTCTTGTCCGTGATCTCGACGACCTGCACGTTCTGCACGCCCATGGCGCGCGCGATGCCCTCGAAGCTCAGTTTGTTGGTCGTGGAGTGATCGAGCAGGCGTCCGGTCCCCGGGTGCTCCTGCAGTCCGGTCATCGCGGTCGTGCCGTTGTCGAGGATCATCACCAGATGGCCTGTCGCCGGCGGGTTGTAGACCATCTCGGCGATCCCGGTCAGCCCGGAATGCACGAAGGTCGAATCACCGATCACGCTGACCACGCGTCGCGCCTGATCCTCGGGCAGCACATGACGCAGACCCAGGCCGACGCCGATGCTCGCGCCCATGCAGACACAGGTGTCCATCGCCGAGAAGGGCGGGAGTACGCCGAGGGTATAGCAGCCGATATCGCCCGCGACGATGCAACCGAGCTCCCCGAGCGCCTGGAACACCTCGCGGTGTGCGCAACCTTGACAAAGCTCGGGCGGCTTGCCCTTGGGCGGGACGGGCTCCGGGCTGGTGTCGCCGGCTAGGATGCGACGAACGCGCGCCACGTCCAGCTCGCCGAAGCGATACATCTCCGGCTTGCCCTCGGCCTGGATGCCGGCGGCGCGGAGCTCGTCGGTCAGGACGGGGTCGCCCTCTTCGACGACGACGAGGCGCCTCACCCCTGCGGCGAAGGCGCGGATGCGCTCGATCGGCAGCGGATAGGTCATGCCGATGGTGAGATGGCTCGCGTCCGGGGCCGCCTCGCGCGCATGCACGGCGCTGATGCCGGTTGCGACGATCCCGAGCTTGGAATCGCCCGCGTCCATCCGGAGCGGACCCTCGGCCTCGTTCCAGGCGGCGATCTCGGCGAGCTTGGTGCGCAGGCGATGGTGTGCCGGCTTGGCGTAGGCCGGGATCATGACCCGCGTCGGGATCTTGCGCTCGAAGGCGGGCTCGGCCACACCCGAGACCGGCCCACGCGGGATCACGATGGTCTTGGAATGGCAGACCCGCGTGGTGATCCGCAGCAGGACCGGGATCTTCCAACGCTCCGAGATCTCGAACGCCAGCAAGGTGAAGTCATACGCCTGTTGGGAATCGACGGGCTCGAGCGTGGGGATGGCCGCGGCGCGAGAGTAGTGCCGGTTGTCCTGCTCGTTTTGGCTGGAGGCCATCCCCGGGTCGTCGGCGGAGACGATCACCAGGCCGCCTTCGACATCGGTGTAGGTCGCGGTGAAGAGCGGGTCGGCTGCGACGTTGAGCCCGACATGCTTCATGGTGACCAGCGTGCGCGCGCCGGCGAAGGCGACGCCGAGCGCGACCTCCAGCGCTACCTTCTCGTTCGGCGACCACTGCGCATGCCCGCCGAGGCGCTCGAAGGTCTCCAGGATCTCGGTCGAGGGGGTGCCGGGATAGCCGGTGCCGAGGCGCACCCCCGCATGCAGCGCGGCGAGTGCCACCGCGTCGTCACCGCTCAATAGTTGCCGTTCTGCGGTCATCGTCGACTTACTCTCTGTCAGGGCATCACGAATCCCACATTATCCGCATCCTTGTTGCCCTGCAGCAAGCCGAGTGGATCAATCGTCGGATCGTGCGTGTTCGCGGTCGCTTTCGGCTCGGTCGTTTCGCCCGCTCCACACCAGCCAACCCGCGACGATTCCCGCAACGCCAGCGAGCCGGCGGCGTTCGCGGCGCTTTTACGCTTTCGAGACCCCGCTGACCGGGCGACGGCCGAAGCCTCGGCGGCGTCGCTATTCGCGACGCGCCAGCAGGGCTGCCCCGTCGTCGGTCTTCAGAATCAGGGCACCCGTGGGATCCAGCTCGAAGGCGCGAACCCGAGCGAGCAGATCGAGGACCTTGCGTTCCTGATCCATCAAGGCGGGTGCGCAGGCCATCATGGTTGTCGCGGAGAGCGCGAGTGTCAGACTCTCGCCGGTCAGGCTGTACTCGCCCTGATAGGTGTTGCAGGAGGCTCGACCCCAAAGACGGCCGTCGGCGCCGAAGTTCAGCGTGACGCGCGACCGATCGATGATGCCGCCACCCTCGATGTCCTCGACCACCCATGCGGGTCCCTGCAGCAGCGTGGCCGGATCACCGCCGCATCCGTCGAGCCTGCGATCGTCGAGCTGGATCTCGACCGTCGCGGGGTGCGGCATGCCGCTCATGCTGTCCACGCAGGGCCGATCGAAGATGCTGACGACGAGGTCGCCGTCCTCGATCAGGTTGCGATAGCGCCGCCCGTCCTCGAGCAGCTCTTGCTCGGTCAGCGCGACATTGATCCGCGTCTCCCCGAGGTCCGTGTTCAGATCGACTCGCTTATCGGTGAGCTCGAGGCTCCAAAAAGGCTCGTTCCCTGTGGCACGAAACGGCGTTGTCGCGACCTCGACCGGGAGGCATTCCGGATAGGCCGTGCCCGCGATCTCGAGCATCCCCCGATCCCCCTTGCTCCAGAAGGAGGTGGACGGATCGGCGAGGGCGACATAGCGTGCGCCCGAGCCCGAGACCGCTTGTCTCAGGTCGAAGGTCCGGTCGCCGACCTGGAGGCGCATCCGGTCCTCCAGGAAGCCGACGCGGATGGGCTGATCCCCGCAGGCGAGCTCGCTCGCGAAGGGGATCGGCTCGTAGGCGCGCATCATGACGGTGCCGAGATCGAGTGATTCGACCGAGGGATCGAGCTGCACCTCGTCCGTGATCCAAGACGCCAGGCCGGCGGACAGGACCGCGCCGCGGACCGAATAGGATTGGTTCGGGATCAGCGCCGCGCGCTCGACGACGAGCGCGAAGGGGATCGGGACCTGTCGGCCGTCCAGGGCGATCCTCTGCTCGGCGACCAGGCGCCCGCCGGGCACCGTCGGGTCGCTGAGCTCGACGATCGCAAGGGCGTCCGGCGGCAGGGCGATGCGCGCCTTGTAGCTCAGTGCCCCGGTGATGTGCAGGCTCGCTGCTTCATCCCGGTCCTCGGGCACCGCGGCGAAGACAACCTGCGCGCCGACCATGAGGGTCAGGCATGACACGAGGAGCGTGAGCTTGGTGCGACGGATCAGCGACATCGGGCAGTCTCCTGGGCGATAGAATCCGAACTCGGCCGACCGATCGGCGCTTGACGCGAGTCTCGGTTCGGATGGATCTTTCCGAGCGATGCAGTCGGGCCGCGATGACGGCACCCTCCGCAGCGCGATTCTGCCCTTGATCTCACGGCTGTTCCAGGGCGAGAGGCACGATCGGCGGTGGGGGCGTTCGCCCGTTCCCGCGACCGACACTCCGCGTCTAAACCGCGCCGGATCCAGCGGTCGTCAAGTCTGCCGGAGACGATCCCGTCCAAGAACGACGCACATCGCGCCCGGCGCGGTTTAGGCAACGCCGATTCAACAGTCACGCGCGAGTCACACCCAGCCCATGTCCAGCGAACCGAGCACCGACGCGTCATCCTCCTCACCCGATCTCGATGCGATCTACCAGGAGCTTCAGCGATTTCGCGCCGGGTTTTCGACGCTCTCGATGGCGACCTGCGGTCCCGACGGCGAACCCGACGCGAGCTACGCGCCCTTTGTGGAGTTGGACGGCAACCTCTACGTCTTCGTGAGCGCGCTGTCGACCCACACCGCCAATCTGATCGAAAGGGGTCGGGTCAGCGTGCTCTTCATCGAGGAGGAGACAACGGCCGCGCACCCGTTCGTGCGTCGACGTCTGACCTTCCAGTGCCGGGTCGAGGAGATCGCGCGCGACCGAGACGGCTACGCGGCCGTCCTCGACCTGTTCGAGACCCGCTTCGGCGGCCTGGTCGCGACCTTGCGCGGCTTGGCTGACTTTCATCTCCTGCGCTTGCATCCGGAGCGCGGGCGTTATGTGAAGGGCTTCGGCAAGGCGTTCGCCATCGACGATGTCGGGCTTGCCCGCATCCGGCATCTTCGCGAGAGCGGCCGTCGCAATGTTCCGGGAGACGATTCCGCAGTCTGAAGGCCCCGGGGTGCGCGAGGTGATCGCGGCCCCGCAGTTCAGCCCCGGACTCCGTGAATCGACCAAGCGACGTCCGCCGCTTGGCGGTTGCCCGCGACATCGTGCACTCGAAAGACCTTCACGCCGGCCAAGACGCCGATGGTCGTGGTCGCGCAGGTCGCCGGCATGAGGTCGGCGAGGTCCGGCTCCAGACAAATGGCGCCGAGGAAGCGCTTGCGGCTTGCCCCGAGCAGAACGGGCGGCCCGAGGCGGACCAGCTCGCCCAACCCGGCCATGAGCGCGAGGTTGTGCTCGAGCGTCTTGCCGAATCCGATACCCGGATCGGTCAGGATCTTCTCCTGCGCGACCCCCGCGGCCAACGCCGCTTCGATGCGCTCGGCAAGAAAGTCGCGAACCTCTGCAACCACGTCGGCATAGCTCGGGTTCTGCTGCATCGCCTCCGGCATCCCTTGGCGATGCATCAAGACGATCGGCACGCCCCGATCGGCCGCCAAGGCGAGCATGGCCGGATCGTCGCGTCCGGCGGAGGTGTCGTTGATCCAATCGGCACCGGCGTCGAGCGCGGCCTCGGCCACCCCGGCGCACGTGGTGTCGATACTGAATCGGGTGCTGCTCGGCACGCATTCGCGCAGACGCAGGATCACCGGGATTACCCGGCGCTCTTGCTCCTCGGCGGGGACCGGCTGCGAGCCGGGCCGCGTGGACTCCCCGCCGATGTCGATCAGGTCCGCGCCTTCGTCGATCATTGCGAGGGCGTGTTGCACGGCAACGGCGCTTTCCGAGTAACGCCCGCCGTCGGAGAAACTGTCGGGCGTCACGTTGAGAATGCCCATGATGAGTGGCGGTGTGTTCTGCCCCGACGGCGTGCTGTTCATCTGACTGACTCCGATCGATTGGTTTTGACCTTGCGCGGGGGATGCGTGCATGATCCCGACGCGTTGCGCCGCCGTCGAGCATCGCCTGCGGATCTCTCCGGCGGACCTCCACCGAAGGATACCGCCGACTCGGCCTGACGCATCTATCGGGATCTCGGGCCGGGACCGGAACGAAGCCCACGTCGAGGAGCAAAACGGAAAGGGTACCGAAATGAGCAGTGTCAGGCTTGGTTTGATCGGCGCCTTCACGAGCGTCGCGTTGATCGCGGGTTGTGCGACGGGTGGGCAGTCGGGCACCTTGCCGACCGTGACGAACCCATCCGAAGCGGCGAATATCACGCTGTATCGAGACGGCTCGCTGGCGGGTTGGTTCGCCACCATGCGCGTGGAGCTCGACGGCCGGGAGATCTATCGCATCGGTCGCAACGAGGCGTTTTCCTTCACGGTGGATCCGGGTCAGTACCTGCTGGTCTACAGGCTCGGCTTCAACGAGTGCCGCCAGGTCATTTGGGCCGATGTGCGGGAGAATCAGCGGATACGGTTGTCGCCCACCTGTACTTAAACCGCGTCTCCGGGACCATGGTCTTGGGTTGAGCGGGGTTCGCCGTTGGTGGATTCCGGGAGGGCGTAGGGGACGCAGTTTAAGAACGTCAAACGAATGATTCGTGTGGGATTCGTTGGATCCGCGTGGCGCCTGGGGCATCTACCGTAGGCCCGGCCCGGCGGGTTGAGCACTGCATCCGACCGACTCGACGCGATGCCGGCAATCGCCGCGAAGCGGCGACACCCCGGGATTGACGACTGCGCGGAGCGGATGTCACGAGACTGCGGAAGCGCGTCGTCGAACCCTCGCGATCGGGGCGAGTTTCCGCCTTGCATTTCATCGAGAGCAATTTGGACTGTCAGCAAGTTTGTTCGGATATGTAGCCGGGCAACCAATGGCTGTGTTCTCCCGTTTGCAGAACTTGCCATTCGGCGATGGAGGGCAATTTTTGACTTTTTCCTCTTCCGTCGGCTCCTGCGGCTCAGGAGAGGGCGGAGGCAGTGGCGGAGGCGGCTCGGGCTCCGGCTCCGGCACTGGATCCGCACCTCTACACTTCTCGCTATCCCGACAAGACGCCGGCATATATCGCGCTTCAATATTCTCGCTGTAACAACACCAATCAATCGCACCGCCGCGCTCCGTCGCGGCCAGGACGACGCTTTTTCCGCTGAGTTGCGGGATGGTGGCGTTGAAGGTGACTCGGATATTGCCGCCTTCTTTGATCGTGACCGACTCGACGTACTGGCTGTCGACATTTGCCGCCTCGGCATCACTTCTAGGCAAGCCGCCGTGGCTGAATGCGGAAATGACGTCAACCTTGGCCGCCGACGCAAAGACGATCCCCTCGCTGACCTTGCTGCGAACCTTATAGTCCTGATAGGCCGGCAGCGCGATGGCGGCGAGGATGCCGATCACGGCGACGATGATCATGATCTCGATCAGGGTGAAGCCCCGGATCGGCATCTTGCTGCTCATTCGATTCATTCCGTGCATGTCTTTCAGCCTCCTCGTTAAAGCCGGGCCTCGTCCAGCGGTCTGGCCAAAACACATTCGGCGCGGTTTCCGGGATGTCGAGTTGCATCTGACGCCGCTCGCCGTCAGCCCGGCGGAAGAAGACGACTGCAAGTCGTCGATCCCGGAGGTTTGTCGGTTCGCGGCGATTGGAATGTCGCCTTTGACCGGTTGTATGAACAAGGACCGACTGCTCTATTTTGGATGCGGCCCCGATCTCCGGTCTTCGAAACGCCGCTTCGCACCTCGGGTGCGGCACGACACCGCGTCATGCTTAAGCAAGAATGTGACCAAGGTCACTGTATCGTGCCTGTTCGGGCGTGGTCCGAGTGATGAGGGGGGTGGGTCCGAGGCGCTGGCGTTGCCCTCGTTCCTCGGACGGACCGAGGATGAATGAAAAGGACGTTTTTCGGCTGCGGGAGTTGCATGCCGGTCAGCGCTCAAGGCGGCTCAGTCCGGATCCCGCTCGCTCACCGATGACTCGAAGGCGGTTGTCGCCGAGTGCGCGTAATCGTCCCCGACGCGACTGACGAAGAAGGCCCCGATACCGAGTGATTCGGCCAAGCTCAAGCCGCGCTCGGGCCCGAGGACCAGGAAGGTGGTCGCCAGGGCGTCGGCGGTCGCGCAATCCTCGGTGATGACGGTGACCGAGGCCAGGGCGTGCGCGACCGGTCGACCGGTGCCGGGATCGATGGTGTGCGAGTAGGTCCGTCCGTCTTGCTCGTAGAAGTTTCGATAATCGCCGGACGTCGCCATGGCGTCGTCCTCGAGCGCGACGATCCGGTAGACGCTCCGCGAGGTCGCCTCCGGGCGCTCGATGGCGATGCGCCAGGGCTGATCGCCGGGTTTGGCCCCCTTGGCCCTGAGCTCCCCGCCGATCTCGGCGAGGTAGGCGGTCACGCCGAGCCGGTCCAGCAGGTCCGCGATCTGATCCACGCCATATCCTTTTGCGATGGCGGACAGGTCGACATACAACTCGGGGTGCGCTTTGCGCAGTGCAGGCGGGTGATCGCGCACGTCGAGCTTGTCGTGGCCCACACGCGTGCGGGTCTCCTCGATCGTCAGTTGGTCCGGAATCCGAAACGGGTGGGCATCCGGTCCGAACCCCCACAGATTCACCAGCGGGCCGACGGTGACGTCGAAGGCCCCGTTGCTCAGATCGCTGATGGATTGCGCGCGGGCGACGAGATCGGCCAACTCCGGATCGACCGGAAACCAATCAGTCGATCGGCTCGCATTGAAACGCGACAGCTCCGAGTCCGGACGATAGGTCGACATCAGTGCGTTGACGGTGTCCAGACGTGCATCGATCTGGGCTTTGAGCGCCTCGGCCGTCAGGCCCGGGGGAAGCTCGACGAGTTTGGCGCTGTAGGTCGTTCCCATGGTGCTGCCGTGGATCTCGACGAGCGAATCGGGTTCGCTGCATCCGCTCGCGAGTAGAAGCGCGACGAGCATGGATAGGCAGGCCGATCCTCGGATCCGTGCTGAAAGGCTCAGGCGCATGCGGTCTATTCCGGGTGTGGGCTGCTGCGGCATGTTTCTAAACCGCGTCCAGAGCGAGATGCTCATTTTCGAGCGAGTTCGACGTTCGGTGTATCCACGGCCCTCAGCGGGGCGCGGTTCAACAGGATAGGGAGCTGCCTCGGTCGGCTCGGGTGTGCATCATAACGCCGCTGGTCGGGCGTGCATCGGGTGTCCGTGCCTGAGATGGTCGAGTTCGTCTTGATTCCGCGGGCTGTCTGAGCGATGGAAGAGGACGACTGCAAGTCGTCTATCCCGGGGTTGCCGGCGCTTCGCGACGATCGCCGGCGTCGCTTCCGGCCGGTGGGGCGAACAAGGCCCCGCCGTTTCGAGACTACGCAACGAGCCGGCGAGGGAGGATCAAGTCTCCAGGCACGGCCGAAGAGCAACGGCCTGGTCGTGTCCCCGGGGCTCCGGAACCGACGGGTTCGCATCCTGTTCGACGACCAGGATCTCGCGACGGAACAGAAGCGGCATGAGCAGATAGGTCGAGGCGACGGCGATGCCGACGAGCGTGAGGTTGTCGATGTACATGGCGATGAAAAGTGATTCAGACGCGAGTGAAATTGCTTCGGTACTTTAGCAAACACTAACGCACTGTCAATGTGCCGCTTGTTGGCACCGCGCTTGTGGGCTAGATTCATTGAACCAATTCAGAAAATAGATCAATGTCATGGACGACGGGAGTCGTGACTCATGGCCGATCCCATCGCTGCACCTCCTCCCGAATCCGCGCCGTCGTCCTCGGCCGACGCGTCACTACCCCTCGGCCTCGCCGGTCGCGTTGCCCGCACCTTCATCAATACGCCGGTCACGCCGATGCTCCTGTTCGGCGCGCTCTTCCTCGGGATCCTGGGTCTGTTGTTCACGCCGCGCCAGGAGGACCCGCAGATCTCGGTCCCGATGATCGACATCTTCGTGCAGTATCCGGGCGCCTCCGCGCAGCAGGTCGAGCGTCTGGTGACCGATCCGCTCGAACGGATCATGAAGGAGATCAAGGGCGTTCGGCATGTCTACTCGGCCACTCAGCGCGGGGCGGCGATGGTGACCGTGCGCTTCGAGGTCGGCGAGGAGATGGGCGCCTCGATCGTGAAGGTCCACGACAAGCTCCAGTCCAACATGGACCGTATGCCTCCGGACGTGCAGATGCCGCTGGTCAAGCCGGTCGGTGTGGATGACGTCCCGGTCGTCACCCTCACGCTCTGGTCCGAGGATGTCGAGGATCATCAACTGCGCAAGCTCGGTCTCGATCTGCTGCAGGTGGTTGGTTCGCTGCCGGATGTCGGCAAGGGGTTCGTCGTCGGCGGGCGCGAGGATCAGATCCGCGTCGAGGTCCTGATGGAACGCCTCGCCGGGCACGGCATTACGCTCGATCGCATCGCCAACACCATTCGCACCGCCAACTCCGAGCAGACCACGGGCGTGAGCGAATCAGGCGATACCGCCTTCAACGTCTATTCGGGCTCCTTCCTGCGCAATTCGGAGGATGTCGGTCGGCTGGTGATCGGCAATCGCGGGGACTATCCACTCTATCTGCGCGATATCGCTACGGTCGAGCATGTCCCGCAGGACACCAAGCAGATCGTCAGCCATTTCACCGGGCCGGCCTATAGGGGCGAGCATCGCGCCGACGGGGCACAAGCCGTGACCGTGGCGATCGCAAAGAAGCAGGGGACCAACGGCGTGACGGTCGCGCGCCAGATCCTCGCCAAGGTCGAGGAGCTGAAGACGACGCTCATCCCGTCGAACGTCCATGTCGAGGTCACGCGCGACTACGGTAAAAGCGCCAACGACAAGGTCAACGAGCTGCTGCGGGCGATGTTCGAGGCGGCGGTGATCGTGGCCATCCTCTGTCTGATCGGCCTGGGTGCGCGGGCGGCCTTCGTGGTCATCACGGTCATCCCGGTGGTGATCCTGCTCACCATCTGGTGGGCCTGGATGGTCGACTACACCATCGATCGGGTCAGTCTCTTCGCGCTCATCTTCGCCATCGGGATCCTGGTCGACGATGCGACAGTGGTGGTGGAGAACATCTTTCGCCATTGGCTCGAAAGCGGCAAGACGACCATCGAGACCGCGGTGGCGGCGGTCGACGAGGTGGGCAACCCGACCATCCTCGCCACCTTCACCATCATCGCCGCACTCTTGCCGATGGGCTGGGTCAGCGGCCTGATGGGGCCCTATATGCGGCCGATTCCGGTGCTCGGCTCATCGGCCATGTTCTTCTCGCTGGTCGCCGCCTTCGTCTTCACGCCTTGGTTTGCGTTGCGGGTTCGTCCGCGGCTTGCGGCGCTCGAAAAGGCAGAGCGACGCGAAGAGCGGACGCGCCGCTGGGTCAGCGCCGTCTATCGGCCCTTGGTGATGCCGCTGATCCGCAACCGCAGCCTCGGCATCGCCTTCTTGGTCGGAACCATCCTCACCACGGCGGGTGTCTGCGTGCTCTTCTACACCCAGACCGTCGCGGTGAAGATGCTGCCTTTCGACAACAAGCCCGAGTTCAGCGTCGTCGTCAACATGCCTGAAGGCACGGCGCTACCGGTCACCGCGAACGTGGTCCGCCAACTCGCCGAGAAGGTGCGCACCATGCCCGAGGTGACTGCCGTCCAGGCCTATGTCGGTACGGCCCAGCCTTTTAATTTCAACGGTATGGTGCGTCACTACTATCTGCGCGAGCGACCCTGGGAGGGTGATCTCCTGGTCATGCTCAAGGACAAGAACGAGCGCGCGCTCGGCAGTCATGCCCTGGCCGTGGCCGTGGCCGCGCGCGAGATGCTGACCCCGTTGGCCCATGAGCTGGGTGCCCGGATCGCGGTGGTGGAGATGCCTCCCGGCCCGCCGGTGCTGCAGACGGTCGTGGCCGAGGTCTACGGACCCGATGCCGAGACCCGTCGCCGGGTCGCAACCGATCTGACCGGGATCTTCGAGGAGGTCGAGGGCATCGTCGATGTAGACAGCTACATGGCCGAGCCCTACAGCTACTGGCGCTTCGAGGTGGATGCCGAGAAGGCGGTGCGGATGGGGATCTCGGTCGACGCCGTCAATCGCAACCTTGCCATGGCGATGGGCGGCTTCAAGCTCGGCGACGTCAAGCGCGGCGTCGTCCAGGAGCCGACCTTTATCGTCCTGCAGATCCCGCTCGCCAACCGGGCCGAGATCGGCAGTCTGGCGAGTCTGCCGATCCAGTCCGAGATGGGCGGGCAGGTGCCGCTCGGCGAGCTGGGGCGTTTCGTGCAGCAGCAGGAGGACCCGGTCATCTACCACAAGGATCTACGGTCGATGGAGTACGTGGTCGGCGAGATGCAAGGCCGCTTGGGTGCGCCCATCTACGGGATGTTGGAGGTCGAGGAGCGTCTCGAGTCCTATCGTGCGCCCGACGGTGTACAGATCAGCGGGATGCCGCGAGGTCTGATCGGACCGCCGTTGACCGACCGCCAATCCGGATTCGAATGGTCCGGCGAGTGGACCGTCACCTACGAGACCTTCCGCGACATGGGGCTCGCCTTCATCGCCGCGCTGGTGCTCATTTACGGGCTGATCGTCTGGGAGTTTCGCAACTTCAAGATCGCCGGGCTCATCATGTCGCCCATCCCCTTGACCCTGATCGGCATCGTGCCCGGTCACCTCCTCATGGGCGCCGAGTTCACCGCGACCTCCATGATCGGGCTGATCGCGCTCGGCGGCATCATCGTGCGCCAGTCGATCCTGATCGTGGAGTTCGTCAAGATCGAGGTCGCCAAGGGCAGGGCCGTGAAGGAGGCGGCGGTCGCCGGTGCCGAGATCCGGATGCGACCCATCCTCATCACCTCGCTCACCCTGATGGCCGGCGCCTGGGCCATTATCGAGGATCCCATCTTTCAGGGGATGGCCGTCAGCCTGCTGTTCGGCGCCGGTGTCGCGACCCTGATGGCGGTGATCGTCATCCCGCTCGGCTGCATCAGCCTGTGTCGCGAATTTTATCTCGTGGAGACTTCAAGCGGGGAGCGGGCGCTGTCGGCGCGCTACGGCGAGATCGAGGGTGTCCCGATGCCGGATCGATCCGAGCCTCTTGCGAACCGAGCGCGATCGGCAGGAGGGAGAGCGCTCTTACCGAGACTCTGGAGTGGACTGGTCGGAATCCTTTTCCGGTTGATCGAGGGTATCGGCAGACTCGTCGCTTGGTTGAGGCAGCGCCGATCCAGCGGGCCGGAACAGGGTCCGGACTCGGGTCTCGACGCTGCTGCCGCTCGGACCGACCCGCCTGCCGGTGGCTCCGTGGCCGAGTCGCGTGCCGAGCCGGCGCCGCAGGCGGTTGCCGTGAAGCGCGCCCCCCGTGCCGTCCGAAAGCCGGCGCGAGCGCCGAGCAAGGCGGCGAGCAAGGCGGTTGTGGACGATGCGACGACTGTGAAGAAGCCGCGGGCCAGGCGCGCGACGAGAAAGACCGCGGACAAGCCGGAAGACCCGGGCGAGCGCTGATCAACATCAGTTAAGATATCAATATGCACCTGAGTTTTTTATCGAGGTATCCGTCTTGAACGTGACGTATGAGCAGGACCTTGTGCGTTGGGCTCGCGAGACCGCCGAGCTGATTCGGGAAGGATCTTGGCAGGCGGTGGATGTCGAGCATCTTGCAGAGGAGCTGGAGGATTTGAGCAAGAGCGAAAGAAGGGCCATTGCGAGTCAGCTCGTGCGCCTGCTCTTGCACCTCCTGAAATGGCAGTATCAACCCGAAAGACGCTCCGATAGCTGGATCGATTCGATCACCGATGCCCGGCTCCAGATCGAACTCGCCATTCAGGACAGTCCGAGTCTGCGACCCTACCCGGCTTGGGTGCTCGCACAGAGCTACCAGCGCGCGAGACGCAGCGCCGCGATGCAGACCGGTCGGCCGCTCGCAACTTTTCCCGAGAACTGTCCCTATCGACTTGCAGAGATCCTCGACGAGGACTGGCGACCGGATGCCTGACGAGGTCGGTTGGCGCTTCCCCGTCTCGGTTCGCCGTCGGGCAGGCTTTCGTTTCCGGAGAGCACCTTAATCCGCGCCCGGAGCGAGATGCTGATTTTCGAGTCAGTTCGAGGTTTGGTTCATCCACAGCCCTTGGCGGGGGCGCGGTTCAAAACGATCTATTTTTTCACTTAAACCGCGCCGGCTCGAATGGTCGTCAAGTCTGCCGGGGCCGATCCTGTCCAAAAACATCGCATACCGCACCGGGCGCAGTTTAATCCGAAACGACGCCGAAAAGGTCGGGCAGGGCAGCACGCTCGGCGAGGCTTCGCGGCGGTTTGAGCCCGAGGTGAAGATAAGCCGCCTGCGTCGCAACACGCCCGCGCGGGGTCCGCATCAGATAGCCTTGTTGAATCAGGAAAGGCTCCAGCACGTCCTCGATGGTACCGCGCTCCTCGCCGATCGCCGCCGCGAGGCTTTCCACGCCGACCGGTCCCCCGTCGAATTTGCTGATCACGGCATCCAGCAGCCGGCGGTCCATGTGGTCGAAGCCTAGTGCGTCGACCTTGAGCATCCCGAGCGCCTGATCGGCGACCTCGGCGGTGATGCGTCCGTCGGCACGCACCTGGGCAAAGTCACGCACCCGGCGCAGCAGCCGGTTGGCGATGCGCGGTGTGCCGCGCGAGCGCCGGGCGATCTCGGCGGCGCCTTCCGCCTCGGTCTCGATGGCGAGGATGCGTGCCGAGCGGCGCACGATCCAGGCCAGATCTTCCGCGGTGTAAAACTCCAGGCGTTGCACGATGCCGAACCGGTCGCGCAAAGGCGAGGTCAAGAGCCCGGCCCGCGTGGTCGCGCCGACCAGGGTAAAGAACGGCAGATCCAGCTTGATCGAGCGCGCGGCCGGCCCGTCGCCGATCATGATGTCGAGCTGATAGTCCTCCATCGCGGGATAGAGCACCTCCTCGACCACCGGGCTGAGGCGATGGATCTCGTCGACGAAGAGCACGTCCCCCGCATCGAGATTGGTCAGGATAGCCGCGAGATCGCCCGGCTTTTCCAGCACAGGGCCCGATGTCTGACGCAGATTGACCTGCATCTCATGCGCGATGATGTGCGCGAGTGTGGTCTTGCCGAGTCCCGGCGGGCCGAAGATGAGCACATGATCCAACGCCTCGCCCCGGCCGCGCGCGGCGCCGATGAAGATCTCCATCTGCTCGCGCACGACCGGCTGCCCGACATAGTCTTCCAGCTTGCGCGGACGGATGGCCCGATCGAGTGCCAGCTCGTCGCTGGCCGGGTCGGCGTTGATCAGACGTTCGGGTTTCGCCATCAGTGCGGGTGCCGATGGCTGTGATCCGGAAGTTGGCGATACTCCGAGCAACGTCTCGGCGTCGGCACACCCTTGCCCGGGTTCAGCAACCCCTTCGGATCGAACGCCGCCTTGACCGCGTGGAACTGCGCCAATTCCTCGGGACTGAACTGGACGCACATCTGATTGATCTTCTCGATCCCGACACCGTGCTCGCCCGTGATGGTCCCGCCGACCTCCACGCATAGCTCCAGGATCCGCCCGCCCAGCTCCTCGGTCCGCTCCAGCTCGCCCGGCTTGTTCGCATCGAAGAGGATCAGCGGGTGCATGTTGCCGTCCCCGGCATGAAAGACATTGGCGACCCGCAGCCCGTACTCGCGCGACATCTCCGCCGTGCGCCGCAGCACCTCCGGCAAGGCGCGGCGCGGGATGGTGCCGTCCATGCAGTAATAGTCCGGCGAGATCCGGCCCACCGCCGGGAAGGCGGCCTTGCGACCCTTCCAGAACATCAGCCGCTCGGCATCGTCGCGCGAGGTCCGCACCTCGGTCGCGCCGCTGGTCAAAAGCAGATCGCGCACCCGCAAGACCTCCTCGGAAACCTCCTGACTAGTCCCGTCGATCTCGCAAATGAGGATGGCCGCCGCGTCCGTTGGATAACCGGCGTGCACGAAGTCCTCCGCCGCCTGAATCGCCGGGCCGTCCATCATCTCCAGACCCGCCGGGATGATCCCGGCCGCGATGATGTCGCCGACCGCTTGGCCGGCCTTCTCGACGTCGTCGTAAGCCGCGAGGATGGCTTGGGCACGCTCCGGCACGGGCAGCAGCTTGACCGTCACCTCGACCGTCACGCCGAGCATCCCCTCGGAGCCGATGAAGAGCGCCAACAGGTCATAGCCCGCCGCGTCGAGCCCGCTCGAGCCGAGCTCGATCAGCTCGCCCTCGATCGTCACCAGCTTCACGGCAAGCACGTTGTGCACCGTCAGCCCGTACTTCAGGCAATGCACGCCGCCCGAGTTCTCTGCGACATTGCCCCCGATGGTGCAGGCAATCTGGCTCGACGGATCGGGCGCGTAATAAAGCCCATGCGGCGCCGCGGCTTCGCTGATCGCCAGGTTACGCACTCCCGGCTCGACCCGCGCGGTGCGTGCAATCGGGTCCAGATCGAGGATCCGCGTAAACCGCGCCAGACTCAGCAACACCCCGTCACCGCGCGGCAAGGCGCCGCCCGAGAGTCCGGTACCGGCCCCGCGCGCTACCACCGGCACGTCCCTTTCACGACATAGCCGCATGATGCGCTGTACCTCCTCGACCGTGCGAGGCAGCACCACCAACAAAGGCAACTGCCGGTAGGCCGAGAGCCCGTCGCATTCGTAGGGTTGCACCTGCTCCTGTTGCTCGAGCACTCCGTCCGGCGGCAAAAAGGTACGCAGCTCGCGTACAAGCCCCGCCCGCGTCGCGGTCAGCTCCGGATCGTCGAAGTCGATCCGGTCCGGTTGAATCAGGCTCATGACGTTGACCCTAGTCGTAGTGTCATCCTCGGAATAGGCGCAGACTAGGGCCAGATGGGTTCCGAGTAAACACCGAGAGCGTCGGACGGAGCGCCTTCGGATCGGTTTCGCCGGGCCGCTCGCCAGCCGTGCACGCCCTCGCGGGCTCGCGCTCATTGAGTGGCCATCGTGCTTGATTGTAGAATGACCGCAGCGTCCGGTCTTCGGACACAGGCGCATCCTGTCTCGCTGGCGTAGCTCAGTTGGTAGAGCAGCTGATTTGTAATCAGCAGGTCGTCGGTTCGAATCCGTCCGCCAGCTCCAATAAAACAACGGCTTAGGTGTTATGCGCCTAGGTCGTTTCCTTTTGAGTCACCATAAAGTCACCACGGGAACGGGCTTCGCGGTTTTGTAGCGCGCAACTTGGTTTGCGACGCTGCGCAACTTGGTTTGCGACGCAGAATCGGCTCCTAAACGCCCCCTTAGGCCCTCTTTAGACGGTCAGTAAGCAGCATTGCTCGCTGCCCCGCGGGCTGCCTGGGTTAGCCCTTCACGCGGCCGCGTCAGGCCCGCATCATCCAAGCGTCGAGCTTCACGTTCCGTGCTCATAACACATACCGCCCGGCAGCGGTCGCTGCCGGGTACGCGGCCCCGTCGCGCACGCTCACGCGCTCCCCGAGGACCAGCGCTCGGCCACCTTGTCGCGCCTGGCGAAGGCCCGCGGGGGTGGCGACGTCGACGAGCGTCGACTGCACGCCCACGACGACCCCCGCGACGGGCGCGGAAGGGGCCAGAAGGGCCCGCAGCTCGTGAAGGGGAAAGGTGCCGTTGCTCATGGGTCAGTCCGCGCGCTCCCCTTCTACGCTCGTCCGGTACCCACCACCCTCTATCCGATGCTCGGCGCTCGTCAGAACCCAACGACCATCCACGCCGTCGCCGAACCCGACCAGGGTCAACGGGGTTTCCGCCGCGAGCGCCGTCATCCCTGGCAAACTCAGCGTAAGCAACGCCGTCCCACGCCCCAGCGCGCCGAGCTTGGCTTCTGCCGCGGCTTGCGCGGCGGCGCGGTCGGTGTACGTGCGACGCAGGCGGAACACCGCGTCGCCATCGCCTTGGCCCGCACGCGTCCAAACCTCCTCGGCCGCGTCGCGGTCATACCACCGCGCCTCGACTGCCGTATAGCTATCCCGGTCCGCCAGACTGACACGCCATTCGGTGACATCCTCAGGCTTCAGTGTGATCGCCGGGAGCGCTTGGCCGCTCACGGCCTGGCCCTTGCCCCGCGGCGTGAACAGCAGCACGCCAGCCTTGACGGTGGAAATGGCGTCGAATTGGCGCGACAAGCGGGTGAGCAGGGCCAGATCGGACTCGTTGGTCTGATCCAGGCGCGCGATCGACTTAGACGCCAGCGCGGGCGAGACCTTGCCGACCAGCCTGGCGCCTTTGGCGACATCAGCGATGACGGCACCGACGGTCGTCGACTCCCAGCTCCTGGTGCGCCGCGCCTTCAAGGCCGGCTCGCGCAGCTCTGCCGCACGCGCGCGGATCGACCAGCGCCGCGGCGGGTTCGACAGCTCGATCTCGTCCACCGTGTATTCGCCCATCGACACCGCGCCGGTATGCGCGTAGCCCAATGCGATCGCCAGCCGAGCCCCGTGCCGCGGCCAGGCGATCTCCGATCGTGGATCCGCCACCTCGACCGTCAACTCGTCGGACTCAAGCCCCGACTTATCCGAGACCACCAACGAGACCAGAAACTCGCCCAGCCGGCTGCTGATGTCCGTGCCGTCCGCCGTCAGGGTCCAGACAGGAATCACCGCGTCAGTCCCACAGCCGCACGGGCTGCGCGACGGGCGCGGCGAGGTCGGGGAGATTGATCAGCACCCCGCTTGGGTAGATCGGCCCGCGCTCGGCAAGACCGACGTTCGCAGCGAGCACGGCCTCGACGGCGCCGCTCTGGCGGCCGTAGTAGCGCCAGCAGATCCAGTCTAGGACGTCGCCGGCGAGCGTGCGATAGGTCGTATCGGCCATGGTTGCTAGATCCCCAGAACGCCGCGAATGGCCCCGACGATCGAGGTGTCCGCCTTGATGGCGTCCGGCGCCTCCTCACCGTAGTAGCCGAGCGTGACCGAGAAGACGACGGACAGCGCCGAGCCGTCGGCCAGGTGCCTGGTCTCGGTCTCCTCTAGGCTTTCGATCACCCAATAGCCCCAGAAGCGCCCGCGCCCGTCCACCAAAAGGAGAGGATTACCCGTGTCGGCATCCGCCCGCATCGCTTCGAGCTGCCAGGATCCCGAGCGACCGCCGAGGCCCGGCACGCTCAGCCCGAGACGCGTCAGCGCGCTGTTGGCGCTGGCGATCGTGCCCAGCGCGCTGGTGAGCGCCGGCACCCGCGCGAGCAGGTTCGGCAGCCCGAGCAGGCCCTTGTAATGCGGATGGATGACCCCCTCGACCTGAATCGACTGCGCACCGGGGCCGCAATATTGGCGCACCGGATGCGCGCCGAGTCGATCCTGAGCGGGCCAGCGCCACGCCGCGGAGCGGGTCAGGGTCTGATAAGCCGCGGTGCTGAGCCCGAAGCGGTAGGATCCCAGCGCCATCATGACTTCGAGCATCGCCACATCCCTACATGTCGTCGGGTTGATCGTAAAGCGCGCCGGCCATGCGCCGACCGACATCGCGCCCGGCCTTGGAGACCTCTTCGCGGACCAAGGCGGCGAGCTGCTTGGGGTCGGCTCCGGACGGCGCGGTGATGGAGACGCTGATCGGCATGGAGATCGGGCCGCCTCTTCCGCGCGGGGCGGCTGCCGGGGCGGATTGTGCCGGCGGGCGCACGCGCGCGGCCGGGTCCGCACCCATGGCGTCCACGCGAGCGCGGGCATCCGCCAGCCATGCGCCGCGGCGCGCGTCACGCTCGCGCGAGGCCGGGTCGTCGATGCGCAGCGACTGCATCGGCGTGATGGCCTGCACGCGAGCGCGGGCATCCGCCAGCCATGCGCCGCGGCGCGCGTCACGCTCGCGCGAGGCCGGGTCGTCGATGCGCAGCGACTGCATCGGCGTGATGGCCTGCACGCGCTCGCGGGCATCCGCCAGCCATGCGGCGCGACGCGCGTCGCGTGCCTTGGAGTCCGGGTCGTCGATGCGCAGCGACTGCACGGCGCTCTGAGCGGGCCGCGCGACAGGCGTTGTGCCCGGCGTCGTCATGGCCGCGGCGGGCGCCATCGCGACCGGCCCGGCGACCAGCGCAACACCCGCGAGGCGCTTCGCCAGCCCGCCGAACTCGCCCATCACGGCCGGCACGGTGCGCGCCACACCCTGCTGTAGGCCCTCGACCAGGTTGCGCCCGATCTCGGCGAAGACGCGCGAGGGAGAGTGCACCTGCAACGGCTTTGTGAGCCAGCTCGGGATGATGTCCGCCAGGCCGGTGACCCACGCCTTGAAGGCCGCCCACTTGGATTGCCAGCCGTCCCACAGCCCCTGCACGATGCTTGCGCCGATCGAAAAGACCTTCCCGGGCAAGGCCAACAGCCCGGAGAGCAGCTCGCCGACCTTCAGGATCATGCCGGCGATGGCCGCGCCCCAACGCCGGCCCATAGCCTCGGCCGCGCCGCCGGTGTCCTGCACCGGACCGATCAAGCCGACCAGCTTGTCCCACACCCATTGCAGGCCGTCGAGCACCGGCTGGATCACCGGCATGATGCCGCCGAAGGCGCCGGAGAAGGCGCCCGCAATCGGCGCCAGGCCCGCGGTCAGGCCGGACCACAGGCCGGCGAAGAAGCCCTTGATGGGCGCCCAATACTTGACGACCAGAAGCGCGGCGCCGGCAATGGCGGCCACGGCGAGGCCGATCGGGTTAGCGATGAGCGCCGCGCCGAGCATCCGCACGGCGAACACCGCCTTGCCAAGCCCGCCCTGCGTGAGCGCGAGCGCGAGCGCCATGCCGCGCAAGCCGGCGGCCAACTTGGCCGGCGCCGCGGCGGCCACGGCAAAGGCCGCCGGCAGCGCGCGCACGGGGACCAGCAGCAAACCGAGCAGACGCCCGACGGGGCCGAGCGCGACCGCGAGCATGGACACGCCCCCAAGGATGCCGGCCAGCGCGATCATCAGGCCGCCGCCGACCACGGCGAAGGCCCCGAGCCCGGCGACGACAAGCGCCAGCGTCTTGGCCAGTTGCGGGTTGGCGTCGATCCATTCGCGCGCGCGCGCCGCGGCGACGCCGAGCCAGTCCACGGCCTGCTTGATCTGCGGCGCCAGCAGCTCGCCGATGCGCGCCGCCAAGTTCGACACCGTCCCGGTGGCGGCATCCCAAAGGTTCTTCAGCGTCCCGAGCAGCGGGATCATCCGCTGCTGCATGCTCGCTTGATCCGACAGCTTGGACGTCATCTCGGCATAGCCGGCGGCGCCCTTCTCGACCATGACATTGAGGGCTTGGAGCGTCTCGGAATCGTCGCCCCAGATATCCTTCATCACCCCAAGGCGCTGCTCGGTCGAGAGCTTGCGCAGCTTGGACAACTGCTCGAACAGGTTGTCCAGACCGCGAAACTCGCCGGCATCATCGACGAAGTCCAATCCGGACCTGTCAATCGCTTTGTCGGCCTTTTCACTCCCGCCGAACGAACCCTGGAACACCTTGCGCAGGGCGTTGCCGGCCGCACCGCCGGAGAGCGAGGCTTGATCGAGCATCGCCAGCAACGGCGCCATCGCGTTGGCGCCGGCAAGCCCTTTTTGCTTGATTGCGTCCATGCCGGGCGACAGCGCGGAGAAAGCCGCCAGCATGTTTCCGGGGTCCACGCCGACGTTGTAGGTCCGCTGGATCGTATCGGTCAGCGCAAGCATGTCCTTGGCCGCTGTCCCGGTCGCATCCTGGAGCTTGGCGGAGAACTCGGCCGACGCATCGGCCGGCATTTTCAGCATGACCGCCAGGTTGGCGGCGGCCTCGCCGGTACCGGCAAGGATCGTGGCGGCGTCCATGCCCTGACGGCGCAACATCGTCATCATGCCGGTGAAATCCGCGGTACTGCCGGGCAGGCGGTCCCCGAGCCGCTGCGCCAACCCGCTCAACTCGTGATACGCCGGGAGCACGGCGCCGGACGCGTCCATCATCGAGAGCTTGAATCGCGTCGCCGCATCCTCGGAGTCGGCAAACGCGGCAACCGCGCCTTGCAGCGGGGCGAGGATCTGCTTCCCGGTCTGCTGCAGCGCCCCGCCGATGAAGGTTGCGTTGGTGCTCATGGCGGCAATGCGCTCGAAGCGTCCGTGCATCTGATCGAGCTGCGCGGACACCCCGCGCAACGGAGCAGACAGCCGATCCACCAGCCCGAGGATGACGGAGACGTTGAGATTCGCCATGACCTATACTCGCCTCATGATCGCTTCACTCCTTCAGCTCGCCGCCATCGCGCTCGGCATCTGGCTCGGCCTCGCCATGGGCTCATGGTGGGTCGGGCTCGGCGCCGTGGTGTTCTTGTGGCTGCTCGCCCTGCTCGCCATCGGCACCGTCCGGTTCCTGCTCGGCCCGCACACCGCCGCCGCCAAGCGCTTCGGCGAGCCCTAGCGCCCCGCCTGCGCCTTGAGCAGGCGCGCGGCGCGCGCCTCCCAGTCCATCAGCTCCGCCATGCCCATCCGGCTCATCTCGGACGGCGGCCAATGCCACGCCGCGGCGATCGTCTCCCAAGCATCCTCTACGCAGGAGGGGAGGCCGGATCCTGCGCGAAAAAACCCGCCACCTTGCTCATCAACGCCATCGTATCCGCGGTCTTGAGCCCGTAGAACTCCAGCGTCGAGAGCTCGCTGATGCGCTCGATCACCACGGCATGGGCGGCGGTGTCGAGCTGCAACACGTCCAGCAGCTTCACCCCGCGCAGCTCCCCTGCCGTGGGTTCGCGCAAGTGGATCTTGCGGCCGCTGGTCAGCGTGACGAAAGGGTCGGCCGGCGCGACCTTTTCGAGCGCGCTATCCAATTTCATGATTTCCTCGGCAACTGCCGCGCCTGATCCTTCGGGCATATTCGATTTGCTCATGTCGTCCCCTTACAGTCCGATCGCGCCGCGCAGTGCGGCCATCTGATCCGTCCCGCCGACGACGCGGATCATCCGCTCCGCATCGATCTCGATCACCGTCTGACCGCCGACCTCCAGCTTGTATGACCGGCAATTCACGGTGCACTCCATCTTCGCCTTGGATCCTGCCTCCCAGGATCCGCCGTTGAGCACGTGCATCTGCCCGCGCATGGTGGCCTTGATCGGGGTCGCCTCGGCGCCGTCGTCCGCCATCGCCGCCCCGCGGAACACCAGCGGCACGCGGCCGCCGTCCACCAGGCCCCACATCTTGATGACGTCCGGGCTGTATTCGTAGAGGGTGAACTTGGCGTCAAGGGCCTCCACGAGCCCCATATCGAGCTTGACCTTTCCGGACATGCCGCCGGCCGCGTATTCCTCCGTAACGATGCCGAGCTCGGGGAGCTCGACATCCGCCTTGCCCGCGTAGCCTCGGCCATCGACGAACAGGCTGTAAGCCTTCAAAACACTTGGGATTGCCATGTCAGTACGCTCCGATTAGGCGGCTTGCGGCAGGATCTCGACGAGGTAGTCGTTCACCAGGTGCGAGCGGAAGGTGATGTGCTCGGCCGGGTAGACCGGGGTAAAGTCGAAGTCCCAGTACGCCTTTCCCTGCTCGATTTGGTCCGGCGTGTTCAGCTCGGCGTCTACCCAGCATTTCCCGCCGAGAATCGCGCCGACCTTCACCAGGTGGCTCAGGTAATTGTCGACCCCCTCTTTGACGTCTTCGAAGTAGGTCTTTGTAATGCCGCGATCCACCGCCCACAGGTGGGCGCGCAACAGGCTCTCGTGGATCATATCCGCGGTGCGACGCACACACAGAAACGCCCATTTTGGGTCGGCCGAGCAGGAGCGATTACCCCACAGCCGATAGCCGTCCTTGCGGATGATGGTCGCCACCTCGTTCTCGTTGAGGTAGTTCGCGCGCGAGAGCGCGTCCCCGAGCTCGAAGTCGACCGCGCGGGCGGTGCCGACGATGCCGTTCATCTCCCGATTTGACGGGGACCACCAGAAGCCGCGCTCGTTGTCGCTCTTTGCGATGATACCGGCGACGCGTGCGGATGCCGGGGCGGCGGCCTCGCCGTTGGCGGCGGTGTCCCAGATCGTGACCTGCGGGTCGACGAGATAGACCCGATCGGAGCCGAAGTTGCCGCGGTAGGTGATGGCCGCCGCATCGGTCGTGTTCGGCCCGTCGGCGACGATCACCGCGCGCAGGCGCTCGGCGATGCCGACCATCTCCGCCACCGCCGCCTGCTGATGCGTGAAGCCCGGGGCAATCAGGATCCGCGGCACCACGTGACACACCGACTCCGCATTGAGGAAGGCGTGCACCCCGGTACGGTTGGTCCCGTTGCCCAGCACATAGCCGAGCGTGGCCTCCGGGGTCTGCGCCTCGTCCACGCGCACCACCACCACCCAGGCGCCGGCCTGATCCCAGATGCCTTCGAGCGCGGCGGGCAAAGTGCCGCCCTCGCCCAGGGTCGCCGCCTCGGTGCGGCGCGTGCACAGCACCGGGGTATTGAGCGAGAAGGCGGCATCGCGCCCGCCTGCGAGAAAGGCCGGCTTGACGTTCGGCGCGACCAGGCCCGGCGGGTCTTCCGGGTCGTAGGCGGCGACGGCCGTGAGCAGTGCCGCGGCCCCCGTGTGCGCCGTCACAGCGGTAATAACCTCCGCTGCGGACGATGCGACCAGGCCCTCCTCGTCCGTGGCCAGGCTGACATGGATGGTCGTGCCGACCCGCGAGACCGCGAGCGTGGCATCGGCCGCGCTCGGCACGGTGATCTTGACCGCGATGGCGTTGCCGGCGGCGCCTGCGGCCTTGGCGGTCCAGGTGATCGCCGTCGCGGCGGCGACATCGCCCGTGACCAGGCTCGCCGTCGCGGCGGTCTGCGCGTTCGGCGCCGTGCCGATCAGGCCGATGACGGAGGAGCGGACGGTGGAAATCGGGCGCGGGCCGTCGTCGATCTCGACGATCTCTACGCCGTGCAGGAATTGCTCGGGCATCTCGGTGACTCCGTTAGAGGGTGTTGATGGCGTCGATGGCCGCGTCGCGCGCGGCCGTGATCGCGGGGAGATCGGTCGCGGCCCGCACCGCACGCTTACCGGCCATGCGCCGGCCTTCGATGGCCGCACCGACGAGCGTCCAAGCCTCCTCGGCCGCCAGCGCATCGGCCACGACGTCGGCCATCGGCATGGCGCAGGCCGACGCCTCGGCGTGCAGGATCGGGTAATCGGCCGGAGCCGGGTCGGCCGCCGCCAGCCAGGCGGCCACCTCGGCGGACTTGCGCTGATAGGTCAGGTCCTGCCCGGGGGCGACCGTGATGTAGCGCGCACGCACGGCACCGGCGGCCTGGTCGATGGCCGCAAGGGCGGTATCGCGCGCCACCTCGAGGTTGATCGGCGCGACGATCTCGGAGAGCGAGCCGTCGGCGTTGAAGCGCGGAGCGTCCATCTCTTGGGATGCGAGCCACGTGGCCTCGTCCACGATCACCGCATCGGCGGGGATGTCCGCGCCGTGCACGGCCGAGAGATAGCGCGCCACGATGCGGCGCTCCGGTGAAAGCGAAAACCCATAAATTTGCATCGTCAATACCCGATCGCAATCAGGGATGGCGTGAAGCCGCCGATGTGCGGCAGCCGTGTCACGGTGTTGAGCACAATCACATAGGTCCCGCCGGTGGTCGCCCCACGCGTCCCGACAGTAATCAGAGCTGCGTCCGCCAAATTTGCTTCGCTGCAGACGACGGCAAGGACGGCGGTCGGAAATGCAATCGGCCACGTGATCCACGAACCGTTCACGGATCCCTGGGTGCGCCATTGGATAATCGGGGCAATGCCGGGCGCGGGGATTTTTACCCACCCGCTGGCTCCGGACGCGCCCGCCGTGGCGGATGAAATCCCATCCAATAAGTCTTTCAAGACCTTGCCTTGAGCGGCCGTCAGCGCCTCGGTTGCCGATGTGCTCGTCAGGACATTCGCCAGCCGCATGATGCCCGGCACGACCGTGCTGCCGACCGGCAGGCGCGCCGCGTCCATCACGCCGGATGTGATCTGCGATGCCGAGTGCACATGGGCGCCGGCCGCCTTTCCGGCCAGCGCCTCGGCAAGTCCGGAGATGGCCGACATCGGGTGACTGTCCGAGACGCTGCGATTCACGAGCGCGTTGTGGTCGGTGGTCCCGCCGCCGGACATCTGCTCGATCATCAGCCGCAGCGACCGGCCCTGCGCGGCGGTCAGAGCGCGATCGGTGTTGAGGCTCTGGAGGTCGTCGACCAGCTGAACGATCCCGCGCGCGGCGCTGCTTGCCGCCGGCAGGCGGGCCTCGGCCATCACGCCCGCCGTGATCGACGAAGCGCTGTGGGTATGCTCGGACGGCGCCTTACCGGCGAGCGCGGACACCAGCCCGTCGATTGCCGCCAACGGATGCGCGGCCGCGGCATCGCGGTTGCTCAGCAGCGCGTGATTGGTCGTGCCCCCGCTGACCCCGTCGATAAGCTCCGCGAGGGCTTCGAGCGACTGCTTGAGGTAGGCGGTGCGGTTGGCCAGTTGTTTGGCCTGGAGGTTGTCGATCCCGTCGGCGCCGCCGAGCACGGGGTCGGTGGTCTCGAGCTGATAAATACCCGGCTCCCAGGCCGGTGACTCTGGCACGTTGGCCATGGGCTACTCCTCTTCGGCGGCAAAGCCGCCCGCGTAGGTGATGGATCCGTCGTAGTCGTGCGCGCCGTCGTGGAAGACGCCGTAAGCGACGATGCGGCGCAGGTGCGAGCGGGCGTTCTTGTAGTAGCCGACGCGCCGACGGATCTCCGCCTGTTGCGCGGCGCTGGGCGCGCCGCCGACGTTCAGGACGACGTCGAACTCGTAGGGGCCGATGTCCCCGCCGTGGTTGATGGCGCCGCCGCGGGCATAGGTCCCGTCGCGGCGGTAGGTCGAGCCCTCGAGGATCTCGACATTGCCGTAACCGATCAGCTGGAGCGCACGCTTGACCGCCCATGGCGTGCCTTTGCGCGCATGCAGCAATGCGGACTCGGCCAGCATGTTTCGCTTGGTCGCCTCGCTCCACGCCGGGTCCCACTCATCCACCGACAGCGTCCACGCCAGCCATGGCAGCAGAGCTGTCGGGCAATCGCGCGGGCGCCACAGCAAGCGCAGCTGCACCGGCACACGACCGATGCGCGCGGTGGCGTCTTCGAGCGTGAGCTCCTGGGGCGCGCAATGCGTCGGCAGGAGCCGCTCGCGCACCTGCGAATCCCAGCGCAACCCGGCATCGAACCCGCCGCCCTGATCCCATTGCGTGATCGTCACGGCCACACCCTGAGGCCGTTGAGCCACGCCGCCGAGATCGGCGTCGACCCGATCCGTACGTCCGACACCTCCGCCGCGCCGACGCGCAGATAGCGCGGGACGCTGTACGGCACGTCGATAAACACGGACTTCACATCCAGCGTCGAGGCGGTCGGGTTCGGCTGGAACACGGCGATCGTCACGAAGTCCGCGTCGAGCACATCCGGCACCAGCGACCCGAACGAGCTCGTGCCGAGCGTGAACGCCGCGCCGGTCGCGAGCGCGAGCCGGGTCGCGCCATGGCCGAGGCCGTCCAGGCGCGCGAACGCGATCAACCCCATGACCTCGATGCCGGAGGAGCGCGTGGTCGCGCCGAACGTGCAGGGCTGCAGGATGGCGTCCGGCGGCAATGCGTTCTGCGCCGTCAACCCGGCTGCGGTGCGCCACCCGCCCAGGGCGAGCGGCACGATATCGATGCTCGTGCTCACGGCGAGCGTTGCCCATGCCGCGGTGTCGACCCCGAGCATATTGCCCGGGTTGGTCCAGCCGCGCGCGCCTGCGGCGGCCGTCAACGCATTGGGGTAAAGGCGCAGCGTCGGCATCAGACCCCGCTCGTCACGATGTAGAGCACCCCGGGCGCCGGGCTCGCCGGCAGCGTCGAGACGACGGCCACGGCGAGCCCGGCCTGCGTGTTGTGGGCGTGGATCGACACCTTGGCGTTGAGCGCCGTCTGCTGCGCCGCGCTGACCGGCTTGGCGCTGTCTGCGGTGTTGTCGACGCTGGCGAGCCCGACGTCGGCCTTGGCCAGCGACACCGCCCCGGAGCGCCCGGCGACCGACTGCACCGGCGCGGCCGCGGCGGCTTGCGCAGGCGTGGCTTTGGCGTCGAGGGCGGACTGCAGCCCGGTGATATCCGCAACGCCATGGCCGTGCACGGTTGCGGCCTTGGCGCCCAGCGCCGCGACCAGGTCGGTGATCGCCTCCACCGGATGCGCATCGGATGCCCCGCGATTGGACAGCTGCCCATGATCGAACTGGCCGCCTTCGCCTTCCCCGGCGCCCGACACGGTGACCACGCCGCCGTCTTGCGACACCGTGATGTTCGGCCCGGCCACGATGGCCTGCACCGGCGCCAGGCCGGCGACCTGCGCCGTGGTCGGGCGTTGCGCGACGGCCGCCTCCAGGGCGGCGATCGCCGCGGCGGCCGCGGCAAAGTTTCCCCGCAGCGGCGCCGAAACCAGATCGCCGCCGGACGGCGGCACGCTTGGATTGATCGGCTCAGACATTATTCATCCGTCCCCGTGATCGTGATCGCGATGCCGGTGCAGCTGGCGATCGCGTCGTGAGCCACCACGACATCGGCGGCGGGCGAGCTCAGCACGACGTTGTGCACGCCCGGGCGATGCAGCGCGGCGAACAGGCCCGAGCGCATCACGTCGTGCCCCAGCCGGCGCCGATCCGCGATGTACTCATCCAGCGACGCCCGGGCGGCCGACGCCACGAGATCCGGCGACGGCCCCGCATACAGACTCAGAGTCGCCGTAACGGCGTATTCAATGACCGCCGCCGGCCCCTGCACCTCGACGAGATCGGTGAGCGGGCGCACATGCTCGGCGTTCAGCGCGGCACTCACGATCGAGATCAACTCGCCGCTCGGCGTGCCGTCTTCGGCCTCGGACGACAGCACCGTGACCGTCACGCGGCCCGTGTAGCCGCCCGGCACGCCCGGCGCAAAGACATCGACGTCCATGACCCGGCCGTCCGCGCCGCGGGCGTGAAATTCATAGGCGCCGACCGATCCGGCGACCGTGTAGCCTTCCAGGGCCAGCTGGATGCGCGAGCGCAGATCCGCATCGGACTCCAGAATCAGCGGAATCGGCGGAGATGCGTCGAGGTCTTCAGCTTGGACGATCAGGCGGGCCACATTGAACAGCGCGGCCAGATGCTCGAGATCCGAGCCGGCCGCAAAGGCCAGCATCACGGCGCGCGCGGCGTCGTTCACGTGGGCGCGCAACAGGGTCTCGCGGTAGGCGCAGGCCTCGAGCAGTTTGTTGATCGGCTCGGATTCGAGCGCCAGCACCGCGATCAACTGCGGATCGCGCGCGGCGACGTCCGCGCGCAGCTCGAGCAGGATCTGTTCGAAGTCCAGCGCCTCAACCACCTCGGGCGGCGGCAGCGTGGACAAATCAATCGCGGTGAAGCTCATGCGGATACCCCGCTAGGCGTGATCAACAGGCCCTCCAGACGCAAAGCCCCGCCGTCGGCGCGCCACATCAGGTCAAGGTCCATCTCGACGGACCCTGCATCGAGCGCGCGCACCGCGACACGCTGCACGCTGACCCGCGGCTCCCAGCGCCCGATCGCGCCCGCCGTAGCCTGGATGATGTCGAGCACGGTGACGCCGTCGAGCGGCGCGTCCACGAGATCCGGCAGCAGGCTGCCGTACTCGCGGCGCATCACGCGCGAGCCAAGCGGAGTCGATAGGATGTCCGTGATCGACTGGCGCAGGTGCGAGAGCACGTCCAGGCGCCGTCCGGTGGTGGCGCTCATGCCGCTCATCCCGGCTGGCCCGTGCGTCCGGAGCCGACCTCGACACCGGTATGCTTGTGGGTCTTCAGGCTCACGCCGTCAGCGATTACGTCACCATGCACGAGGATGTTTCCGCCCGATGCGTTGATGGTGACCCCGCCTTCTGCGTTAATCGTCATGCCGCCGTCGGCGACCAGATTGACGGTCGCACCGGATGGCAGCACGGCGCTCAAGCGATGCGCTGCGCGGTCGTACTCGATCACCGCGCCATCGGCGTAGGTCGTGCGCGCCACGGTCGCGGCATCGGCCGGTGCGCCGTGGGCGGCGCAGTAGATGGAGCCGAGCACGATGCCGCCGGCAGGGTCGCCGTCCGGACACAACACGGCGACTTGCTCGCCCACCTCGGGCGCACTCCACGTGCGATCGCCACCCGCGCGCACGCTGAGCCACGGCAGCCAGGCCGTCGTGAGCTCCCCGAGCTTCACGCGCACCCGCGCCTTGGCGTAATCCGCCTCGGCCACGGTGCCGATCTGCACCAGGTTCGCGCGGCTGCGCTCGAGCTCTGCGGTATCGCGGGCGACGCTCATCCCGCGGAGCCTTCCGGCGGAGCATCGACACGCCAGTAGTCCTCGGCCGTGCCGCCCATCTCGCCGATACGCGGAGCGATGCCAAGCCACACCTCGGACGGCGCCACGCCGACGCCGTCCCAGTCCGAGGCGCCGATGCGCACGTCGTGCGTCCAGCGCACCTCGCGCACCGCAACTCCGCGAGACTCAAGCGTCCACAGCGGAGCCGCGCCGGGCTCCTCATCGATGCGGCCGGGCCGAGCCAGCAGGGCCGGCGACACTCCCGACAACCCCCACCGGTTGGCACGCGCGCGCAGCAGGACCTGCGAGGCCAGCGCCCACGCCAAGGCGCCGCGCGCCTCCTCGCCGCCGGCATGTCGCACGCAAGCGAAAGTAGACCAATAGGTGCGGGTCAGAATCTCGCCGGTACCGGGATCATCCAGCACCCGCAAGCGGGTCAGCAGCACCAGCAGCGCCGGCACGCGCAACGTCGCGCGCGCTGAATCCTCCAGCTCTCCCGCATAGGGCTGACAGGTGGCAACACCGGGCAGTGCGCCGAGGTCGGCGCAGATGGCGCTTTGCAGCGCCGAGACGCTGGACGATGGGGTCTGTGAGGTCATGGCCGACAGTGTCGGCCATGCGGGGAGGGGGATCAGCTAACCGACGTTATCCGGTTCGGCCGATTTACAGCGTCGCCGCGAGGCGGAGCAGCTCTGCCTTGCGGTCCGTCGCCCCCACCGCGGCGAGTGCGGCATTGAGGATCGGATCGTCGTATTCCCACGTCTGCGCGCGCTCGACAAACGCCAGCGCCTCGAAATCCTCGACCGGGTCGAGCCCGGCCCGCCACGCGAGAAACGCCTCCACGAGGCCGGCAGCCTTCACTGCGCGCATCCCCTGCAGGGCGGACACCGATGCCGGCGGCTGCTCGGCGATCGCGGCAACGGCGGCAGCGCGCTCATCGGGCGTGCCGGCGGGCTCGCGGTAGTAATGCGGGCCTTTCGCATCTTCCGCCAGCCGCCACGGGCCGTATCCAAGCGGAGCCGGCCCGTCGGCCGTGATGTGCCGCAGCACGCCGAGGCCGGCGAGGCGATGGATATCCTCGTTGCGGATGAGCTGAGCGACGGGATAGCGATGCTCGTCCGCAACGACGTGGGATGGCGGGGTGGCGTGGTCGTGCGTCATGAACAGCATGCGGCCTCCAGGGTGGCACGGGTCGCCGCGGGCAAGCGCGGCACCAGGTCGGGCCGCCGCGCGTACAGCCGGCCCGCGAAATGACGAAAGGATGCGGTCGCGCGGGCGTTGCCGAGCATCGACACCAGGGCGGGGACATCACCCTCTCTCAGCCGTCGCGAGAAACGACACAAGCTATGCTTGCGCACGCAACGCGTGCGGCGCCAGGTGCGGAATCCGACGAAATTCACTCCGCGGCGCACGGGCGCGATGGTGTAGCGGGACAACTCCAGCCCGAGCCGATCGGCGAGAAACGCCTCGATTTCCTGCAACGCCGCGCGCGCCTGCGGGCGGTCCAGACCGAACAGGATGAAGTCGTCGACGAAGCGCACATAGCGGCGAATGCGCATGACGCGCTTCACGTGCATATCCAGATCATGCAGGTAGATGCTGGCGAACAGCTGGCTGAGCAGGTTGCCGATCGGCAGGCCGCGCGGCTCGTCGTATTCGCAGAACGCGGCCATCAGTGCCAGCAGGCGCGGGTCCTTGATCTTGCGCTCGATCTGCGTCATCAGGACCGCACGATCGATGCGGTAAAAGAACTTGCGCACGTCCAGCTGGAGCGTCACGGAGTCCGGTGCGCTCGCGCGCAAATACCGTTGCGCCTGGTCCGCAGCGCGATGATGCCCTTTCCCGACCCGGCACCCGTAGGCGTCATGGATAAAGGTCCGATCGAAGATCGGGTAGACGACGGCGTAAACCGCGTGCTGTACGATCGTGTCGCGAAACTCCGGGGCATAGATCACGCGGGGCTTGGGCTCGCGCACCTCGAACTTGCGGTAGCCGCGCGGGCGATAGCGCCCCTCGGCCAGCTCGTCGGCAAGGGCGGCGAGATTCGCTCCGAGGTTGCGCTCGAATGCCTCCACGGCCGCCTTGCATCGCTTGCCCGCACGCGCCTTCAGGAAGGCGGCGTAGAGGCTTTCCAAAGAGGCCACCTGCTCATACAAGTGACCGAAACGGGTGGGCATGAGAACGTTCTCCGCTGGATACTGGAGCTCAGAGGCCCGCTGATTTCGCCATACCGCAGGACAGGACCATCCCTATGTCTCCAGTCTGCCCATGTGCGGGCTATCAGGTTGGCGGGAGTCATAGTCGGACGCACGGAACGACACCGTGTTGTTGTCATTCGTCCGATAGTTGTTCCAATTCCGGCAACCCACCCCGGAGTTCGAGGTGTTGTTCCAATCACCGGAGACCAGAAGCGCAAGGCCCATCACGTCGTGGTCTGCCCTTATTGCGGCCACTGCTGACGCAGCGACCGAATCCACCCGCCGATCATCGCCCCCAGCTCGTTGACCAGGATCGAGATCGCCGTGTAGCGTCGCAGCGCTTCCGGCTCGGACCGGCCGCGCTTGTGGTGCTGAAAGTCGTAATACCCAAGCTCGAACGCCAAGTTCACCAGCGCCCGCAGCTGCTCATGCCTGACGTCTAGTTTTTGGAGACTGGTCTTGTTGTGATAGCGCTTGCGACATTCCACCAACAGCGCATAGACATCGTAAGCCGCCATCCGGATTTGCTGACACAGCCCGTACTTCTCGTGATGCGGGAAGTGATTCAAGTGCACGTTGAGCAACAAGATCACCTCCCTGCATTTAAAGAAGATCGCCGCATTCGGGTCGATCGGCTTAGGCATGCGCAGCAGCCTCCATCCCGTCCGCTACCGCGGACTCTGTCCAGTCACAGCACATAGGCGGACGCACGGAACGAAACCGCGAGGCCGGCAACCGTCCGAGAGACGTTCCAAGACCGGCAACCCACCCCGGAGATCGAGGCGTCGACCCAATTCCCGGAGACCAGAAGCGCAAGGTTTCGCCGCCAGTATCGATATAGGCCATCATTGCCGAACCGCGCGGTGCCGCCTGCACTGGCACCGGCCGGCCGCGGGATGCCAAGCGCCGTGCGCACACGGTCGAGCCCCGACGTCGCCCCGGAAAAGACTTGCTCGGCGCCATTACCGAGGTACACCCAAGCCGCTGCATTCGACCACCACATGGCGCCCTCTGCGCGCTCGTACAGCGCGTCGATACTCGCTGCGGACTGCCAAGCGTCGGTCGGCCCGGCCCAGCCGGGGGTCAGTGTCGCGATCGCGACCTCCGGACGCAGCACCCAAAGGTCGCCGTTCGAGGCCACTACCGCGTCGCTCGCCGACGCGCCGGGGATCGTCACGCCGATCGCGACCTCCCACATGCCGCCGTTCAGATCCATGATGCCGTTGGCCTGACCGTTGTGCGCCGTCTTGGCGGGCACGGCGCAGGACCCCGTGCGCGGCTTTACAGCCGAGCCGGCATCCCCGGCGGAGAGCCAAAGCAGCGACGGCTCCGAGCTGTCGCCGAGGGCGTTGTTGTTGGCCCCTTTTGGCCAGTTGGTCAGCCCCGCCGCGTCGTACCAGGCGCACGCCTCGGGGCCGGTCGCCGCTTGCCCGTGCGCTGTAGCAAGCCGGGCGAGCATCGTGTAAACGAAGGCGTTGGTGCATTGCCACGCCCCGCCGCGAGCGCGGCTGAGCGTCAGCGCGTCGTGATACTGGCCGGCGCAGCCGGCCATTGTCTGGGAGCGGGTATAAGTCGAGGTCGTCGTCAGGGAGATTGGTACGCCCTCGGCGACCGACACGCCGTGCGTGTTGTCGGCGGACGGCGACGCCATGTACTTGTCGACCATGACGCCGGGCTGCAGGATCCCGCCGTCGATGAATGAGCGGTCGAGGATGTAGCCGTCGAGATTGGCGCTCGCATCGGACGCGTAGGCGCTCAGCGGCGCAATGTCGACGGCATCGAGCCCGTACGCGGCATAGCGCGGACTCTCGAGATGCCCGATGCGGTAGTAGTGCGCCGGCACCCACACGCATTGAGAGACTCCGTATAGGTAATTGCCGAAGTTACCCGACTGCGGATCATCGTAGCCGGCAAGCGGCACAAAGCCCGCCGGCAGCAGAGCGGGCGGGCAGACGCCGACACCGAACCCCATCTCGCCCTGAACACCGATGGCGTCGAGGCGACGCGCTCCGCGCGCGCCCATGAGGCGACGGGCCATCATGCGGGCACACCCAGCACCGTGGCGCGCGCGACCACCAAGCCGGTCGGCGTCGTGTTGAGGATCAGCTCGGTCAGCGCCCCGGGCTCCGGCGCGATATCGGTCACGGTCGCATCGGGCCAATACCAGGCGGCCGGAATCGGGAACAGGTGCCCGCCCGCCGCGTCCTGCAGCACGTAGCAAATGACCGAGCCGCAGACGGGCGGCGCCGGCGCGACGAGGACGACGCTCGCCAGGTCGCCGGCGAGCGCGACCCCCAAGACCCGCCCGTCGAGGGGGATCGTGAGCACGCCGTCCAGGGGCTCGAGTGTCGCTCCGGACTCGGTGTAGGTGGCGAGCGGATTGAGGTCTCTCGGCTGGAGCGCGGTCCCGGCCGCAGCAAGCCGAGGATCGTCGGCAGCGACGCCGCCCCAAAATCCGACGACCTTGATGCTCATGCCATCAGCTCCGCGCTGGCACTCGCCACCGCGGCGGTAATGCGCACGCCGGCGACCGGGCCGGGGAAGAGATAGAGATTCGGCGAGCCGAGCGGGTCGGAATCGAGCGTGTGCCACACCGCCGCGGCGTCCTCGGGGTCCGAGACGGTCACGGCCACGGCCACGGTGCCGCCATCGCCGGGGGAGACCGACAGGCTCCAGGGCGCGGCGCGGGGGACGAGGATCACGGACTCATCGGCAGGGACGGTGGTGCGGATGGCGCGCTCGAGGGGCATGTCAAACCTCGTGTCGGCCGGCGCTTCGGCGTCGGCTTAGTAGTCGGAGAGTGTATCCGGGCTAAACGTCGGCTCCGGGGCCGTGTAGCCCGGCGCTCCGGCGGCTCCTGGAGCGGTCGCGGGCAGGCTCATGACGCCGCGGGCGATGTCGCGCAGCCAGGCGTAGGCTTGCTCGTAGCGGCGCACGACCTCGTCGCTGGCCGCATCGGACCAGAGGCGATAGCGGGCGATGTCGCAGCAGACTTGCGCCAGGCGCTCGCGTGTCGATGCGCCGTAGCCGGTCAGGGGCACGGCGTAACGGGCGCGGAAGGCGTCGTCCATCTCCCCGGAGGCCTCGCTCAGGGCCTGGACGAGGCGGGCCTCGTCCGGGTGC
>NZ_DIUM01000064.1:87645-106921 GCF_002423035.1 Thiocapsa sp. UBA6158
CGACCGGCTCGACCGGCTCGACCGCCGGCGCGGCCGAAGAGGTCGACTGCAAGTCGACGATCCCGGGGGGTGCCGTCGGCGGAGGCGGCTGGTCGAGCACCTGCGCGAGGACCGGGATCGGCCCCGCGCAGAGCGGATCCCCGTCCTGCGGGGGCAGCGGGATGATGTCGCCCGGACGGGCAACCCCGCCGGGGTGGTGGACGATGCCGCGCAGGACCCGGTACCGGGCCTGCGGGGCGGCGGTGTCGGCCGACACGATCAGAGCACCTTGGCCGAGACGAACGCGTCCGGCTGATGCAGCGCAGGCAGCGGGGAGGCGTGCACGGCCACGAAGCGCTGCGAGGGCTCGTCGGTTTCCCAGGTCTTCGGCCAGCGCTGGGTGATCGGCGTGGGGCACTTGAGATCCGAGATCGGGCCGTAGTGGATCCGATTCTCCGCGTTGCGGGTGCCGAGCACGACTCGGTCCACCGGGGTGTAGGGCGTGGCGGTGCCGGTGTGGTCGGCCTGGTAGGTGCGCAGGTCCTCGTACAGATCGATTCCGGCGATCCGGCCGAAGTAGTTGATGCCCTCGATGTCCATGGCGCGCAGATCGATCATGCCCGCCTCGACCCGCCGGTTGTCCAGCAGCTTGAGGACCGCCTCATGCTTGAGCAACGCGGCGGCGACCTCGGCGCCGATCGTCGCCATGGTGGCCGACATGCCGGAGCTCTGCGCGATGCGGTTGCCCCAGGTGCGCAGGTTGGCGATGGGGTCGGAGTCCGCGTGAGTCCACTTCTCGGTGGCGTTGGAGAGCGTCACCAGATGATCCGCGGGCATGCCCCAATCCACCTCGGCATCGATCCCCATCACGGCGCCGGTCTCGTCGAGCGAGACGAGCGGGGTCTTGCCGGTGATGACGCCTTGAGCGGCCATGAACTCGATGCGACGGTCGATCATGTCGTCGAGGTCTTCGATGTCGCGGCCGATCTGGCGTTGCGCGGCCTCGACCAGGTTGCGGTCGCTGTAGAGATGGCTGCCCATCGCGCGGCGTTGGATGATCTCCTCGGCGTTGGTCGGGCGGCCCGGCTTCATGTAAGGCAGGCGGATCAAGCGCTCCGAGCCGGCCTCGCGCGCGACCATCTTGGAGGCATCGGTCGGGCGCTGGATCGGGGCCATCTTCTGCCCGCCGATGAGGACGTCGAGCTGCACCAGGCGCGCGCCGTGCTGCTCTGCCCCGGCGCGGTAGTAGTTGTCCCGATACCATTGGCTCGGGCGCTTGCGGATCTCGATCATCCGCGCCAGGCTGCGCGGCTCGAAGGCGTTGGTCGATACGGTCATGGATCAGACTCCTCAGCGCACGAAGATGGAACGGGCGTCGAGCTGCGCCGTGGCGGCCGCATCGAGTCCGGTGAGTTTGGCCCGACGGAACACGCCGGTGCGGAAGGCCACCGCGGCCAGCGCGTCGTCCCCGACGGTGACGCTGTCGGCGAGGATCAGGGCGGCGACCTGCGAGCCGTCCACGGCCGCGGCGCTGTACGCCTTCGCCTGGCCGGAGCCGGCGGCGACGGTGACGGTGATCACGTCGCCGACGTCCCAATCGTTCGCACCGTCCGGGACGGTGAGATTGATGTGGTCGGATGCGTAGCCGGCGGCGACGGTGAGGGGCTTGAGCATCTCCCCGCGCGGGGTCTGGACGCTGAAGGTGCCCGCACCCGCGGACTCGGCGGTACAGACGAGGGTGTAGACGCCGGGCTGGGCGTACTTGCCGAGCGTCACGGCCGCGGCGGCCACGTCGCCGTCCCCGGTGCCGGAGACCTTGGCCGCGACCGCGGCGCCGACGGTGATCAGGCCCAGCACGGTGCCGCGCACCAGCGCGCCCTGGGAGGCCGCCAGCACGATCTGTTGCGGCAGGAGCGGGAAGCCCTCGCCGAGGATGTCGTCGGCGGGGATGGCGACGCTGGTTTGTCCGTAGTCTTCAGACATGGGTCAGGTCCTCACTTGGATTCGAGCGGCGGCAGACCCGCCATGGTCCGGGCGGCGGCTTCGATGCGCGCGACCTCGGGGTCGTGTCCGTCCGGGGCGGCAAACTCGCCGTAAGACACGCGCACCGGCAAGGTCTGCAACCAGGCCCGCAGCCACTCGGCGGCGGCGCGCGGGGTCGGCTCGCCGGTGTCCGCGGGTGCCGCGAAATCGGCCGCGGGCTCCGCGGGGGCGGTCGCGAGCAGCGCGACCAACGGGGCCTGCTCGATCGGCAGCAGCCGGCCCTCGGCGACCAGGGCGCCGACGAAGCTGGCGATCTCGGTGCGGCGCAGCGCCTCGGCCTGTGCGGCCGCGGCGGCCTCGCGTTCGGCGATCGCCGCCTCGCGGGCTGTAAGGTCGGTTTGCAGGGCGGTTAAAGCCGCTTCACGCGCGGCGAAATCGGCGGTCGGATCCGCGGCGGACGCGGCGGCTGGATCGGGCATCGTAGGCTCCGGGTCGGTGGCGGGGGTGTCCGCCGGGGAAGAGAAATCGAGCGGGTCGGCCTCGATGGTCACCAGGCCCTCGGCGTCGTCGGCCAGGCTCACCGGGGCGAGGCCCAGCACCGCAGGGACCGCGGCGCCGAGAAAGCCCACATGGCGCAGGGACCAGACGCCGGGCGCCGGGTTGGCCGGATGGGTCGGGGGCCAGAATGAGGCGGACACTTTGGCGTAACGCCGGGCGCGCACGGCCTCGGCGAACTCCGCGGCGACGTCGCGCGGGGTTGCGGAGAGGTCCGCACCGTCGGCGCTGAGACCGGACACCCAGCCCCAGGCGGGGCCGTTGCCCACCGGATGCCCGACGACGAGCGGCGCCTCGTGGCGCGCGGGGTCGTAGGCCGCGGCGGTCGCGGCGAGATCCGCGGGCGTGAGCGTTATGCTCTGCCCGGCCATCGCCTGATAGGTGCCGGCGCGAAAGATGTGCAGCAGGGAGGGGGTGCTCATGCCGGGCATCCTGCCCCGGCGGGTCGAGCGGTTCAGCTAACGGGAGTTACCCGCTTTCGGCCCGCTTGCGGGTCTCGCGCGACCGGCCAAGGAAGGCGAGCGTTAAAGCGAGGCGTCTTCCGTTTTAATTTTTGCTGTAGGTGGTTTAAAAACGTTTAACGGGGTGCCGGTAGGGCAAGGGTAGCGGGTCGGGGTCGCGACGGCTCAGAGGGCCGCTTTTGAAAGGTAGTCGCTCAGGATGTCCGCGATCGCCTCCCGATCGTCGGCGGAGACGCCCAGGAAGGGCCGCGGCGGGATGTCGCCCCACGGGATCGGCCCGCCGCGCTTGGTGGTGCCGCTCGCGCCCTTGGGCTGGCCGAACTGCTGCACGGCGGCATAGATGCGGTTGGAGCCGACCTCCACCGCGCGGCCGCCGTCGGCGAGCTGCCAGCGCATCTGGCCCTGGAGCATGCCACTCTTGTAGAGCGGATTGTCACGCCCCTTGCGCGCGATCGTGGTCTCGGTGTTGCGCGCCCAAGGGGTGCCGTCCGGGGCGGCTTTCTCGCCTCGGCCGAAGCGCGCGCGAGTCGTCTTGAGCAGGTGCTCGCCGATCTCGGCGAGCGCGGGGGAGGGGTCGGCGATGGACGCGGCGAGTTTGGACAGCGTCGCCTGCAGAGCGACGTCGTCGAGGTCGATGGTGATGCGGGTGCCGGCCATTCGCTAGCTCAAGCCGACAGAAGCTCGTCCAGCGCAAGAGGGGCTAGCTTTGCGCCGTTGCGCATGTCGCCGTTGAGCGGAGGCTGCAGGACGTGGATGTAGAGCGACTCCATCTTGTCGAGAAGATGCCGCTCGCAAGACACGTAGGCGATGGCATCAAACGTCTTGCTTTGATGGTGCGTTGAAATCCGACCGAAAACGTCGATAGACTGCCCGACATAGACGACGCGGCCCTCTCGGACGAGGAAATAAATGCCGCACACCTTCGCCCACGCCATTGCGCCCTTGACGATAGCGCCCTCCGTCAGCAAGGTCTTCCCGGTCAGCCGCGCAGCCTCGACGCTCGCAAGCTGCTGCATCTGAAGCGCGCCGCGCTGGCGCTCAAGCTCCTCGATCTCATCCTTGAGCCCTACAATCCGATCCCTTGCTTCGGCGCGCCCCCTTTCCTCCGCCTCCTTTCTCGCTCGCTTGGTCGCCGCGGCCTTGAGTCCATTCGCCCTGCGTTGCTCCGGCGTCAAGTACACCATCCCCATCCCCGTCGACGGCATATTCAGCGGTTTGAATGTCATGTGCTATGCTCACCTCAAGCCCTGGTCGATAAATTCTCGCTGCGATAGCCGCCCTGACGGTCAACACGGCAGGGTGTCCAGAACCCGGACTGGACGGGGTGCAACGGTCGAGATGCGAGCCGACCGGACCAGGGTCGCGGGGTTCTCCGGGTGCACCCCATCACCATGGCGTAAGCGTCCCGGCGCGGACGCTGCGGTCCACCTCAACCTGACTACCCTTGCGAATCGACACCAGATAATTCTCGCGCCCGTCGCGGGTGCGCTTGATGACCGCCACCGCCCAATCGCCGTCCTGCTGGAAAAACACCAGCCGGGTATCGCCCGCCACCCCCACATACCGAGCACCGTCGATGACCTGCTGCAATCGCAAATAGCCTGTGGCAGGGAGCTCATCGGCGCCGTGATGCAGCATTTGCTTGATAAGGGTGTCATCCGATAACCAGACGGCCAGCGACGCTGCGCCTAGACGGGCCTGTGCGCGAGCATCCAGCACGCCGACCGCGTACCTCTCGCCGCTGGCCAAGCTGCGCCGGATCGCGGCGGAGACCTCGCGCGGCGCGCGCCCTGCGTACTGCGGCGTCGCCATCTCCTGAGCCACGCGGGCCGCAATCCGCTCCACCCATCGATCGAGTACGCCATCCCGCAGGTTGGCCGCAACCAGATCGCGGGCGACATCGAGAGGGTACTTATCCAGATCGGGATGCCACGTAGACCCCGGGGCATACCCCCACCCCTCGTCGATCCCCGTCAGGTCGTCCGGGGCGCTCGGGGCCTGGTCCGGGCCGGACTTGCCCGAGCGCTTGAGCTCACGCTCGGAGACGCCCTCGATCCAGCATTTGCAGCCCCAGCCATTCGGGGCGCTGTGCGTGGACCACCAGGGATCGTCGGCACGCAGGTCAGCTCGCTCAGGCCTGGCAGATCATCGCTGATCATGACCCCGCTCAGTACCTGAGCCCCGGTATTGGTAGCCGTGATGCGGTAGGTGATCAGACTGCCAAGATTGATCGGGCTTGGCGCGTCGGCCACCTCCTTGAGGAGGGACAGGACAGCCGCCCCCTCATAGGTGATCGTCACGGTCGCCGGGTTCGAGGTTTCTTCTTGGCTGTCCGCGACCCGATACTGGATGGGCGTCGGGTTGCCGGGGAAGCCCTCCAGCGGCGTGAAGGTAATGGCGCCGGTCGTCTCGTCGACACTCCAGGTTCCTTCATTCTCGACAAGCAGCGAATCGCCTGGCGCATCCGTGCCAAGAATTTGCACGGTGGCCGGGGCGAACGGGCGCTCGTCGAGCGGGACGTCGTTATCCAAGATATCAAGGGTCACCGCGGTGCCAAGAGCGTTGCCCAACGACTCGTCGTCATTGGCCACCGTAATCGGCGGGTAAGGTCGGCAGCTCGCCGACGGATCCGGATACTTGACCAGCACGCTGATCGTCGGGTTGATCGAAAAGACGATCTCCTTGATCTCCTGTGCCCGCGGGTTCGTCCGCACCCACTGATCGTCGATCAGCTCCCAACCCGGCCAGGTGACGACCTCGCCGGATTCGTTGAACTCCGCACCGGGCCAGAGCAGTCGGCCCTCCCGCGGTTGATCGAGCAACGGATCGCCATTGGCCGGGCCGCGCTCGCCGCTCGGGAGCAGGTCGTACCATTGGATGCTCATTGGGCCGATCGCATCGCTCTCGATGTCATATTCGACATAAGGCGTATTGCGGTCACAGATGCGAACGATGCTCGCGGCGATGACATAGGTCACCCTGACCGTCGCGTCATTGGACACGGCCCCCGCATCATCCCTCACGATGTAGGTGATCGGAGTCGGGTTGCCGGTGAAGCCCGGCAGCGGCGTGAAGGTGATCTCGACCCTGTCCTCGTCGGCAACAACACTCCAAGTGCCCTCACCCTCGACCACCAGCGACTCGCCCGCCGCCGCCGTGCCGACGAGCTGTAAGCTGTCCGGTTTAAGCGTGCGTCCCTCGGCGGCACTGTCGTTGCCGAGCACCTCGATCGTCACCGGGGTGCCGATCGGGTTGTCCAGTTTCTCGTCATCCTCCGCCTCCGGCGGCACCCGTGCGTAGCCGAAATCTACATCGGGATTGTCGTCGGTCTGGCCGAGCAGCTCGGTCTCGTGGTCGAGCTGCATGTCGGGATCGACAATCTGGATCACGGCCGCCGGCAGTGTGCTGGTGTCGATGGCGACCCGGTATGAGCCCTGACCGACACCGGTGAAGAGGTAATTGGCCTCCGGATCCTGCGGGTCGAAGACAGACGCGTCCGTAGTCACTCGCCCGAGCTCGTTACCGAGTGCGTCGTAGAGCACCACCTCGACACCGTCGAGCCACTCGCTCTCGTCTGGCTCCGTGTTGCCGTTCGCATCGAGCCAGACATAATCACCGATCTGGATCGGCGGCAGCGGGTCGCCGGCTCCATCCTCGATGAAGATGCCAGCGTCGATGTCGACCATGGTCTGACCCGCAACCAGCTTAACCGTCGCCACACCCGTGGTCGGGTCGGGGGCGCTGTCGTTGGTGCCATCACCATTGCGCGGCGGGCTGAAGCGGTCGTAGCCCACCGGTAGCTCGAACTCGACCAGGTAATCACCCGCCGGCAGGCCGGTGAAGGCGTAGAGGCCATCGGCGTCGGTCCGCGCACTGGCGATGAGGACGCCGTTGGTGTCGTACAGCTTCACCCCCGCGCCTGGGATGCCAGGCTCCAGGTCATTCTGGATGCCGTCACCGTTGGTGTCGTACCAGACGCGGTCGCCGATCGTCGCCGGGGCCACACCAGGGATGCGCATACCGGCATCGATGTCGGTCAGATTGGTGCCCGCGGTGAGTAGGATCAGGTCGGTGCGCCCGCTGGCATCGGCATCGCTATCGTTGTCTGGATCAGTGGCATACTGCTGACTGAATTCCCAGCTCGCATCGCGCAGCACGAAGTCGACTCGGTAGCTGCCTTCAGGCAACCCCGCAAACTCATAGAACCCGCTGCCGTCGGTCACCGTGGTCGCGATCAGTTGCGTTCCCGTAACGTCGTAGAGCTTGACGATCACGCCAGCCACCCCCGGCTCGCCGACATCCTGGATGCCGTCCCCGTTGGTGTCGTACCACACCCAGTCGCTGATACGCGAAGGCCGATCACCATTGGTGAGATAAAGCCCGGCATCCACCGTGATGTCAGTCCCGACAAGCGTGAGACTCACCGCCCCTGTTAAAGGATCGGCATCGCTGTCGAAGCTGTCCGCAAGGTCGGTCAAACCGCCGCTTTCATCCTGTGGGGTGAAGCTGTAAATAGCCGGCTCCGGATTGACGAAGACGAGCTGATAGTCACCGTCGCTCAGCCCGTCAAAGCGATAGGCGCCCGAGCCATCGGTCTGGGTGGTGCGCAGCAATTGCTTCCCGGTCTGGTCGTACAGCTCTACCGTCACTCCAGCAACACCCTGCTCGTCAGGGTCCTGGATCCCGTTGCCGTTCGTGTCGAGCCAGACCAAGTCGCCGATCGAGGCCGTCATAACCGCGGGCTTGGACCGGGCGGTGTCATCCTCGTTGGGCTCGGTTGCGCTGTTGCCCGGTGTCGAGTCCTTGTCGACCTGATCGGCCGCGGTGACCTCGGCGACGTTCTCGTACTCGCCGCGGGTCATGACCCGTGCCTGGATACTCAGGGTCGCTAGGCCTCCAGCCGCGAGATCGCCCAGGTCCCAGACACCAGTGACTGAATCGTAGCTGCCGGTCGAGGGTGTCGCCGACAAGACACGATAGCCGCTCGGCAACAGATCGGTGATCTCGACCCCGGTGGCCTTGGAGAAGCCCGGCGCGTTGGCCGCCGTCAGGGTAAAGGTCAGAGTTTCGCCGACGCCGGCGGTGAGCGGGCTCACCGTCTTCGTGAGGCTCAGATCGATCTGCGGATCGACGGTCGGGGTCAGGGTCGCCCGATCGTCCTCGGGCACTGGGGTCGCGCCATTGTTCGGCGTCGAGTCCTGGTCGGGTTGGCCAGCCGCCGTGACCTCGGCCACATTGGTGTAGGAGCCGGTGTTCTTGACCACGGCCTTGAAGGTCAACGCCTTCGAGTCCCCGGACGCCACGCTCAGGTTGGACCAGGTCAGTGTACTGCCGCTGAGTGTCCCTGAATCACTGATTTCCGAGACATCGCCATAGCCCGCCGGCAGCAGGTCTTGCACCGAGACACCCGTGGCATCCGAGTAACCGGCCGCATTGCGCAGGGTCAAGGTGAAGGTGACGGTCTCACCCACCTTGGGTGTCTCCGGACTGACTGATTTAGTCAGGCTGAGATCGATCTGCGATGTGAGCGTCGGGCTGACGCTGGAGGTGTCGTCCTCGTTGGGCAGGGTTGCGCTGTTGTCCGGTGTGGAGTCCTTGTCAGGCTGATCGGCTGCCGTAACCTCAGCGGTGTTGACATAGGGCCCGCTGGGCAGGACCACAGCCTTGAAGCTCAGTGGCTTATTGGTATTGGCCTGCACGGTCAGGCCGGTCCAGGTCAGCTTTCCATCACTCAAGCTGCCGCCATGGCTGATCTCGGTGATGGCGCCATAGCCCGCCGGGAGCAGGTCTTCGACCGAGACCCCCGTGGCATCCGAATAGCCGGCGGCGTTGTTCAGCGTCAGTGTGAAGGTGACGGTCTCACCCACCTTGGGTGTCGTCGGACTGATGGACTTGGTCAGGCTAAGATCGATCTGTGGAGCGATCGTCGGGGTGACGCTGGCGCGATCGTCCTCCTCTGGATTCTGAGGGCCATTGCCCGGCGTCGAATCCAGATCGGTCTGATCGGCTGCCGAGACCTCAGCGACATTGACATAGGAGCCGCTGGCATTGACTCGCGCCGAGAGGGTCAGAGTCGCGCTGGATCCAGCTGCCAGGTTGCCGACGGTCCAAAGGCCAGTGCCACTAGCATAGCTGCCGACCGAGGGGGTTGCCGAGACGAAGCTATAGCCGCTCGGGAGCAGGTCGGTGACCTTGACCCCGCTGGCATTCGAGAAGCCAGCCACATTGCTCAGTGTCAGGGTGAAGGTGACGAGTTCGTTGACCTCCTGGATGGTCGGATCGACCGACTTCGTCAGGCTCAGATCGATAAGCGGCTCGTAACCGAAGTCGTAGCTCGCGTTGTCCGGCTCGGTCGCGGGATCGACCGACACGGCCGTGTTGAGCTGGCCCTTCAGGACAGTCGCCGTGGTGCCCGCCGGGTTGTTCGAATCGACCAACGGTTGGCTGCCGTCTCCCACCGGGCTGGGCTTGAACCCATCCGGAGCAACGACCGTCATCAGATAGGTCGGCTGATTATCGCCCGCGCCATTGAAGCTCTCGTCCAGCAGCAGGTTGCCGAAGCGGTAGCCGCCATCGCTGCCGCTGAGTGCCTTGAGTGTGGTACTGCCACCAGCGTTTGGATAGGTCACGATCAACTGCACCGTCATACCGGAGAGACCAGGCTCGCCGTTGTCTTGGATGCCGTCGCCATCCGTGTCGGACCAGACCCGGTTACCCAAGGACGCACCCCGGTAGTAATAGCCGAAGTCGATGTTGGTATTGCTCGAGCCCACTGTCACCGTCAGGGTGAATGGATCGGCCTTGCTTGTATTGTCGGTCGCCGGGTTCTGATCGCCCAGGCTATGCCACCAACCCTCCAGCAGATTGCGGGTATCGGTGACATGGACGCTGTAGGTGCCCGCCGGCAGACCCGTGAAGCTGTAGTTGCCCTGACTGTCGGTCTGGGTGGCGGCCACCTTGTTCCCGTCGGAATCCCGCAACACGAGTGTGATGTTGGCCAGACGCGAAGCCTCGGATGGATCAAGGAAGCCGTTCGCGTTCAGGTCTTCCCAGAGCGTCCCGCCGATGGTGGCCGGGTTAGCAGCCGTGTAGCCGAAGTCCTGCAACAGGTTGAGGTTGCCGGTCTCGCTGATGTTGGACACGGTGGACTGGTCATCCGTGCCGTCGTCCGGATCGATGCTGTTGGTCAGGCCGTCCCCACCATTGGGCAGGGTCGCGCGGTCGATCTTGACGACCCAGGTTGCCTGTACATTGACATGACCGAAGGCATAGGCCCCTTCGGCATTGGTCGTCGTCCAGGCGACGGGATTCACGAGGTCGCTCGGCTCAAACAGCTCGACGCGCACGCCCTGAAGTCCCTCACCAGGATCGGCTTTTTCGTTACCATTCCGGTCGAGGAAGACCAGGTCGCCGACCAGCCCGGCCGAGCCGATCAGCCCGGGGATATCGGAATAGTTGTGCATGCCATAGGCCATGTAGCCGAAGTCCATGTCGAGCTGATCCGACGTGCCGTCGACACTGACCGCGGCCTGCTGGTCGAAATCGGGATTCGGGGCCAGGCCGTCGTTGATCTGGCCCGGAAGATCAGGGTCGTTGCTCGGCAGCGCCCAGTAGAGCAGACTCTCGGCGTCGCGGACGACCACGACATAATCGCCCTCCGGCAAACCGGGGAAGAGATATCCCCCGGAGGCGTCGGTCAGGGTCGTGGCGATGATGGGCTCGCCCGCATCCCAGACTCCGTCTTCATTCGTGTCCTTCACCAGCGCGATGCCGATGCCCGGGACCCCAGTCTCACCCGCATCCAGCTGACCGTTGGCGTTCATGTCGAACCAGATGAGGTCACCGATGGTGCTGCCTTGATTCGGACGGTAGCCGAAGTCGGCGTTGAGATAGACATCGCCCGGGGCCAGGAGGATGGGCGTGGTGGTCTTGCCGTCGATGGAGCCGGCGCCATCGGGATCGCCGGTCTGGGTCCAGGTCAGGCCGGTACCGGTGGGCAAGGTGCTCGTATCCACCGTGATTGCATAGGCGCCGCTTGGCAGGTCGTCGAAGACATAGTTGCCCGCCGCGTCGGTCTGAGTCGTTGCCACGACCTGGTCATCGCTCGTGCCGAGGATGCCATCGTCACCTGGCGCGGTCAGGGTCAGGGTCACCCCCTCGATGCCCGACTCTCCGGGATTTTGCACGCCATCGCCGTTGGCATCGTTCCAGACGCGGTCGCCGATGGCGCCGGTGGTGCTGGCGCTTGGGTTGGTGCTGTCGGCCGGGGGCACCCAGTTATAGCCGAAGTCGGCGGTGAGGTGCTGGTCGCCCGCCTCCAAGGTCACCGCGCTCTCGTTGTCTGGAGAGACGACTCCAGAATCCTCGTCATAGGTCGGGTTGAGGCCGGGGGGCGGGGTGACGACGATCTTGTATTCCCCCGGAGTGACGTCAGTGAACAGATAGCCGCCATTGGTGTCGGTGTAGGCTGTCGCCACGACCGTATCGCCATCCTTCAACTCGACCTTGAGGTTGGCGATACCCGGCTCGCCGGCATTCGGGATGCCGTTGCCGTTCTCGTCCAGCCAGATCCGGTTGCCGATCACGCCGGGGTTGTAGCCGGTGTAGGAACTATTGTCTTGCGCAGAGACGGTTTCGTCGATCGGGGATTTTCCGGTGGCCGTGGCCACGTTCGAGTAAGACGTCTCGCCCGCCAGGCCGTACCCCAGGCAGGTCATGGAGGCGCCGACCTCCAGTTGGTCCGATGGACAGGAGATGGCCCCTTCCTGGTCATCAACCACCGTGACGTCCGTCAAATCCACATCACCGGTGTTCTCGACGATGTATTCCCAGGTGACGAGCGTACCCGTCCGAGCAGTGATCGGGCCGTCTGCATCGTTGGTCAGCTTGGTGAGCTGCAGTTGCGGATCGATGACAGTGACCTTCGCCACATCATCGGCGCTGAAGCCACCATCGGCGGTGACCGTTGCGGTGTTATCGAAGGACGCATTGACATCCGTCAGGGAGCAGGTGTATTCCACATCAGCGTCGGGCGCCAAAGAGGCTAAGCCACCGATGTCCGCACTGGTCTTGGAACAAGCGGTAGTCAACGGATCGGTAACCTGAACACCAGTCAGGGTGACGGCGCCGGTGTTGGTCACCCTGATGGTGAAATCGGCCGTTCCGCCCTTGTGGATAGTCTGCTCCTCGGGGGTCTTCGAGATTGAAATGCCGGGGGTGACCACAGTGACCGAGGCCGAATCGTTTGCCGTGACAGCGGCACCCACGGGTGGCGTGGCGGTCACCGAGGCGACATTGACGAATGATGCGCTCAGACTGGAGCTTTCGCAGTCATAGGTCACCTCCGCGTCAGGGGCCATGGACCCGAGCCCAGAGATATCCGCACTGGTCTTGTCGCAGGCGGAGGTCAATGGATCGCTGACGCTGACATTCGACAGGGTGACGTCACCGGTATTCTCGACCTTGATGCTGAAGCTCGCCTTACCCCCGCTACTCACGGTCTGGGTGTCCGGTGTCTTGGTGATGGTGATCGCCGGATTGATCACGTCCACCTCAGTCCCATCTTGAGCCGTGATCTTGTCACCGACCGGTTTCCCGCTCACGTCGACCGGCTGCGCTTCGACCTCGGCGATGTTGGTGAAGTCGGCCGTAACGTTGTCCTTTGTGCAAGTCTTGACCGTGCTTCTCGCACCCGGCGCCAGGCTTGCGATCTCGAAGTTGCAGGCAGGTGTCAATGGATCGGTGACCAAGATGCTGGTCAGGGTCAGGTTACCTGTATTGGTGACGGTGACCTTGAAGCTGGCCGTGCCGCCGCTGCGGATCTGCTGAATCTCGGTATCGTCCGCCGCGGTCTTGACGATCGAGATCGACGTCGCGGGCGCCAGATAGCCGAAGTCGGCAGCCGTGGTAGACGCGGTCTGGTTGATCAGGTCGGTGCGGTGATCCAGCATGGAGTCCGGATCGGCGATCTGGATCAGGTTGCCCAGGCTGCCGGTGTCAATGGCAACGCGAAAGCTGCCGCCAGCGGCCACCCCGGTGAATCCGTAGTTGGCGTCGGTCACATCGGTCGTTAGGCGTGCCAACGGGTAGCCGAGGCTGTCGTAGAGCACCACCTCGACATTGGCAAGACCTTTCCCGCTGTCGGGATCCTTCTGGCCATCCAAGTCTTTCCAGATAAAGTCACCGATGGAGATGGGCGATTGGCCATCCACGCGCAGTCCGGCGTCGATGTCGGTGTTGTTCTGGCTGGCGGTCAGCGTGACGGTCACGCGGCCCGTCGTCGGGTCGGGATCGCTATCCGTGATGCTGGTGTCCTGTCCTGTCGGGCTGAAGACATAGCTAGCGCTCGGCTTGACAACCTCCACCACATAGTCGCCTTGGGGGAGGCCGCTGAAGCGATAGACGCCCTCGGGATCGGTGACCGTGGTTTGCAGCAGGGTCGTACCGGTGGCGTCATAGAGGTTGACACGAACGCCGGGGGTACCGGGCTCGCCGGTGTCCTGGATGCCGTTACCGTCACTGTCGTACCACACCCGATCGCCGACGCTACCTGGATTGCCGGCGGTCAGAGAGAGACCGGCGTCCACATCGGTCAGTCGCTGACCGGCGGTCAGTGCGATGGGACCGGTCAGGCCGGTGCCAGGCGCGGCATCGCTGTCCTTGGTGTCGTCACCCCCTTGATCTTGCGGACTGAGCAAGTAGCCAGTGGGCGCGGTGAATTGCAGGACATAGTTGCCCGCCGGCAGGCCAGCGAATTCATAGAAGCCGTTGGCGTCGCTGATCCGAGTCGCCACCAAGGCATTGCCATTGTCCGCGTCAAGCAGGCTGACGGTGACACCGCCCAAACCGGGCTCACCCTCATCCTGGATGCCGTCACCATCCGTGTCGTACCAAACGAAGTCGGCAATGCTGGCCGGGCTCACACCCTCGATATAGAAGCCGGCGTCGACGGTCGGGTTGGCAGTGCCGCCCGCGATGGTAACGCTGACCTTGCCGTCACTCGGTGATGCGTCGCTGTCGAAGCTATCCTGCAAGCTGCCGGCACCGGCGTTGACCGGACTCCGAAGATAGCCCGCCGGGGTCACGAATTGAACGACATAAGTGCCATCCGCCAGACCCGCAAACTCGTACTTGCCTGAGCCATCCGACCGGGTTTCGGCCAACTGGGTCGTGCCATCCGACGCATAGAGGATGACCTGGACACCCGCGAGACCGCGCTCGGCCGGGTCTTGAATGCCGTCCTGGTTGGTGTCGTACCAGACATAGTCGCCAATGCTGCCGCCTGAACGGATACCGAAATTCAATCCAGATTGATCGGCGTTGGCGTCGATCCCGATCAGGATGCCATTCGCGGGCCTCTGCACCGTATCTTCGATGTTTTCGCCCGTGGTGAGCCAACCCGCCGGCAACTGCGCAAGCGGCGTGACGGTGTCTCCCACTGTGGGACTCTGAAGGGTGTAATAGGCCTGGTAGCCGCTCCCCGTCTTGACCTCCGCGCTCCAGGTGCCGTCATTTTCGACCGGCGCCACGGCCAGGACCTGACCGGAGTCATCCACCACAACCACCTTGAGGCCACCAGGATTCAGACCGACCTCGCCGCTGTCCTGCACCCCGCTGGCATCGATGTCGTTGAAGACCGTTCCTGAGAGGATCACCCCCTCGAGGAGGCCGAAGTTGGCCGTACCGGTCTCCCCCGCCGCGACGGACACAGGTGCTGGATCGTTTCCGGTCGTGACCAGATAACCCGTCGGGGGCACGACATCGACCTGATAGTCACCCGGCAGGATGTTCGGGAAGGCATAATTGCCGAGCGCGTCGGTGTATTCAGTCGCCACGATAGCGCCGTTGGAGTCGCGCAGGATCACCTGGACGCCGATCATGCCGGCCTCGGACCCATTGACGAGCCGATTATCGTCGGCGTCGTTCCAGACGTTGCCGGTGATGCTCGCCAGGTCCGGTTCCGCGGGGACATAACCGGTGTTCTTGCTGGCGGTGCCGCCCACGGGGACCGTGACTGTCGTGGGATCGATACCGTCAGTGCCTGTGGTCAAGACCAAGTCCGGCGGTACCGTGCCGTTCTGGACATCCACCAGGGTGGCGCCCGCGGGCACGACCTGGCTGTAGAAGCCGGAAGGATCGGTGATGGCCACATACACAGTGCCGTCGGACGCGATGATGGTCACCGCCACGCCGCCCAGCGGGGTGTCCACCGCGGGATCGAATAGACCGTTCCCGTCGTTGTCCTGATAGATGATGCCCTGCACCAGGCCGGTATTGGGCGGAAGGACGGTCACGTCCTCCTCGGTCGTGGACAGTGGGTCGAAGGGCGTGATCCCGACGCCCGTTGTGCTGGTGGCGACACTGGCCTCGTTCTGATAGGTGCCGGCTCCCACCAAGTCGGTGACCGTGGCGGTGAAGGTGAGTGTGAGGCTGCCGTTGGCCGGCAGGGTCCAGGTGCCCCAAGTCGGTTGTTGGGTACCGACCGTTGGGTCGAGCGCGCTCGTCCTGGTCGCGCCAGTTGAGCTGACAGTGCTCTTGTAGGCAAAGCCCGAAGCCAAGGTATCGGTCAGGGTCACACCCTCGACCGGGCTGGCCAGACTGTTGGTCACCTCGATGACATAGGTAGCCTCGCCCGGTGCCGGGGTAATGGGCGTGGTGGTGCGCTTGGTGATCCTGAGTCCGCCGAAGGCGGTCTGGATGCTGTCCTCGACCGGACCGGTCTCTGCGCTATCGATGGAGGCCAGGTTGGTCACCGTTCCAGCTCCAGTCGGCATGGCGACGACCTGCACCGCGCCGCTGGCGGGGCCGGATTTGTCGAGGGTCAAGACAGGTGCGGCCTGGGCCGTGGTGACGGCATCATCCGACCTGGACGGGGCGTTGCTGGCCGTGACGGTTGCCAGGTTGGTCAGGGTCGAATCACCGGCCGGCAGTGGGCTATTGAGCTTGACCTGGAAGGTCAAGGTCGCCGAGCCGCCGCCAGCAATTGTGCCGACATTGAAGATGACCTGGTTGTTCACCGCATCGAAGCTGGCGCTTCCCTGGGTCTGCGTCGTGCTTCCGGCGATGAAGCTGGTGTTGGCCGGGATTGGGTCCCTGACGATGAGGTTGTTGGCGCTCCCCGAGCCCGTATTGGAGACCAGGAGGGTATAGGTCAGGGTCGCGCCGGGGGCAACGACACCGCTGGGCGAGACGCTCTTCTCGATGGCGAGATAGGGGTTGGTGGTGACCGAGACGGTGACGGTGTTGCTGGTCGTCTCGCAAGGTGCCGTCTCGCAGCCCTCAGAGTCTCCGGTCGCCAGATTGTCACGCGTCGTCACACCATCCGGTGGCAGTGTGGTAGACGAGGTGCCGACATTGAGCGTGAAGCTGAGTGTCGCCGTCTCGCCAGGCGCCAGGCTGTCGATCGCCCAGGTCAGACTGCCGGCGGATGGCGTGCAGGTCCCAGACGACGCGATGCAACTGCCGGACTCGAAGGTGAGCCAGGCTTCATCCGGGAAGTCATCGGTGATCAGGATCGCTGTGGCGGTCTTGGACCCAGCATTCAGCGCGGTCAGGGTATAGGTCACCGACTCGCCGGGTTGGAGCAGGGTGTCGCTGGCCGACTTGGCGATGATGAGGTCCGACACACCCCCGGGATCGTCGCCACCGACCACACTGGTCGTGGCTGACGCACTGAGATCCGTGGTTTCGTTCGAGCTGATGGTCGCGGTATTGGTCAGCGCGGTCATCGTCAGGTTATCCGCGAGCACGGCCGTGATCGAAACACTGCCGCTCTCGCCGGCAGGGATGGAGACGCCTACGCCGGACCCGTTATCGAAGGTGACCTGACCGCCGGTGACGCTACAGCCTGTGAAATGGGTGCTGTCTACAACCGAGCAGGTGGCGGAGAGTATGCCGGGAGCAGGTAGCGTGTCGGTGATCTTGACCCCGCTGGCCGGGCTGGCGCCGGTGTTGGCGTAGCCGATGGTGTAGGTCAGGCTGCGACCGGTCCCGGTCGCATCGACGGAAGACTGGTCGACTCGCTTGTCGAGGGCGAGATTGGCCGGCGCGGCAGAGCAGTACTCTGCATCGGAGTCCGCGAACGTGGACGTCGAGCCGCCGGAAAGGGTATTGGCGACCGTGCCGCTATATTGAAAGAGGATGTCGGCCGACTGATTGTTGACGGATGAGCGGACCTCGTAGGTCCAAAGCAACCGATGATCCTTAGCGAGGACAGCGCCGGACGCGAAAGGCACGCTGAAGGTCAGCAAACCTTTCTCATTACCGCCAAACGGAGTCTCGCCCTGTCCGAGTTGGTTTCGGAGGCCATTGACAGAGTTGTAGTCGTAGACCGTCGTCCGGACGATGATTCCCAGGCCATTCACGCGATCGATAAACATCCGTGTCACAAGATCGCCGGAGAGATTGACGACCGAGCTCGATGCCGGATCCTGGTAGAAGGACAAGGGTGGAGACCAGTTACCACTCGAGCCGGTTGGCGCCGTCAACAGGGTGCTACCGCCAATGTCCCCTGCCACCGGCACCGGCAATGTCGTGGCCAGCTTCTGGGGACCGTCAAACCCGACTGAGCCAGTTTCATCACGGAAATAGTAGGTGCTGCACACCTGCCCGGACTCCCGGACACCGACGTTCGCGTCATCCACCACGGGAGCGGCATTATCGGCGTCAAGGGTTGCCGAATTGGTCGCCGGGTTTTCAGTCCCCGAATAGGGATTCGAGACCTGGAGCGTGACCGTCACCGAGCCTGTGGCCTCCGGGGCCAGATCACCCAGACTCCAGGTCACCGTACCGGAGGCGAAGGCACCATCGCCGGTCGCCGACACGAAGCTGAAGCCCACCGGCACGACGTCCGTGATCACGGCATTGGTCGCGGTCCCATCGCCCGCGTTGCGATAGCTCAGGGTGTAAGTCACCTGGTTGACGGGACTGGTCCCCGCCGGGTCGACCAGCAATGTATCGGCCGTCTTCTGGATCACCAGATTGGGCCGCGGGACCTTGACGAAGACCGAGGCAGTCGCGTCAGCCGGGTCGGTGTTGGAGCCGTCGATGGTCGCGGTATTGACATTGGGGACTGGTGCAGTATCCGGATAGGGGTCGGCGATGGTGGCGGTGAAGCTCACCGAATAGTGACCTTCGCCCCGCGCGAGATCGCCGATCTGCCATGTGAGCGTGTCGCCGGAAAGCGTGCAGCCACCCGTGCAACTGACGTAGGTCAGGCCAGCTGGTATGACGTCGGTGAGTTCGACTCCGGTGGCGGTGACCGGCGAGTCGTTGGAATAGGTGATGACGTAGGTGATGGACTCGCCAGGAAGGGCGCTGTATTTGGGATTCGAGGCGCCATCCGTGGGGATCTTGCTGAGGGTCAGGCGCGGCGCGCCGACGCCCACCTGGACCGGATTGCTGGCGACGCTGCCGAAATCGGTCACCATGGTGGCGGTGTTGTTGTAGGTCCCCACCGTGTCTGAGGCCGTGGTGTTGTAGACCAGGGTGCGGGTACAGGCGGCATAGTCCGCCGCTGCACAATTGCCCGGCACTGTTGCCTCGGGCGAGAAGGTCCAGGTGTAGCTGTTGCCGCCGCCTGTTGTCGGCGTGGGGCAGGAATCGGTGCACAGGGTGCTGGCGGGGGTGCCGCCCGAGCCCTGGGTGCTGATGTAACTGAAGCCTTCAGGCAGGGTGTCGATGATACTGGTCAGCGTCAGCGGACCGCCAGTCTTGTTGACGACGGAGAGGGTGTACTGAACCGCAGCACCAGTGGTGGTTTGCTCGACATTGGCCGATTTGATCAATTCGGGCGACAGCCCACAGACATTCAGGGCCACGCCAATCAGGGCGGTCTGGACACCGGTGACGTCTGGGTTGCCGTACCAATCCTCCTCGCCCCCCGGATCCGTGGGGGCGGCATGCGCCGGGAAGAGTGTCTCTTGACCCTCGATCCAGCCGATCTCGGTCCCCTGCACCCAAATCTTGGCCAGCCCGTCCCAGCTCCAATCGTTCGTGTAGATCTGGGCCTGGGTCGCGGGCTCGGAGCTGCCCGGAAGATAGGAGAAGGTGCGGTGATCGATCGGGGCGTCGGGGACACCAGGGTCATGCTTGGTCCGATCGTCCACTGCTTGCACGCCGATCAAGTAACGGCCTCGCGGCAGACTGTTGGCATCCCAGCTGGCGGCCCAGGTGTTCAGCGAGCCCGGCTGGAGTGTGCCGGTAGCGGCAAAGGTCCAAGCGCTGCCCGCATCGCCGGCGGTCGTGCCGTCACCGTCCAAGTCGTACCAATAAGAGAAGGTGATTAGCGTCGTTCCTCA
>NZ_DIUM01000105.1 GCF_002423035.1 Thiocapsa sp. UBA6158
CCCACGCGGAGCGTGGGAGCGAGTTGGGGGATGGAGCGTGGGAGCGAGTTGGGGGATGGAGCGTGGGAGCGAGTTGGGGGATGGAGCGTAGGAGCGAGTTGCACCGCAGAGCGTGTGTCACGAGTTCCTTGGGTTTTAACCTTTGTGTGCTCGGAGACGCTGGGCCGAGTGTCTGGTAAGCTTGCGGCGATTCGGTGGGGCGGTTTTGGTTGTCGGGTGAATCACATGTTTTTGTTGAAAGCCGTCGAGCTTTGTCGGGGTGCCGTGGATCTAGGACCACGGGGAACGCATTGCGTGGATGGCGGTTGCGGCATGAGTCGAGTGTCGGATTCCGGTCGAGTGGAGGTTTGTCTGAGTCAAACGACGGTCCCGGCGGTCTGGATTGCGGTCTGTCTGCTCGCCCTGTTACTCGCCGGGTGCGGGGGGGCGGTTCCTCGTGGGATTGGCTCCGATGTCGCTGAAACCGAGACGACGGGCGGCGATCCGTTGGGCGGGGACGCGGCGACGCAGTATCCGATCGCACCGGATGACGTGGAGACGGTTCCGGTGACGATCGGGCCTCCGCCGGACCCGAGCTTGGAGGATCTGGTCTATCGCATCGGCCCCTATGATCGGTTGCGGGTGGATGTCTTCGGCGTCGAGGAGATGTCCTCGGCCGGCCGGGTGAATTTTCAGGGTTACTACACGATGCCGTTGGTCGGGTCCATCGCGCTGAATGGTCTCACGACGGACGAGGCCGAGGCCGAGATCGAGCGGCTTCTGGGGAGCAAGTATCTGCGTAACCCGAGTGTCTCCGTCCACGTCGAGGAAACGGCAAACATGAACATCACGCTCTCGGGTAAGATGAACGGGACGCAGCAGATCACGGGGCGGACCACGCTGGGACAGATTCTTGCGGCCTCGGGCGGCGTTCCGGCTGTCGGTAAAAAGCGCCAGATCGTGATTTTCCGTGCGACCGACGAGACGCGCCAGACCCCGAACCCCGAGTTGCATGCCTATGTGGTCGATTACCAGTCCATCCTGGAGGGTAAGTTGCGTGATCCACTGCTGGTGGGAAACGATCGAATCTATGTGCCGCCGTCCGCCCTCGCGATCTTTTTCGATCCTTGGCTTGGTGTACTCAGGACGTACAATCCGATCGAGGTCGAGAAGACGGTGGCCTGGTGAGGTGCCGATGGCTCAAATGGTGCCTTAGACCATTCATGACTCCCAACCTGAAACAGACTTGGATCGACGCGTGAGCGATTTTTCAAACTCGACCTATCCGCGACTCCCGCCGCCCGGCGGTGGGTCGATGGTTGCCGGGCCAGGGCCGGGCACTCTCGACGATCCGCGCGGCGCTGTGTTTCAGGACGTCGGCGACGACGAGGAGGGGCTGGATCTCAAGCGCTATCTGGCGATCCTGCTCTATCGCAAGTGGCTGCTGATCATCGCCGTGTTGCTGGCCTTGATTGCCGGGCTCTTCTATACGGTCCGCGAGCCGCCGGTCTATCGCGCCACGGCGACGGTTCAGGCGACGCCTCCTTCGGGCAGCACGTTTGGCTTCACCGATCTCTCGGCCGTTGCATCGGCACGCAACTTCACGGGCGACCAGCTGCAGCTTCTGCGCAGCACCGTGTTGGCCGAGCGGGCCGCGCAGACCTTGAGCTTGGATCTCGTGCCCGACGCCGAAGGCGATGATGCCGCGCCGACCTTCTTCGAGGAGCTGCAACAAGCGTTGACGCAATGGTGGCATGCGCGTCAGGGACGTGCCGAGCCGATCGCGCCGGACGAGCAACGCGACCGTCTCTTGGATGATCCGTTGGCGTCCAATCAGGCCGCCGTTGCGGCGCGCATCCGAAGCACGCTGGTGGCCACCCCGGTACGCGATACCAATCTGATTGAATTGACCATGGAGGGGAGTGATCCGCGGGCCATTACGGCCATGTTGAATGCGGTTGCCAAGACATTCGTCAATTTTCAGACCGACCGTCGGAGCGATGAGGCCACCTCGACACTAACCTTCTATGACCAACAGATCCAACGGACGCGCATTCAGCTCGAGGATGCGGAACGTCAATTGACCGACTATGCGCGCAGCAAGGATCTGGTGCATGTGGACAATCTGCTCGAGCATTCGCAGGCCGAATACGGCGCATTGCGCGAGAAGCTCGGTGAGGCGGAGCGGAACCTCTTTCAGGCCGAAGCGAAGATGCGCGCGATGAACGAGATCGATGCGCAAGGCAGCGCGGACTTTCTCGGGAGCACGGTCATTCAGTCGCTGAAGACGCGCCGCGGCGAGCTCCAGGATGAATATCAACGCAAGCTCGAGGTCTTCTTGCCGGATTATCCGGCAATGGTGCAACTGCGCAGCCAGATCGAGGCGATTGACGGACAGATTGCAGCCGAGGTCGATTCGATCTCGCGCAGCCTTCGTATCGAATACGAAACCATCCTCAAGGAGCGTCAGCTCCTCGTCGACCGCGCCGAAGAGGCTCGTTTGGATCTCTTGAAGCTGCGCGACGAGACGGTCGACTACAACGCACTGGCACGCTCGCGCGACACGCTTCAAGCCATGTACAACGGGCTTCTGTCGCGTGTGACGGAGGCCGAGCTGGTCTCGGGCATCGTGCAGGACAACATCCGGATCGTCGATCTGGCGACGGTCCCGGTGAAGCCCTTAAAGCCGGATCTCAACAAGAACCTGCTGGTTTCGGCGTCCCTGGGTCTGGTGCTCGGCGTGCTCCTGATCCTCCTGCTCGAGCATCTCGACGACTCATACAAGTCCAACGACGAGGTCGAGAAGGAGACCGGGCGACCGGTGCTCGGAAGTCTACCCTTTATCGATCAATCGGCCGGTGTGCAGTCCTCGGCCAACCTCGCCCTCAGTGTCGCGAGCGATCCGAAGGGTCCCTTGGCCGAGGCCACTCGCTCGCTTCGGACCTCGCTGATGTTCTCCACCGCGGAGGGTGCGCCGCGTGTGTTGCACTTCACCAGCGCCTCTCCGGGCGAGGGCAAGTCGTTCTGTTGTGTCAGTGTCGCGTCGTCCTTTACGCAGAGCGGCAGTACCGTGCTCTGTATCGACTGTGATCTGCGTAACCCGTCGCTGCACGGGATCTTCGATGCACCCAACGATATGGGTCTGACCAACTACCTCACTGCTGAGATCAGCCCGGCTGAGATCGCTCAGGCGACGAGTGTGAAGGGTCTCTTTTTGATCTCGAGCGGACCCACGCCGCCGAATCCGGTCGAGCTGCTGTCCAGCGGCAAGATGATGCATCTGCTCAAGCTGGCGGCGGAGCGTTTCGACTATGTGTTGCTCGATGGCCCGCCGGTGATCGGTCTTGCGGATGCCTTGGTGCTCTCGCGCATGGGCGGATCGACGCTCTTTGTCCTGGATGTGGGCAAGTGCTCGCGCACAGCGGCGCGCGAATCCATAAAGCGTTTGCGTGCGAGCCAGTCGCGCCTCTTGGGCATCGTGCTGCAAAAGGTCGGGCAGAGTCGTCGTCACGGCTATGGCTATGGCTATGGCTATGGCTATGGCTATGGCTACAACTACAACTATCAATATTTATACGGCTATGGCTTGGACAAGGATGAACAGCGTGCCGCCTAGGCCGCGAGGGGGTAGGGACGCCGCTGTGTTGCGTTTGCGAGGGCTTGGGTGGCGGATTGCGCTGACGCTCATTGGCCTGGTGCTGGCATGGCGAATCGGCGCGGTTGGAGTGGTGCAGCTCTACAGCGAACGGCTCCTGCCGGAGGCCGGGCAGCAGGATGCGGCGGATGCGGCGCGACAGGTCTTGAATTGGCAAGCCGAACAGCCCGAGGCGTTGTATGTGCTGGCTTTGGATCAGATGGAGCGCACGCCTGAAAACGCGCGTGCGCTGGCGGCGCGTGCTTACGGGCTGAACCCGACGCGGGCCTGGCCGCTGGTGCTGTTGGCGGCGCTGGAAGAGTCGGCGGGGGACGAGGTGCGGGCGGAGCAGCTGGCCACCTTGGCGGCGGCGCTCACACCGGTGAATCCGGATGTGCTCGAGCCCGTTGCCGAGTATTGGGAGAGCCGCGGGCGACTCGACGAGGCGTTGCGCTATTGGTCGCGCGCCGTCGAGGCGGGCTCTCCGCGGACTTCGGCCGTGTTCCGCCGCTTCCGCGAGCTGCTGATGACGCCCGAGGGACTCGCTGCCTTCCGGAGCCTGGCGCAGCGCCCACCGGCGTGGTGGGAGGGCTTTTTCGTCGAGACCGCCGATCGGGCAACCGACTTGGCGCTCGTACAGGCGCTCTACGATCTGCGGCGTGCACCGGGTGCCGCGCCCGTTTCGGCGCAGGAGCATCTGAGCTTCGTCTCGCGATTGTTGCGCGAGGGCGATTTCGGTGCCGCCTACCGGGCCTGGGTCGATAGCCTCTTGCCGGTCCAGCGCGAGCAGTTGGGGCTGCTCTACAACGGGGGGTTCGAGCTGCCGACCACGGGTGTCGGATTCGACTGGCACCTAGTCAAGCACGAGCATGCGACGATCGATCGCGCACCCCAAGAGGGCGCGCGAGGACAGAGCCTGAGAATCGTCTTTCGCTTTTCTCGATCGCGATTCGAGAACCTCTACCAGCCGTTGCATCTGGCGCCGGGGGCCTATCGTGTCTCCGGTCGCTATCGCAGCGACAAGCTCTATTCCGATTCCGGGCTGCGCTGGTTGCTGAACTGCCGCTCGCCCGAGCCACTTGTGCTCGGCGAGAGCCGCCGCATCCTCGGCAACGAGGATTGGGACAGCTTCAGCTTCGAGGCCGAGGTGCCGGCGGGCTGCCCCTATCAAGAGCTTCGCCTCGCCAGTGCAGACGCCCGTCGGATGGACGGCGCGACGGACGGCACGCTCTGGTTCGACGATCTATACATCGAGTCCATCGCCGAGCTCTCGCCACTGGAGCGGGCGCGATTGGACGCGCGACGTGCCGACGAGCCTGATCGCGGGCAGGTGTCAACCGGGACAGAGCCGGCACCGATCACCGAGCCGTCGGCGCAACAGGTGCTTGATGCGGCCTCCGGGACGAGCGTGCAGGACTGATCGAGGCGTAGCGAGCATGACGGAACACAGGCGAGTAGACGTTGATGTTGCACCGAGTGGCCAACCGCAGCGGCGACCAGCCAAACCGGCCACGGCATCCGATCAGGCGCTTGGCGCGCAACTCGTACCGGCGGGTCTGCTGCTGATCCTGGTATTTGCCCCGCTATTCAGCGGCGGCTATGCGCCGTCGGCGTTGCTCGTGCTGCAATGGCTCGGCTTGGCCCTGTTGGTGGCCGTCGTGTGGCAGCCACGGCCGCTGACGCTGCGTTGGGCCGAGTGGGTATTTCTCGGTCTGTTGTTCGTGCTGCCGTTGCTCTATCTGTTGCCATTGCCGGCTTGGCTGGCGCAGTGGCTACCCGCGCGCGAGCTCTATGCCGAGGCCCGCGCACTCGCGGGCGAGGAGGCCCTGGCGGCGACGCGGCTGTCGATTTATCCGTTCGCGACCGAGGCGGCCTGGCTGATGTTGGTGCTGCCCATCGGTGTCTACATCGCGGCGCGATCCTTGTCTGAATCGCAGCAGTTCAGGCTGATCTATGTGTTTTTCGGCGTTGTCTTGGTCCAGGTGCTGATCGCGCTGTTCCAGTTCGCGACCGACAGCGGGATGCAGTATTCGCTCGTGGATCTTCTGGATCGGGGCGGGGCGTCCGGCACCTATCTCAACCGTAACCATCTTGCCGGCATGATCGAGCTGGCGCTGCCGCTGGTGTTGGCGATGTTCTTCTACGACTTCGGCGGGCGCATACAGACCAGTGCACGGCGCAGCGGGCTGCGCAAGCGACTCGCATCTCTGCTGCAGTGGAGCAACCGCCCGAGCTGGCTGTTCGTGCTGCTGGCGGTGCTCTTGACTGTGGGTGTGATCGTGACCCGCTCGCGTACCGGAATCCTGATGGTCATGGTGGGCATTCTGGTCGCCACGATTCTGTTTTCGCGTCGGCTCGGCGGGCGCGGCAGCGTCGGGCTGATCGGGCAGTTGATCACCATCAGTGTCGGCGTCGCCATCTTTCTCGGGCTGGCCCCGGTGCTGGATCGCTTCTCGGTGGCTGAGATGGAGGGCGATGCGCGCTGGCCCATCGCGGTCGCGACCTTCGATGCAGCCGGGCGGCTGCTGCCGTTCGGCAGCGGTCCCGGTACCTATCAGGATGTCTTCGAGCTGTATCAACCGATCGAGCTTGGACGCTGGGTCATCAACTACGCACACAACGACTATCTGCAGGTCTTCTTCGAGCTTGGGCTTGCGGGGCTGGTGCTGATCGGCGCCTTTCTTATGCTGTATCTCGCCCAATGGCCGCGTCTGCTGAAGGCCGAGGACTGGTCGCGTTACCGTTCGCTGCAAATCGGCGCGGGGATCGCGCTCCTGTTGCTGCTTGGGCATAGCTTTACGGACAACAATTTGCGCAACCCGGCCAACATGGCCTATTTTGCGATGGTGGCGGCGGTATTCTTCAGCGCACCCGGGATGCCGCGCTTGAGCGACCTGCCACGCAAACGCAAGCGCCGCGCCCTGACGCTGGAGGAGTCGGGCATCGTCGGCGCGGGCTCGGCGGCCACTGATACGGCCGCCGGCGGTGCGTCCACGCCAGCGCGGCCTAGGTCGCCGAATCCGTTCGACGACTGATTCGGCTTGACGAACCGTGTTTGATCGGCCTAACGTCCGGGTCAGTCGTCTGCACAGCACACATGCGCTCGTCAGCCAAGCATCGCAGCGGCGGGGCTCATGCAGGTGCAATCCCGATTGCACCGCATCGCAGCCATGGCCTGCTCACTCGCCCTTGGCAAACCTTGCCAACCCTAAACCAACAATTGATCGCGCTGGAGCTCAATCATGATGAAACAACCCTCTTTACTCCTTCTCGTCGGCGTCATGACGCTCTTCGGACTGAGCGCGGCGCAGGCCCAAACGACACGCGGCGGGGGCACTGTGCGTGGAACGGAGACAACGCCGCCGGCGTCTTCGGTGACCGGTGAGTCTGTCTCGCCACCGGCAGGCACGAGCCTGGTTGTCGAAAGCACGACGAGCGCAGCCCCCACGACCAACACACTGTCGCGGACGCTGATCACGACGACCAGCACAGCGCGCGGGCGCCCGACCATCAGTCGCTAGTGCTGCGCAAATCTCAACAGGCGACAAAGCCACAACCGTTCTTCTTTCATACGTGTTCAGGTAAAGGTCCATCATGAGTGATTACGAACGAACCACCACAACGGGCTCTGCCCCGCCCCGAGGGCGGGTTCGGCGCCCCTTCATACCGCCGCTTGCCGGCGTCGCGCTCACGCTCGCGCTTGCCGGCGTCGGACAGGCCTGGGGAGCGACCCTCACGGTCTGCCCGACCGGCTGTGACGCCACCAGCCTAGGCGATGCCGTGACCGCCGCGGCGCCCGGGGATACGATCGACATCTCCGCCGGCACCTATGAGCAAGGTTCGCTCGTCATCGACAAGAACCTCACCATCACCGGCGCAGGGATGGATCAGACCACGATCCAGCCGCCCGCAGGGACCGTGCGCACTAACATCGGCACCGGTTGGTGGGAGATCCGCAGCGGCGTCACACTGAACCTGATGGATCTCAAGCTCGATGGTACCGGCGCCGATCTGCGCACGGCGCTCTATTTCGCCGGCAACGGCATGGTGGATCGGGTGCATGTGACCAATGTCGGTTACACGACCGCAATCACCGGCGGAACCTTGCATCTGGGCTGGGGCATCCTGCAGGATTTTGAGACCAGCGGCAGCATGGCGCTGACGGTCAAGAACTCGCTCTTCGACAACTTCGGTGGCACGGCCATCCAGACGGATGCGGGTAACGCGAGCCTCAACGGCGACGGCACCCCGCTCTTCCCCAGCACCGTGGTGGTGCAGAACAGTACCCTGACCTGCAAAGGGCCGCCTCCGGCCGACACTCAGTGGCTTCAGTACGGCGTGACTGCCACCGGCGGCGCTGATGTCAGCGTTGTCGGCAATACGATCACCGATTGCTGGGGCAGTGTCACGTGCACGAGTGAAACCGGTGAAGCAACTGACACCTACTGCGGCGATTCAAGCGCCATCCTGGCTCAGTCCACCTTCGCCAAGGGCACCCGGCTCACGGCAGAGAACAACCTGATCGACGACAATTTCACCGGGCTCTATCTGGATTTGTTCGATTTCGAACGGGGTCCCTGGACCTTTAGAAATAACAGCCTCGATGCGAATGATCTCGATGTCTATTACATCCGGGATCCGCAGACCGTGCCCGGCCCGGTTGTGGGAACCAACAACTGGTGGGGTCAGGATGCGGATCCTGCGATCGCATCTATTGTGCTGGAAGGTACTGGCACAGATACGATCACCTCCACCCCCTGGATCGCCAACTTTGTGGACGATCCCTCGAAGGCCGGCCAGCCCGGCTTCTGGCCGCTGAACATCACCAACTGGAAGGTCACGGTCGGCACCGTCACCAACGGTACCCTCACCCCTCCAGTCGAGCGCTTTGTCGCCGATGGGGCGGGCGCGAGTTTCATTGGAACGCCGAACGGTGGATTCTACATCGCATCCGACACCTTCATCTCTGTCGGCAACTGCAACGGTGGCGGACTGACAGGCAATACTTGGACCACAGGTCCCATCACCGACAATAGCTGTGTAGTCAGTGCCGACTTTAAGGCACAAGTTCTGGCTGTCGATGGAGTCTGTGGCGCGGATGATGGCGCCACCCTCAACGCTACCCCGACCAACCTCTGCACTGCGGGTAATCCCTCGGCCGTCAATGGTAGCGGCCCTTGGAACTGGACCTGCGCAGGTACAGTTGGAACAGATCGCATCGGGAACACCGACAACTGCTCGGCAAGCATCGCCAACTTCACCGTCACGGGAACGGCTAACGCTGGCGGAACGATCACGCCCGAGACCCGCACGGTTGCACTCAACGGCGTGACGAGCTTCACCGTCAATGCAAGCAACGCGTTCGTCATCGACAGCGTCACCGGCTGCAACGGCACGCTGAACGGCAATCTATTTACGACTGGCCCGGTCACGGCCGACTGCACAGTGACGGCCAGCTTCGCGCTGACCAACACCACCACCAGCATCACGGACGTGAGTCCTTCGCCTTCGGCTGTTGGCGATCTCGTGACGGTGAGCTATACGGTGACCAATCCGGGTAGCCCCAACGACGTCGTGACCGTCACCGGCAGCAATGGCAACAGCTGTCAGGGCACCGTTGGTGCAGGCAGCTGCACCATGACCTTCGGCACACCTGGTGCGCGCACGCTGATTGCCAGCTATGCGCCGAGCGGATCAGCCCAGGCAAGTGCCTCTGCGGGTCGCAATCACGTGGTCGCCACGCTACCGTCGCTCGCCACTGAAAGCGTTCCGGGCGGGGTCGTCGGCGCGGCCTACTCGCGAGAGCTCGTCGCCACCGGCGGCATCTCACCCTACAGCTTCTCGGCGACAGGCGTCCCGGCAGGGCTGATCTTGAGCCCGGGCGGCCTGCTCTCGGGTATCCCGACCACGGCGGGTGACGTGAATGTCGTCGTGACCGTCACCGATGCACTTGGGCAGACGGCCAACCGCACCTACGCACTGAACGTTGTCGATACGCTGGCGGTGACCACGACGGCGCTGCCGGATGGTCTCATCAATTCGACCTACGACATCACGCTGACGGCTGCAGGAGGCACAGGTCCTTACACCTGGTCTGTCTTAGCCGGTTCAGTGCTGCCCAATGGTCTGACGCTCGACCCAACGACGGGTCAGCTGAGCGGCATACCCACCGACTTGGGCACCAGTGCAGCCTTCACCGTTCAGGTGCAAGACAGTTCGGTGACGCCCCTGAGCGCCACCCAAGTGCTCACCCTGACCAATCGGGCGCCCGACATCGTCGAGACCAGCGATGCTCTAGCGGTCTCTGGCAACCTGGAGCTGGAAAACGCCGGTGACACCTGTACGCTGGACGACGATCAGACCTTCGTGATCGATTCGACGGCCTACGGTGCAGATCCGATCCAGCCGCCGGATACGACTCTAGTCAACGGTCTCTTCAAAATCACCCTGCAGGGCTGCACCCCCGGCGAGGCCGAGCTGAAAGTCCGGTTGGTCTATCCCGAGGAACTGCCTGAAGGCAGCCGGTATTGGAAGTACGGCAAGACGGCAGAGAATCCGACCGATCATTGGTACGTCCTGCCTAATGCGGTGATCGAGGGCAACACCATCAGCTTCACCATCAAGGACGGCGGGTTGGGCGACGATGACCTCACTGCCAACGGCAGCATCATCGACCCGGGTGGTGCAGCGGATCCATGGGAACTCGACGCGATCGAGACTGGCGGCCCAGTTGATATCACACTGCCCACCAACGTGCCCCCGGGGGAGACGATTGCCACCTGTGGGGTGAGCGCTGGATCCTCGTTGCCACCGGGCTTGTCAGTCAATTGTTCCACTGGAGTGCTGCGTTTGATCGGCACGCCGACCACGACCGGCACCTATACCTTCAGCATCGACTTTACCGATAGTCTCGGGAACTCTTACACTGAGTTCTATCGGATCACGGTCAACCAAGGCCCGGGACCGGGACCAGGACCACAGCCTGTTCCGGCGCTCTCTGAATGGAGCCTGATTATCCTGGCGAGCCTGATGCTTGGATTGGTCGGACTACAGCTCCGTCGTCAGCAACGCCCTTAAGCGTTAGCGCCTAGCAAGCCCTCGGCGGGTCTCCGCCGAGGGCTTTTTTGTGCAAATTACGCGCTCGTGACACCCGCTCTGCGGTGTCATGCGGGCCTCTGGCGCTCTGCGCTACATGCCACGATGGGCGGCGTGACGAGCAAGTGGTGAGTGGTGAGTCCGTCACCCCGGCGCCGTGCATCGCTTCGGCGGCAGGGACGCGGAGCGTCCCGACGACACGCCCACGCGGAGCGTGGGAGCGAGTACCGACGCCTGCCTCTGGCGCTCTGCGCCACGTGACACCCGCTCCTCGCTCGTCATGGTGGCGGCGGTGACGACCCGACGCCGATCAGTGAGATCCAATGATCCGATCACGGCTTAATCCGTGAACCCTGAATAGAAGATTTGATTCGCGCCGATGCGCCGCACCCGAGGGCGTGCACGGCGCAGTGAATCGGGTAGTGCTTCGAGCGCTTGTTCGGCGGCTGCGGCGTCTCTGAAGAAGCCGAGCAGGACGACGTCGAAGGTCTCAGTCGACTCAACGAAGAGTCGTGAGGGTGCCAAAGGCGATCTGTCGAGAAAGCGCCTGAGTTCTGCGGGATCCCGCAGCGACGCCAGTTGGACGGCGTAGGCCGGCTCTTGCAGGATGACCGGCTGGAGTGAATGTTTCGCGGTTGCCTCAGCGTGTCGCCGTGCGAGCGAGGCATCCGCAAGGACGTCGGCGTCGGCGGAAGGATCGAGCGGGCGCGGCGTGATCATCGTGCTGAGCGCGGTGACGACCTCCGTGGCTGCGCCCTCTGTCGGCCCGACGTCTGTGTCTGCGGATTCGCGCCGATTCGGCGGCGTTGCATCCTTCTCCACTCGATCCGCCATGGCAGGATCCTGATCCCGAGTCGGCAAGATCACGGCGGTACGCTCGGCCTCTGTCGGCGAGACGGCACCGCTGCCCTGTCCGGCGTCCGCGTCTTCCATCCCCTGCGTGTTCTGCGCAGTCGCCGTTGCGGCCTTGCCCGGGCTTGCTCCGAGTGCGACCTCCAACTCGGCGCGCAGCCGCACGATCTCAACCTCCATTTCAGCCATGCGTCGCTCGAGTCGAGCCGCGGTGCTCGTCGTCTGAGCCGGCATGTCGGGCGCAGGGACCATGCCGAGAGGATCGGTCCCGGCGAGACGGGGTTGATCCCTGGTCGAGTCCCAGAAGGCCAGGCCGGCGAGCCCGGCCAGGATGGCCAAACCGAGCATCCAGGCGGCATCGGCGCGCCTTTGCAGGCGTGAGAATTGACTTTCCCACCAGGCGCGTTCGCTCGCATCCAGACGGTGGACCTCGACGCCGGGTTTATGGCCGGCCGGGGTACACTGTGCCTGCGTCGCAGGCAACCGACCCCGGGTGTCGCCGGATGTGCGACCGCCCGCTCGGTCGTCCGCGACATGCCGGACCGCGGCCCAAGGCGTGATCGGGCGCTTCGGCCGGACATCATCCGGCTGGCGACTCTGCTCGCGCGTCCACGAACCGGTGGGGGGCGGTGCTGCCCGTGTGTCCGGCAGTCGCATCCGCGCCTGTGTCAGTGCGTGCTCGAGTGCGACGGCTGCATCCGGGGCGCAGGGGTCTTGAATCAGTCGATCGATGGCATCGGTCAATTGCTGCGCACAGCGGGTGAGGTCTTCAGCCAAGGCGGGCGCTGAGGATTCTTCCCGCAGACCGGCTGACCGGGCCGGCCCGTTCCGGCCGGTTTCGGTATCGGGATCGGCCGCGGGCGGCGACGGCTTGGTCTCGGTCAGGACCTGGCGTGCGTCTAAGATCCAGGCCGAGATCTGCCGAGCGAGCTCGCTCAGGGTCTCGGCGGACACACCCTGGCCATCGACCGTCGGTGCGAAGAGCAAGCGCGTGACGCGCGAATGCAGCGCTTTCAGTGACGTCTCTGCTTGGGTTGCTGCTTGCGCGTTGACGATGCTCATGGGCCGCGATTCAATCACATCATCGACAACTCGACTACTAAACCGCGCCGGCTCCAGCGCTCGTCCAATTTGCCGTGGCCGATCTCATCCAAAAACATCGCATACCGCATCAATGCCGCTGAACGAAGATGCTGCCCGGGCGGTCGCCGCGTGTCTTTGCGAGCACCTTTGTGCGGCGCCCGTGATGGCGCATCTGGACGCCGTGCTGGCTTGGTTGATTCAGCCCGAGAGGCCGTCCTCGCGCACGCTCGATGATGCGATCCTGAAGGTTGGCCTGACGCGTGAGCAGGCGGTCGAGCGGGCCTATGGTCTGTTGGACGAGTTGTTGCTCGCCGTCCCTGCGGAGGCCCCGGATGAGACCCTGGGACTCAAGGGTGAAACAGACCCCGCGGTGATCAAGCAACGCTATCGGCGTTTGATCGCGATCTATCATCCGGACCGCCATCCCGCGCGCTCGGCCGACCTGAATCGGCGCACCGAACGCATCAACCGGGCCTATCGGCTCTTGATGCAGCGCCACGCCGGTGGCGACGCGGACTGGACGGGCGGCGGGGCGCGTGCGCGTTCGTTTCGCCCGTCGGTCAGGGTGTCGCCTGTTGCGCCGGCTTGGAGGGCTCGCGCGGAGGATCCGGGTCGGCGTCCGTCCCCTGCTTTGCATGCCCGGCCGTATCCGAGCGCGCCGGCACGGCGCGATGCATGGCTGATTCAGCGGCGCTTGATCCAGGCGATGGTGCTCTGTTGTGCTGCCCTGGTGGCGATTCTGCTGCTGGGTGAGGATCCGCTCGAGGAGCCGCACGGTGCTCCGTCTGCAGTCCCGACGATCGCCAAGGCGGCACCGGCGCCGAAGACGCTTCAAGCCCCGGGATCAGTCGGCACGGATGCCTGTGCCGGTGCGTCCGAAGCGCTCGAGCGGTTTCGGCAGGCTTATCAGACCGGTTCTGCGGATGGGTTGGCCAATCTTTTCACCCTCGATGCGCGCGAGCGGGAGAGCGTCGGGCGCGCCTCGATCCGCCGGCTCTACGCCGATTGGTTTTCCAGCACCAGCGGCCGCAGCATCAGTTTCGCGGGGGTCTCCACCCAGTCGGCGGGGATGGATCTGTGTCGTCTCCGTGTGCGATTCGATGTCGGGTATCAGGACGCAAACGGACGTGCGCGCAGCCAAACGGGTCAGATCAGTGCGTTGCTCAAACGTGATGGCGGACGGACACTGATCCAGGAGTTGAGCCATTGAGCCGTGGGGGGTCGGGGTTTTAGCCCGACAAAGACGCCGCTGGATAGCGATGCCGCAGGGTCGCACTGACGTCCGACCCGGTGTGGGTTCGGAGCCGGTAAGGTCATGCTAGGATGTTGCTGGTGCCGGCGCACGGTGTGACGGACAACAACCTGCGCCCGAGGATCCCGAGCAGGCCGTGCCCCGGCCAGGCCATCCCGTCATGGATTGATCCGCTGTCGAATCCGCGCCGGGGTTGCCGCGTCGACTGATCGGCAGCATCTTGTTCCAGATCAGACAGACGCGGAACCCAACCGATACCCACCATGATCGATGTACATTGCCACCTGCTTCCCGGGATCGACGACGGATCGAAATCGCTTCGGATGTCGCTCGAGATGGCGCGGATCGCCCTCGAGGACGGCATCACCCACACGGTCTGTACGCCGCACATCTATCCCGGCGTTTTTCCGAACGAGCGTGGCGATATTTGCCGGCGCGTCGCCGAGCTGTCGCGTGACTTGAGCGAGGCAGGCATGGCGCTTCGGATCACCCACGGAGCAGACATCCAGATCGTGCCCGAGCTGGTTCAAGGGCTGCGCAGCGGCCGGATGGCGAGCATCAACGATTCGCGCTATTTCTTGTTCGAGCCGCCGCATTTCGTCGTGCCCGCGCGGTTTGCGCAGTTGTTGGAGGATGTGCTTGCGGCCGGCTATGTCCCCATCATCACCCACCCGGAGCGACTCACCTGGCTCGACGAGGCGCATTACGGTTGGTTCGTCGATGCCGCCTTTGAAGGCGCCTGGATCCAGCTCACCGCGGATGCCTTGACCGGGCGGTTCGGTAAAGGTGCGAGGCGTTGGTCCGAGCGCTTTCTGGCGGATGGTCTGGTGCATCTCCTGGCGAGCGACGGACACGACGATCGACACCGTCCGCCGGTGCTCAGTGCCGGGCGGCGGATTGCCGAGCGCTGGGTCGGGGCGGCCGAGGCCGAGCGGATGGTGCTCGATCGTCCGAGTGCGGTCTTGTCGAATGCGGATCCGCACTCGGTCGTTCCGCCACCGGCCCTGGCCGAAGAAGACGATGGGATGGCGCGCTCGATGGGCGTCGGGGGTGCCGTGTCGGGTCTGCTGAAGCGGTTCTTCAATGGCGCGTCGCGATAGTGGCGCCCTGATCCGCTGGATCTCGGTCACGGCCGGTCTGTTGTCGGCAGCGGGCTGCAGTCAGTCGATGGCCCGAGTCAGGGTGCATCTCGCTCCCACGCTCCGCGTGGGAGTGTCGCCCCGACGCTCCGCGTCGCGAGGCCGGAGCAGGGACTAGGTGTCGCCCTACCAATCAGTCACCACGTCAAGCAATCCCTCCAACCCTTCGTAATTCCGAGCGCTCGAGTATCGCCAACACAAGGGATCGTCGACATAACCTCGTTTCACCGGGTTATTGTGGATGTATTCGAGCTTCTGCCGCATCATGGCTTCGCCCTCGATCTGCTCGGGGTGCGATCCCTCCTGCCACACTTGGTGCTCGCGATCGCGCTTGTGCCGACTCCGGTACCAGACCAAGAGAGACAGCGCCGGAGAGTTCCGTTCGCGCATCCGATCGACCATCTGCCGAGCGGTGAATGATTTGAAGCTGCTGATCGAGCCCGCGAGTCCCGGTCCACCGGCAATCAGGTGACAGTGGTTCTCCATGATGACGTAGCCGTGGATCAAGAGACCGCGCTCGCGTTGGAGGAACCGCAGTGAGTTCAGCAAAATCAGTGCGTTGGCCGGTTGAGCGAACAGCGGCAACCATTTGACTGCGGTGCAGGTGAGGAAATGCGGCGCGTCTGGCTCGAGAAAACGGTATCGGTCACGGCCCATGGCTGAAGCGTACACGAATCGGATTAATTTGGCATCCGCCGTTGCGCGCTCGCTAATCCGCCGCATAGCTCGCTTCCGCCCGCCGCGTCGGTCGCTCCTGCGCCAGTACCCGCGCTCGCTCCCACGCTCCGCGTGGGAGTGTCGTCTCGACGCT
>NZ_DIUM01000120.1 GCF_002423035.1 Thiocapsa sp. UBA6158
GCGAGGATGTCGCCGGTGGGCGGACGGGTGAACTTGTAGGCGCCGTGCGAGGTGCCGATGGCGATGGCGAGCGCGTCCACACCGGTCTTCTTCACGAAGTCCGCGGCCTCTTCCGGATCGGTCAGGAGCTGGCTGTGATCCAGCGTGCCCTCGGCACCGATGCCGTCTTCTTCGCCCGCTTGGCCGGTCTCCAGGGAGCCCAAGCAACCCAGCTCGCCTTCGACGGAGACGCCGCAGGCATGGGCCATCTCGACGACGCGACGGGTGACGTCGACGTTGTACTCGTAGGAGGTCGGGGTCTTGCCGTCTTCACCGAGCGAGCCGTCCATCATCACGGACGAAAAGCCGAGCTGGATCGAGCGCTGGCAGACCGCCGGCGAGGTGCCGTGGTCCTGGTGCATGCACACCGGGATGTGCGGCCACTCCTCGATGGCGGCCAAGATCAGGTGACGCAGGAAGGGCGCGCCGGCATACTTACGCGCACCGGCGGAGGCCTGCACGATCACGGGGGAGTCCGTCTCGTCGGCGGCCTCCATGATGGCGCGCATCTGCTCCAGGTTGTTGACGTTGTAGGCGGGGACGCCGTACTGGTGCTCGGCGGCATGGTCGAGCAATTGACGCAGCGAAATCAGGGCCATGTGGATTCTCCTCGTATCGGACTGACAGCTAAAAACGGGCGGGCGAGCAGCAAGGATCGCTGACTTAGTCGTTCGTCAGGAGCTTGTGCTCGCCGACCCGCATGATTTTCAAGATATTCGTTTGGCCTTCAACCCCCGAGCGATCGCCCTTGGTGATGATCACCAGGTCACCGTCGCGCACCGTGCCGCGCCGCATCAGCTCCTCGATCACCTCGCGATTCACCTCGTGGATGTCCGTGCTGGCCACATCGAAGCTGACCGGATAGACACCGCGAAGAACCCTGACTTTGCGTCGGGTTGGCGCCGAGCGGGTGATGGCGTAGATCGGGATCCCGGAGCGGATACGCGACATCCATTTCACGGTCGAGCCGGTCTCGGTCAAGGCGGCGATCGCCTTCACGCCCAGATGGTTTGCGGTATACATGGCGGCCATGGCGATGGCCTCGTCGACGCGACCGAAGACCGAATCGATGCGGTGTCCCGAACGCGTGACATGCTTTTCGGCCTCCAGACAGATGCGGTCGAGCGCCTCGACGACCTTGGCCGGGTTCTTCCCGATCGAGCTCTCGGCGGACAACATGACCGCGTCCGTGCCGTCGAGTACCGCATTGGCCACATCGAAGACCTCGGCCCGGGTCGGGATGGGATTTTCGATCATGGACTGCATCATTTGGGTCGCGGTGATGACGACGCTGTTGAGCTCGCGGGCGCGGTTGATCAGCATCTTCTGGGCGGCCGGCAGCTCCGCGTCGCCGATCTCCACGCCCAAGTCGCCGCGCGCGACCATGATGACGTCGGCCGCGTTGATGATGTCGTCGATCGCCCGGAGCGACTCGGCGCGCTCGATCTTGGCGACGATGCCGCCGTGACCCCCGGCCTCGTAGAAGAGCTCGCGCGCGAGTCGGACGTCGTCGCCGTTGCGCACGAAGGAGACGGCCAAGTAGTCTGCATCGATCTCGGCCGCGAACCGGATGTCGTCCTGGTCCTTCTCGGTCAGGGCGGGTGCCGATAGACCGCCGCCCTTTTTGTTGATGCCCTTGTTGTCGGACAGGACCCCGCCGACGACCACCTTGCAGTCGATCCGCCCCCCGTTCACCGCATCCACCCACAGCTCGATCGCACCGTCGTCGAGCAGGAGCGTGTCGCCGTGGCTGACGTCGTCCACCAGCTCGGGGTAGGTGGTCCCGACCCGATGGCAGTCACCGGCATCCAGTGGGCAATCGGCGTCGATCGCGAAGGCATCGCCCCGCGCGAGCTGGATCTGGCCATCGGCGAACTTGCCGATGCGGATCTTGGGTCCCTGCAGATCCATGAGGAGCGCGATTTCGCGCCCGGCGGCCGCCGCACGCTCGCGGATCCGCTCGGCACGCTCGCGATGCCGCTCGTGGGTGTCATGGGACAGATTGAGACGAACGACATCCACCCCGGCGGCGATGATCTCGTCCATCACCGAGACCGGGTCGGTCGCGGGGCCGAGTGTGGCGACGATCTTCGTGCGTCTTGGCATGTAGAGCCTCCGGCTGCCTGCCTCCGGCCTCCAGCCCCGGCTTCCGAACACATCGCCGGAGGCTGGTGGCAGGTGGCAGGAGGCGCGTTGCGCTGATCAGTCCTTCGCTCGGGCCTCGAGCATGGCCACCGCAGGCAGCGTCTTTCCTTCCAGATACTCCAGGAAGGCGCCTCCGGCGGTGGAGATGTAGGAGACCTTGTCGTAGATGTCGTACTTCTGGATCGCCGCGATGGTATCGCCGCCGCCGGCCAGGCTAAAGCCCTCTGCCTCGGCGATGGCCATCGAGACCGTCTTGGTGCCGCCGCCGAACTGATCGAACTCGAACACGCCGACCGGGCCGTTCCAGACGATGGTCCCGGCCTTGGCGATGACCTCCGCCAACTCTTGCGCCGACTTGGGGCCGATGTCGAAGATCATGTCGTCTTCGGTGACATCGGCGACGTCCTTGGTGACGGCCGGCTCGTTCTCGTCGAACTTTTTGCCGCAGACCACGTCGACCGCGATCGGGATGCTCGCGCCGCGAGCCGTCATCTTCTCCATCAGCGCCTTGGCGACGGGAATCAGGTCATGCTCGCACAGCGACTTGCCGACCGGATAGCCGGCTGCGGCGAGGAAGGTGTTGGCGATACCGCCGCCGACCACGAGCTGATCGACCTTCTCGGAGAGGGCCTCCAACACGGTCAGCTTGGTCGAGACCTTGGAGCCGCCGACGATGGCGACCATCGGGCGGGCCGGCGCGGCGAGCGCCTTCTGGAGTGCGTCGAGCTCTTCGGCGAGCAGCAGTCCCGCGCAGGCGACCGGCGCCTGTTGGCCGACACCGTGCGTGGATGCCTGGGCGCGATGGGCGGTGCCGAAGGCGTCCATGACGAAGACGTCGCAGAGTGCGGCATACTTCTTGGCGAGGTCTGCGTTGTCCTTGCCTTCGCCCTTGTTGAAGCGGACGTTCTCCAGCAGGACCAGCTCGCCGTCGGCGACCTCGGGGGCCTGGTCGAGATAATCACGCACCACCCGAACCTCGCGGCCGAGCTTGGCGCTCATGGCATCCGCGACGGGTTTGAGCGAGTCGGCCTCGGAGAAGACACCTTCCTCGGGGCGACCCAGATGCGACATCACCATCACCTTGGCGCCGGCCTTCATGCAATGTTCGAAGGTGGGCATGGAGGCGGTGATGCGCGCATCGGAAGTGACCTTACCGTTCTTCACGGGGACATTCAGGTCGGAGCGGATCAGCACCCGCTTCCCGGAGAGATCAAGATCGGTGAGCTTGATGAAGGACATAGCGAAGCCTCTGTATCAAATGAGATGGAAAGCATTCAGGTTCAAGGTCGGCCTTGCCTGAAAACTCTCGTCGACGAGCGACCGGTGCCGAGCCTCCCGCAACCAGCCGTTTAGGCTGGAGGCAGGAGGCCGGCAGCTGGAGGCTTACTTCGAAACGTGCTCCACCATGCGCAGCATGTTGCAGGTGTAGCCGTATTCGTTGTCGTACCAGGCGACGACCTTCACGAAGGTCGGGTCCAGCGCGATGCCGGCCTCGGCGTCGAAGACGGAGGGCGTGGTGCAACCACGGAAGTCGGTGGAGACCACTTTCTCATCGGTATAGCCCAGCACACCGGCCAGATCGCCGGACTCGGACGCCTTCTTCATGGCCGCGCAGATGGCGTCATAGGTGGCCTCTTTGGTCAGCTCGACCGTCAGGTCGACCACGGAGACGTCGGAGG
>NZ_DIUM01000133.1 GCF_002423035.1 Thiocapsa sp. UBA6158
TCGTGTAGTGGCGTTCGGTCGGCTCAACTTGTGTTGGAGCAGGCCCGGAGATATCCGTCAGTTCCGACACCTCAGCAGGTCGTTCGACTGCGGGCCGCGACGTAACCTCGACAATCCCAACCGTCTCCTCGGACTTGGCGCGCAGCCGTCGACGCGCTGGTTCCAGGGTCGCCGCGGCACTGCGGCTTTCGGGACAATGAACCACAACCTCCTGATCATCCCGATCGAAGAAGGAAAGATCAATGCGCGCGAATTCATCGTCCGGCTTCCGTTTATTCATCTGCTCCTTGACTCGCCGTCGGCACTCGACGGCGTATGCCACATACTCGTCGAATTCCTCATCCGTCGGAGCATCCGCCGGATGGAGGATCTTGAGCAACGCGCACAGGGTCTTCTTAATGCCCTTTTCATCACGACCCTCCACAGCGGCCCCCAGTCTCACCCGCTTGCTGACCTCCTCGTACCGGTTGCTGTGCTTAAGCTGGTGGTGGAAGGCCTCCGCCAGATAGTCAGTGATGAGACCGAACCGATCAGTCAGGAAAGCACTGCTGTTCTTCGGCATTTCCCAGCCCGGCAGGTAGCAGGCGAAGCGATCCATTATGGCAAGATCAAACTGCTCCGGGAGAGGCTGGAACAGGTCATAATCCGTCGAATGGACAATCTGCTCGACCGACATGTCGATATTGCCGACGAACGCCATGCTGGCATCCGCGATGACCTCGACGCCGCGGGAGAAGCGGCCATTGGCCATATAGTCCTTCATGATCTGAATCGTATCCGGGTCCCGGACCTTGATCCCACCGACCTCGTCAAACGCGACCGTATCCCAGAATCCGACCAGGCCAATCCGATGGCGAGCATTGTTGTAAAACAACACCGACTTGGTTGCCTGCCCGCCGCTGATCAGCGTCGAATAGGGTGAAAATTCACTGAAAAAGTAGGATTTCCCGGTCCCACGCGGACCAAGCTCAATGAAGTTGAAGTTCGGCTCGACCAACGGCGCCAGCCGCGCAATAAAATGCAGCTTCACCCGCCGGGTCAGTTGCGCAGGCTCCAGCCCAACCGAACGAAGCACGACATCCATCCACTCGTCGCGGTTGAGAGCCTTCTTGGCTTCCCCGTAGGCGGCAAAATCAAACCGCGTGAGCTGAATCGGCCGCAAATCCTCGACGTAAAACGCGTAACCGTCTTCATCGATGTCGTTGTGGGCAATCACGACCTCAGCCCATATCCCCCCTTCAAGCAGACGGTCATTGTCCCGGTAGAACTTCTCACCAATGGCGATCCGCTGAGATGCAAAATTCTCCAGCGACGCCCAATGCCGCTTTTCCTTTTCGACATACCGCACATGCACCTTATCGATGAACTTGTGCTTGCCCTTCATCGCCACGCGGGACTGAGCGATATTCGCCTCATCCGGCCGCACATAGTTCTCATGAAGGGTCGACAGGACCGCCTCCATGCCCTCCTGAATCTCCGCCGGGTCGTTGCTCGCGCAATAGCGGGCGAGCAGGAATTCCAGAACGAACGTCGGAACGTTCGTCCCCTTCTTGATCCGATGCAGAAGGTCCTTTCGGACAACCTTCCCATCAAACACCTCGTTCAGCTTGGTATCCAGAGCATCCATCACGTACTCAGACGGCATAGTCTGTCTCCAGGTCCAGCGATGCGTATTGCGCCATCGTCACCGGGTTCAGGGCCTTGAGGGTGAACCGCCCCTCGAACTCCATCGACATCTTGACCGTCACCTGCACCTTCCCACCCGGCTTCACGGTGACAGTCCCCGTGGCGACATCCACCGCGCCCCCACGCTTGGCCTCCCCCACCGTCTCCCCCTTCTTGTTGTGCGCCTCCAGCAAAATCTCAAAGGCCTCGCCCAAGGAGAACATGTTCTCTCCTTCAACCGCCAGGTCCACCACGGGCAATCGCGTCGTCACCCGCTTGGCGCCGTTCTTGTAGGAAAGAGCCACCGTCGCCGCCGCAAGTTCGGGCTGCCGAACCTGCTTCAACCGCACGGTAATCACGGGCACAACTGCCTCCTGCAACGACGCACCGCCGTGGAAATACAGCAGCCCACGGCGATACGGCGCCATGCTCCGGGGACCGCCCAGCTTCGGGAAATCGCCCCGCACCCCCACTTTCTCGGCCGCGACCACAAAGTTACCGGAGTCACCCTCCCCTTCCCCCAGCAGTGCGCGATCATGCACGACCGCCCATCCGCCAGCGGGCTTGCCACAAACATCCCCCGCCTCGGCATGAGCATTCAGCACGAACCCGTGATCGGTCGCGATCACCACATCCGCGAACCCCGCCTGCTTCAGTTTGTGAACCGCGCGACGGATCGCCTTCAACGACTGGTGGATCAAATTCAGCGTGGTCAGGGTCCCCGACGGGTTATTCTCCAGATGCCCATCGATATCGAGCGTCCGGAGCACCAAAAGCTCCACCGCATCCGACACCTTCTCCTTGGCCCGGATGAACGTATCAAGCTGCGTCTCCGCGAACCGATCCCCGAACCGCGCCCGCAGCACCTGCATACGGCTGGGAACGCCCGCCATCCGCACCCCGTCCAGCGTCACGCAAAACCCATCCCCGTCCCGCATCACCCGCAACCCGCCCCCCGCGCTCGGCAGCAGGGAGGCCATGCCAACTGGCGTCACGCTCGGAAGCTGAGCACAGGCAACCCGGATCTCGGCCTGCTCGGTTTCCGCAAGCTGCCGGTGCAGCGTCACGCCGAGCTCATAGCGCAGCGCGTCCACCATGATGAACGCCACCCTCCGCCCGCTCTCCTGCAACATCGGAGCGACGATCGTGTCAAACACATCAGCATTCGACAGACGACCCGGCGGAGGCCATCCCGTGGCCTCAAAATGCCGGGTGAACAAGGACTGCACCTTCTCCACCAGCCGCGCATACCGCCGGCGGCAATAATCGACCGCATCGGACAGCGACGTATCAACCGGGACGTAATCGCCGACCGCCTGCTCGAACTCCCGCTGTAGTCGATCCACCTCCCGCAGCGAGGCTGCATAGAACCCGATCAGAGCGTCCAACCCGCGGCTGTTCTCCACGATCTGGCGATCGGCATCCTCGCTCGCCTCCACCAGATGCAACCCGGCCTCGACCAGCCCCCATTGCGCCTGGCTCTCTCCCTTGCCGACCCACACCGATCCGCCGTGGCGCGCGACGACGACCCGCGCGCCGTCGATATCCTCGGTCAGCAACGCCTTCACGGCGGCGGCCAGGGACGTCCGCTCCTCAAACGGGAACGTGCCGCGATTCCCGAGGTCGACCAGCGCCGTGCAACTTTCGGCCAGACGCAATTCGCCTTCGACCACCTCGGCGCGCGTGATGTATTCGCTCCGCGTCGCCGGATCGCCGCGCAGCTTGTCGCACAGCATCTCGATCGTCGGTCGCGCCACATCCGGCGCGCGGGGCACGTTGGATAGGGCGGCGGGCAAGCCGGTGGGCAAACTGAACGCGAACTCACTGAACAGCAGGAACCGCCACAACTCATCCGCGATCGGGGTCAGCGTCTTGCCCCGGGTCATCAGCTTCAGGCCGAGCGAACGATCCAGCAGCGCCTTCGCCTCGGGCACCCATCCTTCTTGCGTCTTCAACTGCTCGGCTTGCCGGGGCGTGGGGGCCAGCAGCGCGAGGATGATTTCCCGCGCCGATTCGACGTTCAGGCAGGTCCGCAATGTCGGCCAGGACAGGCCCCCGCCGATATTGTCGATCAGCGCGAAGGACGGAGACGGATTCTCGGCGAACAAACGGAGGAGTTCCGTGGCGTGGTCGGGCTTGGCTTTGCGGCACAGGCTTTCGAACCCGTCACCATCGCCGCTGGGGAACTGGGCGCCACAGGCGACGTAAACGGCGAAGGGGTCGGTCTGTCGCGCCTCATCGGTCAAAGGCGGCGTCGTGGGGACATAGACCAGCAGAAACTGGGGATGGTTCGGCCGCCCCAGGGAGGCGAAGGCGAGCATCGCGGCCTCTCGGGCCTCGATGCTACTTTCGCTGGCATCGACGACCGCGGTCGCGTCATCCTCCATGGCCGAGCAGATGTCCCGGTAGCGGCGATCCGGATCGTAGACGACCAGGGCCGAGGCTTTCTTCAGGCGGTCACGGAAGATGTCTTCCCGGATGAAGGCCGCGATGCTCATGCGGCGGCCCCCTTCTTGCGGCCGCGGGGCTTGGCGGGCTTGGCCGGGGGTTCGATGTAAAGCTGTTCCAGATCATGGGCGATGGCGAGGGATTTGTCGGTCTTGCACTTTTCCCGCACCTCGTCGGGCCAATAGGCCATGGCGAGGTGGGCCCAGTCGTAGTCACCGTTTTCCAGCTTTGCCCAGGTGTCTTTCAGCAGCTTCTGCCACGGCTTGTGGCGGAACAGCGGCCAGAGCGGCGCGGCGGTGATCTGCACGCCGTCATCGTGGTTCGGATGATAGTCCGGCGCGATCCGCAGCATTGTGTCGCGCAGTTCGATCAACTCCGCTTCCAGGGTCAGCAGGGTTTCGAGCGTTCTGTCTTCGTCTCGAGTGCGGGCGCTGGCCTTAGTGCGGAGCGTGGTCGCCTGCTGCGTGACCTGTTTCAGCTTGGGTTCCACGAAGTCGTTGACCGCGGTGTAGAGCGTCTGGCTGGTCAGGCTGGGGTAATAGAGCCAGAGCGTGTAGCTGCCGGATGACGTGGCGAGCGGCCAGTAGATCGGCGCCTTGCGGCGGCTTTTGCTGTAGCGCTGCAAGTGGAACGGGAAGAACTCGCGTTGCAGCCAGCGGCGGAGATCGGCGGGCACCGGGGCCTGGACGCGGGTCAACACCGCCTCCATCAGGCCGGTAAGGTCGTGGGGGTGGCCGGGGTCGTCGGTCAGGATGCCGGCGTGGTGGTGGAATGGGGCGGCGTGACGCCCGTGTCATTATGCGATGACGGCGCAAGGCATCGGCAATGTTGGTGAGTTGGGCGTCGTCGAGGTCGGGGGCGATCTTCAGCGCGATGGGGACGTGCC
>NZ_DIUM01000111.1 GCF_002423035.1 Thiocapsa sp. UBA6158
AGGAGCCAGGGGCCGGGTGTCTACTTCCAACGGAGCAGCCCCACCGCCATGTTTCCCCGACTCGTGATCCCAAACCGCCACCCCTTTGCTCCCCGCGCATTACCGCAGATCCGTGCTCCTATGGGTGGCTCCGACTTCCGACAGCCTCCGCCCGCTTCCTCGCTTTCGACGCTTGTTCGCGGGTGCGCCGATCCTTCGGCGCCGACTGTCGGATCTCCCTGGTTACCGCGCTATCTCGATGTGAGGCTCGACACGGCCTGAGACTCCGGGGGGTCGCTGCGCACTCGCCATGGTGCAGACAGCGCTGTTGCCTGCTGGCCCATTTAAACCATCGGCCGCTCCCAACGTCGGTCTTTTCGGAGCTCTACGCCTTCAAGGTCAGCATCACCTGTTACCCTTGCACCTCGCCTCCTCTCCTGACTACGCATCAATCGGTCCGTTACCGGTCCAACTGCAAGTCTCGATTCCAGGTCCGTGGCTAGCGGTTACCCGGACAGGCTTCGCACCTGCAAGATAACGCGGCCTTGCCAGGCCGCAACAAATGGTGACCCCTGCCTTTTAGATCGGGCTAACCCCCTGGGCGACCGAGACGCCATGGTCACGCCGCATGATGCCTTGGACCACGACCTGGCCGGTTCCAACGAGGCGCCTCGACGCCGATCGCCGATTGATCGTGACACCGGCGACCTCTTCGGCGCGTGAGAGCGGAATTGCGTAAACTGTTCCCGGAATTCGGAGAGTCCCCTCACCATCGTTGAAACAAGGTTCCTTCGTCCACCACCATGAACACTGTCACCATCGCCGACTGCGAGCATGAGCGGCTGGCCAATTCGGGCCAGATCCAGGCCAATGGCGTGTTGTTGTTTCTCGCCAAGCAGGACATGACCTTCCGTTACGTCAGCGCCAACAGCGCTGAGCTGCTCGGCGAGGCCCCCGATGAGCTGCTCGGCGCCGATGGGCGCGACTGGCTGGAGATGAACCTGCCCGATCTGGGCGAGCTGCCGAAGGGCGCCGGGAAACGGGTCCATCTGCCGCGCGCGCTCGATTTGGGTCTCGGTGAGCTCGACGTGCTGATCTCGCCGACCAGCGATGGCTGGCTGCTGGAGCTCGAGACCTCGCTCGATCCCGAGAACGACCCCGAGTGCTTTCAGCTCGCCGCCTGGCAAGCGCCGCTGGACAGCGCCGGGTTGGAGCGGGTGCAACAGAGCCTGGTGGAGGCCATCAGCGGCGTGACCGGCTACGATCGGGTGATGCTGTATCAATTCACCCCGGACTGGTCGGGTGTGGTGCTGGCCGAGCGCGTTCGCCACTCGCCCGGCACCTATCTGAGCCTGCGCTTTCCGGCGACTGATATCCCGGCGATCGCCCGCAAGCTCTACGCCCAGACGCCCTACCGGCATATCCCGGACGTTACCGCCGCGCCCGTGCCGATCCAGGCTCTGCAGGGTGAGAGCACCGCGCTGGACCTCACTTGGTCGGACCTGCGCTCGGTCTCGCCGATGCATGTCGAGTACCTATCGAATATGAACGTGGCCTCCTCGTTCTCCACCTCGGTCATGGTGGAGGGCAAGCTCTGGGGTCTGGTGGCCTGTCACAACCCAGAGCCTCGCTGGATCCCGCTCGAGGCCCGCCAGCGCTGCAAGGCACTGGTCGATGCCTATGTCGAAGCCCTGCTCAGCCATCGGCGCTCCATCGAGCGCAGCCTGCTGGAGACACTGAGCGCGCGGCTGGAGCCCGTGCGCGCGCAGCTCGCGCGGGGCGGGTCCATCGCCGACAGCCTCGCCAGCCAGTTCCAGATCCTGTCCAAGCTGTTCGGCGTGACGAGCGGCGCCGTGGCGATCGGCGACCAGATCACGCCGCTCGGTGCCGATGCGCCCCCCGCCGAGATGCTCACGGGCGTGCACCATTGGTGCAGCCGAGCGATGAGCGACACACTCTACTCCACGGATCACATCGCCGGAGCCTGGGACGCGGCGCCAGAGCATGCCCCCTTCCGGGGGCTACTCTGTCTTTCGGTGCGGGCCAAGCAACTGGCTAGCGGCCATCTGTACCTCTATCTGTTCCGGCCCGAGGAGGTCAGCGAGGTGGCCTGGGCGGGCAACCCCGAAAAGCCGATGGAGGCGAGTGGCGAGGGCGTGCAGATCTCGCCGCGCAAGTCCTTCGAGCGCTGGGTGCAGGTGCGTCGCGGCTTCTCCCGCGGCTGGTCGGACGAGCAGGTGTTCGTCGCCCGGCAGTTGCGCGACCAGCTGAGCGCCTGGCTCTAGCTCAAGCGGACGGATGGCATAATGGTGACCGCGAGCGATTCCATCCCAGCGCCGTCGGCGAGCCTGCTCGGCAAGGCCTTCGGCCCCTTCCTGCACTATCGGCTGTCCGCCGACGGTCGGCTTGGCATCGCGGGCGGCATCGAGACCCTGACCGGCTACCCGGCGGAGCGCTTCGCGGGTGCCGAGGCGCTGACGCTGGACGACCTGATCCTGCCGGCCGATCGTAAGCGCGCCGACCGCCTGATCGCCAATCAGCTCGAACAGGACGGCCGCTACAGCGTCCAATTCCGCATCCGCAAGGCCGATGGCACCGAGGTCTGGATGCGCGACACCGGCCAGCAAGACGGCGATGATGGCACGCCGGAGCGGGTCGGATTGTGGACGGACATCACCGCCGAACGTCAGGCCATTCAGCAGGCCTCCCGCCTGCGTCAGCAGCACGAGCTGACGGCCAGCCTGCTGCAGGCCATCACCCAAGGCGCCGACACCCATTTCTTGGTCGCCGACGGCGACGGCCAGATCCTGCTGGTGAACGAGGCCTGGCTGGCCTACGAGACCTTCAAGGACCCCGGCCGCGGCAAGGCATCGGCCTGGCTCGAGCACGATCTCTATCGGCTGATCACCGAGGCCGACGACCCGGCGCTCGGCGGGCAAACCTTCGCCGAGCGCGTTCAGCGCGTGCAGGACGGCGCCGAGGACCAGGTCCAACTGGAGGTGCGGGACCCGCTGGCGTGGGAGACCCGCTGGTTCCTGGTCACCGCGCGGCGTCTGCAGGGCGAGCTGGCCGGCGTGCTGATCAGTCGTAAGGACGTGACCGCGCTCAAGCGTGCCGAGCTGCAGGTCCTCGAGCAGAGCACCTTTCTGAATAGCATCCTGGATTCGTCCAGGCATCTTGGGATCCTGGCCTTGAACGGCGAGCTGCGAGTCGCCTTGTTCAACCCGGCCGCCGCGTCACTCTTCGGCGTCAGCAAGGCCGAGGTGCTGGGGCGACCAGTCGAGGTCTTGCAGGAGCGCCTGCCGCTGCTCCCGCCCGGGGCGACATCGATCGAGACCGCCGACGACAGCGTCTGGGAGGTCAACGGCCTGCCTGGCAAGGCTGACGGTGTCTTCGAGAACCGCATCACCCACGTCATCGCCGAGGACGGCAGCCGGTTGGGGATCCTGTTCACCACGCGCGACGTGACCGACGCCCGGCTCTACACGCGGCGCATGGAGCAGCTCAACGAGGAGCTCGAGGCCAAGGTCCGAGACCGCACCCGCGATCTCGAGTACAGTCGCGCCAGCCTGGAGACCGCGCAGTGCATCGCCTCGATCGGCAGTTGGGATTGGGACCGGGCAACTGACGCCGTGACCTGGTCGCCGAAGGTCTATGAGATCTTTGGCCTCTCCGAAGAGCAGCTCATCCCCACGCGCGACAGCATCCACGAGCTGGCGCACGCGGACGACCGCGCCGCGGTGCTCGACGCCATCACCGGATTGAGCCAGGAGGAGCCGCGTTGCTCGCTGCACTACCGGATCATCCGTGCCGACCAGGAGGAGCGGGTCATCCGCGCCGTGGCCCAGCTCTTCTGTGCCGCCGACGGCACGCCACAGCGGGTGCTCGGCACACTGCAGGACATCACCGACCAGGTGCGCCTGATGGATGCATTGCGCGCGGCCAAGGAGGCCGCGGAGCAGGCGAGCCATGCCAAATCCACCTTCCTGGCCAACATGAGCCACGAGATCCGCACCCCGATGAACGCCATCATCGGCATGTCGGAGCTCTTGATGGAGACCAAGCTCGACGTCCAACAGGCCAAGCTCATGCGCTCGGTCACCACCTCGGCCAAGTCGCTGATGAGCATCCTGAACGACATCCTGGATGTCTCTAGGCTCGAGGCCGGCAAGATGACCATCGAGCGGGTGCCGTTCAATCCGCTGGCCCTCGCCCAGGATGTCGTGCAGTTGGTCATGGTGACTGCGCAGCGCAAGGGGCTGCAGCTGCACCTGCGGCTGTCGGATGACCTGCCGAGCTGCGTGCGCGGGGACCCCAGCCGACTGCGCCAGGTGCTGGTGAACCTGCTGGGCAACGCCGTGAAGTTCACCGAGCGCGGCAGTATCACCCTGGAGATCAAACCCGGCCAAGGTGACCAGGACTGGCACTTCTGCGTCATCGATACGGGCATCGGCATCCGCCGGGACAACCTTGGCAAGATCTTCGAGCGCTTCTCGCAAGCCGACGCCTCCACCACGCGACGCTTCGGGGGAACGGGGCTGGGCACCGCGATCAGCAAGGCCATCGTCGAGACCCTCGGCGGGACCATCTGGGTGGAGAGCGAGGAAGGCGTTGGGAGCAACTTCCAGTTCGTGGTGACGCTGCCGCTCGCCGAGGGCGAATGTGAGTCGAGCGCGCAGAGACAGAGCGCGGAAGGACTCTGGACGCGGCCGCTGAAGATCCTGCTGATCGAGGACAATCCGCTCAACCAGGAATTGATCACCGTCCGTCTCGGTCAGCGCCGACACGAGATCAGCATCGCCAACCATGGTCGGGAAGGACTCGAGCAGTTCCAACAGGGCGGATTCGACCTGATCCTCATGGATGTGCATATGCCCGTCATGGATGGCCTGGACGCCACGCGCGCAATCCGGCGACTAGAGTCTGAACAAGGTGGCCACATCCCCATCGTGGTCCTCAGCGCCAGCATCCTCGAGGAGGATCAGCAACGGTGCATGGACGCCGGTGCCGATGAATTCGCCTGGAAGCCGATTGATTTTGCCGATCTTTACAACAAGATCGCCCGGTTCTTCCCGTCCTACGAGGCCGCGCCGAAGCCCGAGGCGTCGTCGCAACCGACGGGGATCGAGCAACTGCCCTTCGCGCTAATCGATGCCCAGGCCGGCCTCGCACTTTGGCTCGATGCCCACGTCTATCGCAAGGCGCTGCTGCGTTTCGGACGCGATTACGGCGATTGCGTGGCGCGTGTTCAGGCCATCGTGGACGCTGGTGATCCCGTGCCGGGCGTGGAGCTGCTCCATGCCTTCAAGGGCGTGGCGGGCAACCTCGGTATTCAGCGCTTGGCGACGCTGGGCAACGCACTGGAACAGGTGTTCAAGGCCGGAGGGCTTCCCGAGTCCGCGCACATCACTGCGCTGGACGACGCCATGCAGGACTTCGAGGCGGACCTGAACCTGTTGATCGAGGCCGGTGACGATCTCGACCAGGCGCTCGAGGATCGCGCGGCGGCCACGGCCCCTGGCATCGACGTGCCGGCGGCCTTGAACGCGCTCGATCGGCTGCTTGCGGCACTCGATCAATCGGACCTGGACGACGAGGCGACCGATGCACTGCGCGAGCTGTTGGAGCCGGAGCACTTCCAACCCTTGGAGGACGCACTGGACAGCTTCGAGCTGGAGCAGGCCGCCGAGCTCGCACGTGCTCTGAAACATGAGCTGATGTTGAAGGAATGAAGATGCCCAACGCGCGAATCCTGCTCGTCGACGACGAGCCGGCCAACCTGAACCTGCTGCGACAGATCCTCAAGGGCGAGCATGCATTGAGCTTCGCCAAGTCGGGCGCCGACGCCCTGGCCACCGTCGAGAAGCAGCGGCCAGACCTGATCCTCCTGGACGTGATGATGCCCAGCATGGATGGATACGAGGTCTGCCGGCAACTGAAGGCCGACCCACGTTACCGCGACATCCCGGTGATCTTCTGCACCGCCAAGGCCGAGGAATCCGACGAAAGCGCGGGCTTCGAGCTGGGCGCCGTGGACTACATCGCCAAGCCGGTGCGGGCGGCGGTGGTGAAGGCGCGGGTGAAGACCCACCTGGCGCTGTCACAGCAGAAGGAGGAGTTGGCCAGGGCCGCGGAAAGGCTGCACGACGACCTGATCCAGTCACGTCTGCAGACGTTGCAGATGCTCGGGCGTGCCGCCGAGTTCAAGGACAACGAGACCGGCCTGCATGTCATCCGCATGTCGCATTACTCGCAGTCCCTGGCCCAGGCGACCGGCTGGCCCGACGAGGCCGCCGAGCTGCTGCTCAGTGCCGCACCCATGCACGACGTGGGCAAGATCGGCATCCCGGACGCCATCCTACGCAAGCCTGGCCGGCTCGATGACGACGAGATGGTGGTGATGCGCACCCATGCCGAGATCGGCGCCCGCATCATCGGCTCGCAAAAGCCGAGCAGCCCCCTGTTCGATCTGGCCGCCAGCATTGCCCTCAGCCACCACGAGAAATGGGACGGCACCGGGTATCCCAAGGGTCTGAGCGGCACGGAAATCCCGATCGATGGACGCATCGTCGCCATCGCCGACGTGTTCGATGCCCTGACGACCCGACGCCCGTACAAAGAGCCTTGGGCGGTCGACGAGGCCCTTGATCTGCTGCGCGCGGAAAGCGGCGCCCACTTCGATCCCGAGCTGGTGACCGCGTTCCTCGACATCATGCCGGAGATCCTCGCGATCAGGGAGCAATGGTTGGAAGATTGATGACACCTGTATCAGCAAGTGGCGGCCACATCCGCGGTTGCCTGAAGACGGACATGGCTGAACGTCATCGCGCTCGATGCAGACGAGGCGATGGGTATCGGCGAGCTGCGTGACACCGATTGGATATCGGACCCATCCGATGGTCATGGGGTCGGGTGGCCATTGCGTCGGCGATGACGTGAGGATCGGTTTGCCGCTGAACCTGATGGCCGGTTTGGTGGCCTGTGCCTTGGCTCCATTGATCGGTCAGTGCGAGTGAATGGTGGAGCGCCCTCTATTTCCCCGGATGTGACGAGCGCAGCCTGAATTGGCTTGACACTCCGGACTCTCCGTGAATCTCCATCGACAGTATTGAGCAGACATGATGACGGTTGATGCCGTGGTGCTGGACATCGAGGGTACGACCACCTCGGTCGCCTTCGCGACCGAGGTGCTGTACCCCCACGCCCGCGAACGCCTGCCGAACTACGTCCGTCGGCACCGCAACGAGCCCGAGGTTGCGGCGATCATGGACGAGGCGCGGGATGCGGGCGGCGTGTGGAACGACGAGGCGGTGGTGGTGCGCATGTGCCACTGGATGGAGCGTGACCAGAAGGTGACGCCGCTGAAGGACTTGCAGGAGCTGATCTGGGAGGAGGGATACCGCAACGGCGAGCTGATGACGCCCCTGTATGCGGACGTGGCCCCGGCGATGCGGAACTGGCACGCGCGGGGGTTACGGCTCTACATCTATTCGTCGGGCTCGGTCCACGCGCAGCGGCTGATCTACGGCCACACCGTCGCCGGCGACCTGACGCCGCTGTTGTCCGGTTATTTCGACACCCGCATCGGACACAAGCGCGCGGCCGACTCCTACCGGCGTATCGCCGAGGCCATCGGCGTCCCGCCCCAGCGCATCCTGTTCCTGTCGGATGTGCGCGAGGAGCTCGACGCGGCCCGGGAGGCGGAGTGGCAGACGGTCTGGATGATGCGCGCGGGTCTCGCGGGACCGGCAGCCGCTCACCGGCGGGCCACGCGCTTCGACCGGATTCCGCTGTAATCGCTCAATGCACCACCTCGACCCCGCGCCAGAAGGCAATATGGTCCGCGATGCGCGCGGCGGATGGTTTCGGGTCGGGATAGCGCCAGGCGGCGTTGACGTTGCAGTCGTCACCGACCACGCTATGAAAAGAGTGCGCCTGACCCGTCTTGGGGCAGACGCTGCGCCGGTCGCTCGGCCGCAGCAGATCCTGCCGAACCGATGCAATCGGAAAATAGACATGGCCATCCATCTCCTCGACCTGCGCGCTCTCGGCGATCACGCTATCCTTCCGAATCGATTTCGATTGAAGCGTGACTCCAGCCCAGCCGTGCATTCACGCGCGGGTCAGGATTCTTCATCTGGCGTATCACATGGCCACCATCGAGATCATCGGCGCTGAATCACTGGGTGTCCGAAGCCTATGCTGTTTGGTGACGACCGCCACTCGGTGCATCCTGATCGACCCCGGGATCGCGCTGGGTGACTGGCGCGATGGGTTGCTTCCGCATCCTCTGCAGATCGGCGTTGGGCGGACCATCCGGGGGAGAATCCGGCGTGCGTTCAATGAAGCCACCGATGTGGTGATCAGCCATTTCCATGGTGATCACATCCCACTCATGGACGCCAATCCGTATCAGCTGTCGATGCGCGACCTGCCAAGTCGCTGTCGCAATCTGCGCTGTTGGAGCAAGAGTGCCGAGGACCTCACGCCGCGCATGCGCGAGCGTCGGGGCGATCTGGTGACGCTGTTCGGCGATGGCCTGCGCGTGGCGGAAGGCCGCGCGGATGGGCCGTTGGCCTTCTCGCAGGCGGTTCCGCATGGCACGCCCAAGGGTGCGCTCGGCTCGGTCATGATGACACGCGTGAGCAGCGGTGCTCAGGTCTTCGTGCATGCTTCCGACATCCAGCTCCTGGACGACACCACGGTGGATCGCATCCTCGACTGGCGACCGACGATCGTTTTGGCCGCCGGGCCACCCCTGTATCTCGGGCGGCTGAGTGCGGCCGAGCGGGCGTGCGCCCGGCGCAATGCGCTGCGTCTGGCCGAGCATGTGAGGGTCGTGATCCTCGACCATCACTTGATGCGCGGCTCCAGCGGTACGGACTGGTTGCGCGCGCTCAGCGAGGCGAGCGGCAGACGCCTCTACTGTGCCGCCGATGTCATGGGCCGGCCACGGCGACTGCTGGAGTCCGAGCGCAAGCAGCTCTACGAGGCCATGCCGGTTCCGGCTGGCTGGCATGCGCGTTATGCACGCGGCGAGACGCGCATCGAAGCCTATTTCGAGGCGCTCGGCACGCCAGGCCAGCGCACCGAGGCTGGGCTCGGGTGCTAGTGGCGTGTCGGACTTGACCACTGGGGTGCTGGCATCGAGGCTCCGAAGAGCCGTTCGTTGCGTAAAAGAGACGATTTTAGGCGAAAAGCGAGGGTGTTCTCGCGATGTCCCTTACTGCGGGCGCAAGACGGCCATGCGTTTGAAGTTCAACGCCAAGCACACCAGGATCCACTCGTTCTGAACATTGTCCAAACCGCGGGTGAGAAACTGACGAAACCCCATCACGGATTTGAGGATGCCGAAGACCGGCTCGACGGTTTGCTTGCGCAAGGCGTAGGTCGCCCGCCCTTTGGGGGTCTTCAGCCGGTGGGCCATGCGTTCAAGCGGGGGCGCCTCGGCGGGCGGGGCTTCGGGGCTCTCGAAGTGCTCCGACCAATGCGGATGGTGTTCGTCGCGTTTGATCGCGATCGCCGGCTCGATGCCGGTGCTCTCGCAGGCCGTCACGATGGCCTCGCTGAAGTCGCCGGCATCGGCCAAGAGCTGTTCCGTCCGGTTGATCTCCTCGGGCAGACTCATGCCGTCGGGACTGTTGGCGGCGTCGGCCTCCTCGGCCAACGCCAACAGCTCTTGGACCTCGCCTTTGAGGTGCGCCTCGATCGCCTCGGCGTGCCCGTAGGACAGGGCGCTGTGGCAGCCGGCATTGGCGTGGATCTTGGTGCCGTCCAGGCTGACCGTGCCGAAGCGGCTGAGCTGGTTCTCGCGGGCGACTTGGAGCACCTGGACAAAGGCTCCCTCGAACGCCTTGGCGAAGCGTCGCCGAAAGATCGAGAGGGTATCGTGGTCGGGATGGCTGTTGGCGGCAATGAAGCGAAACGCTAGGGAATCATCGGTCGCCCGCTCGATCTTGCGGCTGGAGTAGCAGCCGGTGGCGTCGCCGTAGATCAGCAGCGAGCGCAAGGTGGCGGGGTGATCGGGCAGGCTACCCTGCCCGGAGTAAGCCTGTTCCAGCGCACGCAGATCCAGTCCCTTCCACGACCTCGACCACGTAGCGCACCAGGTGACCTTCGGGCAGCCAATCCTGCACCGAGGGCGGCAACAGATCATCGATGTCGCGGTTGATCGAACGGAAGTGGCTTATCGGCTCAGGCCCCCAAGTCTGCTGCGCCTAGTCTACCGGGCGGCAATGCCGCCCGGTACCGGGAAAGTCCGACAGGCTGCTAGCGGACCCTAACCCATCGGAGCCAAGCCAAGCCGTGCCCTTTGAACACCAAGCACATCCCGCCGCACATCGGTAAGCCGCCACCGCCCGCCTGAGACGGTGCTTCCGCGCCGATGCGGGACTGGGACCTCCTCCGGCCTTCCCGAGCCCGGCCTCGAATTTGACCAGCAAATCGTGAAGGTCGTCGTGCAGCTGAGCAGTGCTCCCAGCGCCCGGGCAGGAGTTCTAAATTCAAACCGCAGAGGTCTAAATTCGAACCGCAGGCGCAGAGAATGCAGAGACCAGCCAGCGTTTTCGTCAGCATCTCTGCGTGCGCCTTGCGTTCTCTGCGTTTCTGCGGTTAATCGAGCCTCGTCAAAAGGACAAAGTGATCATCGCCGGGCAGGGCAAAGAGCTCAATATCCATCTTCGCGGTAATTGCAGTTTCCGTACTCATCACAAGGGCAATATTCTGTCGTGGTGTCGATCTGGGCGTAGGGATCACCGACGGGTAAGCCGTTGTCATCGAGATAGCCGTATTTCGGTGCGTTGAAGCCATACGGGATTGGGCTCCCATCGGCGTCTACGGTACCTGGGGGCGGTTGATAGGTTGCGACATTGCCGATGTCGGGGACCACGCCCTTTTTCTCGATGATCTGCTCCGGCGTGACCGAGATCACCATGAGGTCGAAGGACCAGGTAATCCGAGGCAGGCTCTTGCGTCGTCTTTGCCTTTTGTTATTCGGTGGAATTTCACGCATCCACGGATGATCGTTACCCTGGACAACATCCACATGCTGCCGAACGCTCTTCATTGCGCAGGCGACGGTGTCGTCGGATGTCGGGAAGTGTGTCGCCACCGTTAGACGCGGCAAGGGGCTGATTTGACTGAGGACATAGCCGAACGCGCCCTGGGGGCTATGGGAGCTGTTCTGGACCATGAGCATTTGCCGGACAACTGCGCTGTGCTCATCGGGTAGCGTCCTGGCGTTCGTGTTCTTCATGGCCCAGATCTGCGCAGCTGCGCCCATCTCATGGATGAAGACGTCGACGCCGTCACCGTTGTTGAACGCTGCATCGACACTGAGCCGCTCCGGCTTGGTGTCACCCGTGTAGATCATCGTCAGGGCTTCGCCACTCGGCGTTAGCCATTCCAGCTTGTAGCCGATGAAGCCCTTGCGGGCGTGAATCACCGGAAAGTAGGTGATCTTCACCCCGGTCTCGCTGTTGTTGTAGGCAACATTGTTGTCTGGGTCATAGTCCACCACCTTCAGCTCGATAGGGATCATGGCCCAGGGCAATCGCATCAGAGAATTAAGATATACTTTTAGACATGGTGTCATATGGCAGCCACAATACGCAGATTTTTATGCGATATGGAGCTGCGACGATGGCGACGCCGGAAACCGATTCCTCCCTCATGGGCCACTTCAGCGTGCTGGAAGACCCGCGCGATGCGTTGCGGCGCCGGCACAACCTGCTCGACATGGTGATCCTCGCCATTGCGGCGACGCTCGCCGGCGCCGACGGCTGGGTGGCCATCGCACAGTTCGGCCGCGCGAAGGAGGCCTGGTTTCGGCAATTCCTGGAGTTGCCCAACGGTATCCCGTCGCACGATACCTTCGGACGCGTCTTCTCGCTGCTGGCGCCCGAAGCGTTCGAGGCGTGTTTCCGCGCGTGGGCGGCGTCGATCCGCACGGTGATCCCCGGTGAGATCATCGCCATCGACGGCAAGACGCTGCGCCGTTCCCACAACCGCGCCAAGGGGGTTGGCGGCGCTGCATCTGATCAGCGCGTGGGCGACGGCCAACCGGGTGGTGCTCGGGCAGGTCGCCACCGATGCCAAATCCAACGCGATCACGGCCATTCCCCAATTGCTCGGGCTGCTGATCCTCAAGGGTGCCATCGTCACCATCGATGCGATGGGGTGTCAGACCAAGATCGCCGAGCAGATTATCGAGCAAGGCGGGAACGACGTCTTGGCCTTGAAAGGCAACCAGGGCGTCCTGGCTGCCGAGGTGGAGGAGGCCTTCATCGAGGCCGACGCCAAGGACTAACGCCGGGGTCGACAGCGAAGCGCTCGACACCGCCGAGCGCGGCCACGGCCGGATCGAGACGCGCCGCTACCGCACCCTCGGGGATCTGTCCGGCGTGCCGCGCAGCGCGTTGTGGAAAGGCATGAACCTGATCGGCATGGTCGAGTCCACGCGCGAGAGCGACGCTGTGCGTGCCACGACAGCAGTGCGCCGGCCAGCCTGATCGGCATGGTCGAGTCCACGCGCGAGAGCGACGGCAAGGTCTCGCGCGAAACGCACTTTGTCATCGGCAGCATCGGCACCGGCGTGGCCGACTTCGGGCTCGCCGTGTGCGGTCATTGGGACGTGGGAAACAATCTGCATTGGCGCCTCGATGTGGCCATGCGCGAGGACGCCTGCCGCGTGCGCGAGACGCAGGCCCGCGAGAACCTCGCGGTGCTGCGCCACATCGCCATGTCGCGGCTGAAGAACGACAGCACCAAACTCGGCATCAAGAACAAACGTCTCAAGGCGGGCTGGGACGAGCAGTACTTGGCGAAGCTCCTCTTCGAGGCGCCACGGACCGCGAGTCAGAACGCTCCATCAGGTCCTCCCAATATTAGCCGCGGTTGATGCGATTGCCCTGCGGTTGAGCCTTGACCAGCCCTCTGGTCCTCGCTAACCTCTCATGCTGACGCCACCTTGGGCTCGCAGAGGCGGTTGAATTTCCTACCCGTTACCCGTCGGACGTACGGTGAGTCTGCGCGATGAACATCGTCTTTTCTCTGCTGCCCTACCAGATCGTCCTCGTCTTTCTATTCGGTGGTCTGATGCTAGTTGGGGGCTCCTGGCTCATCCTGTCAAGCATGCATCGGGGGGCCTTGATCATCGATTGGTCCA